>CBIHPK010000039.1:0-50801 GCA_966211675.1 uncultured Myxococcaceae bacterium
CCCTCCCCCAAGGCGAAGCCTTGGAGGGAGGGGCTCCGTTCGCTAGCGCTCGACCGTGTGCCTCGCAGTCGTGTGCAGCCCCTCCCTCCAAGGCTTCGCCTTGGGGGAGGGGCGCGCGGCAGCGAGGGTGGGGGCACCCGCATCGACCCGTCCGAACTCCTGCGTCGATGAACTCGAGCTCATCCGCCGCTGATCGGTCGCGCGCCCTCCGCCGCGCCTCTTCTGGAACCACCCGGCCGGGTGTGATACGCGGTCGCCCGTGCCGAGGGACTACAAAGAGACGTGCCTGCTGCCGAAGACGGCCTTCCCGATGAAGGGCGACCTCTTCAAGCGTGAGCCCCAGTGGCTCGCCCGCTGGGAGTCCACGCGGCTCTACGAGCGCATCCTGGAGCGCCCGATGGAGCACCGCTTCGTGTTCCACGACGGGCCGCCCTACGCCAACGGGCACATGCACTACGGGCACATCCTCAACAACGCGTTGAAGGACTTCGTGACCCGCTCCCGCAACCTGCTGGGCGAGCGCACCCGCTTCATCCCCGGCTGGGACTGCCACGGCCTCCCCATCGAGCTCAACGTCGACCGCGAGGTGAAGCGCAAGAAGGAGCAGGTCTCCCCCACGGAGATGCGCGTCCGCTGCCGCGACGAGGCCGCGAAGTGGGTCGACGTGCAGCGCACCGAGCGCAAGCGCCTGGGCGTGCTCGGCACCTGGACCACCCCCTACCTCACCATGAACCCCGGCTTCGAGGCGCAGGTCATCCGCGCCCTCAAGGCCTTCGTCGCCAACGAGATCGTCTACCGCGGCAAGAAGCCGGTGCAGTGGTGCTGGCACTGCCGCACGGCGCTCGCCGAGGCCGAGGTGGAGTACGCCGAGGCCCACGTCTCGCCGTCCATCTATGTGAAGTTCGCGCTCGACTCCGCCGGCGTCGAAGCCCTGCGCGCGAAGCTCCCCGAGGGCGTCACCCGAGTCTCCGCCGTCATCTGGACCACCACCCCGTGGACCATCCCGGCCAACCTCGCCATCGCCGTGCACCCGGCGCTCGACTACGTCGTGCTCAAGGGCGCTGACGGCGAGGGCCTGCTGGTCGCCGCCTCGCTCGCCGAGTCCGTCGCGAAGGCCGCCGGGCTCGCCGAGGTCGTAGTGGGCCCGTCCTTCAAGGGAGAGCTGCTGGTGGGCCTGCAGGGCCGCCACCCCTTCGAGGCGCGCTGGTCGACGCTCTTCGGCGCCGACCACGTGGAGAGCGGAGCGGGCACCGGCCTCGTGCACACCGCCCCCGGTCACGGACGCGACGACTACAAGCTCGGCACCGCCCACGGCCTGGAGGCCTACGCCCCGGTCGGCGACGACGGACGCTACACGGGCGAGCTCGGCGATGGCGCCAAGGCCATGGGGCTCGAAGGGCAGTTCGTCTTCGACGCCAACCCGGTGGTCGAGCAGCACCTTCGCTCGCTGGGCGCTCTGCTCCACGAGCCCGGCCAGAAGATCACCCACAAGTACCCGATCTGCTGGCGCTGCAAGAGCCCGCTCATCACCCGAGCGACCACCCAGTGGTTCATCGCGATGGACGAGCCCATGAAGGCTCCCGGCTCCGACGGCCGCACGCTCCGTCAGCGAGCGCTCTCGGAGATCGACCGGCTCGCCGCCGACGGCGCCCGCGCCGAGGCCGAGGGCGTGGCGCGAGGGTGGGTCCCGTCCTGGGGCCGCGAGCGCATCCGGGGGATGATCGAGGCCCGCCCCGACTGGTGCATCTCCCGGCAGCGCATCTGGGGCGTCCCCATCCCCGCGGTGCAGCACAAGGCGACCGGCGAGGTGGTGCTCAACGCCGAGCTCCTCGACCACGTGGCCGACGTCTTCGCCGAGCGCGGCGCCGACGCCTGGTACAGCGACGACCCCACGGTGCTGCCCGCGGAGATCCGCTGCGCCGACGGCACGCTGCGGCCTCGCGAGGAGTTCGCCCGCGACCCGAGCATCATCGACGTGTGGTTCGAGTCCGGGAGCTCGTTCTACGCCGTGTGCGAGCCCGAGCCCGACCTGGGCGCCAAGGTCGACCTCTACCTGGAGGGCAGCGACCAGCACCGGGGGTGGTTCCACTCGTCGCTGCTGGTGGGCTGCGCCGTGCTGGGCGAGGCGCCCTACCGGGCGGTGCTGACGCACGGCTTCGTCTGCGACGACCAGGGCCGCCCCTACTCCAAGAGCGACATCCGCCGCCGGCAGGAGGCGCGTCGCGACGAGATCACCGCGCGCGTCACGAAGGGCGAGGCCCTCGACGCCGTGCTGGTGGCGATGAAGAGCACCTGGGCGACGCCGGAGAAGATCGCCGACGCGAAGAAGCGCCTCGGGAAGAAGACCTCCCTCGACGACGTTGCCCTCGCGATCGCCCAGGACGACATCGAGTTCATCCCCCCGGAGAAGATCATCGCCGAGCAGGGGGCGGAGCTGTTTCGCGCGTGGGCCGTCTTCGTCGACTACGAGAACGACATGCCCTACTCGCGCGCGGTGCTCAACCAGGCGATCGACGCCTACCGGCGGGTGCGCAACACGCTGCGCTTCATGCTGGGCGCGCTGCGCGAGGAGCCCGCCGTGCTGGTGACCGGCGTCGCGCTCGAGCCCATCGACCGCTGGGCCATGGTGCGCCTCGGGGAGGTGCTCGCGAAGTGCGAGAAGGCCTACCGTCAGTACGCCTTCCGCGAGGTCTTCGCGACGGTGGTGGAGTTCTGCCAGGACCTCTCCGCCCTCTACCTCGATGCCTCCAAGGACTGGCTCTACAACGACGCCGCCGACACCCCGCGGCGACGCTCGGCGGTCGCCACGATGCAGCACCTGGTGCGCTCGCTGGCGGCGGTCATCGCCCCGATCCTCCCCTTCTCCGCGGAGGACGTGTGGGATCACCTCCCGGCCTTCGCGGGCAAGGGAGACAGCGTGCACCTCGAGTTCTGGCCGACGGTGCCCGCGGTCGAAGACGGCGAGGCGCTGCTGCACGCGGTCGGTCGGCTGCGCGCTTTACGCGACGGCGTATTCGCGGTGCTCGAGCCCGCGGTGCAGGCCTGGGGCGTGGAGAAGCAGGCCGCGAAGAAGGCAGGCCGCGAGCCAGGGGCAGGGGACGTGAGCTTCGCCGCGGAGGCCCGCATCGACCACGCGCGCGACGCCGAGGTGACGCTCTCGCTCTCCGAGGCCGAGCGCGCCGAGCTCGGTCCGCTCGCCCCGCAGGCCGCCGAGCTGCTCGGGCTGGGCGCGATCGAGCTGGTGGCCGCGCCCTCCACCGGCGGTCGGGCGCGCGTGGCGCCGGGCCCGGCGTGCGACCGCTGCTGGCGCCGTCGTGGCGACGTGGGCACCGACGGGCTATGTCCCCGGTGCCGTCACGCCGTCGAAGTCTTTGACCGCGCCGCTGGCGCTCCCACGTAGAGGATCCATGAGCGAAGAGAACCCGATCCCCGTAGCCCACGAGACGAGCGACAAGCCCGCGGCCGAGGCCGCCGTGAAGGCGAAGCCCGCGATCGAGCCGGTGACCGCGCGCGACTGGATCTTCCTCGCCGTGATCTCCCTCGGCAGCGCCGCCCTCGACCTGGGGAGCAAGGCCTGGGCGCTCGGCCGCCTGTCGCGCTCGGTCCCCAACCCGCCGCCGCTCTGCACCCCGCCGCCGGGGCTGCAGCACTACCTGCCGCAGCGCGTGGCCAACCGGGAGATCGTCCTCATCAAGGACTACCTCGACCTGCAGTACGCGGAGAACTGCGGCGGCGCCTGGGGCCTGCTGCACGGCGCGAGCGAGGCCCTCCGCCGGCCCTTCTTCCTGCTGGTGACCTTCGGCGCCATCGCCTTCATCGTGCACCTCTACCGCACGATGGAGCCCGGTCAGCGGCTGATGAAGTGGGCCCTGCCGCTGGTGCTGGGCGGCGCCATCGGCAACCTCGTCGACCGGGTGCGCCTCGGCTACGTGGTGGACTTCATCCACATGCACGTGAAGCTGCGCTTCCACTGGCCGACCTACAACGTGGCCGACATCGCCATCAGCGTCGGCATCGGGCTGATGGTGCTCGAGTACATCATCGGCCCGAAGAAGGCCCCTCGCGCGGCCGCGCCGACCCCGGTGGCGACCACGCCGTGAGGCCCATCCTCGTCGCGCTGTTCGGGGTCGAGCTCCCCGCGTACTTCGCGATGCTGGCCACCGGGTTCGCGCTGGCGACCTTCATCGGCGCTCGGTGGATCGGGCGCCTCGGTCACGACCGCGAGGTCATCATCGACCTCGGGCTCGCGATGGTGGTCGCCGGGGTCATCGGCTCTCGCCTCCTGCACGTGATCGCCGACGGGTACTTCTGGGACTACGTGCACCTCTGCACCGACCCCTCGAAGGTCTCGTGGCACATCACCCGCGAGCACTGCCTCCACAGCTCCGTCAACGGCCTCTGGGACCAGGTCCACGGCGTCTGCCACCCGAGGGAGGCCAACTGCTTCGCCTGGGCGGCCTTCTGGGCGGGCGGGCTCACCTACTACGGCGGCCTCATCGGCGCGGTCGGCTACGCGGTGTACTTCCTCCGCCGCGAGCGCTTCCCCTTCTGGAAGGCCGCCGACATGGCGGGCTTCGCGGTGGCCCTCGGCCTCGCCTGGGGGCGCATGGGCTGCTTCCTCGCGGGCTGCTGCTTCGGCGTCACCTGCGACCACCCGTGGAGCGCCTGGTTCCCCAGGTACTCGCCCGCCAGCGAGGCGCAGTACCGCGCGCACCGCCTGGCCAGCGAGGCGCTCCCCGCGCTCCCGGTGCACCCGACGCAGCTCTACGAGGCCGCCGGATCGCTGGCCATCGCCGCCGTGGGCTACTACCTCATCGCCCCGCGAAAGCGCTTCGACGGGCAGGTCTTCGTCTTCTTCCTGGCGAGCTACTCGGTGCTGCGCTTCGCGGTGGAGATCCTCCGCAACGACGACCGGGGCGGGCTCCTCGGGCTCAGCACCTCGCAGCTCATCTCCGTGCTGATCACGCTCGGGCTCATCCCCGTCTATCGCTGGCTGAGCGGCCGCTCGCGGGTCGCGGCGTAGCGCCCTCCCAGAAGGTCAGCATAGACCGTCGCGAGCACCCCGAGGCGAGGGAGGCCGCGCGAGACATACGCGGGGTATTTCGAGCGCGGCCGACCGCTGCATCGGGTGGCGCAGCAGGTCTATGTTGACCTTCTCAGCGCAGCAGGCGCCCGTACACGGAGGCCATCGCCTCGACGAGCCCCTCGGGCCTCGGCAGCACGGCGTAGCGAGACGAGCCGAACATCGCCGGGAGGTGCGAGCGGGACTGCGCGTCGATCGCGAGCGTGAACACCTGCACGCCCACGTCGTGGGCCTCGCGCACGGCCATGGCCACGTCGGCCACGCCGTAGCGCCCCTCGTAGCGGTCGTAGTCCGTGGGGCGGCCGTCGCTCACCACGAGCAGCAGCCGCCGACGGGCGCGGGCGCGAGAGAGGATCCACGACGCGTGGCGCAGCGCCGGGCCGATGCGCGTGTAGCCCGCGGGCGCCACCGACGCGAGCCGCCGCCAGGAGCCCTGCCACGGGTCCGTCATGCCCTTGATCACCTCGAAGCGGCAGTCGCGGCGGGTGTTGCTGTGGAAGGCCGCGACGCCCACCTCGTCGTGCAGCCCGTCGAGCGCCTCGCCGAGCACGATCACCGAGTCGCGCGCCACGTCCATCACGCGCCGCCCTCCGACCCAGCCGTCGCTCGACAGGCTCGCGTCGAGCAGGATGATCGTGGCCGTGTCGCGACCGTGCTTGCGCCGCGAGGTGTGCAGGCGGTCCGGCGGAGAGTGCCCCGCGCAGAGGCAGGCGAAGCGGTCGACCATGGCGTCCGTGTCCACGTCCGGACCGTCCGGCTGACGGTTGCGCCACGCTCGCCCGAGCTCGATGCGCTCGAACTCCGCGCGCAGCGACCGCACCTCCCTCCGGTGGCGGTGCAGCACCCGACGCACCAGCTCCGAGGCCTGCGCCGGGGCGATGACCTCCGGCGCCGCGCTCGCCCGCACGGTGCACCAGCCCTCGCGCCGCGACCGCAGGCGCTCGTCCCACTCGTGGTAGCGGTACGCGAAGCCCCCGTCGGGGGTCTCGTCGGTGAGGTCGCCCGCGGCCCCGTCGAGCATCACGTCCGCGCGGTAGAGCGAGCGCGTGGTCTCCGAGGAGCGGATCACCTCGCGCATGTCGAGCTCGTCGAGCGCGTCGCCGTGGGCGCCCATCTCGTCGCTCCCGTCGAGGGTCTTGCGGCCGCCCTTGTACTCCTCGGCGGTGTGCACCTTCTCGAAGGAGTGGATGAGCGGGTTCTCGTCCGTGCGGTCGCGGGCCATCTCGATGCGGCGCACGTGGTCGCGGTCCTTGCCCCGGCGCTCGGTGCCGCCCGGCATCGAGCTCGCGGGCATCGGCCGCGCCGTCGCGCCGCTCCCTTCACCCGCCTCCACGCGAGGACCGATCGGCGCCCACGAGGCCACCGGGGCCACGGAGCTCCCTCGGCGCGTCGGCAGCGCGCGGAGCTCGGCCAGGCGAGCCTCCGCGTCGCGAGCGAGCGCCTCCAGAGAGCGCGCTTCGCCGAGGCCCGAGAGGCCGTCGCGCACCAGCGCCTCCAGCGCGGCCTCGCTCGGAGCGAGGGTCGAGGGATCGGGACGCGCCGCGAGCTCCCAGCGGGCGACCTCGTCGAGGAGCTCGTCCACGCCGGGCAGCATCGCGCGCGCCTCCTGCCGCACGGCGGGCGCCGCGAGGGCCGTCCAGAGCAGAAGCTCATCGCGGTCGAGCGAGCGAGGGGCGTAGAGCCCGAGGCGCAGCGTGGCCACCGCGCAGACCACTCGGTGCAGGAACGCGCGCTCGCCGTCCTCTCGGCCTTGCCCGAGGGTGATCGTCCTCGGCAGGTGCAGCGTGCCCGGCGACTGTCCGCCGAGGCCCTCGGAGCCTCGGATCTGCATGGGGACACCCGCGAGCGCCGAGGCCACGATCGCGAGCCGGTCGCTCACGTCGTCGAGCTGCCCGGCGCGCGCGAGGCTCTCGGCCGATGGGGGCTTCTGGACGATCGCCCGGGCCCGACGGTAGAGCCAGCCGAAGAGCGCCTCGTCCCAGCCCATCGCTCAGAACACCATGTCGGCGAGGTCTTGCAGGGCCCTCGCCGTGGTGGGGTCGTCCGTGAGCGGCTGCACGATGGCCGCGGCGCACGCGACCCTCGGCGCGAGGCCCGCTCGCATCAGGGTGCCGGCGCCCACGAGGAGCCGCGTGGAGATGGTCTCCGCGAGGCCCGGCTCGTCGAGCGCTCGCACCTTCGTCGCGAGGCTCACGAGCTTGCGGGCGACGGCCGCGTCGACGCCCGACTCGGCGCGCACGATCTCGGCCTCGATGTCCGCCGGGGGGTAGTCGAACTGCAGCGCCACGAAGCGCTGGCGCGTGGAGGGCTTGAGCTCCTTGAGCCCTCGCCGGTAGCCCGGGTTGAAGCTCACCACCAGCATGAACGAGGGCGGCGCGCTGATGGCCTCGTCGCGGCGGTCGACGAAGAGCTGGCGTCGATGGTCGCTCAAGGGGTGCACCACCACGATGACGTCCTCTCGCGCCTCGGCGACCTCGTCGAGGTAGAGCACGGCGCCCTCGCGCACCGCGCGGGTGACCGGCCCGTCCTGCCAGAGGGTCTCGGCGCCGCGGACGATCCAGCGGCCGAGGAGGTCCGCCGCGGAGGTCTCGTCGTTGCACGCCACGGTCACCAGCGGGCGCCCGAGCTCGGCGGCCATGTGCTCGACGAAGCGCGACTTGCCGCACCCCGTCGGGCCCTTGAGCATCACCGGGAGGCGCGCCTCGTAGGCCCGGCGGAAGACCTCCACCTCGTGGCGGACCGCGCGGTAGTAGGGGGCCGGGCCGGGGTCGCTCACGCGAGGCCCTCGACGTGGCCCGCGGCGGCGGCCTCCTCCGGGGTCTCGTCGCTGGCGCCCAGGGCGAGCACCTCGCCGACCGGGCGGCCGTACTTGATGAAGTTCCAGATGAAGGCGCCGATGCCGAAGGTGAAGAGCGTCGCGGCGAGGATGAGCCCGACGAAGTGCACCTGGATCTCGCGCTGCACGACGATGAAGTCCATGCCGACGCGGCGCTCCAGGTAGACCTGGGTGATGCCCGCGACGGCGAAGGCCGCGGTCATGGCGGTCATGCCGATGTTGGACGCCCAGAAGGCGATCTGCGCCGACGGAGCATCGTGGCGGCGGCGCCCGGTGAGGTTGGGCAGCGCGTAGGAGATGATCGCGAGCACGATCATGGCGTAGGCGCCCCAGAAGGCCATGTGCCCGTGCATCGCGGTGATGAGCGTGCCGTGCGTGTAGAGGTTCACCTGCGGGATCGTGTGAGCGAAGCCCAGGAACCCGGCGCCCACGAAGGACATGATCGAGCACCCGATGGTCCAGAGGAGCGCGTTGCGGTTGGGGTGATTGCGACCGCCCTTGCGCGCCATGGTCACGGCGTAGATGGCCATGCCGAGGAAGGCCAGCGGCTCGAGCGCGCTGAACACGCCGCCGATCCACTTCCAGTAGTTGGGCGTTCCGATGAAGTAGTAGTGGTGCCCGGTCCCGAGGATGCCGGAGAGGAACGTGAGCCCGACGATCACGTAGAGCCACTTCTCGATCACCTCCCGGTCGACGCCGGTGAGCTTGATGAGCAGGTACGACAGGATGCCGCCCATGATGAGCTCCCAGACGCCTTCGACCCAGAGGTGGACCACCCACCAGCGCCAGTAGGAGTCGTTGGTCTGGTTGACCGTCGGGATCATCCCGGGGAGGTAGAGCAGCGCGGCGGCGAAGAGCCCGAAGAAGAGCACCAGGCTCGTCGTGGTGAAACGACGGCCGTTCTTCACGGTCATCCCGATGTTGAAGATGAACGCGAGGACGTCGACGACCACGAGGTAGTCGAGCGGCCGCGGGATCTCGAGGAACTTGCGCCCCTCCCACCAGTTGAAGTGGAAGCCGATGATGGCGGTGACGCCGGTGACCACCAGCGCTCCGAGCTGCACCAGGGCCAGCTTCGGGGAGTAGAGCTCGCTCTCCGACTCCTCGGGGATGATGTAGTAGGCGGCGCCCATGAAGCCGCAGAGGAGCCACATCACCAGGAGGTTGGTGTGCGTGGCGCGCGCGGCGTGGAAGGGGATGACCGCGTGCAGGTTGTCATAGCCTGCGTGCGCGAAGGCCATGATGAAGCCGTAGACGATCTGGAGGGAGAGCAGCAGCATGCAGGTGGCGAAGAACCACCACGCGACTCGTTGGGATTCGTACTTCACGGTCGCACCTCGGTACGGAGCTGGGAGAGGAAGGCGACGAGCTCGCGGATCTGCGGCTCGGACAGGGGCAGTTGGGGCATCAGCGTGCCCGGCTTGATCGAGCGCGGGTCGTGCAGCCAGCGGGTGAGGTAGTCGGGGTTCAGCCGGTCGCCGACGTGGTCGAGCGCGGGGCCCACGGCGCCGCCGCGGCCTCCGAGCGAGTGGCACGCGACGCAGAGCTGGTTGAACACCTGCGGGCGGTCGGTGGCCGGGGCGATGGAGCCGGAGGGCAGGGCGACCTGGTTGAGCGTCGGCTCCGGGGGGAAGCCGTTGAGGTCCATGCCGTCGATCCACTGGAGGAAGGCCACCAGGTCGTCGATCTGCGCCGGATTGAAGTGGTAGTTCTGCATCTGCCGCTGGCCCGGGTACATCGCCGCCGGGTCGCGCAGCATCGAGCGGATGAACTCCGGCCCGCGCCGCCGGTACACCCGCGTCAGCTCGGGGGCGTAGTACGCGCCCTCACCGAGCAGCGTGTGACAGCCCATGCAGTTGTTGTGGTCCCAGAGGTCCTTCCCCCGGGCCACGGCGGGCGTGATGCGCTCGGCGTGGGTCTGGCGGGGGATGCGCCGGAACGAATCGATCGTCAGCCCCACCATCGCCAGCGAGCACACCGCCGTTCCTACGAGAAAGAACGCTCGTGCAGCCTTCTTCGAGAGCATCGCATCAGTCCTGTCGCGAGGGGCTCCGCTGATCCCGCGCGCTCTGTACGCACGTCGATCCCTCGCTGGGCGCGTTCATGGGCTGCTTCGTCACCGCGGGCGATGACATCTGTCATCGGCCTCGCGGGATACGCCGATCACTCCCAGCGGCGCAGCGCTCCACCGGTCACCGTCGCGAGCGCCCTCGGGCTCCCCAGCACGTACGGCAGCGCCTCCCAGCCCGGCAGGTCCAGCACCGCGACGTCCGCCCTCGCGCCCACCGCGAGGCGCCCCCGATCGGGCAGGTCGAGGCACCGCGCCGCCGTCGCCGTGATCGCGAACCAGGCCTCCACCGTGGAGAGCCCCATCTGCCGCACGCCGAAGGCCGCCATCCACGGCAGCGCGTCGCAGTGGCTCGTGCCCGGGTTGCAGTCCGTGGCCAGCGCCACCGCCACGCCGAGGGCCCGCATGCGCCTCGCGTCGGGCATCGGCTGACCCAGCGAGAACGCCGCCCCCGGCAGCAGCACCGCCGTCACGCCCGCGCCCGCCATCGCCCGCAGACCCTCGTCGCTCACGTGCTCCAGGTGGTCGGCGCTCGCCGCGCCCAGCGACGCCGCGAGCTCCGCCCCGCCCACGTCCTCGAACTGCCCCACGTGCAGCCTCGCCCGCAGCCCAAGCGCCTTCGCTCGGGTGAGCGCCGGGGCGCACTCCGCCACGCTGAACCCGGGCCCGTCCACGTAGGCGTCGATGAAGCGCGCGTCGCCCGCGGCCACGACCGCGTCGAGCATCCGCCCCGCCACCGTCGCGAGGTAGCGGGCCCTCCCGTCGTCGGCGCCTCGCAGCTCCGGCGGGACCGAGTGCAGCCCCAGGAAGGTCGGCACCACCCGCGCTCCCATGGAGCGCGCCAGCCGCAGCGAGCGAAGCTCCTGGGCGGTCTCCAGGGCGTAGCCGGACTTCACCTCCACGGTCGTCGCGCCGAAGCGCGCCATGGCGTCGAGCCGCCTGGAGAGCGCCGCCCGCAGCGCCTCGTCCGTCGCGCCCCGGAGCGCCTTCACGCTGGCCGCGATGCCGCCGCCCCTCGCGGCGATCTCCGCGTAGCCGGCGCCCTGCACCCTGAGCGAAAACTCCCCCGCGCGGCTGCCCACGAAGAGCGAGTGCGTGTGCGCGTCGACGAGCCCCGGCGTCAGCATCGCGTCGCCCACGTCGACCACCGTGGCGCCCGTCGTGAGCGACACCGAGCGCTCGACCTCCGCGGTGCGCCCCACCGCCACGATGCGGTCGTCCGCGATGGCGACGGCGCCGTCCTCGATGAGCCCGAGCGGCGTCGGGTCGAAGTCCGCCTTCGCCGCGCTGGGGGGAAGCGTCCCCGAGCAGGTCATCACCTCGCGGGCGTGGCGCAGGAGCAGGTTGGCGGCGACCCTCACCGGCTCAACCGACCCGGTGCGGCACCCGGACGTCGTGCTCCCGGGCGAACTCCACGGCCCGCTCGTAGCCCGCGTCCGCGTGGCGGATCACGCCCATCCCGGGGTCGCTGGTGAGCACCCGCTCCAGCCGTCGCGCGGCCCCGTCGGTGCCGTCCGCGACCACCACCATGCCCGCGTGCAGGCTGTTGCCGATGCCGACGCCGCCGCCGTGGTGGACGCTCACCCACGAGGCCCCCGCGGAGCAGTTCACCAGCGCGTTGAGGATGGGCCAGTCGGCGATCGCGTCGGAGCCGTCGAGCATCGCCTCGGTCTCCCGGTGCGGCGACGCGACGGAGCCGCAGTCGAGGTGGTCGCGGCCGATCACGATGGGCGCCTTCACCTTGCCGGTGCGCACCAGCTCGTTGAAGGCGAGGCCCACCCTCGCTCGCTCGCCGTAGCCCAGCCAGCAGATGCGCGCGGGCAGTCCCTGGTAGGCGACGCGCTCGCTCGCGAGCTGGATCCACCGCCGCAGCGACGGGTCATCGGGCACCGCCTCGAGCACCGCGCGGTCGGTTGTCGCGATGTCCTCCGGGTCGCCGGAGAGCGCCACCCAGCGGAAGGGACCGCGCCCCACGCAGAACTGCGGGCGGATGTACTGCGGGATGAACCCGGGGATCTCGAAGGCGTCGTGCGCCCCGGCGAGCTGCGCCTCCGCCCGGATGTTGTTGCCGTAGTCGCAGGCGATCACCCCGGCGCGCTGCATGTCGCGCATGGCGCGGATCTCCAGGGCCATGCCCTCGCGAGCCCGGGTGACATAGGCCTCCGGGTCGCTCACTCGTAGCGCCGCAGCGGCCTCCAGCGTGAGCCCCGGCGGGACGTAGCCGTGGAGCGGGTCGTGCGCCGAGGTCTGCTCGGTCACGAAGTCCGGCAGCGCTCCGCGGCGGACCAGCTCGGGGTACACGTCCGCGGCGTTGCCCACGAGCCCGACGGAGAGCACTTCGCCCTTCGCGCAGGCCTCGCGGATCCACCCGAGGGCCTCGTCGAGCGAGGCCGTCGCCCGGTCGACGTAGCGGGTCTCGAGACGCCGCTGGACGCGGGCGGGGTCGACCTCCACCGCGAGGCAGCAGGCGTCGTTCATGGTGGCCGCGAGTGGCTGAGCGCCGCCCATGCCGCCGAGCCCCGCGGTGAGGATCCAGCGCCCCTTCCAGGAGTTGTCGAAGTGCTGCCGCCCGGCCTCCGCGAAGGTCTCGTAGGTGCCCTGGAGGATCCCCTGCGTGCCGATGTAGATCCAGCTCCCGGCGGTCATCTGGCCGTACATGGTGAGGCCCTGCGCCTCGAGCCGGCGGAAGTGCTCCCAGGTCGCCCACTTGGGGACGAGCAGCGAATTGGCGAGCAGCACCCGCGGCGCGTCCTCGTGCGTGCGGAAGCGCCCGACGGCCTTACCCGACTGGATAAGCAGGGTCTCGTCGCCCCCGAGGTCGCGCAGCTCGCGCACGATGACGTCGAAGGCCGCCCAGTTTCGCGCGGCCTTGCCGGTGCCGCCGTAGACGACCAGGTCCGCGGGGCGCTCGGCCACGTCGGGGTCGAGGTTGTTCATCAGCATCCGAAGCGCGGCTTCCTGGGTCCATCCGCGGCAGCTGAGGGCCGTGCCGCGGGGCGCGCGGACGATGCGAGAACCTTGAGTGGCGTCCATGCGACGGAACCTTAGGGGAGGGGCGATACGGGCGGCAACCGACGAACGCGTTGACCTGCACGGCGCGGCGCGTATCTTCGCGCCCGAGGAGATACCCCGTGAGTTTCCCTGGTTTCAGCGCGTCGGAGTTCGACGCCTACGCGCCCCCTAGGGCCAGCTCCAACACCTTCAACCGCCCGCGCCTGGAAGCGAGGGAGAAGGCCATGGCGCTCGGTCGCGTGATGCAGGCCGACGCCAACGCCCTCGGGCTCGCGCTCGAGCTGCGCGCCAGCGACGAGCACCCCTCGCTCTGGAACAAGCGCTCCGTCACCGCCCAGTGGGTCTTCCTCTGGCGCGACGCCGACGCGCGGCGCTCGCTCGACGCGCTGCTCCCGGACGACCGCTCCCTCAAGGCCACGCTCTCCGACCCGACACCCTTCTTCCGCCACGCGTTCCTCGCGCTGCACGTCGACGCCGAGGGCATCGAGGTCTCGCTGCGCATCCACGGCGACGCCTGGGTCGACGCGCGCACGCTGCGCGCCCGCTGCGCCTCGCCCGAGGGCCGCGCCGAGCTGGTCGCCGTCATCCGAGCGCTCCCCGAGGACTTCGTCCTGGGCGTGACGGGCGCCGCGCGGGTCCCGGTGCGCGAGGTCACCGACGCCACGCTCGACGAGGCCCTCGCCGCGTGGTCGCTGCCGACGCAGTGGTGGTCCGTGGGCTGGCCGCTCTCCCGCGCCGTCGTGCTCGACCAGGGGACCTCGCTGGAGGAGCCCATCCTCGCGGCCTTCCGCGCGCTGGTGCCGATCTACCGCCTCGTGGCGTGGTCGCGGGACAACGACCTCATCGCCGTCGACGGCGCGCTCGCCCAGGCCCAGGCCGAGCGGGCCGCGCAGGTGCAGGAGGCGACCGCTCGCGACTCCGAGTGGCAGAGCCGCCACGACGCCGAGATCGCCCGCCGCCGCGACCTCGCCGCCACCGAGACCCGCGAGCGCCTCGCCGCGATGGACCGTCCGCGCCCGGCCTTCACCCGCCCGGCGCTCTCCGCCGCCGCGGAGCCCCGCCCTGCGCCCCGCCCTGCGGCCCCCGTGGCCCGAGCGGCCCCCGCGCCCGCGCCGAAGCCCGCCCCGAAGCCGGTCGCCATACCGGTGGTGGTAAACCCCGACGCGGCGCTCCTACCCGGCGCTCGGGTGCAGGTGAAGTCCGGCCCCTTCGCGGGGAAGGTCGGGGCCATCGTCGAGCGCGACGTGCGCGGCGCCAAGGTCTCCTTCGGCCTGCTCTCCGCCCGCGTGAACCTCGGCGACCTCGAAGCCCTCACCACCTGATCGCCGGGCCCTCGAGCCCCTCGCTAGCCGGTGCCCTCGTCGTCCTCGCCGCTGGACGGGGCCGGGGGCTTCCTGGTGCTCTTGATGCGGGTGCGCGCCTGGACGTCGGGGCGCACCGTCGACTCGCCGTGCTCGCCGTCGACGCTCTTGAAGCGCACCTCCATCTTCACCTCGAAGGCGAGGCCGGTGAGCACCTTCTTCATGTCCGACGCGAAGCTGGTGCTCGTGAGGAAGTCGCGGATCTCCTTGGCGACGACCGAGTAGATCCCCTTCTTGGTCTCGTCGACCTGGTCGAGCAGCGCGTGGGCGACCTCCTTCGGCAGCCGCGTCTTCTCGACGAAGGAGCGCACCGTGTCCTCGCTGCGGCTGATCGCGTCGATGCCCGACTCGATGCCCTTCTTGACGAAGCGCTCGAGGAGGCCCGACCGCTCCGTCTCCGCCGGCTCGCCCTCAGTCTTCTTCTCGTCCATGGGATCTCCGCCGCGACGCTACGGGCGCCCCCTCCCGGCCGTCAACGTGCGCGCGATGTGTGCTACCGACCCCTCCGCCATGCGCGACGTGCTCCTCGTCTCCAAGCCCATCGCCCCTCCGTGGACGGACTCCAACAAGAACCTCGTGCGAGACCTCGCCGGGGCCATGCGCCGCTATCGCCCGAGGGTGATGGTGCCCGCGGGCGCCTCGCTCCCGGGGGTCGTCAGCGAGGCCGTGTACACCGCCGCCGGGGCCTACGCGCCGAGCCTGCTGGCCAACGCTCGCGTCTTCGCCCGCCTGCTCGCCGGTCCGCGCGTCGACCTCTGGCATTTCTTCTTCGCCCCCAACCCCCTCACGCTCCGCGCCGGCGCCGCCGCCCGCGCCGCTCGCCGCGTCCCCGCGGTGCACACCATCGCGAGCGCCCCGGACGACCTCGAGCGCGTGGCGCCCCTTCTCTTCGCCGACGCGGTCATCGCCCTGAGCGAGCACTCCGCCCGCCGCCTCGCCGCCGCCGGGGTCCACGCGAGGGTGATCCCGCCTGCGCTCGCGCCCGTGCAGGTGTCGCCCGAGGCCATCGCCGCGGCCCGCCGCCAGCACGACCTCCAGAGCCCCTACGTGCTCTATCCGGGCGACCTCGAGCACTCCGACGGCGCCCGCACCTTCATCGAGGCCGCGGCCCTCGACGACGGCGCGCTCACGTGGGTGATCGCCGCCCGACCGAAGACCCCGCGCGCCCGCGAGGCCCTCGCCGAGCTCACCACGCTGGCCGCCGCGCGCCACGCGAGCGTCCGCTTCCTCGGCGAGATCGCGGACATCCACGCCGTGGTCGCCGGGGCCGAGCTCACCACGCTGGTCGTCGACACGCTGCACGCCAAGATGGACCTGCCCCTGGTGCTCCTCGAGTCCCTGGCGTTGCGGGTGCCGGTGCTGGTGTCCTCGACCACCGCGGCCGCGGAGATCATGCCCTCCGGCGGGGCGGTCGCGGTCGCCCCGGGCGATCCGTCGGCGCTCTTCGCGCAGGTGCGCTCGCTCTCCGAGGCGCCCTCTCGCCGGGCCGCGATGGGCCTCGCGGGAGAGCGCTGGGTGCTCGACACCTGCCACCCCTCGGTGGTGGCCGCGGCGCACGAGCGCCTCTACGACGAGGTGCTGAGGCTCCGGGGGAGGGCGTAGTTCCGGCAGGGGCCCCCGTTGTGTTAGAGGCCGCGCATGAGCCGCGACGAAGCCACCCGCGCCTATTACGACGACTTCAGCAAGTGGTACGAGCGAGAGCGCGGCCGCGGCTACCACGGGATGATCGACGACCTGGAGTTCGAGATCACCGCGCCCTTCGCCCGCGGCAAGCGCTGCCTGGAGGTCGGCTGCGGGACCGGGCTCATCCTCGAGCGCGTGGCCGGCGTGGCGAGCGAGGCGGTGGGCATCGACCTGTCGCCGGGGATGCTCGAGAAGGCCCGCGAGCGGGGGCTGACGGTGCACGAGGCGCCCGCGACGAAGCTGCCCTTCGAGGACGCCCGCTTCGACCTCGTCTACTCGTACAAGGTCCTGGCGCACGTGCCCGAGATCGAGACCGCCCTCGCCGAGATGGCGCGCGTCTGCGTCCCGGGCGGCACCATCCTCGCGGAGTTCTACAACCCCTTCAGCCTGCGCTACCTGGCCAAGACCCTCGGGCCCGCGCAGAAGGTCTCCGAGACCCGCACCGAGGCGGCGGTCTACACCCGCTTCGACCCGCCCTCGCGCATCCGCTCGATGGTCCCGAGGGGCACCACGCTGGTCGACTTCCACGGCGTGCGGGTGTTCACCCCGACGGCGCGCGCGGTGACGCTCCCGGTGGTGGGGCCGCTCCTCCGCCGGGCCGAGCACCTCGCGCTCCGATCGCCCGTCGCTCGCCTCGGGGGCTTCCTCGTGGCCGTGATGCGCCGCGACGCCTGAGCCCTCCGCCTCCCCCTCGACTCTCCACGCTTCGCCGCCCCATGGGCATCGCGTACAATCCACGGCGATGACCGCCCCCGCACGGATCCTTGTCGTCGACGACGAAGCCTCGCTGCGCCAGATGATGGACGTGCTGCTCCGGCGCATGGGCCACGTGGTCGAGCAGGCCTCCGGCGTGCGCGAGGCCCGGGAGCGCCTGGACGCCGCGACGACGCCCTTCGACCTCGTGGTCACCGACCTGATGATGGCCGACGGGACGGGCCTCGACGTGCTCGACCACGCTCGCGCCATCTCGACGGAGACGCAGATGCTGGTGGTGACCGCGCACGGCTCGGTGGAGACCGCCGTCGACGCGATGCGCCGCGGGGCCTACTGCTACCTCGAGAAGCCGCTCAGCGTGAACGAGGCGCGGGCGCAGGTGGAGAAGGCGCTCGAGAAGCGCTCGCTGCTCAAGGACAACGTCTCGCTGCGCATCATCACCCGCGGCCTCACCCCGGAGGGTGGGAGCGGCTCGCTCATCGGGCGCAGCACGGCCTTCCAGTCGGCGATGGAGTTCGTGCGCAGGGCGGCGCCCAACCGCGCGAGCGTGCTCATCACGGGCGAGAGCGGCACCGGCAAGGAGCTCTTCGCCCGCGCCATCCACACCAGCAGCGACCGGAGCTCCGGGCCCTTCGTGGTGGTCAACTGCGGCGCCATCCCGGCCGACCTGGTGGAGAGCGAGCTCTTCGGCCACGAGAAGGGCTCGTACACCGGCGCCTCCAGCAAGACGCTGGGGATGTTCCGCCAGGCGGACACCGGGACGCTCTTCCTCGACGAGGTCGGCGAGATCCCGCTGCCGCTCCAGGTGAAGCTCCTGCGAGCGCTGCAGGAGCGCAAGGTGCGGCCCGTCGGCGGGACCATGGAGATCCCCGTGGACACCCGCATCGTCGCGGCGACGAACCGCGACCTCGCGCAGATGGTGAAGGAGAAGCTCTTCCGGGAGGACCTCTACTACCGCCTCAACGTGCTCCGCCTTCACCTGCCGCCGCTGCGGGAGCGGCGCGAGGACCTGCCCGCCCTCATCGAGCATTTCCGCAGCCGCTTCGCCGCGGAGAACGGCCGGGCCTTCGTGAGCTTCTCGCCGGAGGCCCTGCGGCTGATGCTCGCGCACCAGTGGCCCGGCAACGTCCGCGAGCTGGAGAACGCCGTCGAGCGAGCGGTGACGCTGGCGCAGGGGAGCACTGTCATCCGCGACGACCTGCCGCCCGAGCTCCTCGGCGCCGCGGGCATCTCGCGCCCGGGCGAGCTGCTGCTGCCGCCGGAGGGGATGCAGCTCGAGGCCACGCTGGAGGACATCGAGCGGAGCTTCATCCGGCAGGCGCTGGAGCGCGCCAAGGGCGTGCGGACCCACGCGGCGGCGCACCTCGGGCTGACCTTCCGCTCCTTCCGCTACCGGCTCCAGAAGCTCGGGATGGCGGGCGGAGACGCCGGGGCCGGGGAGGGCGAGGGCGAGGGCGAGGGCGACGAGGTCCGCGTCCGGCGCTGAGCGGCCGTGACAGGTTGCGGAGGCGATCCCGAGGACCCCCTTCGCGGGCGCGGCGTCCCGGGCTACGATCGAAGCTCCAAGGTGCCCTTGGCTGCCTTGCGCGCCCCTCCCGGAGGATCCGATGAAGACCACGACCGCCTCTCGACGCCTCCGCCTCCGCTGGGCTCGCGCCGGCATGACCCTGATCGAGCTGATGATGGTGGTGGTGATCCTCGGCATCCTCGCGGGCGTCGGGGCCTTCTCGTACTCGGCCTACCTTCGCCGCAGCCGCTCGCAGGAGGCGCGCACCATGCTCGCCTCCATCGCCGCGCGCGAGGACGCGTACCGCTCGGAGTTCTCGACCTATTGCGCCGCCGGCGCGATGGGCACGCCGACCGCGCTCGGTCTCAGCAACGCCTGGCCCACGGCCGCGCCGACCAGCGCGCGCGTCCCCTTCCTGGTCTCGGGGATGCCGCAGGAGTGGCTGCAGCTCGGGTTCCGCCCGGTCGGTGACGTGCGCTATCGCTACGTCGTGGTGGTGGGCACGCCCCCGCTCGCCCCGCCCGCCCCCTACGACGCCGGCTTCTCCAGCGCTCCCAACCAGGACCTCTGGTATGTCGCCGAGGCCTACGGAAACCTCGACGCCGACAGCGTCCTGTCCACCTTCGGGATCTTCTCCGGCAACTCCAACACGCTGCGCATCGTGAACGAGACCGAGTAGCTCCGCTCACCTCCCCTCCCGGTCGCCATCCGATGCAACGAAGCTCCCTCGTCGGCGTGCTGGTGATGCTCCTGGGCGCGGCCGCGGTCGCGCCGATGCGCGGCGCCCTCAACCGCCAGTACGACCGTCACCGCCGGGTGCTCGACACCGCCGAGATCCCCACCATCGGCGTCGCCCGCGTGGCCTCGCTCGGTCACGTCGAGTGGCTCGCCGACGTCCTCTGGATCAACGCCCTGCTCTACTACGGCGAGTCGCTCTCCGCGCGTAACCCCGGCCGCTACGTCGACCGGTACGCGTCCGTGATGGTCTCGCTCGACCCGCGCTTCCGCCTGGCCTACCTCTGGGCGGCGGTGGCGATGGTGCTGCGCACCGGCGAGGTCCCCATCGAGGACGTCCGCCGCGCCGCGGAGTACCTGGAGGTCGGGCTTCGGATCTTCCCCGAGGACGGCGAGCTGCACCTGCAGCGGGGTGCCACGCTGGCCTTCGAGCTGTCTCCTCGCCTGCCTCGCGGCTCGGAGGAGCGACGTCAGGTGAGGGCCGCCGCGGCCGAGCACTTCCGCAAGGCCGCCGCCCTGGGCGAGGGGCCCGAGTGGATGTCCCTCACCGCCGCGACGCTGCTCGCCGAGGCGGGGCGCCCGGACGCGGCCATCGAGGCGCTGCGCGACGGCCTGGTGCACGTGGAGAACCCGGCCTTCCGCGACCGCATCCAGCAGCGCCTGGTGGAGCTGCTGCGCGCTCACCCGAGCGACGACCGTGGCCTCACCGGGATGCAGGAGCTGGAGGCGGCGCGGCGGCGGGAGTACCCCTACCTGCCGACGCCGCTCTACCTGTTCGTGGGCCCGCGCGTCGGGCCCTGAACCTGGGCTATTCGAGGGGGCGGTTGCGGAAGTCCGCGGTGCCGCCCGCGGTGATGGTGACCGAGAAGGTGCCGTGCGCGGCGAGCTCCTCGTTGTTGCAGGTCACGCGGTAGGTGCCGGGCGGGAGGACGCGCGCGCTGGGCGTACTGAAGGACGATCCCTGCCCGGCGATGGAGCAGCTAGACGCTGGGCGCGTGGAGATCAGGAGGCGACCCGTGGCGCCGCCCGCCGCCGGGGCCGTCGGAGCCGTGGCGACCGGTCGCGTGGCGGCGGCCGGCACGGAGGCCGTACGAACCGCGGTGGCGGCCGGACGGGAGACCCGCACCGTACGAGGAGCGGCAGGCGCCGCAGCGACCGCCGGGGCCGGCGCGGGCGCGACGACCGGAGCGACGACCGGGGCGGGCGTCGGGGTGTTCATCGCGACGACCTGGGCGGTGCTCGGGGGCGCCGGGGTCGGCGTCTGCGCGACCGCCGGGTTGGACTCGGGCATCGGCACGATCGGCGGAACCATCGCCGTGGTCGGCTCGGGCTCGAGCTCGACCTGCATCTGGGTGATCTGCGCCTCGCGCACCGGGACGTCCTGCGTGAAGGGCCGGAAGCCGGGCTTGCGGACCTCCACGCGGTGGAGCCTCACGATGGAGAGCTCCGGCACCTCGAAGCGCTGGCCGTTGCCGACGAGCGGCTGGCTGTCGACGAGCACCGCGACGCCGCCGACGTTGGTGGTGATCAGCAGGCCGCCGGAGGGCTCTCCGCGGGTGAGCTTGAGGGCGATGATGACGAGCGCCGCGACCGCGACCACGCCGAGCAGCGCGAGCACGACCACCGAGCTGCCCTCGTTGCGTCGGGGCTCCGCGCGAGGAGCGGTCGGTTCGGCCGGAGGGCGGGAGAACTTCGGATCGCCGCCGATGCGCCAGGCGTCCTTGCCCGCGCTGCTGGGGCGAGGGGGGACGCTGGGCGTGGGCTGGACGCTGGGCATCGAGGGCGAGCTCGCGCTCGGAGCGGACACCGCGGGCGCGGAGATCATCGGGCCGACGGGGGGCGCGTTGACGACGGGCTGCAGCGAGGTCGACGGCATCGGCGGGGCCGGGACCGCCGAGGCGGTCGCGCCCATGGGCTGCGCGGGCACCGAGGAGTTTCGACCGGGAAGCGAGGGCAGGGCCGGGAGGACGCCTGTGGTGCGGCCGTTGGCCGGCGGCCGCGCGCCCGAGTTGGCGCGAGGGGGAAGCGGAGGCGAGCTCGGGATCTTCATCCCCTCGGGACGGTCGTAGATCTGGGTGGCGAGCTCTTCCTCGTCCCAGTCCATCTCATGGATCTCCTCGGCCGGCGCGGCGGCGACCGGCGAGGCGACCGGGAGCGAGGGCACCGCGACCGCGGGGACGGGACCGGACACGGACGAGGGACGCGCCGAGCCCGGGGTCGAGGACACGGGCGAGTTGCGCATGCCCGCGGCGACGGCGGCCTGAGCGGCCTGCGCGGCGCCTCCCATGCCCATGACGGTCCCGCGGGGAGCGCGGGGCGGCGGCGGGGGCGGCGGGGGAGTGCCCAGCCGGGGCGACGGAGGGGAGCCCTTCGGTGATCCGCCCGGCGGGGTCGGCGTCGACAGCACTGCAGTTCCCTCCAGCTCTTCGAGGTCGTTGGCGCGTCGCGAGTCGAACTTGCGGAACTCGTCGTCGCGGCTGAGCTCCCGCGAGATCTCTTCGGCGAAGATCTTGTGCACGTAGGCGCTCAGGTCCTTGCGGGCGAAGAAATTGCCCGACGTGTACATGAACGACTGCAGGTCGTCGTGCAGGTCCATCGCGCTGCGGTACCGGTCCTCCGGGTGCTTCGCGAGGGCCTTGAGCACGATGGCCTCGAGCTCGTCGGGGATGCGCTTGTTGTAGGTCGTCGGGGGCATGATCTCGACGTTGCGGACCTTCTCCAACGTGGAGAAATCCGACTCGCCGACGAAGAGCCGCTCGTTGGTGAGCAGCTCGTAGAGGCAGATGCCCACCGCGAACACGTCGCTGCGGCGGTCGACCTGGAGCCCGCGCACCTGCTCCGGGGACATGTACCCGAACTTGCCCTTGAGGATGCCCGCCTGCGTCTTCGAGCTCTTGCTCGCCGCCTTGGCGATGCCGAAGTCGATGAGCTTCACGTCCCCGTCGTAGGAGATCAGGATGTTCTGCGGGGACACGTCGCGGTGCACCAGCTCGAGCGAGCGGCCCGCGGCGTCCTTCTTGTTGTGCGCGTAGTCCAGGCCCTCGCACAGCTTCATGACCATGTAGCAGGCCATCGGAACCATGATCGGCTCCGAGCGCTTCTTCACGCGCTCGAAGATCGCGCGCATGTCCTTACCGGCCACGTATTCGAGGGCGATGAAGTACGAGTCGCCGACCTTACCCAGCTCGAAGATCTGCGCGATGTTGGGGTGCGTGAGCTGCACCGCCAGCTTCGCCTCGTCGACGAACATCGCGATGAACTCCTGGTCCTCCGCGATGGACGGCAGGATGCGCTTGAGGGCCACCAGGCGCTCGAAGCCCGCCTCCCCAAAGGATTTCGCCTTGAACACCTCGGCCATGCCGCCGACGCTGATGCGTTCAAGGAGGTAGTACTTCCCGAACTTGACGGGACTCTTCACCGCGCGACTCTCCTCGGGCCGATCTCCACGCACTGGCAGCGGCGAGTCGGGATCATTGGTTGAAATGCCACGGGGTTCTACTCGTTCCGTTCGCGCCCCGTCAACGACACCAGCGCGCCACCGCTCGTTGCGGGTGGCGCGTCGGCGCTGTGGAAAGAGAGTCGCGCCGGTCGCGAGCGGAGGCTCAAGGGCTTAGAGCGCGCGAGCGGAGGGCAACCTTGGGTGCACGCTCGAAGGCGCTACCGCGGAGCGCCCGCGTCTCCGGGCGATCGCGTCGAGCCTCCCCAGCTCGGCACCGACACCCGCTGACCGCCGGTGAGGTTGATCTGCACGCCGCCGTCGCCGGTCTGACGGTAGCGGACCCGGCGATGCTGCGCGTCATACCAGACCCGCACCGGCACCGGCCTGATCTCCGGGAACACCCGCTCCGCCCCGCCGCCGCGCAGCACGAGGTCGAAGCGGGGCAGCGCGTCCGGGGCGATGGTGGCGCCCAGCGCGTCCCGCGTCGCCTCGGTGCCGATGGTCACGCCCGGCGCGAGGGCCAGCGGGGTCCCGGCGCAGCCGACGAGCTGGAAGGCCGCGGCCAGCAGGTCGGGCATCGGCCGGTCGGCCACGGCCAGCACCAGGAAGCCGTCGCGATCGACGCACGCGCCCCTCGTCGCCGTCGCCCCGGCGGCCAGCGCGGCGCCCTCGAAGCCGTCGCCCTCGGTCGCCTCGATCCAGCGCCCGCCCGCCTGCGAGTCCCATCGCAGCCTCGGTCCAGCGGCGGCCGTGGAGCCCGGCCCGACGACCGTCGCCACGCGGCCCTGCGAGCCGACCGGCCCGGGGCCTACCCTCCTAGGATCGACCCGCAGGAGGTTCACCCAGCGCTCGGGGTGCGCGACGTCGGGCCGCACCCGGGTCCTCGCCATCGGCCACGGAAAGGCCGCGTGCGAGAGGCCGTCGATGGTCCAGCGGCCTTCGCCCTCGACCGCGGGGGAGACCGGCGAGGGCATCGGGGCGCCGGGCAGCACGGGCCGGAGCAGCAGGTAGAAGAAGTCGCGCGGGTCGCGCTTGATGTACCGGGGAAAGCCCAGCGGGTGCATCCCACGGACCATGCGTCGCGTGCGGTACTCGAAGCCCGGGGCGCCCGGCACCGGGCCCTGCGCCTCGGCCTCGCGGGTGAGGCTGCGAGGCAACGGGGGGAGGGTCCCGATGCGCGCCACCCGGTAGAACTCGAAGCCCGTGTTGGCGCCGTTCATGTCCAGGTGCAGTCCGTAGGAGCAGCGCGCCGCGAGCATCGCCTCGCCGAGCGAGACCTCCGTGAGGCCGTTGCCCCAGAAGAACGCCACGTGACCCTCGGTGGTCGAGCAGAGGCCGGTCCGAGCGGTGTGACTCTCCCCCGGCGGACCGCCCGGCGCCGTGCCCCCCCAGAACGAGCGGTGGTAGGGGTTGATCACCCCGTCCTCGACCAGGGGCGTCAGATTCTGCCGGAACTCCAGCACGTCCGAGGGAATGCTCGCCTGGTCCGGCGGCCACGAGCCGAAGCCCGTGCGCCCGCCCTCGAGCGCCGTGATCGTCGCTCCCCAGGGCTTCGGCGGGAGGAAGAGCGTCCCCTCCGCGAAGACCCCCCACTCGCCGTGCAGCGCCTGGAACCCGCCATTGAAGCCCGCCACCAGCCGGCTCATGGTGCGCGGATCGCGCGGCACCGACCCGCTCCCGGTCTCCCCCGTGGCGCCCATCGGCTCCTGCGATCCGGGCACCACGTGCAGCTCGACCTGGCGCGCGTCCCAGAGCGTCACGTAGACGCGCGTGTCGGGGCGCTCCGAGTCGGTGCGGATGAACGACTGCGCGAAGGCCGGCGGCGCGCCGGGGTTGCCCCCGACGAAGGGGTCGTCCCGCTGGATGAGCGCCCACTCGCCCTCGTGCGCCAGGGCCGGCCGGAGACGCGCGGTCATCGGCGCGGGAGGCCAGCCCTCGACGGGTCCGTCCACGTCTCTCGCCGGACCCGAGCGCAGCACGTCCGCGAGGTCCTCCGCCGCGTCCGCCTGAGAGGTGTCCTCGCCGATGCGAACCCTCGCCCTCGCCACCTCGTGCTGCAGACCGAACGCGATGCGCTCGGCCCACGCGATGGGCGCCCCGCCGATCCACGGCACGCTCCGCACGGTGTCCACGAGCCAGGTCACCCAGCCCGTGGTGCCCGCGAGCCGGGGGCGCTCGCGCAGCAGCTCGGCCCCCGCGGTGATCGCCCGTGAGGCAGCATCGACGGTCAGCGAGCGGGCCCCCGCGTCGGCCACGAGGCTCTCGCCCACCCAGCGGAGGGTCAGCGAGCGCACCGGGCGCGACAGGTCGAAGCGGTCGAGCCCGTAGCCCCGCAGGCGGCCGCTGTTCTGCAGCCTCGTGACCGCCCCGCGAAAGCGCTGTCCCCGATCACCCGCAGACGACAGCGCCTCCGGCGCGCCCTCGAGGTCGACGAGGGTGAACGCCACGACCGAGTCACCCACGGAGGTCCAGTAGGCGGCCCAGCGGCCGTGCGCGGTGAGCCCGCCCTCCTCGGCGCCGGGCGAGCGGGTGAGGTTGGAGACGTCTCGCAGCGCGAGCACCCGCTGTCGGTGGTCGGTGCGCGCGGTGACCGCGAGGACGTCCACGCTCTCGTCGCCGGTGCGCGCCAGCACCAGGGCGCGGCTCTCGCCGAGCGTCGATCGGGAGATCCAGACGGGCTCGGCCAGCACCCGGATACCTCGTCGGGTAAGCGCGCCGCGGAGGTCCGTCGGGGCGGGGGATCCCACCACCAGCACGCCTCCGAGGCCGATGCCCAGCACCCAGGCCAGCGCGGTCGGGGCCCACGTCGAGGGACGAATCCCGGGGGTATGATGAGGTTCGCGCTGGCGCATCTGGAGGGTCCCGGCGACCGGGCCCGCAGGTGTCTATATGCAACCAGCACCATCGCGCAAAGCCGCGAGGCGCGCTCCAGGCCTCCCTTGATCGCGCGCGCTGCCTCGTTCTAGAACCTCCCGCGATCGCTCGTCCCCCTCCATTGGGAGCCCATTGATGCACAACCTCTCCCGGCTCAGCGCCGCGTCCTTCTGCCTCGCGGCGCTAGCGGCCCTTTCCCCCGCGTCCGCGCAGCCCCGTCCGCCGGCGACCGCCACCGCGGCGGCGCGTCCGCTCACGCTCCGCGAGGCCACGCAGCGACTGCAGTCCGCCGACCCCGATGAGATCACCGAAGGGGTCGACGCGCTCACCCGCATCGGCACCGCCGAGGCCGTGCCCCCGCTCATCACCCTCGCGCGCAGCGGCCTGCCGGACGATCTGCTCGACCTGGTGGTGACCAAGCTCGGCATCCTCGGGCGCCCGGAGGCCATCGAGGAGCTCGGCTCGCTGATGCGCCACCGCCGCGCCGCCGTGCGACTGCGCGCCGTGACCTCGCTCAGCCAGATCCGCGACGAGCGCAGCCGCCCCCTCATCGAGTCGGGCCTGCGCGACTCCGACCATGGCGTGCGCGCCGAGGCCGCCCGGGCCCTCGGGCGCATCAACGCCCGCTCGTCGCTCGCGCTCCTGCAGCGCGCCTTCGAGCGCAACATCCCCGAGGCCGCCGAGTCCATCGGGGCCCTCGGCGACGCGGCCGCCGCCGACCGGCTGCTCGAATCCGTCGGGCACGCGCCGCTCTCGGTGCTGCTCCCCGGCTTCCGTCGCTTCCTCGACCGCCGCGACCTGACCGATCCGGTGAAGCTCCGCATCGTGGAGCAGCTCGTGTCCCGCTCGCCCACCACGCAGGTGAAGGCCTTCCTCCAGGAGTGGGTGCGCGAGCTCCCGCCCGCCGACCGGTCTCGCGCCCGCGCCCGGGCCGAGCTCGCGATCCGTCAGATCAACGATGCCCCCGCGCCAGGAGCCCCCCGATGAACCGCCGCGCCCTTGCGCTCTCCGCCCTGGTCTCCGTCGGCCTGGCCGGCTGCATGCCCCCGATCCGTACGACCACGGCCTTCTCGTCCCGCTTCGGCGACAACAACCGCGGCCGCCTGGGGGAGGTCTCCGCCTCCGCCGGCGCGGTCGCCATCACCGACCGGCCGCGCAACGCTCTCGGTCGCCCGCTTCTCGCCACGGTCATCCAGGGCGAGGGGCGCGCGGTCGCCGTCTACGACGTGCAGACGGGCCAGGCCCTCTGGTCACGGCCGATGGCGGCTTCCAGCACGCCGGAGATCCTCGGCGACGCCGTGGTCGTGGAGGTGGGGTCGTCGACCAAGGTGCTCGACCTCGCCACCGGCGCCGAGCGCGGTCACGTCGACCACAACGGCCTGGAGTTCGCGGGCGCGGACCGCGACGGCGACACCATCGTGATGTGCTTCTCCGCGGGCCTCACCGGCGGCACCCGCCGCTCGGGCCGCGTGCAGGCGGTCGACGCCCGCAGCGGCAGCGAGCGCTGGAGCCACGAGGTCGGCGGCATCCTCGGGCGCCCCGCCGCCAAGGGGGGCCTCGCCTTCGTCCCGTGGGACCGTCAGAGCATCGCGGTGCTCGACCTCGGCTCGGGCGTCGAGCGGGCGCGGCTGCGCTCCACCGACGACGTGCTCTCGTGGGTGTTCGCCTCGCCGCAGGGCGTCTTCTACGGAGGTCGCGGCATCTACCGCCTCAACGCGGACAGCGCCTCGGGCACCCGTGCGGGCAGCCAGTTTCTCGCCAACCCCTTCGAGGGAATTCCTGGCGATCCGCTCATCCACCGCGACGCCTTCCTACCGACGACCGGCACTCGCACGGCGCGCGACCGCATCGGGTTCACCTTCCTGCCGGGCGCTCCCGCGGAGGGCGGGCGCCTCGCGGTGCAGGGCGACACGATCTTCGCGTCCTACTACCACGACCTCCTCGCGGTCGACGCCTCGACCGGCGCGGTGCGCTGGGCCGTTCGACTGGACGAGGACGTCGAGGCCATCGACCTCACGCCGTCGGGGCTCTTCGTGGTCTCCGACCGCGGCGTCGTTCGGGGCATCGACCCGGCGACCGGCGCCGTGGGCATCGTCTCGCAGCTCAACGCCCAGGTCGGGGCCATCGCGATGGACGTCGGGGGCCTCGCGCTCCCGGCCGAGCGAACGGCCCCGGAGGGCAGCGCGAGGGAGCAGCTGGTGTCGCTCATCCGCGACCCGGACAACCGCCTCGTGCCGTTCCGGTCCTTCCTCGTGACGAGGCTCGCCCGACTGGAGGACGAGGAGGTCACCCACGACCTGCTCGACCTCTACACCCAGCGCTCGATCCCCGTGCAGCTCCGGCAGAGCATCGCCACGGCGCTGCAGTCCCGACGCACCGGCGCTCGCTTCCTCGTCGCCGCCCTCGAGGAGCACTTCGACTACCTCGAGAACCACTCCGCCCCGCCGCTGCAGGTCATCGCCCCGACGCTGGTCGCGATGAACGCCCGCGAGGCCGTGCCGGGTCTCACCGCCCACCTGCTCGACCACGAGACCCCGATCGAGGCCCTGCCAGACGTGATCAACGCGATCGGAGCGCTGGGCGAGGGGAGCTCGGTCCCGGTCTTCCAGCGGTGGGTGCAGCTCTACCGCTCGGACAGCTCCTTCCGCGGCCCCGAGCGCGTGGTGGCCCTCAACACCGCCATCGAGGCGATCTTCCGCCATGGCGACGCGCCCGCTCGCGCCTGGCTCGAGCAGCTCTCCGAGGACGCGCGGGTGAACCCGCTCGCCCGCGCTCACGTCACCGAGCTGCAGCAGCGCGACGCCTCGGACATCCAGCGCCGCGAGACCCAGCAGACCGAGAGCGAGCGTCAGGCCGCGCTGCAGGCGGAGGTCAACCGGCTGCACGAACTCCAGGCGACGGTGCCCTCGTCGCTCACCGACGCGGCCTTCGACGAGACGTGGAACCTCCACCTCGACGAGGTCCGCGAGTGCGCCCAGGGGGCCGTGAGCCGCAACCCGACGCTCAACCAGATCCGCGTGGTGGTCACGCTGCGCAGCGAGCTCCCGCGGCGGCTGATGGAGTCCAACCCCCCGGCGCGCACGGCCGGGGCCGACGGGGTCACGCACCCGACGACCTCCGAGGAGGCGCTCACCTGGGTGGGCGCTCAGATGGCCGCCCTGACCGCGCAGCGCTCGCGGGTGCGCCTGGCCACCTACGCACCCGCCGACGCGGAGCTGCGCACGTGCATGGACCGCATCGTCCTCCCGCTGGAGTTTCCGGCCTTCCGTGAGACGCGGCAGGAGTTCCGCCGGGTGATCGACACGCGCGCGGCGCGCACCCAGGGCGGGGGCGAGACCATCAACGGCCTCGGCCTGGACGCCCAGGGACGCGAGCTGCCGTGGTGGCTGGTCTCCGCGCCCACGCTCGAGGTCGAGAACCCGCCGCCTCCGGCTCGCCCCGGAACTGCTCCCGCGACCGTCCGCCCCGGCACCGGTCCTGCGACGCCTGCGACGCCCACCACGCCGGGAACGCCCACCACGCCCACCACGCCCACCGCGCCGGGCACGCCCGCGCAGCGGCCGTGGTGGGAGGAGTGAGCGGAAACCCGGGTCGACCCGCTGGTTGTACGGTGGTGTACTTTGGCCTTGCCGCCCTGTCGGGGGTGGGGCTATGAGACGGTCCCGCGTGCGATCGCGCACCGATCCCGAGGAGGGCGTCTGTGAAGGAACTTGTCCGTTATTTGCTCGACAACATCCAGCTGGACTTCCAGGGCGACATCGGCATCGACGCCGTCCGCGAGTTTCTTCGGAAGGACGACAGCCACGAGTCACGCCAGCTGTTGCAGAAGCTCAATCAGGATGGGTCGGTCGACGACCTCCTCCTGACACTGGCCGATGTGCTCAAGCCCATGATCACCAGCGGCATCACCGATCAGGTGGTGCGCGAACAGATCAACGAGTACGCCGATTCCTGATCGCCTCTGCCCTAGCTCTAGGAGGGTGCGACGCGCTCCCCTCCGACTCTCCCACCCCTGACCAGCTCCACATCGTCGAGACGACGCCGTCCGCTCCGGACGGCGGCCGTGGGACGCACCCCATCGGTCCGCCGCTGCGGGTGCGCTTCGACCGGCTGCTCGCCCCCTCCACCCTCGACCGCTCGCAGCTGCGAGTGACCACCGGCGGCCTCCAGGCCTTCGGTGGACTCCGCTACGACATGCTGCGCCGCGAGCTCAGCCTCTACCCCAACCCCAACGACCTGCGCCCCGGGCTCGAGTACGTCCTCACCATCGACGACGGCATCCGCGGCTGGGATGGCAGCGCGCTCCCGGCCCCGGTGGAGGTGCGCTTCCGACCCACCGTCCGCGAGCCGGTGCCCCGCGACGTGGTGCCCTCGCTGCGCCGCGACGTCGCGCCGCTGCTGGCGCAGCACTGCACCGGCGGCGGCTGCCATGGAGACACCGCTCCCGCGATGGGCCTCGACCTCTCCTCGCCGAGCGCGATCCGCGCGTCGTGCATCGGGGTGCAGGCGAGGGAACGAGGAGGCCGCGCGACGCTGGAGATGCTCGACCCGCGCTGGTCGACGCTGCCGCGCATCGACCCCGGGATCACCGCGGGGCGAGGGCGTCCAGAGTACAGCTACCTGATCTACAAGCTCCTCGGCGACGGACCGATCTGGGGCGCGCGCATGCCCCTCGGGAGGGCGCCGCTGGGCGAGGAGGAGATCCGCGTGGTGGTCGATTGGGTCACCGCTGGCGCCCCGGACAATTGAGCGTCTTGACACCCTCGCGAGCCGCAACGTAGAGCCCTCCGTCATGGCTCGTCCTCGTCTCGCCTGGTGCGTCGTGCTGGTCCTCGCGGGGGTCGGCCTCGGCGCGAGCTGCCGCAACAACCGTGTCGGTTCGACCCCCGACGCTGCGAGCGGCGCCTCGACCTCCGACGCGCCTCGGCCCGCGGTGGTGCGCCAGGGCGACGTGACGGAGATCCCCGGCATCGACCTCGCCGACCTCAGCTCCAGCGAGCGCGAGAGCTTCTGGTCGCTCGCCAACGAGGAGCTCTCGACCTGCGGCGACCCGTACTCCCTCGCGGCCTGCGCTCGCGACCGGAGGCCCTGCCGCACGTGCCTCCCGGCGCTCCGCTTCCTCTCCCGCATGGTGCGCGACGGCCGCAGCCGCGACGACGCCTCGGAGCAGCTCCGCCTGCGGTACAACCCCGCCAACGCCGCGCAGGTGAACACCACGGGCGCGCCCTCGCACGGCCCCGAGAACGCCCCGGTCACGCTGGTGGAGTTCAGCGACTACGAGTGCCCGCACTGCGCTCACGCCATCCCGATCATCCGCCAGGTGGAGCACGACTTCCCCGGCCGACTCCGCGTGGTGCACATGAACTTCCCGCTGAGCGGGCACACGCACGCGATGGCCGCCGCCCGGGCCGCGCTCGCGGCGGGCCGCCAGGGGAAGTTCTGGGAGATGCACGAGCTGCTCTTCACCAACCAGCGCGCGCTGGAGACCGCCGACCTCAACCGCTACGCGCAGCAGCTCGGACTCGACATGGCGCGCTTCCGCGCCGACAGCGCGTCGCCCGAGGTGGAGGCCGCGATCCAGGCGACGCGGCGCGAGGGCGAGCGGCTGGAGATCAGCGGCACCCCGACGATCTTCATCAACGGTCGGCGATACGAGCTGCCCATCGAGCGCCCGATGCTCCGCGACTGGATCCAGGAAGACCTGGACGCCGCGGCGGCTCGCTGACCCGCCCGGCGGGGGGTCAGCGGCGGCGGCCGGCGTCCTTGGCGGGGCCCGGCAGATGCTCGGAGAGGTCCGTCGCGGTCTGACGCAGCGAGAGGTGCGAGAGGGCCTCGGCGAGCTGGCCCGAGAGGTACGTGGCGGCGTCGAGCTCGTCGGCCTCGAAGGGCGGAGAGCCCGGCAGACGGGCGACCTGCAACAGCGCGAAGAGCCGGTCGTGGAACAACGCCGGGATGAACATCGCCGGCCCGCCCTCGCAGGCCTCGTCCGCGCGGTCGTCGCCCTTCGCTGCCGCGAGGTTCACTCCCCGCTTCGATCGCGTCGCGACCCCGTACGAGCCGGACTTCGCGCGCACCCGATGCTCCAGGCGCCCGGTGTTTGCCTCGCCGTGCACCACGAACTCGTCGCGGTTGATGTCGTAGCTGAAGACCAGCACGGCGTCGCAGCGGAGGTTCTGCGTGATGATGTTGGAGACCAGCGAGCAGGCCTCGCCGACCCCGTGCTGGAACGACAGCTCCATCACCGAGTCGAACAGGTCGCTGAGCAGATCGGGGCCTCGCCGTCCGCCCGTGAAGCGCTTTCGATCGGCGGCCACGACCGGGGCCTCGACCTCGACCTTCGGGAGGGAGGGCTGCGAGTCGCGACGACCGCGACGCTTCTTGCGACGCCCACCGGACTCGCCCGACGACTCAGGGCTGCCGGCCTCGTGTTCGCCGGAGGTCTCGACCTCGGCAGAGGCAGCGGCGACGGGCGCCGGGCTCGGGGCGACCTCGGCAACGGCCGCGGGCGCTTCGGCCACGGGCGCGACCGGGGCCTCGACCGGGGCGGCCGGCGTCGCGACAGGGGCAGGCTCGGCCGAGGCGGGCGTTGCGACGACGGGGGTCGCTTCGACGACGGGCGCTTCGGCGACGGCAGGCGCTGCGGCGACGGGAGCGGGCTCGACCACGGCAGGCGCTGCGACGACGGGCGCCGATTCGACGACGGGCGCTACTGCGACGACGGGCGCCGCTTCGACTACAGGCGCTGCGGCGACCGGAGTGGCTTCGACGACAGGCGCTGCGGCGACCGGAGTGGCTTCGACGACGGGCGCTACTGCAACCGGCGCGGCTTCGACGACGGGCGCTGCTGCGACGGGAGCGGGCTCGACGACAACCGCCGCGGCTGCGACCGGCACCGGCTCGACCACGGGCGGAGCGGGCTCGACCACGACGGGCGCTGCGGCCACCGGAGCGGGTTCGACCGCGGGCGGAGCCGGAGCTTCGACGGGCGCGGGAGCCTCGGCGACGACCGGAGCCTCGACCACCGGGGCCGGGGCGACGACAGGTGCTTCGGGAGGCGCGGTCGGGGTCGGCGCGACGACCGGGGCGAGCGCGGGGCGGACCTGCATCTCCGCGATGTCGCTGCGCCAATCCTTCCATCGCAGGACGACCAGCGGGGACTCCGTCGGGCGCGTGGAGAACACGTGGTCGAAGACGGCGACGGTCACGTAGCGACCGCGAGGGCGCGTCGCCAGCGAGCGCTTCAACGTCGTGAGCGTCTGTCGGGCGAGAGCCTCGGCCTGCGGGACGGAGGTGCCGGGCGCCACCGCGAGCACCCGCTCCCGGTAGGTGAGCGGGTTGGTCGCGCTCGGATCCTGATCGCGCTCGAAGAGGAGGGTGCTGGTGACGGTCGTCGCCTCGGCCCCGTTGGTGTGGCTCTGTGGGCGATCGCTGGTCTCTTCCGGGGCCGCGGGGACCGTGACGGCCGGGGCCTCTGCCTTCGGAGGCTCGGCGACCGCCGCGGGCGCGACGAAGATCGGGAGGTCGACGGTGGTCTTCGCGAGGTCGGCGCTCGACAGGGGTTCCGTTGATGGGGTCGGCGCGACCTCGGCCGCACGCTCGGCGGGCTTCGCGACCTCGGCCGCAGGCGTCGGCGCGGCGACGACGGGCTGCGCGGGAGCCGCAGGTGCAACCACGGGCTCGACCGCGGGCTGCGGCTGCACGGCGGGCACCGCGGAGGTGATCACGGTGCTGGAGAGCGCGGCCGGAGCATCGATGCTGGCCGTCGGATCGGCGGCGATCGGGGAGACGGGGGGTGTGCTGCTGCGCGGCGGAATTGCCACGGAGGTGCCGGGCGGCGGCGCCACGGAGAAGCCGGTTCCTCCGGCCGGAGCGGGAGCGCGCGAGGGACGAGTGCTCCCGGGCGGAATGGTCACGCCGCGGAGCACTGCCGGGGCGGCCGCGTCCGAGGGCGCTTCCGCCGCAGGCACGACCGACGCCCGATACGGGCGCACGGTGTAGCGCTCGTTGGCCTCGAGGTCGTTGACCCGAACGACGCCATCGTTCTCGAACTCGCAACGGAACTTCCGGATCGAGACCCCTCCCCGGGCGCTACTCAGCGCGCCAGCCCAGGAGTCTGATTCGACGGTCACTGTGGCGGCGATGCCGCCGGATGGCGCGGGAAGCTCGACGACCCATCGCATGGGGAGATTTGGCCTTCCGGACAGGTGTTTGCGGGGAGTAACAGAACGCCGCTCGCCGCGTCAAGGCAGAGCACAGTACGCTGCGCGCGTGCGGATCGCGCTGGTCAGTCAAGCACAGCCCGCGGAGGCGTTGGAGATTCTTCGCGACCTCGGCTGTCGTCCCGTGGAGCATTCGCCAACCGATGATCCGGTCGAGATCGCCCACGGCGGCGACGCGGTGCTCGTCGAGTGCGGCGCCGACGTCGACCCGATGCGGACGCTGCTCTTCCGGCTGCGGCGCGCGGGCGCGGCCTCGGTGCTGCTGGCGGTGCGCAGCGAGCAGGTGCTGCGCGTCGACCCCGGCTGGCCCTTCGACGACCTGACGCTGCAGCCCTACGTCCCGCCGGAGCTGTACCTCCGACTGCGCGTGCTGGAGTGGCGTCGCCGCGACGCTCCCAACGATCTGCGCATCGACCTCGGCGCGTTGAGCGTCGACCTCGGCGCGAGGGCCGTCGAGCTCGCGGGAGAGCGCGTCCCGCTGTCTCCGCAGGAGTTCGCGCTCCTGGCCTACCTCACCCGCTTCCGCGGCCGCGCGGTCTCCCGGGAGGTGCTGCTGCGCGACGTGTGGGGGCTCCGCTCCATCGAGACGCGCACCGTCGACGTGCACATCCGCAAGCTCCGCCAGAAGCTCGGCGACGCGGTGGCCATCGACACCGTGCGAGGCGTGGGCTACCGCCTCGATGTGATGAAGAACGAGGCCCCCCGATGAGCCCCCTCACGCTCGCGATCTCCGCCGGGTGCCCTTGCGGCATCGGCCCCGAGGTGACCGCCGCCGCGCTCGCCGCGATGGCTCCCCGGCACCCGGACGTGTCCTTCGTGGTGCACGGCGACGAGGGCGCCCTCGCCGACGCGGGAACCCTCCGCGGCGTGCGCTGGGACGCGCTCCCCCGGGTGAAGATCGCGCCCTCCACCAGGCTCTCTGCGGACGATCGGCGCCCGGGTCCATCGACGCTGGCCGCCGGTCGCGCCCAGCTCGTGGCGCTCGACGCCGCGCTCGACACCGTGCTCGCGGGATCGGCCGACGCCCTGGTCACCGGACCCATCGACAAGGCCGCGGTCACCCGATCCGGGACGCCCTTCCTCGGCCACACCGAGCACCTCGCCGAGCGCTGCGGGGTGGCGAGGGTGGTGATGATGTTCGCCGGCCCGCGGCTTCGCACCTCGCTGGTCACCACGCACCGGCCCATCGCGAGGCTCTCCGGCGAGCTCACCCGCGAGGCCGTCCGAGAGAGCGTGCTCATCACCGCGCGCTCTCTGCTTACCTGGTTCGGTATCCCATCGCCGCGCATCGCCGTGTGCGGGCTCAACCCCCACGCCGGTGAGGAGGGACTCATCGGTCGGGAGGAGATCGAGGTGATCGCGCCCGCCCTCGACGAGGCGCGCGCCGCGCTCGGAGCCGGGGTCGAGATCGTCGGACCGATGGGCGCCGAGTCGGCCTACCGCAAGGCGAAGGACGGGCGCTTCGACGCCGTGGTCGCGATGTTCCATGACCAGGCGACCATCGCCTCGAAGCTCCTCGATTTCGGCGACGCGGTGAACGTCACCCTCGGGCTCCCCATCGTCCGCACCAGCGTCGATCACGGCACCGGCGCCGACATCGCGGGCCGAGGGATCGCCGACCCGTCGGGGATGGTGGCCGCCCTGGAGCTGGCGATCGCGCTAGCCCGGCAGGCTCGCCCGTAGGGCCATCGGTGCGCTGATGGGAGCGATCACCGTCCGCGGCGCCCGCACGCACAACCTCCAGGACGTGACGGTGGTGATCCCTCGCGACGTCCTGGTGGTGATCACCGGCCCGTCGGGTTCGGGCAAGAGCTCGCTGGCCTTCTCGACGGTGCACGCCGAGGGACAGCGGCGCTACATCGAGGCCCTCGGGGTGGCCGCTCGGCGCTCCATCGGTCACCTGCCGAAGCCTCCCGTCGACTCGATCGAGGGCCTCACCCCGACCGTCGCGGTGGCCCAGACCCCGCCGCCCGCGACCGCCCGCGCCACGGTCGGAACCCTCACCGAGATCGACGACCACCTGCGGCTGTTGATGGCGCGCGTCGGCCGGGCGCACTGCCCTCGATGCGGCGCGGAGGTGCGAGCGACGCACCCCGCGGAGGTCGTCGCGGAGGTGATGGCGCTGGGCGAGGGGAGCCGGCTGAGCATCCGGGCGCCCGTGGTCCGCGCGGTCGTCGGCGACCATCGGACCGAGTGGCTCGCGTGGCGCAAGGAGGGCTTCGTCCGGGCCCGGGTGGACGGCGTCGACCACGACCTCGGCGACGAGCTCGACCTCGACCCCGCGCTCCCCCACGACATCGACCTGGTGATCGACCGCGTGGTGGTGAAGGACGGCGCCCGCGCCCGCATCCAGGAGGCGGTCGAGCTCGCGATGCGCCAGTCTGGAGGGGTCGTGCGCGTCGTCCCGGTGGAGGGCCCGGAGTGGATGCGGAGCGACCGCTTCGTGTGCGTCCAGTGCGGCATGGCGCTGCCGTCGCCAGAGCCGGCGCTCTTCTCCCCCAACAGCGCAAAGGGCGCGTGCCCCGAGTGTCGCGGCCTCGGGACGCAGCGGCTCTCGCGAGAGTCCGAGGTGGCCATCGAGCGGGGGAGATCCATCCGGGGAGGGGCCCTCGCGGCGCTGCTCGGAAAGAAGATCCCGGAGGCCTGGAGCGCCCTGGCGGTGGCGGCGGGCGTGGACCTCGACCGGCCCTGGGACGAGCTCCCGCCGGAGTCGCGGGAGTGGGTGCTGCTGGGCGACGAACTCTCGCCGGGGCTGCTCGACGCCTCGGCCCGCTCCCCGAAGGCGAAGGACGAGCCCGACGAGGCGGTCGCCGACCTGCGGTGGGAGGCGACGGTGCCCTGCGCCCGGTGCGCAGGCGCCCGGCTGCGGCCCGAGGCGCTCGCGTTCTCCATCGACGGGCGTTCCATCGCGGCGATCGCCGCCCTCGCGGTGGGCTCGCTCGACGCGTTCCTCCGAGGGCTGCGCTTCGTGGGCGCGCTCGCCCCGGCGGCGGAGGCGCTGCGAGCCGAGGCGCTCGGTCGGCTCGGGTACCTGGAGCGCGCGGGCCTCGACTACGTCTCCCTCGACCGACCGGCGAGGACGCTCTCCAACGGGGAGTTCCAGCGCGCGAGGCTGGCCGCGCAGCTCGGTGGGGGCTTGAGCGGCGTGACCTACGTGCTCGACGAGCCCACGCTGGGAATGCACCCGCGAGACGTCGACCGGCTGATGGCGGCGATCCGCGAGCTGCTCGCGCGAGGCAACGCGGTGCTGATGGCGGAGCACGACCTCGACGTCATCGCGGGCTCCGACCACGTCATCGACATGGGACCAGGCGCAGGGGTGCGCGGCGGCCGGGTCGTCGCCGAGGGGCCGCCCCTTACACTGCCAGGTAATCGCTCGAGCGTGACCGGCCCGTGGATGACCGCGGCCACGCGCCCGCTGAGGCCTCGCTCGCACCCCGCTCCGTCCGGGGCGCTTACCCTGCGAGGGGCCTCGCTCCACACCCTGAAGGACGTGACGGTGAGCGTCCCGCTCGGCTGCCTCACGGTGGTGACGGGAGTCTCCGGGAGCGGAAAGAGTTCATTGATCCTGGGCACCTTGGCCCCATGGCTGCGATCGAAGGTCGAGGGGCTCTCCCCCCCGTCGGTTCCCCTCCGGGCGCTCGAAGGGAGCGCGACCATAGAGCGCGTGGTCATCGTGGATGCCCGTCCCCTCGGGCGAACGCCGCGCTCGGTGCCCGCCTCCGCGGTCGGGCTCATGGGAGAGCTGCGCACCCTCTTCGCGGCGATGCCCGAGGCGAAGGCTCGCGGCTTCAACGCGGCGCGCTTCAGCTTCAACCTCAAGGGAGGGCGGTGCGAGCGCTGCCAGGGCGCCGGGGTCCTGCGCGTGGGGATGGACTTCCTCCCCGACCTCTCGCTCCGCTGCGACCTCTGCGACGGGGCGCGCTACGAGCCCGAGACGCTCCAGGTGAAGTTCCGCGGGTGGTCCATCGCCGACCTGCTGGGGATGACCGTCGACGAGGCGATCCCGGTGCTGGAGGCGATCCCGAAGGCCCGCGACCTGCTGCTGGGGCTGCGCGACGTGGGCCTGGGGTATCTCCAGCTGGGGCAGTCGGTGACGACGTTCTCCGGCGGCGAGGCGCAGCGGGTGCGGCTGGCGACGGAGCTGTCCCGCAGGGGGAGGGCGCGCACCGTGTACCTGCTCGATGAGCCCACCGCGGGGCTCCACGCGAGCGACGTGGACGTGCTGCTGGCCCTGCTCGAACGACTGGTCTCCGAGGGCAGCACGGTGGTCTGCGTCGAGCACCACCTCGACGTGATCGCGCGGGCCGACCATGTGATCGAGCTCGGTCCCGGCGGAGGCGAGGCGGGCGGTCGGGTGGTCGCGACCGGCACCCCGGAGGCGCTGGCGGCGATGGACACCCCCACGGCGCCCTTCCTCGCGAGGCGCATGGGGATCGCGCGCGGCGCTTGACCATGTGCGCCTCGTGTCGGTAGACCCTGGTCCCATCATGACGGACCGAAAGGCGCGGATCCTCGTTGCGAAGCCAGGGCTCGACGGTCACGACCGGGGGGCGAAGGTGGTCGCTCGCGCGCTGCGCGACGCCGGCTTCGAGGTGATCTACACGGGGCTGCACCAGACCCCGGAGATGATCGCCGCCGCTGCGGTACAGGAGGACGTCGACGCGGTCGGGCTCTCCATCATGTCCGGCGCGCACAACACGCTCTTCCCCGCGGTGATCGAGGCCCTCCGGGGCCGAGGCGCCGACGACATCCAGGTCTTCGGCGGGGGGATCATCCCCGACGAGGACTTCGAGCGACTCACGAAGGCCGGGGTGTCCAAGGTCTTCACCCCGGGCGCGACGCTGGGCGACATCGTGCGCTGGGTCCACGAGTCGGTGAAGCCGCGCAACGCCGCCTGATCCGCCGCTGCCAGTGGCGCGCCGCGCCGCCCTGCTCCCGACTTCGACCGAAACCCCCACGAACGTCTGCCGTTCGGAGAGAGCCCCCATGAACTTCGACCTTCCCGAGAGCCACCGCGAGATCCAGCGCAGCGTGCGCGACTTCTGCCTCCGCCACGTGGCGCCCAACGCGCGCCGCTGGGACGAGGAGGAGCGCTTCCCCTCGGAGCTCATCCCCCACCTGGCCGAGCTCGGCCTGCTGGGCATCCGCATCCCCGAGGCCTACGGCGGCAGCGGGCTCGACACCCTGGCCTACGCCATGATCGTCGAGGAGATCGCGAAGTTCGACGGCTCGCTCGCGCTCACCATCGCCTCGCACAACGGCCTCGGCACGGGCCACATCCTGCGCTTCGGCAGCGAGGCCCAGAAGCAGAAGTACTTACCGAAGGCCGTCACCGGAGAGTGGCTCGCGGCCTGGGCGCTCACCGAGCCGGGGTCGGGCTCCGACGCGGCGGGGATGCGCACGACGGCGGTGCGCCAGGGCGACGGCTGGGTGCTCAACGGCACCAAGATGTTCATCACCCAGGGGTCCGTCGGCGGGTTCTGCGTGGTGCTCGCCTCGACCGAGCCGTCGCGCAAGCAGAAGGGCATCACGGCCTTCGTGGTGGAGCACGGGACCCCGGGGTTCCGCGCCAGCAAGCACCTCGAGAAGATGGGCATGCGGTCGAGCGACACCGTCGAGCTGACCTTCGAGGACTGCTACGTCTCCGACGAGCAGCGCGTGGGCGAGCTCAACCAGGGCTTCATCGACACGCTCGGCATCCTCGACCGGGGCCGCGTCTCCATCGGCGCGCTGGCGCTGGGGCTCGGCGAAGGGGCCCTCGACGCCGCCGTGAAGTACGCCAAGGACCGGCAGCAGTTCGGCAAGGCGATCTCCGAGTTCCAGGCCATCCAGTGGATGATCGCGGACTCGCGCACCGAGCTCGATGCGGCGCGCCTCCTCGTCTACCGGGCCGCGGTGATGGCCGACAGCGGCTCGCGCTACTCCCTCGAGGCCTCGACGGCCAAGCTCTTCGCGAGCGAGGTCGGGAGCCGGGTGTGCAACCGCTCGCTCCAGATCCACGGCGGCTACGGGTACACCCGGGAGTTCCCGGTGGAGCGGCACCTTCGCGACGCCAAGCTCTGCGAGATCGGCGAGGGCACCAGCGAGGTGCAGCGCATGATCATCGCTCGCCACGTCCTCGCGGGCTGATCGCTCCCCCGCAACTCTTCTCCTAACCCCCGCCCGCCTTCGGTAGACTGCGGCCCTCATGCAGGGCCACCGGTTCATCGCGGCCGTCTTCCTCCTCTCGCTGATCACCCTCGGCGTCCTGCTCCCGCTGGGGCCCGTCGGGTACGGCGTGCTCGCAGCGCTGGGCGTCGCGGTCGTGGTGTACGCCGCGCTCGGCGAGCGCAACCTCGCCGCCGTCGGATCGGTCTCGCAGCGAGGAGCCCTCGCCAGCACCATCGCCCGCCGCGCGCTCGCCGCCAGCGAGGAGCAGCGCTCGGGCATCGCGAGCATGGAGGAGGACATCCGCGACGCCGTGCAGCGGCTCACCGGAGCCTCCGCGGGGCAGTCCGGCCGGCACGCGCTCGACGCGCTCCCGTGGGTGCTGGTGATGGGCCTGCCGCAGTCGGGCAAGAGCAGCATGCTGGCCTCCTCGGGGCAGCCCTTCGCCTACGCCACGCCCTCCGGCGGGGCCCGCGGCCCCCGCAACTGCCGCTGGTGGATCACCCCGCAGTGCGCCTGGATCGACACCGGCGGCGGCTACATCCTCGGCGAGTCGGCGCTCCCCGAGTGGCTGACGCTGCTGCGCAACCTCGCGACGCTCCGCCCCGCTCAGCCGCTGCACGCGGTGGTGCTCACGATGGCCGCGGACTCCATTCCCTCGGCGCGCCCGGAGGACGTCGACGCGGCCGCGAAGCGCGTGCGCGAGCGCCTCGACGAGGCCCTCGGCTACCTCGGCATCGACGTGCCGGTGTACCTGATGGTCACCCGCTGCGACCTGCTCCCGGGCTTCCAGGATTTCTTCGCCGACCTGCGCGACGCCGAGCGGGGACAGATCTGGGGCAGCACCTGGAAGCTCGACGAGACCACCCCCATCGGCGATCGGCTGGCCCGCGGCTTCGACGAGCTGCTCCAGACCCTGGTGCACCGCTCGCTGCGTCGCATGGGCGCTCGCGAGCCGGCCGACGCGCGCATCACCAGCTATCAGTTTCCGCAGTGGTTCTCGGCGATGCGCCCCAACCTCATGCGCTTCGCCTCGACGCTCTTCGCCTCCAACGCCTTCCAGGGCCGGGTGAGCGCTCGCGGCCTCTATTTCTCCAGCGCCTCCGAGTCCATGACGCGCGTCCCCGGAGGCCTCGGTCCCACCGGGGGGAGGGGGTACTTCCTCCGCGACTGGATCTCCCACGTCGTCGTCCCCGACCACGAGTTCGCCGGGCCGAGCGCCACCGAGGTCCATCGGCGCAAGGGCCGGCGCAACGCGGTCGCGGCGCTGCTCTTCTCCGCCGCGGTGCTGCTGGGCGTCCTCGGCGGATGGTCGTGGAAGGAGAACCACGACGCGCTCCAGGCCTTCGACGCCTCGTTCACCGCGAGCGCCAACGGCCGCGCCCCGGTCGCGCTCCCGACGCTCGATCGGCTGCGCGGCGACGTGGAGCTGCTGCGATCCCGCGCCCGCGACGACGCCCCGATCTGGACCCGCCTCGGCATGGGCGTCACCGACCAGGTCGCCCCTCGCGCCTCGACGGCCTTCTCCATGCTGGTCTTCCGTGACGTCGCGGGCCCCGTCGCCGAGCGCCTCCGCCGCGACCTCACCCGGCTCCGCGATCGCTACGCCGCGAGCGGCGCGGTCCCGACGCCCGACGACCGCGTGCGAGGCGTCGAGCAGCTGCGGCTCTACCTGCTGCTCACGACCCCGCGCACCATCGAAGACCCGCAGCCCGCCGACCCGGTCCAGCTCGACTGGCTGACCGCGCAGATGACCGCCGAGTGGGAGACGCTCTCCCGCAGCGCGAGCCCCGCGGACCAGGCCGTGCGCGCGAGGCAGCTCCGCCTCTACGGTCAGGTGCTGGCGGTCGAGCCCCGCATCGGCGCGCCGCGAGACCTCGCGCTGGTCCAGGGCGTGCGCTCGGTGCTCGCGCGCTGAGCCGAAGCGGTCAGTTGAATCGCTGGCAGTCCGAGGAGCAGCCGTCGCCGCCGGCGGTGTTGCCGTCGTCGCAGCGCTCTCCGCCGTCGAGCTGACCGTCGCCGCAGCGGGGTAGGCGGCAGTCCTCGCGACAGAGGCCGCCGACGCGGTGGGTGAGCACGACGTCGTCGCGCAGCGAGAGGTTCACCAGCGCGCCGTTGACCCCCACGAAGCGGGCGCGGCTCACGCCTTCCGCGCGGAGGGTCTGCGCCGTGACGCGCCAGGCCTGGTCCCACGGGAGCCCCGAGATCGCGCCTCCGTCGGTGTTGTTCTGGAACGACCAGCGACCCTCGAAGCGCCCGCCACCGACGCCCTGCAGCTCGCCCGCGTCGTCGGAGACCGCGACCGAGGCGCCCGCCGGAACGCCGCTCCAGTTGACGTGCAGCGTCGCGTCGGGCTGCTCGGGCATCAGTCCGAGGTCCCCATCGCGACCGGCGATGAACACGAGGCTCAGCGCGCCGGTGCTCCGGTCGACATGGAGGATGTGGTTGGCGAGGCCCACGTCCTCGAAGCCGGTGTGCGCGCTCGCGGACTCGTAGCGGTAGAAGCCCACGACCCCGAGCGGCCCGACCAGCGGGCGCACCACCGATGCGGGACGGCCGGGCTGCGAGAGGGTGAAGGCGTCCGTCGGTCCGTTGTCGGCGCCCCGGTCGCACTCCTCGCCCGCCCCGACGACGCCGTCGCCGCAGAACGCGGGACGGTCCGTGGGCGGAACGATCGGCCGGTCGACGCCGACGTCCAGCACCGGGCGATCGACGCCGACGTCCAGCACGGGGCGATCGACGCCGACGTCCATGACGGGCACGCCGCGGTCCTCCGGGGTCGGACGATCGGGGAGCATCGCGTCCACGACGGCCACCGCCGCGTCCTCGTCCGCGAGGGGAGTCCGGGCGCCACAGCCGACCAGGAGCACCAGGGAGAGATGGATCGCGCGCATCGGCGGACGGTAGTCCGTCGCTCGCTCGACGCGCAAAGGATGGGCTAACGGCGCTCTACGGTGACCGCGACCGGCGCGCTGCAACGGGAGCCGCAGCACGCGACGATGGAGTGGGCGCCCTCCGGGGCGGACCAGGCCGGGTCCCCGAGCGCGACGCCGTCCACGACGAAGCGGAGCGCCTCCGTCCCCGCGCATCGGGTCGCCCTCAACGGCATCGCTCCCCCCGCGCGAGGCAGGAGCAGCGTCCGCCCCGGCAGCGGATCGAGCACCCGCACCGCCGTCGCCGCGCTCGGCTCGGAGACCGCGAGGTGGGCCGGTCGCGCCCGCTCGATCCACGCCGAGTAGCGCGCATCGAGCGGCGCCTGGGCCGTTGCACTCTCCCCCGCGAGCGGCTGCGACAGCGGCGGATCCCACGCTCTCCACCGGGGCAGCGTCTCCCTCGCGAGGGACAGAAGCCGCACCGCCGTCGGCGCCGCAGCCTCGAAGCCCGAGACGCCCGCCATCGGCGCGCCCGCCGGGTCGCCCAGCCATACCAGCACGGTAAAACGCCGGTCGGCCACGGCGCACCACGCGTCGCGCCAACGGCTGGAGGTCCCGGTCTTCAGCGCGAAGGGAGCCTGCGGAGCGAGCTCTCGCAACGAGCGCCCGAAGCCTCTCGCGCGGGCGTCCTCGTCGCTGAGGATGTCCCAGGTCATCGCGGCGGCGGAGGCGCCCATCACCTCGCGCCCGACCGCGTCGTCGGAGCGCACGGTCCACGAGAGCGGCACGCGCGAGCCCTGCCGAGCGAGCGTCAGGTAGGCCTGCGCCAGCGCGAGCGGCGTCACATCCAGCCCGCCCAGCACCAGGCCGGGGCCATACCGGCGGGCCTCACCGGGGACGTCCATCCCCAGCGCCCGGAGCCGGTCGACGATCGCAGAGGCGCCGACCCTCGTCGCGGCGTCGAGCGCGGCGAGGTTGAGCGACGACGCGAGCGCCTCGCGGGCGGGCACCGGTCCACGCTCGCGGCCGTCGTAGTCGCGCGCCTCGGCGGTCTCGCCCCGCGCGCCGCGCATCGGAACCTGCACGTCCGCCATCACCGTCGAGGGCGTCGCGCCGCGCTCGAAGAGCTGGGTGTAGACGAAGGGCTTGAGCGTCGAGCCGGGCTGTCGCGTGGCGCGCAGCAGGTCGAGCGCACCGCCCGGACCCGACGGGTCCGCCGCGCCGATGTAGGCCAGCACCTCGCCGGTGCGGTTGGAGAGCACGATCGCCGCGCCGTTGGTCGCGCCCCTCGGACGCCAGCGGGCGACGGCGCCGGCCATCAGCGACGCGGCCTCGCGCTGCAGCTGGCCCTCGATGGAGCCCCGCCAGGCTCGGCCCTCGGTCGGCGGGTTCGCTCGCAGCAGCGCGTCCACGTAGCGCTCGGCCCCGCGCGGGTGCACCTCCGTCGCCCACCGCGGCGCCTCGGCCAGCGCCTCGGCCAGCGCGCGATCGTCGATGAACCCCGCGTCCCTCATGCGCCGCAGGACCGAGTCCCGCCTCGCCATCGCCCGCCGCAGGTGCACCGCCGGGTCGAGGCGCGAGGGCGACTGCGGCAGCCCCGCGAGCAGCGCGGCCTCCGCCAGCGTGACCGCGCCCGGAGACTTCCCGAGGTAGACCTCGCAGGCCCTCGCCACGCCCACGACGTTGTGCCCGAAGGGGACGCGGTTGAGGTACTGCGCCAGGATCTCGTCCTTCGAGGCGACGCGCTCCAGGGCGAGGGCGCGCAGCACCTCCAGGGGCTTGCTCCAGAGGCCGTGCGGTCGCCCGTGGGTGAGCTTGATCACCTGCTGCGTGAGCGTCGAGGCCCCGGTGCGCCGCCTCCACGGCACCACCGTGTCCCAGGCCGCGCGGGCGGTGGCGCGGAGGTCCACGCCAGAGTGCTGGAAGAAGCGCTGGTCCTCGGCGGCGATGAGGGCGCTCACGAGGTGCGGCGAGACGGCGCCCAGCTCCACCCAGCGCTGATCGACGCCTCCGCCGCGCACCACCTGGATCACCGCGCCGTTCCGATCGGTGACCACGCGAGGCGAGTCGGGAACCCCGAAGCGCGAGCGGTCGAGGGGCACGCACCGGTCGATCGCGACGCCCGCGAGCAGCCACGCTGCGGTCGCGAACGCCACGATGACCAGCGCCCGCCTCAACGCACCACCGTGAGGTGCGTAAGGGTGCTGCGCGCCACGACGCCCGGATCGAAGCGGGCATCGAGGGTCGCCGGCGGGAGCACGAAGCGCCCCGGCGTGGTCGCGCGCACCGCGAAGGTGAACTCGCGCAGGCCCTGCCCCTCGGACAGCCGGTACACGACGCCCTGCGGGCGCAGCGAGCGGTGCACCACCTGCTCGACCGAGCGCATCGCGTGGAAGACCCGGCTGTCCATCGCGTCGTCGTCGGGCCCCGCTCCGACGAGGGACATCACCTCGCCGCGGGGGGTGGTCTCGAAGGCCGGATCGACCGGCTCGAAGCCGCCGCCCACCGGGTCGCGGAGGCTCATCACCGACGGCGTCGTCGCCTCGGAGTGAACGAAGAGCCGCACGCGGATCAGGTCGCCCACGTGCACCGTCGCGCCGTCGGCCAGCGCCTCTCCAGCCGCGGTTTCCAGCGCCCGGTGCAGGCTCACGCCGCGCCCTCGGGCCACTGCCTCGGCCTCGCCCAGCGCGACGTCCCGAACGGCCTCCACCGCGAAGAAGAGCGGCGCGTCGCTGCGCACGTCCAGGCGGGCGGAGGGCGCCGCGGCCGGCAGCCGGAAGCGCGCGATCGAGCGCGACGAGGAGAGCGTCCGCAGGGGCGCCGAGGAGAGGGTGACGGAGGCCCGCAGCGGGGTGTCCGACGCGCACCGGAGCGAGGCTCGCGCCAGCGCGTCGAGGGCGGCCGCGGTCTGCATCGCGTCCCGCCACGAGCCGTCCCCCTGCGCATCGCGGAGCGCCGAGAGCGACGCCGCCAGCGCGTTCACCTGGTCGAGGGCGTGGACCGTCGCGGCCGTGAGCAGCGTCGCGCGCACCCGGGCCTCGCCCACGTACCAGCGGTAGCCCGGGTGATCGCCGTGCCGGGTGGCCTCCAGCTGCCGCACCGCCGAGGTCACGAGGGACGCGGCCCGCAGGTCGTACGTGGACATCGCGAGGGCGAGAGCGCCCCGGCCGAAGGGGCTCATCAGGTCCCGCCGGTCGTGGAGCTCGTTGAGGTCATGCACCGGCGCTCCCGCGGATCGCAGCAGCATCGCCGCCCACGCCCGCTCGTCGATGGAGAGTCCGGTCTCCCTCGCTCCGTCCTCGCTGTGCGTCATCGCCCCGACGCGCGTGCTCACCGCCGCGAGAGCCGCTGGTGGGACGGTCCACCCCGCCCGCTTCGCGGCGAGCAGCGCCTCGAAGGCGAGGAGGGTCGTCGACGCGCTCTCGGCCTCGTCGCTCCACTCACCGAAGCCGCCGATGGCAGACTGGTGCGAGAGCAACGCCGTCAGCGATCGCTCGCCCTCCGCGCGAAGCCACGCCGGGGAGAGCTCGTCGCCATCCCACGCGCCCGGAACCAGCGAGGCCGCGGCGAGTCCGATGACCCGCGAGGCGAGCCCGGAGCCGTCGTCGTCGCCCTGGAAGAGCGACGTGACCGCCGCGCCGAGGCCGAGCAGGGGGCTGGTGCTCAGCGCCAGGGTCACCCGCGGGGAGGGGGCGCCCGAGGCAAGGTCGCGGAGCTCGATCGTCCCGTTGCGGGCGACCACGCCGACCCGGAGCGTCCGGCTCCTCCGGGTGGTCGGCAGCACCACCGTCGACGCGCTCACGGTCTGCGTCACCCCATTGGCGACCGCCCGGAACTCCAGCGCCGCGCGAGCGCCCGTCCCTTCCACGGGGACCGCGATCCGCGCCTCGGCGCCGGGCTCCAGCGCGACCTGCTGAGCGAGAAGTGACTGGCCATCGCGTCGGGCCTCGAGCGCGACCGTGACCGCGTCGGTGGAGGTGTTGTGCAGCACCGCGGTGGCCTCGAAGCGATCGCCCGCATACACGGCGCGCGGCGAGAGGGCCTCGAGCACCACGGCCTTGCGCACCGAGAGCTCATGCGTGGCCGAGCCGGCGCGCCCACCCGCGTCGATGGCGACGGCGAAGAGGCGATAGCCCGCCGCGCGATCGGGAAACGCCATGGTGAAGTGCGCCTCGCCGCGCTCGTCGGTGGTGACGCGGGGCAGCCAGACGGGCGTCGGGTCGAAGCGCTCGCGGTCGTCTCGGAGGAGCGAGTCGGCCTCGTCGCCGTCTCCGCTCGCCCCCGGCAGCGCCAGCGGGGCGATGCGGCTGAGCAGCGACCGTCGCAGGTCCTCCAGGGCGAACTGCGGCCCCTGGTGATGGAAGAGCGCTCGCATCGGGGAGGGGGTCTCGTAGGCCGAGAGGCGAAGCGTGCCCTCCTCCACGGCGTACACGGTGAGCTCCGCGCGCACCGGGCGGCCCTCGCCGTCGCGCACGCGAATCACGCTCGCGGTGCTGGCGGACGAGGCCTCCAGCGAGGCGGGCGGGGTCCAGTCGACGGCGAGCTGCTCCACCTGCGGCTGCACGCCGATCTCCGTGGCGCCCCAGCGCAGGTCCGGCGCGTCGAGGTCGAGGTCCCCGATCGGTCGCAGCGCCCCGGTGCGAGGTCGCAGCAGGGTCACGGTCACGAAGGCGTTGGGAGCCATCGCCGCCGTGGTCGGAACCTCCAGCACGTTCCCTCCCGCCACCAACCGGGTGCGAAAGGCCGCCGCGGGCCCTCCCCGGGAGACGGTGACCAGCGCCTCCGCCTCGGGCCACGGGCACTCGACGGCGATGCGCGCGGTCTCCCCCGCGCGGAGCTGCGCCCGCTGCGGAGTGAGCGTGACGCTCGCTCCCGGCGGATCCCGATCGGGCTGATGCCCGGGACCCGCGACATAGACCCGCTGCGTGGCGACGCTCACCCGCCCGCGCGCGTCCCGCACCTCCGCCGCGACGATGAAGGCGCCCGGCTGCGTGGGCCGCCACGCGCACGCCGTGGCCTCGGGGCCCGACCGCAGCTCGCAGGTGTGCTCCGCGGTCCGCTGCTGCGCCCGGCGCGCAACGAAGGCCGGCGAGCCAGCGTGTGACGCGTCGCCCTCCTCGCGCTCCCACCAGGCGCGCCAGCCCTCGCGGTGGATCGTCACCCGCACCGGCTGCCCCGCCACGGCGCCGCCGTCGGCGCGCACCACGATCGCCGCCGGGTTGATCTCCGTCGCGGCCGGAACCCACGGCGGCAGCGCGCGGAGCCCCACCTCGAGGTCCCCGGGCAGGAGAGTCACGACGCGCGTCGCGGTGGTCTCTCCGCCCGTGGCGTCCCGAACCCTGGCCTCCACGCGGAGCCGCTCTCGCTGCGGAAACGCCGAGCGCAGCGGGATCTCCGCGGGCGCCACGCCGCTCGCGTCGGTGCTCGTCGCGGCGGTGCCGGCCACCGGGGGATAGCTCGACGCGTCGGCGAGCCCGAAGACGAAGCCCCCATGGCCCACCGGGTCCGGGGCTTTACCATCTCGTGTAATCGTCCAGCGCACCGGGGCGTCACGCAGCGGGGCGCCGATGAGCAGCCGCGCCTCGAGCCGCGCGCGCAGAACGTCCCCATCGCCCAGGGCGCCGCCGGGCAGCACGAGGTCCGCCCGCACCCTCGGCGGCTGGTGATCGGCGACCTGGATCGCGCTCGTCGCGACGGTCGCCCGATCGGCTCGCGCCTCGTGCAGCGCGACGGTGTACGCGCCCGGCCGCGCGGTCCGCGGCACGTCGAAGTCAACGCTCAGCGATCCGAACCGCGAGGTGCGCCGACGCGTCGTGGCCACGCTCCCATCGGGCCCGAGGAGCTCGACCTCCATCGAGCGCCCGCCCACGGCGCGCAGCCCATCCGCGCGTCGCCTTCGCAGCACCCCGACGGCGTGCAGCCGCTCCCCCGGTCGCACCACGCCTCGATCGGTGAACACCATGGCGAGCACGCCTCCCTCCGCCGTCTCCGTCGCGGGGGAGGGACCGTCGCTCAGCCCGAGCCCGCCGGGGCGGATCGCCCGCCGCGGATCGAGCACCAGCACCGACCGATCGTCGCCACGGCTCGCCTGCACGGTCAGGTTCTCGTCCGCGCTGACCGCGCCCGGCCTGGCGACCCACGCGAGTCCGGAGGCATCCGTGCGGGCCCTCGCCGCCCTCTGATCGGGGCCGCTCACCTGCACCTCGACGCCCTCGACCGGCGTCGCGTGTTCGATCGACGTCGCCCACACGAGCACCCCGTCGCGCAGCGCCTGCGCGTGGAGTCCGAGGTCCGTCCGCTGCACCAGGACGCGCGCCGACGAGGCCCCCTCCTCCCGGGCGGCGGTGACCTCGAGGAGACGCACCTGCGCGCCCCCGCCCTCGGGCCTCCAGCGCAGCAGACCACTCGCCCAGCGGTTCGCCCGCGCCGAGGGGATCGCCTCCCCCAGCGCGCTCGAACGCCACCGCGCGGCCTCTCCCGGGGCGCTTCGGGTGAGCATCTGCGCCGCCGCGCGCGCCTCCTCGCCGACTGCGACGTCGCGCACCCACACCTGTCCGTCCCCAACGTGGACGCCCGTGAGCGGAACCACCAGCTCCGCAGAGCGTTCCAGCGTGAGGAGCCCCTCGTGCATCTGGACCGTCGGCGCGATCCCACGGCTCCGCACCGCCAGCGGCGCGAGCGCTCGCAGCGGCGCCCCGCGGGCGTCCCGCATCCCCGCCACGCGCAGCTCGTACACCTGGTCTGGCACCCAGTCCGCCGCGATCTCCAGCGATCGACGGACCACCCTCACCGTGAGCCCCGCCACCGCCGGGCTCACCTGCACCTGCGATCGATCGAGCGCTCCGAGCGGCGAGCTCGCGCGCAGCCGAAGCGCCGTCTCGATGTCGACGATCGCGCCCGGCACGGCCTCGTGGGCGCACCCGGACTCTTCGTCGCTGCCCTCCGTCGGCTCCGGCGGGCACGCGACGCCCTCGATCTGCGGCGGCGGCTCGACCTCGACCTCGAGGTTCGGCAGCTGCGTCGACGGGTAGAGCGAGGGCCACCTTGAGGGGGCGAAGGCCACGCCGACCCGCGCGCCCGGATCCATCGTGCGTGCGAGGAGCAGATCGAAGCGGGCCCGCCCCTCGGCGTCGACGGACGTCCGTCGCAACGTGAAGGGGATCGAGCGCCCCGCCGCGCCGATCTCATAGACCATCATCTCTCGTGAGAGGGCCTCCGGGGCGATGTCCCTCGTGGTGCCGATCGCGATGGGAGCGCCGGTCGGGATGCGCGTCACGGTGGCCTCCGGCTCGACCCTCGCCGAGCCGTCGAACACCGCGCGCCGGATGCCCTCCGCCTCGATGGGCTCGCCGGCCAGCGAGCGCAGCGACGGGTCGAGAGACAGCACCGAGTCCACCTCGCGCGCCCACACCGCCGCGTCCGGCTCGAAGCTCGCCGAGCTGCGCGTGACCCAGCGGAAGGTACCCCCGACGGGCGGATCGAAGCGGGCGATGGGCGTCGCCGCGACCTCGCCGATGCGCTCCGCGGTGACCATCAGCCGGTTGAAGGTGAGCGTCAGCCGGCGCCCGCGAAGCACGCGCGAGGTGCCCTCCTCGGGCAGCGTGAGGGCGGGCGCCCCGGGGCCGTCCGCGGCCAGCAGCGGGGCGAGGGGAGTCGCCTGCGGGAGCTCCTGGTCCAACAGAGAGACGACCGCCGAGGACGGGGCTCGCGTCGGCGCCAGCGAGGCCAGCAGGCGAGGGCGATTCGCTCGGTGCAGCACGTACGCCGAGAGCGCCGCGGCGACGCCGAGCAGCGCGATCGAACGCCTTCGCCTGGTGGCGGTGCTGGCGGGAGCCGCGCGGTAGGGGTGGGTCGAATCGATGGCGTTGGGCATGCGCGATCGTAGAGCAACCCTCGCGCCGCCTGGGAGACGCGCGAACCACCGAAAAACAGCGGCGTCGCAACGTGTTCCGCCGGCCACGCGCAGCGTCCCGGGAGCCACGGCTGGAGAATGTCGAAGAAGGCGTTGACAGCCTCCGGATGCCCCGGTACAACACCACTCCCTCGCAGCGGTCCCCAGGGAACGCCGCGAAGGAAAAGTCGGCACCGCGTAGAAAACGGTTGACGGCGGATGGAGAGCGAGTAAAACCGCCCTCCCCAACGGCGAGAAGGCGACGCGAGAGCGCTGCCAGCGCCGGAGGAAAGCGGCCCGAAGGGATCAGTGATCCCGAACCGGTCTTTGAAAATCAGGTTGCAAGGAGATCTTCG
>CBIHPK010000040.1:0-48576 GCA_966211675.1 uncultured Myxococcaceae bacterium
TCCCACTGGCTCTCGGTCATCGAGGCCACCGGCCAGACGCGGCTCACCAACGACCTGCCGGGCTGAGACCGCCGCTCAGGTGCGGTCGACCACGACCCGCACGTGCTCCGCCGCGTCGGCGGCGAAGAACTCGAGCTCGCCCTTGAGCCGCTGCAGGTCGGCCTTCATCTGCTCGTCGGCGGACTCTCCGAAGAGCTTCGCGACCGCCGCGCCCACCGCCCCCGCGGGCGGGTCGTAGCGCATCTGCACCCGCACCTCGGTGCCCCCGTCGGGGGTCGGGCTGAAGCGCACCGAGCCGGCGTTGCGCACGTCGGCGCCGCCGCGGCTGCGCCACGCGATGAGCTCATCGGGGCGCTCGTTGATGATCTCGGCGTCCCAGCGGAGGTGCGTGCCCGCCGGGCCCCGCACGGTCCAGTGCGAGAGGGCCGAGCTGGAGACCTCCACCTTCTCGATGTGGCTCATCACCTTCGGGAGGTTGTGCAGGTCGCGGAAGAACGAGAACACCTCGTGCACCGGGCGCTGGATCACCACGCGCTGATCGACCCGCGTGCCCCGGTCGAGGGCGACGCTGGCGCTGGCGCCTCGCTCCATGCGGTCCATGCCGAGCTCGCGTCGCGAGGCGCTGCTTCGGCCGAGGGCGCCGTAGACGGGGCAGTACCCGGAGATCCCGCGGTACAGCAGGACCCCTCCGGCCAGCGCGCCGAGCGCGCCGAGGACGCCGCCGCGCTTCACGCCGAGGCCGGCCAGGGCCGCGCCTGCGGTGGCCGAGAGCAGGCGCTCCTGTCGGCCGACGTTGAGATGGACGGGATGCGCGTAGGTCTCCTCGAGGCTCGCGCCGTGGACGTTTTCTGCGTTCATGCGATGGGCTCCAACTGGGGTGTTCAGGGGTGTCGGCCGTGCCGGTCCTGTCCACACTGCAGTCGGGGTGCCACGCTCGCGCGGTCATCGGGCCGGTGCGAATACCGTCGCTTCGCAGGTGTGGCGATTCGTCACGGGCGTGGCGTCCTCGCGGGTCTCGCGCGCCGGGCCGCACGGGAGAGGTTGCGCGACGTCGCGCGACTGACACAACCTCTTCCTGCCCATGAACCGTCGCTCCCTCGGTGGCCTGCTCGCCGTCCTCGCCGGCTGCTCCTCGCCGCCTCCGCCCCCGGTGCTCCCTCCGAGCTCGCCCAGGGCCGCTCCCTCGGCGGACCCCGCGCCGTCGCCTCCGCCCGCGCCCGTCGCGGCCTCTCCGCAGGCGCCCGACCCGGAGCCTCCGGCGACGCCCGCCCCGGCGCCCTCGGGCGCGCGGATGTTCCGCGGTCGCAGCGAGGACGAGTGGCTGCGGCTCATGTCCGAGCGCCCGGTGGTGCGCACGCTCGAGCGCTTCCACAGCACGCTCTTCGTCTTCCACATGGACCTCGGCGACGGCGTGGAGATCAGCTTCCAGCCCGAGCGCCCGGGGCAGGAGACCTTCTGGCGCCGCGAGGTGACCTCCTACCACCTGGCGCGCCTGCTCGGCATCGAGCACCGCGTCCCGCCGACGGTGGGCAAGCGCGTCCCCTTGAGCGCCTTCGGCCGCTTCGCCAATGGGGTCGGGCTGGTGGTCGACCGGCACGGGATGGTGCTCGGCTCGGCGAGCGTGTGGATGCCCGTGCTCAACCGGGTGCACATGCACGTGAACCCGGCGAGGCACGAGTGGGTGGGGTGGATGAACCCCGCGCACGAGCTCCCGGAGGCGTCGAGGGAGCGGGCGCGGCAGGTGTCCGAGGTGCTGGTCTTCGACTACCTCGCGGCCAACTACGACCGCTGGAACTGCTGCAACATCACCGCCGACGAGCACGGCGACCTGGTGTTCCGCGACAACGACGCCGGGTGGTTTCCCGACGTGATCAACCGGCTGGGCGACCCCAACGTGGTGCGCCGGGTGCCGCGCTACCTCTACGAGTCGGTGCAGCGGGTGACGCCGGAGGTGCTCCGCGAGTCGGTGTCGCACGACCCGATGGCGGGCACGGTGCACCTCGTCGCGTCGCGGGCCTACACGGGCTACGAGCTCCGCCGGCAGGCGCTGCTCGCCAACCTGCGTCGCATGGTCGAGCGCCACGGCGAGGCGGCGGTCTTCCCGTGGCCATAGACTACGGCGTGACCGTGGTGGTGATGGGCATGGAGCTGTACTGACGGCGCTCGCGGTAGGCCTGGATCTCCTCCGGGGTCGCCGCCCGGTTGATCACGAAGAAGTCGTCGACCTTGCCTTCGAGGCCGAGCTGCGGCTCGCCGTCGTTCATGTCGGCGCCGATCACCACCGGGGCGGGGTAGTACTGGATGGGCGCCTCCGGCGGCCAGCGGCACATCCTCGGACCCATCGGGCAGTAGACGTTCTCCGGGAAGAGGTCGAGGTCCATGGGGAAGGTGTACGCGCGGTCGTCGTAGAAGCTGCGGCGCGTGGCGTGCGGCACGGTGGTGGTGTCCACGGTGATGGCCATGAAGTGCCACTTGCCGGCGAACTGCGCGCTGGTGAGCGGCTCGCGCGTGGTGATGTGCGCGTAGGAGTCGACGTTGGTGCAGGGCGCGACGCACGAATTGCCCTGGAAATAGGTGTCATCGACGTTGTCCGAGCGGAAGAAGATCGCCCACGAGTTGAAGATGGAGTTGTCGACCACGGGCACGTCGGGCATGGCCTCCATGCGCGTGGCGAGGTCGGGCATGCCCTGGCAGACCACCGTCTGGAAGTTGTCCCCGAAGGCGTTGGCGGGCGTCGCCGCGTAGACCCAGATGCCGAGCGTGAGCTGGCGCGTGGCGGTGTTGAAGGGCCGCCCGTCGGGGCTCTGCCAGTTGACCAGGCGGTTGGGCGACGCGACCCCGGCGGCCGGGAGCACCGGGTGGCGGGGGAAGTTGAGCGAGTGCTGCGCGCGGGTGAAGCGCCCGGTGGGGTTCGCGGGGTTGAGCAGCGAGGTCGGCGCCTCGGTGCTCCAGAGCGGGGGCTTGGCGTCCACGTCGGTCGAGGGGAGGTCGTACTGGGTCTCGTGGATGAACGCGTCGAAGGGCGGCGCGAGCAGGCCGCCGGAGGGGCAGGTGCGAGAGCCCGTGCCCTCGTCGAAGCTGTACGCGGCGAGGAGGTTGGGCGCCTGGAGCGGCACGCGGTCGAAGGTGTCGTCGTAGCTCTGCGCGGCGGGCACGGCGGTGGTGCCGCCGTAGTGCATGGCGAGCACCGTGGTGCCCGCGGCGAGGGCCGGGACGCGCACCCAGACGGTCCCCATGGCGCAGTCGGCCACCCAGTGGGGCGCCCAGTCGTTGGACATCGTACGGAACACCAGCCGGTCGCACGCGGGGCCGATCGCTGCGCGCACCGCGGGGGGCAGCTCGACGCGCACCTGGTAGTTGGTGAGCGGACCGGTGGCGCCGGTCACGTCGACGCGGCCGTGCGTCGGCAGGCCGCAGTCCGAGCGGCCGGGGCAGGGCTCGACGCGCGCGGGCGGGACGTAGGGCGGACACGCGGGGCGCATCGGGACATCGGGGCGGTCGACCAGGGGCACGTCTTCGAGGGGGAGGGGCTCGTCGATGGCGCCGTCCGGGCGGTCGTTGCCGTTGCCGAGGTCGTCGGGGACGTTGCCGCCGTCCTCCGCGGTGGCGGGCTGGACCAGGCTGCCCCGGGTCGGGCACGCGGCGGAGAGGAGACCGAGGGCGATAAGGGGTACCAGGTTGGAGCGGAGTACAAACAGACGCATGGGCGGACCCTATCGGCCACCGGCCCTTCCGTCGAGTGAGCGGGTGCGCGACGTCGGCCGCAGCTTCCGCCGCGGTGATACCCTGCGCCGCCCCGGTGTCCACGCGAGCCCTCACGCTCTCCCTCGCTCTCACGCTCTGCCCGGCGTCCGCGCTCGCCCTCGACCCGCCGCCCGCCCGCCTCACGATGACCCTCCCGGGCGGGGCCGTCACGGACGTCACCGTCCTCGCGGTCTCGCTGGCCTTCACGACGGTCGGCAGCTTCGTGATCCACCCTTCGTCGACCGCCCAGGTGGCGCCGCTCGACGGCCTCGGCCACCGCGACCGCGACGACGTCGCGGGCCTCGCCACGGACCTCATCCTGGGCATCGGCGCGCTCGGCTCCATCGGCGTGTCCCTCGCGGGTGAGCTCGACCGCGGCTCTCGGGGGTGGGCCTCGCTGCGCGCCCCGTTGATCCTCACCGAGTCCGCGGGGCTCGCCCTCGGGGTCGTCTCCATGGTCAAGAACCTCGGCGGCGTCTGCCGCCCCCGCGCCTGGAACGACGCCACCGCCACCTGCGACAGCACCGCCGCCGACGACCGCCGCTCCTTCCCATCGGGTCACACCGCTCCCCTCGCGGCCCTCTCCGGCGCCTCCCTGGGCATGTGGCTCCTCCCCTCGGGGGCGCGCGACCCCTGGGCCGCCGGCCTCTTCGTGGCGACCACCGCGCTCGCGGCCGGCAACCTGACCCTCCGCGTCTCGGCGGGCGCCCACTCCTGGGTGGACACCAGCGCGGGCTTCGCGCTGGGCTTCTCGCTGGGCCTCGCCACCGCGGCGCTCCATGTGCGAAGGGCGCCCGTCACCGTGTCCGTGTCGGGCTCCGGCGTGGCCCTGTCGGGGGTCTGGTAGCGACGCGCTACTCCCCGGTCACCAGCTCCCCCTCGAAGACATCGAACCACGCGTCGTCGCCGGTGCTCTGCGGCGCCCTCCGCAGCGCCCTCGCCACCAGCCAGTGACGCCCAGAGGGCATCTCCAACGGCTCGGACCACTCGCCCTGAGCGGGCCCCGGCCTCGGCGCGTACCCGTCCCACACGGTCAGCGCCCGGCCGTCCACCGAGAGCTGGAAGCGCCCCTGGTCGACCCCCACCACGCCGTTCATCCGGAAGCGGTAGCGGCCCGGGAAGGCCAGGTCGAAGGGCACTCCCAGCCTCCCGCCGGGCTCCACCGCGAAGACCCGCAGCGCGCGCTGCCCGCTCGTCGGGATGAGGCAGCACTCCAGGGTGTGGATGATCCCCGCGCTCAGCCCGATGGGGCGCTGCAGCGAGGGCCACGCGCGCTCCATCTCCAGCCGAAGCCCGGGCCCCGGGGCCCTCGACCCGACGCGCAGCACGGTCTTCTCGTCGACCACCATGAAGACCGGCAGGTCGGGGTGATATCGCCTGAGATCGGCCTCGCCCGCGTTGTCCGAATAGACCAGCACCCGCTCGCCGTCATCGCCCCACGGGTCGAGCGCCTCGAGATACGAGTGCACATCGGGGATCAACACGATACCTCGCGTGATGTGCTCCCTCGCCATCAGGGGGCGGATGGCGATGCGAGGGTCCTGCACCCGCTTGATCTTGCGCTTGCCCTCTCGCCATATCCCCGGCAGGAACACCGCCGCCAGCGCGAAGTACCCCAGCGCCAGCGCCCCCTGCCACTGCGCCCTCGACCAGCGACCCCCGGCCGCCCGGCTCGCCTCGGACATCGCCCTCGCCAGCAGCGCCGCCACGAAGGGCATCGCCGGGAAGACATGCCTCGCTCCATGAACGATCCCGCTGCCGTAATAGAACAAGCCATAGGCCGTGGTGAGCCCGACCGCGAAGAGGGCCGCCAGCAGCGCCTCCGTGGAGGGGAAGAGCACCACGCCCAGGAAGGCCAGGATGGCCACCCAGGCGCCGAAGAAGTTCTCCTGTCCGAAGTGCCCGGTGCGCTCGGACACGATGCGAAACGCATCATCCGGCGTGTACCCGTCGGGGCCGAAGGAGCGCCGCTCTCCAGGGTGCTCCAATGAGCAACCGATGGACCTGCCGAAGCCCAGCTTGAGGCAGCCCCGCGGGTGGTCCGATCGGTTGGCGTACTCCAGCACCGAGGCCGTGCGCCAGCTGCCCGTCGCCTCGCGCTGCTGCACCGCCACCATCGCCACGAAGGGGAGGCCCGCGAGCACGCCCACCAGGATGAGCTTCCACGAGAAGCGCCGAGCGACGGCGTCCGCCCCGAGCGTCGCGGTCACCACCGCCGCCAGCACGAAGCCGTCGAGCATGCGCGCCGCGAAGACCCAGCCCACGCAGGCGCCCAGCAGCGCCGCGCGACGCCAGTCGGGCTTCGTGCGCAGCCCGAGGGCGAGCACCACCGCGAAGGCGCTGAGCGTCCCGACGAAGGCGTGCGAGAGCAGGTCCGAGGTCTCCACCGCGCGGGCGTAGGTGGGCATCACCATCAGCAGCGACAGCCGCGAGGCGAACTCGTCGCGGGTCACCGCGCGCCCGAGGAGATACTGAGCGAGGGCCAGCGCCGCCCCGACGACCATGCCCGACAACCAGGGAACGCCCAGGCGGACGAAGGGCGCGAGGAAGAGCGGATAGCCCGGCACGAAGACGCTGTGAAAGCGCCCGTCGCGGCCCTCCACCAGGAACTTCACCGACGACGCGATCCTCGGCGGCGCGACCGGAATGGCCAGGTCCAGGTGACCGAGCGCCCTCCCCTGGAGGATGTAGATGCACGCGTCGCCGGAGATCACCTGGCGGTGCATGGCGCCCCGCCAGAGCCACGCCGTGATCGCCCCGCTGACCACCGCCGCCACCGCCACGAAGACCCACGCGGGCAGCGCCACCACGGCCTTGCGAAACAGCTCCCCCGCCCGTGGGATGAGCAATCCCCCGACCGCCGCCGCGGCCATCGCCGCGAGGGCCTTCGGGAGCAGCGATTCGTGTACGTCGACCTTCAGCCCGGCCCAGGAGAACGCCGTCCACGCCGCCAGCATCACCGCGCCCGCGGCGCGCTCGAGCCACAGACGGTTCATGGGGTGTCCCGCAGCCTCGCCTTGATCTCCGCCGCCGCGCGCTCGCCGCTCTGGACGGCGCCCTCCATGTATCCCGCCCACGCCGTGGCGGTCTCGGTGCCCGCGAAGTGCACCCGCCCCATCGGTTGTCGCAAGAGGCTCCCCTCCACGGCCAGCGTCGTCGGAACCGGGTTGCACACCGGACACCCGCCCGTCCACGGGTCCTCCGCCCAGTCCTTCTCGACCATCGCCCGGGGCCGTCCCGCGCGCTCTCCAAACCACTTCCCGAGCTGCGCCTTCACCTGCGCGAGGCGCTCCTCCTTCGGGGTCATGGACCACGTCCGGGCGTGTCGGCCCACCACGAAGCACAGCAGCGAGGCGACCTTCCCGTCGTGGCTGGAGCTGTCCACCACGTAGCTCACCGGACCTTCATCCGACACCAGCTCTCCGGCGACCCCTTCGTCCCTCCAGAACGCCCGGTCGTACACGGCCGTGACCTTCACCGTGGCGCCCATGGGCATGCGCCCCCAGAGCCGAGAGCGGGCCGGCTCCGGCGCCGGGTCGAAGGTCACCTTCGGCAAGAGCGACGGCGGGACGCACAGCACCACGAAGCGCGCCCGGTGCTCTCCCCGGTCGGTGGTCACCACCACCTCGTCGGGGCGCTGCGAGATGGCGCGCACCGGCGCGTCGAGCACGAGGTGTTCGCGCATCCCGTCCGCGAGGCGCACCGCGAAGGAGCCGGCGCCGTCGACGAGGCGCGACTCCTGCGAGCCCCCGTCGATCTCCGTGTGCGAGAGGTAGTTCTCGCCGCTGCGCATGTAGAAGAGGAACCACAGCGCCGAGACCTCCGCGGGCTCGACCCCGAGCACGGTGCGCACGCTGATGTCGAAGAGGTCGCGAGAGCGCCGGGTGTGGAGCTGCTCGTCGCGCCACGAGGCCAGCGAGCGGTGGTCGAGCGAGAGCGCGTCCGGCGTCGTCCACGGCGCCTCGACCAGGACCTTGTTGGCCATGCGATCGAGCTTCCACACCGAGAGCTGCATCTCGACGAGCTCGAGCGGCGAGAGGTTGGGGATGCGGCCCTTCCAGCGTCGCATCTTCCCGCCCATCCACATGCGCCGCTCTCCCTCGTGGAAGGTCTTGAAGGACTCCATCCCGAAGCGCTCCGCGAGGGCGATCATGCGGTGCTGGGTGGGGCCGATCCACTGGGCGCCGAGGTCGAAGGGGGCGCCCTCGAAGTCCATGAGCTCGGTGCGGCCTCCGACGCGGGGGCGCGCCTCGAGCACGGTGACGCGGGCGCCCGCGGCGAGGAGCTGATCGGCGACGGTCAGGCCCGAGAGGCCGGCGCCCACCACGATCGCGTCGTTCGTCTGCGACATGCCGGTGCGTATACCAAAGGCCCGTAGGGGCCGTCGCGGTTGTCTTGCGAGGCGCCGCGGCCCATAAGAGCATCTACACTCGCGATGAAGTTTCCCTCCCGGTATGTGCGGCTCGATCAGGCCCGCCAACGCTATGGCTCCAGGGTCGATCGGCTGGGGGCCTTCCTGAGCGAGGGCGACCCCCTGGCCGACGCGGCGGTCCAGGCGCTCTCGGCGCACCCGGCGCCGGTGCGTCAGGCGATGGTCGACCGGGCGCTCAACGAGGGCATCGACGCCGTCCCGGAGGCCCCGGAGGCGCTGCGGGCGCTCTTCGCGCAGCTCGACCGGGTGCCCTTCTGGGTCGACCCCGAGCGGCTCGACCGCGGCGGCGCGGCCTTCCTCCGATCGGGACTTCTGGGCGGCATGGTGCTGGGGGCCTACTCGCTGGTGGCGGGCTACTGCTCGCCGGCCGGCAACAAGCCGCTGGCCTTCTCGGGAAGGCTCTCGCAGGACGCGCCGCGCCGGCTGGCGGAGACCGGCCGCTTCGTGCAAGCAGTGTCGACCCCCGGCGGGATGCGCCGCTACGGGGAGGGCTTCAAGGCGATGGTGAAGGTGCGCCTCGTGCACGCCTCGGTGCGCCAGATGCTCGCTCGCTCCCCTCGATGGAACGCCCCCGCCTGGGGTGTTCCGATCAATCAATATGACATGAGCGGCACGACGCTCCTCTTTTCGTACATCGTATTGGACGGCCTGGACAAGATGGGCTTCCAGATGAGCGATGAAGAGCGCGCGGACTTCATGCATCTATGGAGGTACGGCGGATATCTCATCGGGGTCGACGACGAGCTGCGGTGCACCACCGAGGCCGAGGCGAGGGCGCTGTGGGAGCTGCTGTCGACCACGCAGGCTCCCCCGGACGACGACTCCCGGGCGCTGGCGCACGCGCTGCTCGACAGCGGCGTGGCGGCCGCCCGCACCCCCGTGGAGCGGGCGCGCGCGGAGCGGGCGAGGGTGGCGGGCTACGCGCTGTCGAGGCACCTGCTGGGCGAGCAGTTCGCCGACTGGCTGGGCTATCCGAAGACGCCGTGGCGTCACGCGGTGCGGTTGTTCCAATCGATGAACGAGCGGGCGGGGGACGCGCTGGCGCTCACCACGGGCCTGCCCTTCGCGAGGGTCGACCGGGGAGCGCGCTACTGGCGCTTCGTGGTGGACACCGGGCTGCGCGGAGTGCCCGCGACCTTCGAGATGCCCGAAGCGGTGTGACGCAGGGGCGTGGGTCGGGGGGATCCCCGTTCGCGCATCAGGGCGAGGGCGCCTTGCGTTGCGCCGGGGGGGCTTGCGCTACGGCCTTCATCTGCTCTCCGCAGCAGATCTCCTCGTGCCTCATGCCCTCCCTGCACGGGCACTCCCGCTCGTAGACGAGCGCCGAGCCGCACTTCTCACAGACGTACCGATCGCCGACATTTCGAGCCATGAGAGTCCAACCTTTCCTCACGCGTCCGTTGGCGTGAACACCACCCGATCCCTCCTGGGACGCCCCCCTCAGGGCGTCAATGCCCGCTACCCCGCCGACCAGCGGCGAGGGTCACGGCGGCGTAAGCCCGAGCACGACGTGGCCTGGTGGGTCGCCGAGCGTCACAGGTCGATCTGCACCCCGAGCTCGACGACCTTCTCGGCGGGCACCCCGAAGTACATCGGCGCGCTGTGCGCATTGCGGTTCAGGAACGCGAACAGCGACTCGGTCCACGGCCCCATCTTGCCCTTGGCGCCGGCGATGAAGGTCTCCCGCCCGAGGTAGTAGGTCACGTCGTCCATCTGGATGGGGAGCAATCCCTCCTCGATGGCCTGCGTCAGCAGCGCGGGCACCTGCGGGCTCTCCATGAAGCCGCACTTCGCGATCACCCGATAGACGCCCGGCGCGATGTCCTCCACCTTCACCCGCCCCGCCCTCGGCGCCACGGGGATGTGCTCCGTGGTGATGGTCAGCAGCACCACGCGCTCCTGCAGCACCCGCAGCCGCTCGACGTGGTGGAAGAGCACCGGCGGCGTCCCCGTCGCGCTCGAGGCCAGGAAGACCGACGTCCCCGGGGTGCGCGCCGACACCCGCCTGGCGAGGCTCTCGAGGAAGCTGCTCAGCGGCGGCGAGCGCTCGGCGAAGTAGTCCCCCAGGTGGGTGCGGCCCATCTTCCAGACGATCATCACCACGAAGAAGAACGCGCCCACCATCACGGGCAGGTATCCCCCATCGAAGAACTTCAGCAGGTTGGCGAGCAGGTAGGGAATATCGAACGCCAGGAAGAGCAGCAGCAGCGCCCAGGACTTCCCACGGGACCAGCCCCAGGTCTCACGGATGACCGCGAAATACGTGATGCTGGTGATCGCCATGGTGCCGCAGACGGCGAGGCCGTAGGCGGCGGCGAGGGCGCTCGACTGCTTGAAGCCCAGCACCAGCGCGATGCACGCGATGGCCAGTCCCCAGTTGACGGACGGGATGTAGATCTGTCCCTCGGCGCTGCCGGACGTGTGCCGGATGAGGACGCGAGGGAGATACCCGAGGCGCACCGCCTGCTGGGTGAGCGAGAACACCCCGGAGATGAGCGCCTGCGAGGCGATCACCGTGGCCGGCGCGGCGAGCGCCACCAGCGCGATGGTCGCACCGCCCACCGGGACCATCCCGAAGAAGGGCGTCCTCGCGAACTCCGGGTGCGCGAGCACCAGCGCACCCTGACCGAGATAACAGAGCACCAGCGCCGGGAAGACGAATCCCAGCCAGGCGTATCGAATGGACCTCGATCCGAAATGGCCCATGTCGGCATAGAGGGCCTCGCCGCCGGTCACGCAGAGCACCACCGAGCCCAGCAGCTTGAAGCCGTGCCAGCCGTGGTGTGCGAAGAAGCGGGCGCCGTACACGGGTGAGAAGCCCGCGAGCACCGTGGGGTTGTGGACGAGGTGCCAGAGCCCGAGCCCGCCGATGACCGTGAACCACAGGATCATCACCGGCCCGAAGAGCCTGCCGATGCCCGCGGTGCCGTGCCGCTGGATGCCGAAGAGACCGAGCAGGATGAGCACCGTGGTCGGGACCACCCAGTGCTCGAAGGAGGGCGCGACCAGCTTGATGCCCTCGACCGCGGAGAGCACCGAGATGGCCGGGGTGATGATCCCGTCTCCATAGAGGAGACCGGCGCCCACGAGGACCGCCAGGGCCACCGGGGTGAAGCGCACGCGGCCGGGGGTGCGAGCCCTCTCGGGCAGCAGCGCCAGCAGCGAGAAGATGCCGCCCTCGCCGCGGTTGTCGGCTCGCATGATGAAGCCGAGGTATTTCACCGTGACCACCATCACGAGCGACCAGATGATGAGCGAGAGCACGCCGAGCACGTTCTCCCGGGTGGGGGCGACGCCGTGGGGGCTGCCGACGCACTCCTGGAAGGCATAGAGGGGGGAGGTCCCGATGTCGCCGAAGACGATGCCGATGGCGCCGATCACGAGCGCCTGGAGGCTGCCGCCGTGGTGCGCGTCGTCCGAGGGATGCTGTGGGTTGGTCATTCGCGGAGCGGAGTTGAACCCGTTCGCCCCGGTGGCCGCAAGGTGTACGGTCGCGCCCCATGAAACTCGGATACGTGATCGTGTATACGCAGGACGTCGCGGCGGCGCTGGGCTTCTACGAGCTGGCCTTCGGGCTGAAGCGGCGCTTCCTGCACGAGAGCCACCAGTACGGCGAGCTCGACACCGGCGCGACGGTGCTGGCCTTCGCGCACGACGAGATGGCCGCGCTCAACGGGCTCACGGTGCGCCCCAACCGGGCGGGCGAGCCCGCGGCGGGCGTCGAGCTGGCGCTGGTGACGAGCGACGTGGCGGCGGCCTACGCGGTGGCCGTCGCGGCGGGCGCGGTGAGCGTGAGCGCGCCGGAGGAGAAGCCCTGGGGGCAGACCGTGGCCTACGTGCGCGACCGCGACGGCGTGCTGGTGGAGCTGTGCTCCCCGATGGGGTGATCGGAGCCCTACAGCCGGATGTCCATGGTGGCGCCGAAGGTGAGCACGTCCCTGGAGACATCGGCGTCGTCGATGGCCGCCAGGATGCGGTGATATCCGATATCGGCCCCGAACACGAGCGCCGCCCCCGGATTGAGGTGATAGTGCACCTCCACCCCGCCTCGGGCGCCCACGCCGAAGGCCCCGGAGCCCGCCGCTCCGTCGGGCGCGAACTGCCACCGATCGAAGGAGGCGCCGATCACGGGCCTCACGGTGGCCCCTTCCAGGAAGCGGTGCGCCACCTCGGCGCCGATGCGATAGGCGCTGCCCTCCCGATTGGAGAGCTGGGCCATGGAGCGGTCGGCGATGTCGGCGCGCAGCCCGAGCTCCGTCGAGCCGAGGCCGAGGCCGAGGTGCAGCCGCCAGGTGCCGGCGGTGCCGCGGTCGCTGGTCATGCCGCCGTAGCCGGCGCCGACGAAGACCGAGGCCCGGGGGTCCTGACGCTCCTGCGGCTGCGGGTGCGTGGGCGGGTCTTCCGGCGCGGGCTCCTCGACGATCACCGGGCGAGGCGCGATGCGCACGATGGTGGTGGGCTGCGGCTGCGTGATGATGATCCGCGGCGAGGGCGGCGAGGACCACACCAGCGGCGACGGCACATAGACCGTGCGGGGCTGCGGGCTCGGGTCGGAGACGTAGACCTCGACCGCGCCGGCCATGGGCGCGAAGCCGAGGGCCGAGAGCGACAGCACACACGAGACGATCGCAGGCTTCATGGGACAAACCCTTCCCTTCGGAGACACCGGTGATGGAGGTGGAGGAGAGACGTTCCGCCCGGATGGGCGGTCTATGCGATCAACGGAGGAAGGCTTCGATCTCGGCGTCGGCGGTGTCGGGCCCGGCGTCGCTCACCTCGATGACCCGGCCGTTGTCGAGACGGAAGCGCAGCGAGTGACCCACGGAGAGCACCTCGCGCAGCGCGGGGCGCAGCCGGAGCAGGGTGAACCAGCTGCGGGACATGGCGCGCACGCGCAGCACGCGGGCGCCGGTGGGGAGGTTGTCCTCGGTCCAGGTCCCCCCGCGGAGCACGAGGGAGTGACCGGAGACGAAGCGGGTCCCGCCCGCGCCGACGTCGACCTGCTCGGCCTCGCGCAGGTCGCGGAGGCGATTGGCCACGCGACGCCCGGCCTCGCCCGTGGCGTCCACCCGCGGCGGAGGGGGAGGGGCCGACGGCATCATCGGCGAGGCCGACGGAGCGGCGGCGGTCGTCGGCTGCGCGAAGCCCGTCGAGGCGCCCGATCCGCCGGAGACGCGCCCGCTGGGGCCAGCGCCGTTGAGCGACTGGAAGGCGCGGAAGTCATCGCGCTCGACCGAGGGCGCGCGAGTGGGAGCCGGGGACGCGGCCGCGGGTCGGCCCGGCGCGGCGTTGTTCACCAGGTCGTTGACGCTGCCGTGACGGCGCCCGGTCTGGATCGTCTGGGACATGGGCACGTCCAGGACGGGCTGCTCCGGCGCGGGGCGCGACTCCTCGGTCACGAGGTAGCTCGTATAGGGAGTGACGATGCCGAAGCGCCGGGCGAGCTGCACCACGCTCTCGCGAATCTCCGGGTTCTCGCCGCGCAGCCGGATCTCATCCAACAGATAGCCGACCTTGCGCGTGGCCCACACCCTCGGGATGAAGTCATTGGCGGGCTCTCGCGCGGCCATGCTCACGGGCCACTCGAAGGTGCGCGGCGCCTCCTGCGCTGCGACGGTGGCGGTGAGCGCGACGGTGGCGCTCCCGGCGGTGCGATAGCGGCCGGTGACCACGAGCTGACCGCCGCGGTAGAGGGTCCCGAGGTCGCGGGGGTAGATGTCGAAGGCGTCGGCGCCGCGCAGGGCGAGGCGCAGGTCGGCCAGCATCGGGAAGGCGATGCGGTTGTAGAAGCCGTCGAGGAGGGTGGCCATCTCGGCGCCGGAGCGGGCGTAGTCGGCGGAGCCGCGGTTCTGTTGTGCCAATAGATCGAGGAAGGTGGTGTTGACGTCGTCGCCGAGGCCGAAGGTGAAGATCTGCGCGCGCCCGGCGTTGCGCTCGGCGGCCAGGCGGATGATGGCCGTGGTGTTGGTCTCGCCGACGGTGGGCATCCCATCGGTGAGGAAGACGATGGTGCGCGGCGCTCCCCGCCGGACGGGCACCTCCAGGGCCTGGGTGAGGGCGGGGGAGATGGCGGTCCCGCCGGAGGCCTCGAAGCCGTCGATGAAGCGGATGGCGCGGGCGCGGTTCTCGGGAGAGGCGTTGATGGAGGACTCGGAGAAGCTCTCGACGTCGGTGCTGAAGCGGAGGACGTTGAAGGTGTCGTCGGGGTTGAGCCGGTTGACCCAGGCGCGCAGGGCCTGGCGGGCGTGGGTCATCTTCTCGCCGGCCATGGAGCCGGAGGTGTCGCAGACGAAGAGGATGTCCTTGCCGATGACCTCGCGCTCGGTCGACTCGCTGCGGGGCGCGAGCATCATGAGGAAGTAGCCGTCCTCGCCGGCCTCGCGGTGGGTGAGCACGCTCATCCCGACGTCGCTGTCGGCGAGCGTGTAATAGAGGTCGAAGTCGCGATCGAGGACGGCGTTGCCCAGCTCGAACCCGACGGTGGCCTGGCGGGCGCCGCGGCGGGTGGTGTCGATGCGGTGCGTGGGGGAGTAGACCGCGCGGATCGGGGCGCTGGCCTCCAGGGTGGCGCTGAGGGTGAAGTCCTCCATGGTGCGCGCCTGCGGACCGGCGGTGCGCAGGGGATATCGGTAATGGATGGTCCCGCCCTGGTAGTCGACGGTCTGGGTGAAGCGCAGCTCCACGGTCTGGTCGCCGCTCGCGGGAATCGGGAACACCCGCGCCCTGAACAGATTCCCTCCCATGTATTCGACGAGGCCCGGGTCGCGCATGCGGGCGACGATGCCCTCGTAGATGCCGCGGGCCTCGTTGGCTTCGAGCACCGAGCCTTCGACCCGCTGGCCGTTGACGGTCATGGCGAAGCCCGAGACCGAGGCGCCCGGCGGGAGCGGGAAGATGTACGTCCCCTCGAGCACCCGGTTGGTCTGGTTGCGAAACACCTGCACCACGCGGGTCTCCGCGACGCGCTCGTGGATCGCGACGCTCACCCGATGGGAGCGGATCACGAGCGGTCCGAGGGAGCCGTCGGCGGGGAGGAGGAGGCCGGTGGCGCCGGCGTGGCGCACCTGCCCGAAGAGCGAGAGGGCCATCGCGAGGAGGCCCAGGGCGAGTCGTACGAGCCGGAGTCGGGTGGGAGGGGTCATTGGGTCGATGCTCCTGAGTGCTTCGGACTCGGACGCACAACGATCCTTGGCGGTCTGGGCTTACACCGACCCGCAACCTTTCCCCGGGGGGGGCCGACAAGGCCGCGTTCCGCACCGATCCCCCCCTTCACGGAGGACGCGATGAGCCGACCGCCCACCAACGCCCAGCACCTGATCGGCGCCCTGGAGGGCGCCCGTCGCTCCCCTCTGCCCGAGGCGAGCTTCTCCTTCAAGGTGCTCTCCGAGGAGCGCTGGCAGGTGGTGCGCTTCGAGGGGCGCGAGGCGCTCTCCGAGGGCTTCGAGTACTCGATCGAGCTCGCCACCACCGACGCCTCGATGGCCCCCGAGGAGTTCATCGACTGCGCGGCCGAGCTCACCATCGCCCGCGACGGTCACTCTCGCACCGTGTCGGGCGTCGTCCGGGCGGCGGTCGACCTCGGCGTCGCGCACGGCCACCGCCTCGCCCGGGCGGTGCTGGCGCCGGAGCTGTGGTGCCTCTCGGAGCGCTACGACTCGCGGGTCTTCGTCGATCGCACGGCGGTCGAGCTCGCGAGGGAGGTGCTGCGCCTCGCGGGGCTCTACGCCGACCGGCTGGAGGTGCACGTCGCCCGCTCGCTGCCGACGCACGAATACCTGGTGCAGTATCGCGAGAGCGACCTCGACTTCGTGAAGCGCTGGCTCGAGCGCGAGGGGATCGCCTTCTTCGTCCGCCACGTCTCCGGGCGGGGCGAGGTGCTGGTGCTGAGCGACCACGCCGAGCCGTGGGAGGAGACGCCGACGCTCGACGGCCACCCCGCGAGCCTGGTCGGTCCGGAGGGGGCGACGCACGCCGCGGAGACCTTCCGCTCATGGCAGTGGGAGCGCCGGGCGACGATCACCAGCGCCCTGGTGGCCGACCATGACTGGACCCGGCCCGACTACGATCCCAACGGGGGTAGGGCGCGCGCGGGGCGGCGGGTGCGGCGGGAGTGCGCGACGGGCCTCGGGCTCGGCGGGTACGACCAGGGCGGCTCGAACGTGTACTCGCAGGACGACGCGGCGAGCCAGTCGGCGCTTCGGATGGAAGGGGCGCGGTCGCGCTCGCGGGTGGCGACCGCGACGGGCAACGTGACGGGCCTCGGGGCGGGGCAGCGGCTCTCGGTGGAGGGCCTCGACGGGGCCGAGCGGGCGATGCTGGTGGTCGCGGTGACGCACTCGGGGCACGCGCCGGAGGTGCTCACCGAGCGAACGGACGAGCAGGAGGACGGGGAGCGCTATGCGAATACGGCGGTGTGTATTCCCGGGGCGCAGCGCTTTCGCCCCGAGCGGGTGACCGCGTGGCCGAGGGTGTCGGGGGTGGAGCTCGCCCGGGTGGAGGGACCGGACCCGCACGCGCCGTCGACGGAGTTCCACGGGCGGGTGAAGGTGCGCTTTCGCTGGGACGAGCGGGGCGAGAGCCCGTCGACCATGAGCTGCTTCGTCCCGGTGGTGCAGGCGTGGGCGGGGGCGCGGTACGGCTTCACGTTCATCCCGAGGGCGGGAATGGAGGTGGCGGTGGACTTCGTGGGCGGAGACCCCGACCGGCCCATCGTGGTGGGCGCGATCTACAACGGAGAGAACCGCCACGCGGAGGACCTCCCGGCGCACCGCTCCCGCAGCGGGATCCGTACCGCGAGCCTCGACGACGTGACCCGCTACAACGAGCTGGCCTTCGATGACGAGACGCACCGGGAGGAGGTGTTCCTGAGGGCGCAGCGCAACCTGAGGGAGCAGGTGCTGGGCGACCACCTCGCGACGGTGGGCCACGACCGCACCGAGCACATCGGGCATGACCACCGGGAGACCATCGGGCGCGACCACCGGACGCATGTGGGGAGGGACGACGACCAGGTGATCGAGGGGATGCGCGACGCCGTGGTGCACCAGCACGACACGCTGACGGTACATGGAAACCGGGTCGAGACGGTGATCGGGAGGGAGTCGATCAGCGCCGAGAGCCGCTCGGTGACGGTGGGCCACGTGGAGGCGCAGTCGCCCGCGAGCGGGTGCCAGAGCGTCGAGGTGGCGGTCGATCACCGCATGAAGGCGGGACAGCACGTCACCATCGAGGCGGGCGCGTCCATCAAACTGAAGGTGGGGAGCACCTTCCTGCTCATCGACCACAACGGCATCACGCTCCGTGGAGAAAACCGGGTCACGGCGATGACCCATGAGTCTGCGGCGCTGGACCTCCACCACGCGGACGCCGAGCTGCGGGACGCCCACGGCGCGACGGTCAAGCTCCACGGCGGCCTCGTCCGACTCAACAGCTGAAGGGGACAGACGTCCATGGACTTCCTCAATGACACCGGCTGGGAGGCGAGGCTCTTCACCGGGGTGATCGACGATGAGCAGATCGGGGCCTGGCTGGTGGCGAGGGCCACCTTCGAGGTGGATCCATCAAGAGGGCGGCTCATCCCATCGGCGGCGCGATGGCCGGTCTTCCACGAGAAGGTCGATACCCGATATGGAACCTTCCCTTCGGACAACCACCCGATGCACCGCGGGTGTGACCTCGTGGTGCTGGGTCGCGCCCGGTGCCGCCAGCCCGTCGAGCGCTGCGACGCCGCCTTCTCCGTGGGCGACTTCCAGCGCACCATCCGGGTGATCGGCGATCGCCGCTGGGTGCGCGACGCCCGCGGGGAGCTGGCCCCCTCGGCCCCGACTCCCTTTACCGAGATGCCCCTCGACTGGACCCGCGCCTATGGCGGACGGGCGCTCGCCCACGGCGAGCCCGTGGAGCATCCGCTCAACCCCCTGGGGAAGGGAGTCTGCCTCGATGAGGCGAGCGCAGAGGGGGTGGGCCTGCCCAACCTGGAGGATCCGTCGCTGCCCATCGCCACATGGATGGACTCGCCGGTTCCGGCGGCGTGGGGGCCGGTGGACCGGTCGCTCCCTTGGCAGCTCGGAGATCGGGTGAAGCAGGAGGGATGGGGCCCCGGCAACGAGCCGAGCCAGGAGCGCTACAACGCGCTGGTGCGGGAGTGCACTCCCGCGGCGAGCGTTCCTCGCAACGTGGCGCCCGAGCTGCGGGGCGACGAGCGGGTGCGCATCGCGCTCGGCGACGACCGCTGGGACTTCGCCCTCCCCGGGTTCAACCTCCGGGTCGACGTCCAGGTCGGCGACGAGCGCTTCGTGCGTCGAACGTCCGTCTCGGGGCTGTGGTTCCTCGCCGACACGCAACTCCTGGTGGTCACCTTCCGATCAAAGTGGCGCTACCGGATGCGCCCGCGCGAGGCGCGGGCCGCGAGGCTCCACGCCATGTCGGCATAGAGACCTGCGCAGCATCGGTGACGCAGGAGACCCCACCCGATGCCCAGTCGACTCCGCCACCGCCCGCCCACCGAGGTGATGACCCAGGTCGTCCGACCCGACTGCGAGATCGTCGGTCGGCTGGAGATGCACGCCTATCTCGGCCCGGGAAAGATCGCCGGACTCGTGCCCTGTCCCTCGATGTTCACCCCCAAGGCGCTGTGGTCCTCCGAAGGGACAGCCTGGGACACGGACCCGGAATCCTCGAAGAAGTCGCGCAGCGTCTTCGCCGCCAACGACCCGCTGTTGCAACAGTGGTCCCGCACGAAGAAGCGCCGCCACCACCTGATCGCGGCGGGCGGCCTCTCCCTGATGCCGCTCCCCGGCCTGGTCGCGGTCTGCAACGAGGACTCCGCGGGCGCGCAGCTCGGGCCCTTCGAGGGCAGCGCCGAGGGGGCCTCCACCGCGATCTTCGGGCCGCGCCACGTCATGGCCTCCATCGACGGAGCGCGAACCGTGGCGACCCTCCGGTACCGGGCCGGGGGCTCCGCCGGGTGGTGCAACTTCCTGGTCTGCTGCGATCCCGTCGGGGTCCCGACCTCCTTCGCCACGCAGACCCCGAGCACCGTGCTGCTCGGCATGACCGCGGGCGACACCGCCTCGGCGATCAGCAAGGTCGCGAGCCGGATGGTCCTCGACCTCGCGATCAGCTTCGCCATCGACGCGGTCGTCGGTCACTTCGCCGACAAGCTCTTCGGTCGTCTCCTTCGTCAGCTGGAGCGCCGCGTTCCCACGCTGGTGAGGATGGTGCTGAGGCCCTTCAGCAAGCCGCTGGCGGACACCGTCGCGGGAGCCGCCTCCGGCGCGCTCGGGGTGCTCGATCAGGCGATTCGAGGCGAGCTCCAGGCCGACGCGGGCGACGACGCGTTCGCCGATGACTGGGACGAATACATGGTGTCGCCGTGAGCCCCGTCTCGCTCCACACCGTCCACCGCAGCGAGCGCGGCGCCCCCTGCGCCTCCGTCGTCACCCGGCGCGTCTATGCGCTCCCGGCCTTCGACGGCGCGCTCTCCATGGGAGCCCCCGCGCCGCTGGTCTCCGCCGACCCGGACGACCCCACCTGCGCGGGCGGCGACATCGTGGCCATCGCCCGCCCGGGCACCGACGTCGTCGTCCGCGCCCACGCCCACAGCGTCGACGGCCCGGCGCCCTCCATGGACGTCTCCGTCGCCGTGCATGACCTCGGCGCCTCGCTGACCCCGCGGCTCTTCAAGCGACTCCGCGTGCTCGGCGATCGCTCCGTCACGCTCGACCCGATCACGGCGCAGCCCGTGTTCAGCGACCCGGTCCCCTTCGTCGAGATGCCCCTCACCTGGGAGCGCGCCTACGGCGGCCGTGACGAGCGCGCCCTCGCGGAGCACGTCCCCGATGAGCTCGACGCCCTCCTCGGCGTCGACGACCTCTACCGATATCCCCGCAACGATGTCGGTTGTGGCTATTGCGTGTCGGGTGACCTCGACGCCATCCGACTCCCCAACGTGGAAGACCCGACCGACCTGCTGACCCCCGCGCGCCTCCTGCTCTCCGACCCGGCCGCGTGGGTCACCGCGCCCCGTTCCGCGGGCTTCGCGGCGGTCCCGGCGCACTGGTGGCCCCGCTCGGCGTGGCTCGGTCTGGGCGCCGGATCCGACGTCGCCCCGGCCGACTTCCCGGAGGTCCGCCTCGGGATCCTTCCCCCCGAGAGGGTGGCCTGCGACTCGCTCGAAGAGGGAGCGGCCCGCCGCGATCGCCGCTGGTTTCACACCGCCGCGCCCGGCCTGTGGGGAGAGACCCTGAGCGGCCAGGAGACCGTCGTCCTCACGGGAATGCACCCGCGCCGTCGACAGGTGATCGTGACGCTCCCCGACGAGCGACCGCGGGTGACCGTGCGCGTCGGCGAGCGCTGTCTCCCCGCCGAGGCCGCGCTGCGCACCGTCGAGATCGACCTGGAGGCGGGCACCGTCTCCCTGGTGTGGGTCGCCTCCGTCGAGCTCCCCTGGGGCCTCGGGCGTCGCGACCTCGACGGCTTGTCCCATGAGATCGACTGGCCACGACTGTAGATCCTTCTTCCACCAACAAGGGATCCACTCCAATGAACAACCACCCCCGCTACGATCAGCTCTCTCGCTCTCTCGGCCTCCGCTGCTCGCGCCAGGCGCTCCCCTCCGGGCGCTCGGTCACCGCGCTCTCGGATGACCTCGGTGAGCGCGTCGAGGTCCGCGCCCTCGACGGCCGGCTGGAGCTCACCATCGAGCTCACCCCCCAAGGCGCGAGGCTCCACCTCGACGCCGTCGACATCGCCCTCCGCGCCTCCGGGACCGTCTCCGCCGAGTGCGACCGCTTCGAGGTGCGCGCCCGCTCCGAGGCGCGGGTGAGCTCCGCCGCCACCACGGTCGAGTCCACCGAAGGCGACCTCGCCCTCACGGCCCACGACGACGTGCGCGCCCGCGGAGAGCGCGTGCTCCTCAACTGCGACCGCGACGACGAGCTGCCCGACTGGATGCGCTCCGCCGTGGACGCGCGGCTCCCGCCCCGTTAGTGCGAGCGCCCGGTGGCGGGGAGCCTCAGCGTCACCCGGGTCCCGCGGCCCTCGACGCTCTCCAGGTCGATGGCCCCGCCGTGGCGCTCCACGATCTGTCGCACGATCGAGAGCCCCAAGCCCGTGCCCGCCTCCTTGGTCGTGAAGAAGGGCTCGAAGACCTTCTCCAACGTCCCGCTCGGAATACCCCGCCCCGTATCCGCGATGGTCACCGTCGCGTCGGGCTCGTCCGCCCCGCGGTGACACGACACGGTCACCACGCCCCCGTGCGGCGTCGCCTCCATCGCGTTCACCAGCAGGTTGTGAAACACCTGCTTCAACCGCTCGCGGTCGCCCACGGCCCTCGCGTCGCTGATGCGCCGCACCAGCCTCACCCCCGCCGCCGCCGCCGCCGGCTCCTGGAACGCCGTCACCTCGTCCAGCAGGTCTGCCAGGTCGATGGGCTCCCTCGCCATCGGGCGCGGCCTCGCCAGCTCCAGGAAGTCCGACAGGAGCCGCTCCAGGCGCTTCAGCTCCCCCTCGACGATGCGCGCCCTCGCCAGCAGCGGATCGCGCTCCCCGCCCGTCCCCTTCGCGATCCCCCGGCCCAGCAGGTGGAGCTGCAAGAGCGCCGCGTTGAGGGGGTTGCGCACCTCGTGGGCGAGGCCCGCGGCGAGCGTCCCCATGTGCGCGAGGGCCTCGGCCTCCGCGGCGCGGCGCTCCAGCGCGCGGCGATCGGTGACGTCGGTGCCCACCGCGTAGGCGGCGATCTCGTCCTTCGCCGTCGGCCGCTCGGCGCTCGCCACCACCACGTGCCAGCGCACGGTGCGGGCCCTGCCGTCCTTGACCAGCAGCGGCGCCTCGAACTCCCCCGGCGGCGCGCCCGCCAGCGTGGCCCGCACGTGGCTCTGCACCCGCTCCCGCGAGTCGGCGGGGATGAGCACGTCGAGCGCCGAGCGACCGAGGGCCTCCTCGGGGGAGAGCCCGGTGAGCTCCGCCGCGCGGCGATTGAAGAGGTGCATGACCCCGCGCGAGTCGATGCCCACCACCAGCACCTTCGACGACTCGACCACGTCGCGGTAGCGCCGCTCGGAGGCCGCGAGCTGCTGCGCCAGGGCCTCTCGCTCCCGGCGGAGCGTCCCCTGCCGGAGCGCGGCCTCGACGGTGGCCACCAGCTCGTCGACCTTGAAGGGCTTCACCACGTACTGGAAGGCCCCGCCCCGCACCGCGGCCACGGCGGAGTCGAGCGTGGCGTGCCCGGTGATGAGCACCACCTCGCCGAGCGGAGAGGCGTCGCGCAGGGCGGGGAGCAGGTCGGCGCCGCTGGCGTCCGGGAGGTTGACGTCGACCATGGCGAGGTCGAAGCCCTCGGCGCGGGCCAGGGCGAGGCCCTCGCGAGCGCTCGGGGTGAAGCGCACCACGAAGCCGCGGGGCTCGAAGATGTCCTGGAGGTTCTCCGAGAGGTCGCGGTTGTCGTCGACGATGAGGAGCCGCGGGCGTCGCTCGGAGGGCGGGATCACGGGCTCTCGACGGGGAGGCGAGGGAGCGTGAGGGTGAAGCGCGCGCCGCCGCCCTCGGCGGGGGGGACGGACTCCGCGCGCAGGTCGCCGTGGTGGTCGCGCGCGATCTGCCGGGAGAGCGCGAGGCCGAGGCCGGTGCCCTGCGGTCGCGTCGTCACGAAGGGCTCGAAGAGCCGGGGGAGGAGCGCGTCGGCGATGCCGGGTCCATGGTCGCGCACGGAGACATGGGCAGCGCGCTCGTCGAAGTCCAGGGCGACCGCGATGCCCGGCGAGTCGTCGTGGCCGGCCAGGATCTGCACGGCGTTGGCGACCAGGTTGACCACCACCTGACGGATGCGCCGGGCGTCGCCGGGGACCATCACCGGGTCCTCTGGGAGGCGGAGCGCGATGGCCAGCCGCGGCGGCCGGGGGACCCACGCGACGGCCTCGCGGACGACCCTGGTGAGGTCGAAGCCGGCCGTGGGGGAGGGAGGCGCGTGGCGCCCGCGCACGGTGTCGAGCAGGTCGTTGACAATGGCGCCCGCGATGCGGAGCTGCTCGGTGATGCGACGGAGCTGGCGGGCCGCGCGCGGGTCGTCGCCGACCTGCTCCTGGAGGAGGAAGACGGAGGTCTCGATGACCGCGAGGGGGTTGCGCAGCTCGTGCGCGACGCCCGCGGCGAGCTGGCCCACGTGCAGCAGAGCGTCGGCGCGGAGCGAGGGGTCGGGCTGATCGGGTTCGTCCACGATCGGGAGGAGTACCGCGTCGAGCGGCGGCGGGCGATCAGCGCGGGGCCGCGAGGCCGGGAGCGCTCCCGACAACCCCTGACCGCCTCGACCTCTCACCAGTGGACTTGTTGCGAGGGTCGGCCGATGGAGGTCCTCCGAAGTCGAGAGGTCTGCGGAGTGCTCGGAAGATCCTCGTCGATTGCCGCGCTGCGGCGTCGCGAATCGCTCGCGAATCCCAGAAAAACAGGGTCGCTGCGTCAAGAGCGGCTTCGAGTACGCACACATTTCGGCATGTTAGGGTCGCTCCCTGAAAGGGAGGTTCTCTGATGTCAATGGTGCATCGTTTCGTGCTGGGGCTGGCACTCGCGTCCATGGCCTGTAGCGGGGAGGGTGATCCGACGGGGAGTGGCTCCCTCCAGTTGTCCCATTCCAGTACGGCACCCGGTCAGACCGGCAGTACGCCGGGTCAGAGTGGGCAGACGCCCGCCAACGGCGCCCTGCCGCCAGGGCAGGCGGGCACCACGCCCGGCCAGGGAGGCATGCCCGGCGCCGACCTCTGCGTGGGCGTGAGCTGCGACGACAGCAACCCGTGCACCGTCGACTCGTGCGACCCGGCGACCGGCTGCGCGCACGCCAACGCCGCGGACGGCACCGTGGTCGACGCGACGCCCACCTCGTGCGGCGTCGGTCCCTGCCGATCCACCGGCCAGACCGTGTGCTCGAACGGCGCCGCCGTCGACTCCTGCCGCGCGAGCGTCGGGGCCGCGAGCGACGCCACCTGCGACGGCGTGGACGACGACTGCGACGGATCCATCGACGAGGACTACGCCCCGGTCGCGACGGCGTGCGGCGCTGGCGCCTGCGCTTCGATGGGCAGCACCACCTGCGGCGGCGGCGTGGTGCGAGACTCGTGCACCGCGGGCGGCGCGGCCGCGAGCGACGGCACCTGCAACGGCATCGACGACGACTGTGACGGCGCGGTCGACGAGGACTTCGTCCCGGCCTCCACCTCCTGTGGCGCCTGCGCCGCCGCGGGCAGCACGTCGTGCGTGGCCGGGTCCGTGGTCGACTCCTGCTCGCCCGGCGCCGCGGCGACCAGCGACGCCACCTGCAACGGCCTCGACGACGACTGCGACGGCGCGGTCGACGAGGACTTCGCCCGGATCTCCACCTCCTGCGGCGTCGGCGCGTGCGGCGCCACCGGCAGCACCGCCTGCGTGGGCGGCGCGGTGGTGGACTCCTGCTCGCCCGGCGCGGCCGCGGCGAGCGACGCCAGCTCCACCGGCGTCGACGACGACTGCGACGGCGCGGTCGACGAGGACTTCGCCCCCGCGGCGACCTCGTGCGGCACCGGCGCGTGCGTCGCGGCGGGCAGCACGTCGTGCGTGGGCGGGGTCGTGGTGGACTCCTGCCGGCCGGGCGCGGCGCCCTGCGAGGCGCCGACGGTGATCTTCACGACGACGCCTCCGGCCACGACGTCGGCGACCAACGTGGAGTTCCACTGGACGTACACGGGCTCGCCGACGACGGTGCGCTTCGTCACCAGCAACGGCTACGACTCCGGCATCCGGGACTCGCTCAACACCGGCTTCGGCTACTCGGGCCTCGTCCCGGGCACCTACACGTTCACGGTCACGGCCTTCAACGCCGTGGGCTCCGGGAGCGCCAGCTTCACCTGGACCGTCACGCCTCCGCCGGTCGGCGGCGGGCGCATCGTCGGCTACAGCAGCTACTACGGGCTGCAGACGGTCGGCCTCGACGGCAGCGCCACCCCGCTCAACAGCATGAACGCGCAGGTCGCGCAGTGGAGCCCGGACGGGCGCTACATCGCGTACCGCCAGAACTACCCCTGGGAACTCTGGGTGCAGCGCGCCGACGGCTCGGACCAGCGCAAGCTCTCCGGCGCCCTCGCGATCAACACCTTCTCCTGGTCGCCGGACAGCTCGACGCTCGTGTTCGAAGTGAACGCGAGCGGCTACCTCGACCTCTGGTCGGTGAACGTCGACGGCACCAACCTCCGCAACCTCACGCAGACGACGAACCGCAGCGAGGCGCAGGCGACCTTCACGCCGGGCGGCCGGATCGTCTACCAGAACACCGCCGACAGCTGGTCGATCTGGACCATGGACGCCGACGGCGGCAACAAGGCCCGGCTCATCGTCGCGGGCGCGGATGTGATCCTCGGGCGGCCGATGTTCTCGCCCGACGGCCGCTTCCTCTACGCGGTCAACTTCCAGGGCGTGCTGCTCCGCTTCAACGCCGACGGCACCGGCCGCACGGCGATCAGCAACGGCCCCGTGTCCTTCACGGAGTACGCCCTCTCGCCGGACGGGACGCGCGTCTCCTTCCTGCGCAACAACCAGGTCTGGGTGATCGACCACGCCGACGGCGCGGCGACGGTCCGCCAGCTCAGCACGCAGAGCAGCGGCAACGCCGCGGCGTACCAGATCACCACCTGGTCGCCGGACGGCGCCTCGATCGTGTTCGACTGCAACGCGGTCTACGGCCAGGGCGTGCGCCTCTGCCGCGTGGACGCCAACGCCCCCGCCCCGGTCGCCGCGACCTTCGTCGGCAGCACCGACTGCCAGTTCCCGCAGTGGAGCGGGTACAACCCGCCGCGCGGCGGCTGAGCCGACGACCCCGCTCGCCTTCTCCTCTCACCCACCGCACCCGCGATGCAGTACACCGTCGGGCCAACGGCACCGATGGCCCCACTGCCTCGCGGACGCTTCGCCCCGACCCCCTCTGGCGCGCTCCACGTCGGCAGCGCCCGCACCGCCCTCGCTTCGGCGCTGTCCGCGTGGTCCGCCAGAGGCCGCTGGATCCTCCGCGTGGAGGACCTCGACGCCGTCCGCGCGGCGCCCGGGGCCACCGCCGCCATGCTCGACGACCTGCGCTGGCTCGGGCTCGACTGGGACGAGGGCCCCGGCGTCGGCGGCCCCTGCGCCCCCTATGCGCAGCGCGACCGCGCTCCCCTCTACGCCGCGACGCTCGACTGGCTCCGCGCCCGCGGGCTCGTCTATCCCTGCGCCTGCAGCCGCCGAGACATCGAGCTCGCCTCGCAGGCCCCGCACGGCGCCGAGCCCGTCTACCCGGGCACCTGCCGCGGCCTCGACCCCGGCGCCGTCCTCGCCCGCGCCCGCTCGCAGGGACGCGGCGTCTCGTGGCGCTTCCGCACGGAGCCGGACGCCCTGCCGGTGGTCGTCCGGGACCTCCTCCGCGGAGCCTTCGCCCAGCAGGTGCACCGCGACGTCGGTGACTTCGTGGTGATGCGCGCCGACGGGGTCGCCTCGTACCAGCTCGCGGTCGTAATCGACGACGTCGCCATGGACATCACCGAGGTGGTGCGCGGCGACGACCTGCTGGCCAGCACTCCACGGCAGATGCTGATCTACGAGGCCCTCGGCGCCGCGGCCCCGACGTGGGCGCACCTCCCGCTGGTGCTGGGCGGGGACGGCGAGCGCCTCGCCAAGCGCAGCGGGTCCATGGGCATCGCGGCGCTGCGAGCGCGCGGGGTGAGCGCGGCGTGGCTACGGGGGTGGCTGCTGGAGAGCCTCGGGGCGCGCGATCAGGGTTCGCTGCGGGCCTCGGCGGAGGGCTTCACGCTCGCCGCGGTCGACCCGTCGCCGGTGGTCTGGAGGGGCCCTGGCTGATCGTCGTCCTCGTCGTGCGCGAGCAGCGTGGGCGGCACCTTCCGGGTGATCAGCCGCGAGCCCCGGTTGAAGGTCACGTAGGACCACGCCCAGGAGAAGATCACCGCGACGCGGTTGCGGAAGCCCACCAGCGCCATGACGTGCACGAAGAGCCACATCAGCCACGCGAAGAAGCCCGTGAACTCGGCCTTCCCGATGACCGCCACGGCGGCGTTGCGGCCGATGGTCGCCATCGAGCCGAGGTCTGTGTAGTGGTAGGGCTCCAGCTCCTGGGCCCGGATCGAGCGCATGATGTTGGCCGCCGTCTGCTCGCCGCCCTGCAGCGCCGCCTGCGCCACGCCGGGCACCGGGGCGCCGTCCTGCACCACGCTCGCGAGGTCGCCCAGCACGAAGACCTCCGGGCGACCGGGCACTCGCAGCGCGGCGTCGACCTTCACCCGACCCGCGCGGTCGAGCGGCGCCCCGAGGCTGCGGGCGAGCGGTGAGGCCGCGACGCCCGCGGCCCACACCACGGTGCGGGCGCCCACCAGCTCGTCGCCCATCATCACCGCGTCGTCGTCGATGCGCGTCACCCGGGTGTTGAGCCGCACCTCCACCCCGCGCTCATGGAGTTCCTTCAGGGCCGAGTCGGAGAGGTTCTTGGAGTAGGTCGGCAGCACCCGGTCGAGGCCCTCCACCAGCATCACCCTCGCCTCCGCGGGGTTGATCTCGCGGAAGTCCTCCTTCAGCGCGTGCCTCGCCACCTCGGTCATCGCGCCCGCGAGCTCGACCCCGGTCGGGCCCGCGCCCACCACCACGAAGGTCAGCCACGCCCGGCGGCGCTCCGGGTCCTGCTCCCGCTCCGCCGCCTCGAAGGCCAGCAGGAAGCGCTGCCGGATCTCCACCGCGTCCTCCAGGCTCTTGAGGCCCGGCGCGCGAGAGGCCCACTCGTCGTGCCCGAAGTACGCGTGCGTCGCCCCGGTCGCGACCACCAGGTAGTCGTAGGCGATCGTCCCCTCGGTGAGCTGCACGGTCTTCGCCGCGGGGTCGATGCTCGTGGCCTCCGCGAGCAGCACCGTGACGTTCTCCTGGTGGCGCAGCAGGTGGCGGATGGGCGCGGAGATGTCGCTGGGGTTCAGCCCCGCGGTCGCGACCTGGTAGAGCAGCGGCTGGAAGAGGTGGTGGTTCTGCCGGTCGAGCAGCGTCACGCGCACGGGCGAGTCGGCGAGGGCGCGCGCCGCGGCCAGTCCACCGAACCCGCCGCCCAGAATCACTACGTGTGGATCGCTCATCGGTGTTTCGTTGAGGAGGGTATAGAGAGGGCGCTCCCCGCTGGGAAGGACATCTCGCGCGCCGTGGAACATCGACCTCCACTGGGGGTACGCTCCGCCGACGATGGCCCACACGCCCGAACTCGCAGAGATCTATCGCGACGCGCTCCGCATCTGCCGGCCCTTCATCGTCGCGCCGCGCGGGCACTGGGAGCACCTCGACCTCGCGCCCTTCGGCATCAAGGTGCCGAAGACGCTGCGCATCGACCCCACGGTGCTGGCCTCGCAGCGCTTCCTCACCTGGATCGAGCGCCTCGACGCGCAGACCTTCGGCCCGCAGGCGATGGCCATGGAGCGCTGGGTCTTCTACGACTGCGCCGAGTGGCCGAGCGCCCTCTTCGGCCTCGCGGCCCGGCCCCGGGACGTCTCGCCGATGCTCCGCGAGCGCTTCGAGGTGGCCCCGCAGGAGAAGGTCTGGGTGCCGCTCTCGCTGCACGTGGCGATCCCCACCATCGCGCCTGGTGAGTTCTTCGAGCACAACGTCGGGTCGCTCGGGAAGGAGGCCGGGCTCAGGGGCCTCGGCACCTTCACCAAGGCGCTCGGGTGCCGCGTGCTGCGCGCGAAATCCCTCGTCGGCGCCGCCCAGTGGAACGGCCGCGCCCTCACCATGCACCGCCGGTTTGGCCCGTTGGAGCTCTTGACCGCCTTCACCCCGGCGCACTCGTACCCGCGCACGCTCACCTATCGGCACGGCACCGACGCCGCCCTCCTCGGGCGGGTGCTCGAGGACGGAGCCGCCCCCTCCATCGAGTCCACGCAGCTCGTGAAGGTCGACGAGCGAGGGCTTATCGGCCTCCAGCGCCGCATCGAGCGGGGCGACCGCTGCACCCTCGCGGGCCCGCTGGTGGAGCGGGCGCGAGGGCTCTACGCGCCCATCCGGGTGGCGACCTGAGTCACACCGTTTCGCCGTTGCCTTCCGGCGCGGCGCGGCGATGTGGTAGCTTCGTCAGACCGATCGCATGAAAGCCGGTGCTGCACGCAACAGCCTCGTCGGGTCCCGCATCGGGCGGTTCGAGGTCATTGCGGAGATCGGCACCGGCGGCATGGCCTCGGTGTACGTCGCTCGATCCACCGGGTCGGGCGGCTTCCGGCGCCTCGTGGCCATCAAGGTCATGCACGCGCACCTGTCGTCGGATGAGTCCTTCGTCGACATGTTCCTCGACGAGGCGCGCGTCGCGGCCACCATCCACCACCCCAACGTGGTGCCCATCATCGACGTGGGCTTCGAAGACGGGCTCGTCTTCCTGATCATGGATTACATCGAGGGCGACAGCTTCTCCAACGTGGAGAAGGTCGCCATCTCGCTGCGCCGCCGCATCCCGCTGGGCATCACCCTGCGCGTGGTGCTCGACGCGCTCGCGGGCCTCCACGCCGCCCACGAGCTCTGCGACCTCGAGGGCAACCACCTCAAGATCATCCACCGCGACGTCTCCCCGCAGAACATCGTCGTCGGCGTCGACGGCGTGTCGCGCATCGTCGACTTCGGCATCGCCAAGGCCGAGTCCCGGGTCACCACCACCAAGGTGGGGATGATCAAGGGCAAGCTGAACTTCATGGCCCCCGAGCAGCTGCGCAGCGCGCCGCTCGACCGCCGCGTCGACGTCTTCGGCATGGGCGTCACGCTCTGGGAGGCGGTCACCCTGCGCCGCCTCTACGCCGGCGAGAACGACTTCGACACCGCGCGCCGCATCCTCACCGGAGAGTATCCCCCGCTGCTGGACTTCGACGCGCGCCTGCCGCCGGTGCTCGACGAGATCTGCAAGAAGGCCCTGCACCCCGACCCCGACCAGCGCTTCATGTCGGCCGACGAGTTCGCCGACGCGATCGAGACGCACCTCGCCGGGTCCGTGGCCTCCGGTCGCGACGTGGCGGCGTTCATCTCCGGCGTGGCCTCGCAGAAGCTCGAGCGCGAGCGGCGCGCCATGCGCGAGAGCGTCAACAGCGACATGGAGATGGACCCTCTGTCGTCCACGGTCGTCGAGCCCGCGAGGCACGGCGTGACCGACCCGGACGTGCCGCCCTCCATCCTGCCGTCGACCTCCGCGCCGCGCGTCCGCCAGGAGGAGGCCTCCGGCCCCCGGCCCTCGTCCAAGCTGCGACAGCCCACGATGGCGATGCCCGCGCCCGCGGACAAGTCCGCGCGCACGTCCAACGAGAGGGTGCGCACGCCGACGGTGAAGGCCGCGCCCCTGCGCCCCTCGCGCCCGGTGGCCCCGCCCCGACACGACGACTACGAGGAGGACGGCGAGACCGCCCTCTTCAACCACGACTCGCCGGTGATGGCGCAGATCCGCGGCCGTCGCTCGTCGCCGGAGGTCGAAGCCCGGCAGAGCCCCGACGCCGCCCAGAACTACGACCCCTATCGCGAGTCGATGGCGCAGCCGAAGCCGAGCCCGGGCGGGTACCACGAGGTCGCCCCGCAGGGTCAGCTCCACGGTCGGCAGGAGGAGGCCGCCACCCTGCAGGACCATCCGCCGCAGGCTCTCCCCTCGCCGATGATCGAGCCGTTCCCGATGGGCCCTCCGGCGCACGGCGGGATGAACCCGCAGGTGACGATGCCGCCAGGGTGGGTGCCCAACGCCGCGCCCGTCGCTCCGCCTCCGCCGAAGTCCTCCAGCGGGGCGCTGCTGCTGCTCGCGTCGCTGGGCTTCCTCGGGCTCGCCAGCGCGGCGCTCTGGTACGTGCTCCACGCGCCCCGCTGAGCGCGATTGCGTCCGTAGACGCTTGCGGGTATTGGCCTTCGGCGACCGCACTTCCATAGCGAGGAAGAGTCGCAGCCCCGCACCCGAGAAAAGGACCGCATCCATGGCCGTACCCGTCGTCATGCCGCAGCTCGGCGAGAGCGTCGTCGAAGGCACCATCACCCGCTGGCACGTCAAGCCCGGGGACACCATCGCGAAGGACCAGATCCTCGTCACGGTCTCCACCGACAAGGCCGACACCGATGTGCCGTCGCCGGTCGGCGGCGTCGTCACGAAGCTCCTGGCCGCCGAGCAGGCCGTGGTGCCCGTCAACGTCCCCATCGCGGAGATCGACACCGCCGCCTCCGCCGCGAAGCCCGCTGCCGCCGCCGCCCCCGCCGCCGAGAAGCCTGCTGCCGCGCCGGTCGCGCCCGCTCCCTCGCGCGAGCCGCCGACCACGCCCGTCGTGCGCAAGATCGCCCGCGAGAACGACCTCGACGTGAGCGCCATCAAGGGCTCCGGCGAGTACGGACGCGTCACCCGCGACGACGCGCTCGCCGCCGCCGCGGGCAAGGTCGCCCCGGCCCCGTCGCGCCCCGCCACGCCGCCTCCGCCGCCGTCCGCCGCAGTGCCCGCGCAGTCCGCTCCGGCCGCCGTGCCGCCCGCGCCGCGAGGCGGGTTCAGCGTGAAGCCCTACGTCCAGGCGCCCGGCGACGAGATCGTCCCCTTCAATCGTCGCCGGCGGATCATCGCCGACCACATGGTCTATTCGAAGCACGTCTCTCCGCACGTCTACACGTTCGCGGAGATCGACATGCACAAGGTCTCCAGGCTGCGGGAGGCGCGCAAGGACGCGCTCAAGGCCGAGGGGGTGTCGCTGACCTTCCTGTCCTTCATCGCGGCCGCGGCGGCGAGGGCGCTGCGCGAGAACCCGGTGCTCAACGCCCGCGTGCTCGACGACGCCTACGTGAAGATCAAGCAGATCAACCTCGGGGTCGCCGTGGAGACCGCCGGGGGCCTGCTCGTCCCAGTGGTGCGCGACGCCGACGAGCTCACGGTGAAGGGCCTCGCCAAGGGCATCGACACCGTCGCCCGCAAGGCCCGCGACGGGAAGATCGAGGCCGACGACCTCGCCGGGTCGACCTTCACCATCTCCAACCCCGGCACCAAGGGGAACTTCGTCGGCGCCGCGGTCATCTCGCAGCCCAACGTCGCGATCCTCCGCACCGGCGAGATCGTGAAGCGCCCGGTGGTGGTCGAGGTCGACGGCGTGGACACCATCGCCATCCACCCGGTGATGTTCGTCGCGCTCTCCTACGACCACCGCATCGTCGACGGCGTCGCCGCCAACAACTTCCTCTACCGCGTCACCGAGCTCCTCGAAGCGGGCCAGTTCGAGGTCTGATCCCGCGAGCGGCGTCGAAGGAATACCCGACCGGGTATTCCCTCGACCGCTCGAGGGCCTCTCAGCCGCCGTCCGCGGGGGCGTCGGTCACGCCCGCGTCGGTGACCGCCGGGGCGTCCGCGGGCGCCGGGGCGTCGGCGGTCGCGTCGGCGCTGGCGTCGGTGACGGCCGCGTCGCTCGGCGGCGGCCGCACGCAGAACCCGCTGGTGGGCACGCCCGCGTCGTCCGAGCGCGTGGTCTGGCACGTCGCGTCGCTCGGGCAGGTCTGGGTCATGTAGTGGCAGTTGAGCGGCGCGCAGTAGCCGTTGTCGTAGGTCCCGGCGTCGACGCCGCGCGAGGGCTTGAGGCAGATGTAGCCGCCGCGGCAGTCTGCGGTGCTGGTGCACGACCCGCGGCAGAGCGCCGTCTGGCCCGCGACCTGGCCCGCCTCGCGGACGCACACGCTGTTCGCGGGGCAGTCGCTGCGGGGGTAGGTCGAGCCGTTGTAGTCCGCGGCCGGCGGCACCGTGCAGCGCGAGTAGCACTGCCCGCCGAGGTAGCCGCTCGGGTTGCCGCTGGTCTCGTTGAACTCCTCGAAGCAGCGGCCGCTGCGGCAGTCGAGGTTGCGGTTGCAGGTGGCGCCGTTCTCCGCGCGCGAGGTGTCGAGCGTCCCGCAGAAGCGCGAGTAGCGGTTGCACGCCGCGCCGGGGCACTGCGAGTCCTCGGAGCAGAAGGGGAAGCACGCGTGCTCGGCGGCGTCGCCCTCGCCGCGCCCGACGAAGCAGTTGTAGCCCGCGCGACAGTCGGTGACGGACTCGCAGCGCTTGAAGCACACGCGGCGCGTCCCGAAGTCGAGGCAGATGCCGTCGGCGCCGCACTGCGCGTCCATGGTGCAGGCGCGGGTGCACTGGCCCATCGGGTACCCGTCGCTGACGGCGATGCACTGCGCCGAGGGGATGCCGCGGCAGTTGGCCACCGTGCTGCACGGCGTGAAGAGCGGCGTGGCGCCGGAGTCGGCGCCGGCGTCGCGAGGGACGTCCACCCCGATGTCGAGCACGGCGGGCCGGTCGGTCACGGCGGGGAGGTCCGCCGGCGCGCCGGAGTCGGTCACGGTGGCGTCGTCGTTGTTGCAGGCAAGGGTAAGAGCGGTCAGCGCCGCGAGAGGCCAGTGGAGTCGCATGCCGCGGACCATACTCCACGCTGCCCGTGGGAGGGGAGGTGAGCCGTCAGACGAGCTCGTAGTCGTCGCGGTAGGGCTCGCGCACGGCGCCGGTGGAGGGGTCGACCATCCAGACGGGGCAAAGCTTGGAGGGCACGCGCAGCGGGGCCGACGCGGGGGCCATGGTGCCGAACACGTGGTCCCAGATGGGGGTGGTGACGCCGTGGTTGAGGCGGGGCGCGCGGAAGTGGTGGAGCAGGTGGTGCTGCCTCGCCCAGCGGCTGTACGGCCCGGTCGGAGGGTGCGTGTGGATCACCCGATGGAGCGCCTCGTAGGTCACGTACATGGCCCCGAAGCCCACCGCGAAGGAGCACCCCCGGCGCGGCCCCACCAGCAGCGACAGCGCGCCGCCGAGGAGGGTGGTGCTCACCACCGCGGCGACGGCCTTGCGGGAGGTCGGCGCGAAGTAGGTCGGGTCGGCGTGGTGCGCGAGGTGCTCCTCGTTGAACTCCGCGAGCAGCCCGGAGGGGGTGATGCGCTGATACCAGCGCGCCGGGCGGCGGCGTCGGCGGCCGTGGCCCACGAGGCGGTGGAGGGCGTACTCCGCGCCGGTCCAGCCGAGCGCGCCAACAGCGAAGGCGAGGGGCGAGGTCATGCGTCGCATCGCGCGGATCATAAGCCCTCGCGCGACGACCGCGCGGCGTTCAGCGCGAGTCGATGATGCGCAGCGACGGGAGCTCGACGGCGGTCAGCACGCCCGCGCGGCCGCAGCCGGTGTCGATGCCCACGAGGTCGCCGCGGAGCCACACCCGGTCGGACTCCTTCGGGCACGCGTCGGGGAAGCGGCGAAGCTCCTGCGGCAGGTCGCGGGTGTGCGTGTGGCCGAACACCACCCGCTTGCCCTCGTAGCCGTTGTAGAAGCCCTTCTCGCGCATCCACATCAGGGGCTTCTGGCGGCCGTCCTTGGGGTGCTTCCACTCCGCGTCGCGGCCGTCGAGGCCCGCGTGCACGTAGAGCGCGTGCTCGTCCTCGTACCAGAGCGGCAGCGACTCGAACCAGTCGATGACGTCCTTGGGAAACCACGACGCCACCTGGAGATACTGCACGAACTCCTCGGCCCGCAGCGGCTGCCCCTCCTCCAGCGGAGGCGCGGAGGTGAAGGAGCGGAACGAGTCCATGCACCCGTTGCTGCGCGGCAGCAGGAAGCCCGCGTTGGGCTCCTTGAAGCACTCGATCCAGATGTCTTCGTGGTTGCCGCGGAGCGCGACGGCCTTGCACGGCGGGTCGTCGACGAAGGAGCGCACCCGCTCGACGGTCTCCTTCGACTGCGTTCCCCGGTCGAGGTAGTCGCCGAGGAACACCACCGTGTCGTCCTTCTCGGGCGCGATTCGCTCGAGGAGGAGGTCGAGCGCCTCCAGGTTGCCGTGAATGTCGCCGATCGCGAATGTGCGCGCGCCCATTGGGAGCTTTCTAACCTATTGCACCGCTCGGTGCACGGGAAGCACCCGCCCTCACATCCTCCGCCCGGGCGCCTCCGGGGCCATGCCGACGATGCACTCGCCGTTGACCACCGTGGCCGCCTCGTACTTGCTCGGGCACTTGGCCACGATCTCGTCGCTGCGGAACACCCCGTCCTGCCCGAGCACCCCTCGCACGGTGACCCCGGCGCAGTCGCGGAAGGTGTCGGGCACGATGCCGCTGTAGGTCACCGGCAGCTCGGCGTGGTTGCGCGTCACCCGGAAGCGGAAGTCCCTCGTGCCCGGGCGGTGCTCGATGGAGGCCGGCACCACGAGGCCCTCGACGCGCAGCGTGCGGCCGATCCACCGCGCCCGCTCGGCGGGGCGGGTCACCTCGTCGACGTACTTGGAGTAGACCATCGCGGAGCCGCGGAAGGTCGAGGCGATCATGGCGATGACCCCCGCGAGGCCGACCAGCACCAGGTAGCGGGTGTAGGCCCCGCGGCGTCGCTGGCGGGGGGCCGCGACCGGGGCGGCGGTCTCGGTGGGGACGGGAGTCTTCGGGTCATCCGACGTCGGCATGGGAGTGGTGGCGCGGACCATAGTGCCCGCCACCGTCAGAGTCCACGCGACGGGCCTTTGCCGCGAGCGCCCCGGGGCTGGCACCATGCGCCCCCATGCGCCGTCTCCCTGCCCTCGCTCCGCTGTTGCTCCTCGCCTGCAACTCGTCCTCGACCGCCGCCGACGCCGGGGCGGCGCGCGACGTGCCCGACTCCGGGGTCGACGCGCCCGCGGTCAACGACCTCGGCGAGGACCTCGGGGGCAAGCCCGACGTGGGGACGCTCCCGGCTTACGTGGACCCGTATGCGTGCCCCATGGCGACGGGGCCACGGCCGCTCGACGAGCCGCTCGACGCCTCCGAGGCGCGCGCGGGGATGATCACCAGCGCGGCGGAGCTGATCGGCGGAGAGGCCGCGGCGGGGCGCCTCGGGCACCTGCGGATCTACAACAACCGGGTGCGGGTGATCGTGCAGGGGAGGGTGCGGCCCAACGTGGCGCCGCGCGCCTCGGGGTACAACCTGTACGGCGGGAACATCGTCGACATGGACGTCGCGCGCCCCCGTGGCGCGGCGGGCGGGGACGTGTTCCGGGAGATGTTCCCGACCTTCGGGTATCGCATCAGCGACGCGGCGGAGGTGACCGTCGCGTGCGACGGCTCCAACGGCCGGCCCGCGGCGATCCGAGTGGTGGGCCGGGACGTCCCCACGCGGCTCATCGGGCTGCTCGACAACCTCGCCCGCGACCGCGACGTGCGCATCGTCACGCATTACATCCTCCGCCCGGACAGCTCGGTGCTCGAGGTGCGCACGGAGGTGCAGTCCAACAGCAACAACGCCGTGCCCCTCTCCATCGCCGGGGAGTTCTACGGCGCCGGCTCGGCGCTCACGCTCTTCACCGACGCCACGGGCTTCGGCGACGCCACGCGGGCCACCTCGCCGCCGCACTACCTCGTCGGCGTGAGCGACCCCGGCGAGAACGACCGCCACGTCTCCTACGCCATCTCCCCCGCCGCGGGCACCATGAGCGTCCCCGCCGTGGACGCCTCGGGCACCGTCGCCATCTACCCCTCGATCTCCGCGCGCCAGGGCGAGCCCACCTCCTTCTCCCGCTACATCGCCATCGGCACCGGCGACGTGAACTCCGTCGTCGAGCCGCTCATGAACGCCCGCCACGACCCGCACGGCGTCGTCACCGGCGTGAGCTCGCCGGGCGCCCTGGTCTACGCTTACAGCGATCCGTATTCCGTCGGCGGCCCGGTGCGCTCCATGGTGCGCTCGGCGGCGGACGGCGCCTATCGCCTCGCGCTCCCGCCGGGGCGCTACGCCCTCGTGGCCGTCGACCAGGGGCGCAACCGCGGCACACCCGTGTCCGTCACCGTGACCGACGGGGGGATGGCCACCGCGGCCCCGACGGTGGGGCAGAGCGCGACGCTGGTGCTCGACCTGCACGCCACGGAGCGCGACGGGGCGACGGTGCGCGCGCCGCTGAAGGTGAGCCTGCGGGGCATGGCCGCGGAGGCGCCGGACCCGGGGCTCGGCGACCTCGAGGGCGAGCGCGAGTCCTACGGGCTGCACCGGGCGATCTACTCGCTCAACGGCGTCGAGCACCTGGCGGTGAAGCCGGGGCGCTACCGGGCGATCGTCTCTCGCGGCGAGGAGTACGAGACCGTGGAGAGCGAGCTCACGCTGGTCGCGGGCGAGGAGGCGACGCTCACGGCCACCGTGCGCCGCGTGCTCGACACCGCGGGGCAGGTGGCGGGCGACTTCCACCAGCACACGGTGGGCAGCATCGACTCCGGGCGCAGCCTCTGCAACCGCGTGCTCGAGGACACCGCCGAGGGCCTGGAGTACGCCGCCACCACGGACCACGACAACATCTCCGACTTCGGTCCGTGCACCCGCGAGCTCAACCTCGGGCGCTGGTTCGGGTCGATGATGGGCAACGAGATCTCCGTGGTGGGCCTCGGGCACTTCAACGCCTATCCCCTGACCATCAACCCGGCCGATCCGACGGCGCTCATCGGGGCGCAGTACTGGGCCGACCAGACCGCGCAGCAGCTCTTCACCCGGGTGCGCGCCGAGGCGGGCAACCCCGTCCTGCACCTGTCGCACCCGCGCTCCAACAACCTCAAGGGGTACTTCACCACCATCAACCTCAACCCCTTCACGCTCGCCGGGAGCACCACCGCGGGCGCGCCCATCCCCGTCGCCACGGGCTGGGAGGCCATCGAGGTCAATACCGAGGTGGGTAATCCCCAGGACTACCTCGCGGTCAACGACGCCGCGCTGCGCACCCTCGCCATGCGCAACGCCGCCTCGGTGCCGACGATGCAGGACTGGTTCGCGTTCCTGCGCGGGGGACAGCACCCGTGCGCGCTGGGCAACAGCGACACGCACGAGCGCAACGGCGGATCGGGCTGGCCGCACAACCTCCTGCGCGTCAACGAGGACGCCCCGGAGCGGGTCACCCAGGCGGCCATCACCGAGGCCATCCGGGCGCAGCGGGTGGTGGTGGCCTCCGGGCTGGTGCTGGGCGTGCGCGTCAACGGCGAGGCCCGCATGGGCTGGCGCGAGGTGGTGCGGCCGGGCAGCGACGGCACCGTCCCGCTGGAGATCACCCTCCAGGCGGCGCCCTGGGTCACCGCCAACGACCTGGTGGTCTACGAGAACGGCCGACCGCTCGCGCTCACCCGCGTGGCCGGTCAGGACGCCTTCACCGCGGCGGTGGCCACGGCCGCGACCGATCCCTTCGTGCAGGCCGTGGGCGACGCCTCGCCTGGCCGCAGCGGCGTGGTGCGCTGGCACGCCACGGTGCGGGCGAGGCCCTCGCGGGACAGCTTCTACGTGGTCGTCGCGCGGGGCGGATCGCTCTCGCCCGTCGGCTCGGGCAGCGCCATCGGGTACACCAACCCGGTGTACGTCGACATCGACGGCAACGGCTGGCAGCCGACGCCCGCGACGCCATGAGCGCCACCGCACGGGTCGCCGCGATCACCGCCCTGGCGCTGGGATGCGCGCCCGACGAGGCCATCGTCCAGGCGGACGCCTCGCGCCTCGACGCGCGGACCGGCAGCGACCTCGGGGGCGACCGCTCCGTCGCGAGCGACGGCCCCCGGCTCGACGCCTCGGCGGACATCGTCCGGGTGGACGCGGTCGTCGATGCCCCCTCGGACGCGACGGGCGACCGACCGGCAGCCGACGCCGGCCCGCAGCGGTGCACCGTGACGCCCTCGGCGGAGCCCTTCCGCACTCCCGCGCTGAGGCTGCACTGGAGGGCCACCGCGGGGATGCCCTTCGCGGGCGCCGACCAGGTGTGCTCGACGCCCGTCGTGGCCGACATCGTGCGCGGAGCGGCCGGCGAGGAGCCCGTCCCCGAGGTGGCGTTCATGACCTTCTCCTGCGAGTCGGGCTATCCCCGCTCGGCGCTGCGGGTGATCTCGGGGCGTGCGCCGCACCGGCTGCTCTGGTCGCAGAACGGCGTCGGCGCTCCGGACGACGAGCGCGCACCCTTCGCGCTGCGCTGGGACGGACACCCCGCGGTGGGCGACCTCGACGGCGACCCCGCCAACGGGCTGGAGGTCGTCGCGGTGACGGCGCGCTTCGGGCTCGCGGCCTTTCGCAGCAACGGACGCCTGTACTGGCAGTCCATGGAGCCCCTCGCGGGGATGAACGGCGCCAATCCCTCCATCAGCATCGCGGACCTCGACGGCGACGGCGTGGCGGAGGTGATCTCCGGAGGCGCGGTGGTGAACGGCCGCACCGGCGCCGTGCGCTGGCAGGCCGCGACGCGAGGCACCAACGGGCAGGGACCGCTGAGCGTGGTGATCGACCTCGACGGCGACGGCAGCCTGGAGGTGATCACCGGGTCGGCGGTGTACGACGCGTCGGGGCGGCAGCGCTTCCGGATGGGGGCGGGCGAGGGCTTCGCGGCGGTGGGCGACCTGCTGGACGCGCGCGGCGCCGCGGGGGCGGACGGCGTTCCGGAGGTGGCGGTGATGGCCGGCGGGACGCTCACGCTCTACGACGGGCTCAACGGCGCGTCGCGGTGGTCGGCCACGCTGCGCGGCGCGATGGCCCTCGGGGGCGCGCCCACGGTGGCGGACTTCGACGGCGACGGCCACGCGGAGGTCGGCGTGGCGGGCGGCGACCGGTACACCCTCTTCGACCCGGACTGCACGGCGGTGGGCCCGGACTGCATGGCGGTGGGCGTGCGCTGGGCGACGGTCACGGAGGACACGTCGAGCAACGTCACGTCGAGCACGGTGTTCGACTTCAACGGCGACGGGGCGAGCGAGGTCGTCTACAACGACGAGGAGCGCTTCATGGTGCTCGACGGGCGCACCGGGCGGGTGCTCTTCCAGGACTGGAACCCGAGCCAGACGCGCACCGAGCAGGCCATCGTGGCGGACGCGGACGGCGACGGCCAGGCGGACATCGTCTTCGGCGCCAACCAGTGCGCGGCCTTCGCGGGCAACACCATCCCCGCGGCGGAGCAGGCCACTCAGCGCGTCCCGGGCCTGGAGATCTGGACCTCCGGCGACGGCTCCTGGGTGGCCGCCCGCCCGCTCTGGAACGAGCACGGCTACCACATCGACAACATCAACGACGACGGCACGATCCCGCGTCGCGAGGCGCCCTCGTGGCGCACGCACAACACCTTCCGTCTCAACCGTGCGCGCGACCGGGCGCTGCTGGCGCCCAACCTCTCGTCGGTGCCGGAGGCGCCCACCTGCGTCGGCCGGATGGTCAACCTCTGCACCACCGTGAACAACCGCGGCGACGCTCCCATCGGCGCGGTCACCGTGGGCTTCTACGACCGCGACCCGAGCATGGCGGGCGCTCGACGCCTCGGTGGGGGGAGCACCACGCGGGTGCTGATGCCCTCGCAGTCCGAGCGGGTGTGCGCGTCGATCGCGGCCCCGGCCGGCGAGACCCGGGTCTGGGTGCGGGTCGACGACGGGGCCTCGGCGCGAGAGTGCGACGAGGGCGACAACGTGAGCTCGTTCACCGTGGCGTGCGGTCCGGGCTGAGGCGACGCTCCGTTCAGAAGAAGCGGAAGCCCAGCGAGAGCGAGAAGGTCGGCAGGAAGACGTACGAGCGCAGGACGTGGTCGACGTAGTCCTGCGCCGTGCGGCGGGCCTCCGCGGTGCCGGGGGTGTTCGAGGCGAAGCGCGGGGTGATGGCGGTGCGCGAGTCGACGGTGCCGACGAAGCCGACGGAGGTCTGGATCACCACGCGGTCGCCGAAGAAGAGAAACTCCCAGCCCAGCTCGGCGCTCACCATGTGCAGCGTGGCGTCGACCGAGTAGAGCCCGTTGGCCTCTGGGACGTTGGGCGGCGGGGGCAGGCCGGTGACCGAGGTGATGAGCTCACGAGCGTTCGCGGTGCCCGAGAGCTCGAGCCGCCCGTAGCCGCCCATCAGCAGCAGCCCCGCGCTGGAGAAGGGGCGCCAGCCGCCGTGGAGGCGCCACATGGAGCCGCTGTCCATGCGGATGCCGTAGAGGCCCGCGGAGGTCTGCGAGCTGTTTCCGGCGGCGGAGATGATGCCGTTGAAGGCGTCGCGGTAGAGCTCGGGGGTCGTGCCGACGGAGACCATCACGCGCAGCCGTCCGGGGAGCTCGACGTCGCCCCGGATGGAGAGCGTCAGCGGCGCGTCGGTGCCCGCCGAGGCCTGCGCGTGGAAGGGGCTGGCGAGGCCGATCGCCGGTGCGCTCAGCAGCGAGGTCACCAGGGTGAGAGCGGCAGCGGTCGTGCGCATGCGGGGCCTCCATCTCTCGGCCGGGCCGGTGGGGCCCATCCAAGGGACTGGTGCGCCCCGCGGGCGCAGCGTTCATCGGGGCTCAGGCCTGGGGCGTCGGCGCCGCGGACGGAGGCTCCGGGACGAACAGGCGCACCGTGGTGCCCTCGCCGCGGCTGCTCTCGATGTCCACGGCGCCGCGGTGCGCGGTGAGGATGCGGTCGACGATGGCGAGGCCGAGCCCGGTGCCCGTGGTGCGCGTGGTGAAGAAGGCCTTGCGCGCGCTGTTACGGACCTCGGTATTCATCCCCTCGCCGGTGTCGATGACGGCGATCTCGCGCCCGGCGACGCCCTGCCGGGTCTTGCGGGTGAGGGTGATGGTGAGCGCGCCGCCCGTCCCCATGGCCTGCACGGCGTTCTCGATGACGTTCTCGAGGGCGTGACGGAGCAGGTGCGCGTCGCACTGGATGGGGGTCTCCGCCTCGGGGCTGGAGCGCAGCTCGACCTCCGTGCCCGCGCGCTCGGCGGGCCCGAGGCAGCGGATGATGAGCTCCCTCGGGAGGGTCTCGCGGGCCTCCGGGTGCAGCGGCCGCGCGAGGGTGAGCAGGTCGGTGACGATGCGGTTGATGCGGTCGGCCTCCTCCTCGAGGATGCCCAGCAGCAGGTCGCGCTCTCGCGTCGGGAGCGGACGGCGCAGCGAGGCGACGGCGTTGAGGATGATCGCCAGGGGGTTGCGCACCTCGTGGGCGACGATGGCGGAGAGCTCCCCGACGGCGGCGAGGGCCTCGCGCTGCTGGAGGGCGTCGCGCACCCGGGCGAGCTCGTCGTCGCGGTGCGAGAGCTCCGCGGCGAGGCGCGCGGTGAACAGGAAGGACAGCGCCCCGATGTGGATGAACATGAAGTGCTCGGCCAGGAAGGGCGACGGCAGGTGCGTGACGCCGGTGGTCGAGTCGTGCACGACGGCGCAGGCGAGGAGGAGGTAGCTGAGCGCGACGCCCCACATCCAGCGGCCCTGGGCGCGGGCGGCGCGGAAGAAATAGAACGAGGTGGACACCAGCGCCGCGAGCACCGCGGGGAACATCAGCGCCTGCCCGAGCGGGGAGATGAGCGCCTCGCGGTAGACGATGGTGAAGGGCCCGAGCACGACGCGCTGGACGTACTCGTGGTCCTGCACGACGACGCCGAAGAGGTTGAGCGCGACGACGACGGCGAACCAGGCGTAGGCGGGCTTGAGCCATCGCCGGGCCTGCGGCGAGGCGCCGGAGAGGCGCATGGCGAGGTCGAGCGCGACGGGCATGGAGCCGAGGCCGGCGGCGACGCGGATCTGCTCCCAGGGGATGGGGCCGATGGGGTGGTGGCCGTAGCGGAGCACCGAGGCGAGGTCGTAGAGGGAGCTGAGCACCAGCAGCGCGCCGAAGCAGCGGGCGTCGCCCAGGAGCCGTCGGAAGAGCCCCAGGAACGCGAAGTTCGCGAGCAGGAAGACGTAGACGGTCAGCCACGCGAAGGTGACGCTCGCGAAGGGGTTCACGATGCTCGGTCGCGGAGGGTAGCCGAGGAAGCGCCCGGGGGGCGACCCGAGGCCGTGCTGTGAAGTTGGCAGCGCGGGGGGCGCCGTGATGGAATCGTCGGGCGATGAGGTACTCGATGCGACAGTGGGGCTACGGGCTCGCGATGGCGGGTGTGATCGCGCTCGGGCCCGCGGCCGCGCAGGCCCAGCAGGGCGGGTACACCGTCGTGGGCGGGACCCCGAACGGGACCTCGACCATCGGGGTCGTGCCGTCGGCGGGGCAGGATGCACCCTCGCGCCCCATCGGGACGCGGCGCATCGACAGCCCGAGGGCGCACCGCCCGGAGGAGTACGGCGGGGTGACGCCGGGCGTGGGCACGCTGGCGCCGGGCTTCCGTCGCATGGCGCGGATGGGGAGGAGCCAGGTCCCCGTCGTGGCGTGGCCGGGCTTCCAGATGGTGCCGGGCGGCAGCCGGGTCTTCGTGGCCATGACGCGCCCCGCGGTGGTCACCGAGACGCGCACTCCCCTCACGCGGGTGTTCCACATCGCGGGCGGGCGAATCGCGCTCTCCAACAACCGCCGTCCGCTCATCACCGAGGCCTTCGACACCCCGGTGATGCGGGCCTTCCTTCGCAGCTCGCGCGGAGGCATCGACCTCGTGGTCCAGGTGCGCGCCGAGGTCGAGCACCGCATGTCCCAGGAGGTCGGTCCCCAGGGGCTGAACTTCGTCTACGTCGACTTCCCTCCCTTCCAGGCCCCGGAGACCATGCGCCTCCGCCTCCCCAACGGCGCCGTGCAGCAGATCGAGGTCGGATCGCCCATCACCACCAACGCCGTGGTGCCTCGCGAGCCCGCTCCCCGGCTCACCGGTCCTGGCGTGGTGGTGCAGCCCGGCATGGACGAGCGCCCGCCCGCGATGCGCTAGCCGCGCGCTCCCGCCCATCGACCCCAGTGGAGCAGCCGCTCCGACAGACCCCTCTCACCGAACGATCCCCGCGCGCCGCCGCGGCGCTGGGCGACGCCCTCCTGCGCCGGGCCGACCGGGGCGAAGCGTGGCTCTCGGGCTCGCTGGTGGAGGGGCCGGTGGTGGTGCTCGGCGCGAGGCAGCGGCGCTCGGCGGTGACGGTGTTCCCCGAGGTGGTGCGGCGGCGCACGACGGGCACCTCGGCGTGGATCGGGGGGAGGGCGCTGTGGTGCTCGCTCGCGCTCCCGGCGGTGGACGCGCTCTACGACGACGCCACGCTCGCGACGCTGCTCAACCGCAACGTGCGCCCGTGGCTCCGTGGCTTTACCCGATCGGGTATTCCCGCGGCCTACTTCGGGCGCGAGTGGATCGCCGTCTCGCACCGGCCCGCGGCGGTGCTGGGCTATGACCTGTCGCCCTCCGGGGCGGTGCTGCTGGAGATGATCGCCGGGTGGGACGATCCCGTCGCGCTGCCCTCGGAGCACGCCGCGCCGGAGGAGCGGGCGCTCGACCGATGGCGCTCGCGGGAGCCCGTGGCGCTGGGCGGCGGCGGTCGCGATCCGATGGCGGTGCTGGGCGCGCTCGCGGCCTCGGTGGCCGAGCGCGCTGGAGCGACGGTGACCGGGGAGATCGCGGAGGAGGGGGCCCTGCTCCCGGACGAGCCCGGTGGGGAGGCGGCGGGGGTGGCGGTTCCGATCGGGCGGGTGGAGGCCGTGCGCGCGGGCGATGGGCTCTGGCTGGGCGGGGACGCGCTGGTGGCGACCCCGTGGCTGGACGCGCTGGCCGGGGCGCTCGCCACGGGAGGAGCGTGGCCGACGGAGGGCGCGGCCATGGACGGCGCTCGCACCGAGGACTGGGCCCGGGCGGCGGCGATGCTTCGGCAGGGTTGACGGGGCCCGACCCCGGTCAGATAGCTGCTGGCGCGGTGGAGCGTTGGAGTGAGCTCGCGCCGTGGATGTGAGTCGCCGTTGCGGCGACGAGGAGGACGACGATGGCCAAGGTGGGAATTCTCGGTTCGGGGGACGTGGGCAAGGCGCTCGCGCTCGGGTTCAAGAAGCACGGCCACGACGTGCGCATCGGCAGCCGCGAGGGCACGAAGCTCGCGGACTGGTCGAAGGAGAGCGGCGTCGCCGAGGGCACCTTCGCGGACGTCGCGGCGCACGGCGAGGTGGTGGTGCTGGGCGTCGCGGGCCGCGTGGCCGAGGAGGTCATCAAGGGCCTCGGTCGCGCGCTCGAGGGCAAGACGGTGATCGACGCGACCAACCCCATCGCGGGGGCTCCGATCAACGGGATCCTGCCGTATTTCACCGGGCCCAACGACTCGCTGATGGAGCGGCTGCAGAAGGCCGCTCCGGGCGCCCGCTTCGTGAAGGCCTTCTCCTCGGTGGGCAACGCCTTCTTCGTCAACCCGAGCTTCGCGGGCGGTCGGCCGACGATGTTCATCGCGGGCAACGACGCCGGCGCCAAAGGGCAGGTCACTGGCATCCTGGAGCAGTTCGGCTGGGACGCCGAGGACGTCGGCGGCGTCGAGGGGGCCCGCGCCATCGAGCCGCTCTGCCAGCTCTGGTGCGCTCCCGGCTTCCTGCGCAACGACTGGGCCCACGCCTTCAAGGTCGTGAGGAAGTAGCGGCCCTTCTCCGCCCTCGCGCGGAATTCGTCACCGCCCCTCCCAACCGTTGGCGGGCTCATCCGTTCAACACGGCCATGAGCTACCGCAACGACGTCGAGGCCCTGCAGATCCGTCTCACCCAGCTCGAGCAGGAACTCTCGGGCATCCGCGAGGAGCGCGCCCGGCTGGAGTCCGCCGCCCGCAGCGAGCCTCGGCTGATCACCGAGCTCGACGCCCTGCGCCGCGAGCTCCACGCCCGCGCCCCCCGGAAGCTGCCGGTGCTCGACGACATCCGGGTGGCCTCGCCCTGCCACGAGCGCTGGGACGCGATGACCGGCGACGAGCAGTCGCGCTTCTGCGGCAGCTGCCGCAAGAACGTCTACAACCTCTCCGCGATGACCCGCGAGGCCGCCGAGGCGCTGGTGCGCTCCAGGGAGGGCGAGCTCTGCGTCCGGTACTTCCGCCGCACCGACGGGACGATCCTCACGGCCGACTGCCCCGTCGGGGTGCGCCGCAAGCGGGTGCAGCTGGTCGCCGCCGCGGGCGCCGTGACCGCGCTGGCCGCTGGCGCCGTGGGCCTCGCGTTCGCCCAGATGGGCGCTCCGGTGCGGCCGATCGCGCCGCCGACCGTGGCTCCGCTGGTGACGGCCCCGACGGTGACCGCGACGCCGGAGCCCATCGGGACGGTGCAGGGGCAGATGGCGATGGGGGTGACCGTCGCCGATCCGCCGCGGCCGATCGTCCGGCCCCGGATGGGTCGGCCGATGATGCGCCAGCAGCACTGAGGGAGCCTCAGCCCCTCGGGGCGCTCGCCTCGGCGGAGCGGGCCGCGCCTCGGTGCGCGAGGAGCGACGCGAGGGTGTACGCGAAGACCGCCGCGACCCCCGCGACGCCCATCACCACGACGTCGACGAAGGCCGAGAGGATGTCCGTGTGCGGCGGGTGCCCCATGCGGTGGGCGATGATCGTCGTCCCCGCGCGGTCGCCCAGGAGATAGAGCAGCCCCGGCCCGAGGAAGGCCACGGGGATGCCGATGAGCGCCGAGGTCCAGGGGCGCATCGCTCGGGCGAGCCGCCGGCCCACGGCGACCCCGGCGCCGAGCGCGCCCGCGAGGCCCGCCACGACGAGCACCCAGGGCAGCGCCTTCGCGTCGGCGATGGACCTGCGCGGCACATGGACCGAGAGCGACAGCACGGCGTCGGGCGCGGCGCTCCAACGGCCCGTGAGCTCGTCGCCCGAGCGGGTGAGCGGCGGCGACGAGGCGGCGGGCCACCCCGCGGGCACGCGCACCCGCACGGCCAGCTCGCGCAGCCCCACCCAGCGCCGCGAGGGCGAGAGCCCGTACTGCACCTGGAACTGCCCGAAGAGCCGTCGCACGTCGAGCAGGTCCAGCGGCCGGAAGCGCTGGTGCACCCGAAGCCGGTGCTCCCCCGGCGGCACCCGCACCCGGAACGCGACGGGGTCGCCCTGGTGCTGCGCGTAGCGGTGGGCCTCGTATCCCTCCGGGGCCGGGACCCGCTGCACGATGTTCCACATCAGGCCCCAGTGGATGGTCGCGCGCTCCGGGGGAGCGAGCGCGGCCCCGTCGAGCTCGGCCTGGGGCGCGGGGTTCACGTGCTGCGGCGACGAGCCCTGGATCACCATCACCCTCGACTCGACCGCGTCGGCCGTGGGGTTGAAGAGGGTGTACACGGCGTCGGTGGCCACCTGGGGGTCGTCGTAGAGAGCGCGCAGGTCGAGGTCGACCTCGGCGCGTCGCACCTCCAATCCCTCGAAGCCCTGGAGCGCGAGGCCGACGGGGTCCGCCGACGGGCCGCCGCCGAAGCCGAGGCCGATCTGCGCCTGAGCGGGCGCGGCGGCGAGGAGGGCGCTGAGGCACGCGGCACGGCGCGCATGGGCGAGACGCGACGATCCCATCGCGCGACGGCATCACGTCGAGCGCGGGCTGGTCAAGGGTCGCGCGGGGTCTGTCGCTATCCCTTGAAGACCGACTGACGCGCTCGCAGCAGCCGGTCGAGCGTGCCCTGGATGGTCTCCCGCAGCTTCTCGTTGAGGCGGTTGACCAGCACGATGTCCTCGCTCTGCTCGGGGCGGTAGGCGTCCATGGCGATGGGCTCGCCGAAGACGATCTTCCAGCGCGCCGGGAGCCCCGCGAGGCCGAGCGGACCGAGCAGCGGAAAGGTCGGGGTGATGGGCACGAAGGGCAGCCCCAGCATCTTCGACAGCCGCCCCGACTGGAACAGCATCGGGTACGTCTCCTCCGCGCCGACGATGGTCACCGGCACGATGGGCGTGCCCGTCCGGATGGCCAGCTTGATGTGCCCGCCTCGGCCGAAGCGCTGCAGCTGGTAGCGCTCGCGGAAGGGCTTGGCGATGCCCTTCACCCCTTCGGGGAAGAGCGCGAGGCAGGCGTCCTTGCGCAGCAGCCGCTCGGCGTTCTCCTGGCAGGCGCGCACGGCGCCGAGGCGGTTGAGGTAGGCGCCCGCGAAGGGGAAGTGGAAGATGAAATCCTCCGCGAGCCAGCGCAGCGTGCGGGCCTTCGGGTGCTCCTTGCGCAGCGCCGTCGCCAGCATGATCCCGTCGAAGGGGATGGCGCCCGAGTGGTTGGCCACGAGGGCCACGCGCCCGGTCGCCGGGACGTTCTCGATCCCCTCGACCTCGACGCGCCACCAGCGGTCATAGAGCAGGTCCCACACGGGCTGCCACCGCCGCGCGTACTCGGGGTCGAGCCCGAAATCATCGACCTCCTCGGAGCGGTCGCGGATGGCGGTCTGCCCCCATCGGCGGAGGTAGTAGTCGCTCCCGAGGAGCTCGCGCGCGGCGTCGAAGGGCTCGTCGTTGACGACCGGGGCGTCGACCGTCAGGGCGCGCTCGGCCTCCGGCTGCGTCAGCGCCTTCAGCCGCGAGGCCAGCCGGTCGAGCAGGGGGCGGCTCTCGTCCGGGTGCCTCGCGCGGTCGAGCAGCGCGTCGAGCTGGGCGATCACGGACTCCAGCGAGGGCTCCGCGACCTCACCCCCCAACCCCCTCTCCATGAAGGGAGAGGGGGAGGCCGGAGCCGGATCGGGAGCGGGAGCCACATCGGTCGCAGTGGTCACCGGGGCTTCTTCCGAGACCGCGGGCTTCTTCTTCTTCTCCCCCTCTCCCTTCAGGGAGAGGGGGGCGGGGGGTGAGGTCTTCTTCGCC
>CBIHPK010000041.1:0-47811 GCA_966211675.1 uncultured Myxococcaceae bacterium
GGGGGGAAGGCAGCCCGCTTTACTCCGCGCGGTGCTTCGGGTATCTCCGCGCCCTCCGCTGATCCCGCCAACGGGCGGCGGTGACATCCCACGGCCGCGAATCCGCGCCCCGCGTCGACCACTTCGGGCTTCGACCGCCGCACGGACCGAACGGATGGGGGAACCGAAGGACACCGATCCAATGACCACCACGACCATCTCGATTCAAGCCACCGCCCGCTCCGCCAATGGCAAGGGCCCCGCTGGGCGCGTCCGCGCGGGCGGCAAGGTCCCCGCGATCATCTACGGTCCGGGCGAGAAGGGCCGCGCCATCTCCGTCGAGCCGAAGGACATCAAGGCCATCCTGCACTCGCCGCTCGGCGGCAACACGGTGGTCACCCTCACCGTCGACGGCCACTCGCAGCTCGCCCTCCTCAAGAGCTTCGACCACGACCCGATGACCCGCGGCGTCGTCCACGCCGACTTCTACAGCGTCGCCCTCGACCGCAAGATCACCGTCCAGGTGCCCTTCGTCCTCACCGGCAAGTCCAAGGGCATCGCCAACGAGGGCGGCATCCTGCGCCAGATCTACCGCTCGCTGCCCGTCGTCACCACGCCGGACAAGATCCCCGCGAAGATCGAGGCCGACATCTCCAACCTCGGCCTCGGAGAGAGCCTCCACATCCGCGAGCTGACCCTCCCGGAGGGCGTCTCCATCAAGCTCGACGCGAGCCAGACCATCGTCTCCATCGTCGCGCCGGAGAAGGACACCGAGGCCGCCAAGGCCGCCACCGCCGCCCCCGAGGCCGCCAAGGCCGCCGCCCCCGCCAAGGGCGCCGCGCCCGCCAAGGACGCCAAGGCCGCCGCCCCCGCCAAGAAGAAGTAACTCCCTCCCCCTCCGGTGCCCTCGTGGCGCACCTCGCCCTCGTCACCCCCTACCTCCCGGCGCCCGACAACACCGGCGGGCGCATCCGCATGCACCGGCTCGCGCGCTCGCTCGCCGCGGTCGCCAGCGTCGACCTCTTCGCTCGGGTCTTCCCCGTCGAGCTCACCGCGGACATCGGTCCGGCGCTCGCGGAGTACCGCTCGGTGCATCTCCGCGGCGCCGACCCGGGCTCCTGGCGCCTCTGCCGGGAGAGCCGCCGGGTGCGCGAGGCCTCTCCGCTGCGCCTCGCCCTCGACCTGCGCGCGGCCCACGCCCGCCGCCCCTACGACGCCGTCATCGCCTGCCACTGCTACGCGGCGGCCACCGCTCGCTCGCTGGGCGCGGGAGTTCCGCTGGTGCTGGACGAGCACAACATCGAGAGCCGCTACGCGCGGCGGATGAGCCCCAACGACGTCGGCGAGCACCGCCGCCTGGAGCGCTGGGAGCGGGCGCAGTGGCGCGACGCCTCGCTGGTCACCGCCGTCACCGAAGGGGACGCGGAGGTGATCCGGGAGCACCGCGACGGGCCGACGCTGGTGGTCGCCAACGGCGCCGACGCCTCTCGGGTGAGCTACCGCGCGCCCTCCCAGCGGGCCTCGCGCTCGCTGCTCTTCATCGGCGCCATGAGCCATCCGCCCAACGTCGCCGCGGCGGTGCGCCTCGCCCGGGAGGTGCTCCCCCGGGTGCGAGAGGCCCACCCCGACGCGACGCTGGTGCTCTGCGGCCGCGCCCCCGACGCCACCGTGCGCTCGCTCGCCTCGGAGCACGTCACGGTCACCGGAACGGTCCCGGACACGCGCCCCTTCCTCGACGCCGCGGGCTGCTACGTGAACGCCCTCAGCGACGGCGAGGGGTCGAGCCTCAAGCTCCCCGAAGCCATGGCCTCCGGGGTCCCGTTGGTGAGCACCGCCGTCGGGGCGCGCGGCTTCGACGTGGCCCACGGCCGGGAGCTCCTCCTCACCGCCGACGACTCCATGGCCCTCGCCTCCGGGGCGCTCTCCTGCTTCGCCGACCCTCGCGCCGCCGACGCCCGCGCCGCCCTCGCCCGCGCCTTCGCCGAGGGCCTCGACTGGAGCCTCCTCGGCGACCGCTTCGCCCGCGCCGTCCTCGGGATCCTCCGATGACCCCTCCCTGCCCTCGCTGCCATCGCCCCTCCCCCAGGCGCCTCTCGGTGCGCGGCTACGACATCCACCGCTGCGCGCTCTGCGACCTGGAGTTCGTCTGGCCCACGCCCTCCGCCGAGGCGCTCGCCACGGTTTACACCAGCGGGTATTTCCAGGGCGGCGGCGCGGGCTACGACGACTACTTCACCCGGGAGCGGGAGCAGGTCGCCCGCAAGAGCCGCGCTCGCCTCTCGGCGCTGCGAGAGCTCGGCGTCACCCGCGGCAGGCTCTTCGACCTGGGCTGCGCGGCGGGCTATTTCCTCGTCCACGCGCGAGACGCAGGCTTCACCGTCTCGGGCGCCGAGCCCTCCCCCGAGGCCCTCGCGGCCATGGACCCTGCCCTCCGAGCGAGCGTGGTCCCCTCGCTGGAGGCGCTACCCGACGAGGCCCGCTTCGAGGTGATCACCGCCTGGGACGTGCTCGAACACCTCCCCGATCCTGACGCCACGCTTCGCTCTCTGCGAGCGAGGCTCACGCCCGATGGCGTGCTGGCGGTGGTCGTCCCGGTGATCGGCAGCACCACCACCCGCCTCGCCCCGACCCTCTGGGATCAGTACAAGCCCCCGGAGCACCTGTGGTTCTGGAGCGCCCGCGCGATGCGCTCGCTGCTCTCCGACCACGGCCTGCGGGTGGTGCGCGAGGACGTCGCCTGGAGCCGCCCCTCTCGCTTCATCGACCCCAACGGCACCTCTCGCTCTCCCTCGGTGCGCCTCGCTCGATCGATCGACGCGCTGGCCCACCGGGCGCTCTCCGCCGTCGCGGGCCCGCAGGTCGTCACCGACTCGGTGGCCTTCTACGCTCGGGTGGAGCGCCCGTGAGACTCATCCACCTCGTCCCCTCGGTGGACCTCGGCGGCACCGAGCGCGTCGCGGAGATGCTCGACGCCCTCGCCTCGCGCCACGGCCACCGCTCCTCCGTCGACCTGCCCTTCGACCGCTCGCTCCCTCCCCCTCGCTCGCTGCCTCTCCACCGCTGGCTCCGCTGGTCGCTGCGGCCTCGCGACGCCGACGTCTTCCACGCCCACCTCGCGTGGCCCGATCGCCTGGGCGCCGCCCTCCTCGCCGCCCGAGGACGCCCCCTGGTGGTCACCTTCCACCTGCTGCCCCGCGAGGGCGCCGCGTGGCCCCGCGATCGCGTCACCGGCCTCGATGCGCGCTCGATGATCCGCCTGGCCGCGGTGCGCGCCCACACCGTCTGGATCGCCCTCTCGCACCACGACGCCGGCCGCCTCGGGGAGCTCGGGCTGCGAGCCCGGGTGATCCGCAACGCCCCGCCGCCGCCGCGCCCGGCGACGCGGCCCTTCGACTGGCCCGACGGCGCGCTGCCCGTCGCCTCCGTGGGGCGCCTGGACCCGCAGAAGGGCTTCGACCGGATGCTGCGGGCGCTCGCCCATGGGGCGCTCTCCGAGCGACCGTGGCACTGGGCCATCGCGGGCGACGGACCGGCGCTCGCCGAGCTCACGGCCCTGCGCGACGCGCTCGGTTTACGGGAGCGGGTAAGCTTCGCGGGGTCGAGGCCCCCGATGGACCTGTTCACCGGCGCCCGGTGGGTGCTCGCTCCGAGCCGGAGCGAGGGGATGCCGTTGGTTCCGATGGAGGCGATGGAGGCGGGGGTGCCGGTGCTGGCCTCGGACATCGGGGCGCACCGCGAGCTCTTCTCCGCCGCGCCGGGATCGCTCCTCCCGGCGGACGAGGCGCTCTGGCCGGAGGCTCTCGGGGTGCTCTTCGACGAGGGCGCCCGGGCGGCGGTGAAGCGCGCGCAGCGGGCCGTGCTCGGGGACGATCCCCGCGAGGGGTACTGGCGAGAAACGCGGTTGTGCTACGACGCAGCGCGCACCTGATGGGCCTCGTGTACCGACCCAACCCGGTTCCGTATCGGCCGCATCGCGCGAGCTGGCGTCAGCCGTTGCACCTGCACCTCGCGCCGCTCTGGGACGCCCTCTCCCGCGAGCTGGCCACCCTCCACGGTCGCGTGATCGACGTCGGCTGCGGCCACAAGCCCTACGCCCCGATGATGGGCCGCGCGGTGACCGAGTACATCGGGGTCGATCGCGAGGGACCGCACGCGACGCCCGACGTGGTCGGAGACGCCTCGCAGCTGCCCTTCCCCGATGGGGAGTTCGATGCGGGGGTGTCCTTCCAGGTCTTCGAGCATGTGCGCGATCCGCGGCTCTGCGTGAGGGAGCTCGCTCGCGTGGTGAAGCCCGGAGGGACGGTGCTCTTCACGGTGCCGGGGGTGTGGCCGGCGCACGAGGTTCCGCACGACCACTGGCGCTACACGCGCAACGGCCTGGAGGCGCTGCTGCTCGACGCGGGCCTGGTGGAGGCTCGGCTCACTCCGCTGGGCGGGCTCTGGTCGGCGCTGGGGCAGATGGCCAACCTGGAGCTCGACAAGCGCTGGTGGGCGCGGGGGTTGATCCCATGGGTCAACCTGGGCGCGAGGGCGCTCGAACCGACGGCGCGCGAGGAGCTGGTCCTCAACTGGCTCGCGGTCGCAAGACGCCCCTGATGGACCCGAAGGACTCGTCGCTGTCCCGGAGGATCCTGCGCGAGACCACCCGCTTCGCGGGCATCCAGGTGATCAGCGCGCTGCTGCTCGCCGGGAGCAACCTGATCCTGGCGAGGCTGCTGGAGCCGCACGCCTTCGGCGCCTACGCCATCGGGACCTTCTTCCTCGGGCTCGGCGCGCTGCTCGGCGACGGCGGCCTCGGGGCGGCGCTCCTTCGCAGCAAGGCCGAGGTCTCCGCAGAGTCCTACCGCACCACGCTGACCTTCCTCTTCCTGCTGGGCTCGACGCTGGCGCTGGCCTTCTTCCTGGCGACGCCGCTCATCGCGGTGCGCTGGCACCTCGGGCCGGGCGAGGTCCTGGTGCTGCGCGCGATGGCGGTGCTCTTCCTGGTCGGTCCGCTGCGCTCGGTGCCGTACATCCGCATGGAGCGCGAGCTGCGCTTCGCCCGCATCGCGGGCATCGAGTTCGCGGCCACGGCGACGCGCCAGGTGGTGACGGTGGTGCTCGCGTGGAAGCTCGGCGGGATGCGCGCCCTCGCGGGGGGCCAGCTCGCCGGGGCGCTGGTGCAGCTCGCGCTCGCGTGGAACTTCGCTCCCGGCTGGCCGGGCGTCGGCATCTCGCGGAAGGTGCTGCGCGCCACGCTGGGCGAAGGCGTGCCGGTGCAGGCGCTGGCGATCGCGGCCTTCTTCAAGGACAACCTCTCGGCGGCGCTGCTGGGCACGCTGATGGGCCCGACCGCGGTGGGGCAGTTCGACTTCGGGCTGAAGTACGCGGCGCTCCCGGTGGTGGCCGTCAACGCGCTCTCGCGGGTGCAGCTCCCGGTGTACGCGCGCTTCGACGCCAAGGACCCGCAGCTCTACCAGGCCTTCGTGGGGGCCACTCGCACGGCGCTGCTGCTGGGCATTCCCCTGCTGGTGGCGCTCTCCGTGGGCGCGCGAGCGATCGTCCCGTGGCTGTATGCCCCGCGCTGGATCGACTCGATCCCGGTGGTGCACGGCATCCTGGTGAACATGGCCTTCGGGCTGGTGGCGGGACCGCTCTTCACGCTGCTCCAGGGCCAGGGGCGCGGCGGACTCGCGCTGCGCATCTTCGCCGGGTGGACGGCGGCGACGTGGCTGCTGGTGCTGGCGGTGTGGCGCTACCAGCTGAGCGCCGTGGCGTGGGCGTACAGCGCGGTGACGGCGCCGGTGGTGATCGCGCTCATCCACTGGGCGGGGCGGCACCTGGGGCGCCCGCTGTGGCGGGCCTACGTGGGACCGCTCGCGGCGGGCCTGGCGGCGTGGGGGATGGCGCTGCTGGCCACGCCGGGCCCGCTGGCGCGCGCGGGGCTGGCGGTGGTGGTGTACGTGGTGGTGCTGGCGGCGATCGAGGGGAGGCGACCGCTGGACGACCTGCGCGCGTGGGTGAACGCGCTGCGGTAGGGGACGCCGGGTTCAGCGGGCCCGAAGGGATGCGGGGCGGGAGCGCGAGGGTGTGACGTCGGTTGCGCCCCAACCATGCCAGCTCGCGACGAACCGGCGGTTCCCTCTCCGGAGCCCGCGTCGACGCCACCGCGCCCGCGTCGGCGGGCGTGTCCGCGACGCCACGTCGGCGTGGCCAGCCAACCGGCCTCGAGGTCGGTGCCGAGGCTCCGGCGACCACCTTCCAGTACGCCAGGACCCGCCGCACCAGCAGGCGCAACACGGCGGTTTCGAGTCAAGGCACGGCGGCTGCTCAGGACCCGTTCATGGGCAACTTCCTGACGCTGATGTTCCTGCTGTTGTGCTCGTGGGCTCAGGGCACGGCGCCCGCGCCGCATGGCCACTCACGGCGCGGCCATCACGCGGCCGTGGCGCATCGCGATCGCCGCCCGCGCGCCGCGACGGCTCTGACGAAGACGCTCCCGAGCGACGACCGCGCCGCGGGGCCCGCGCCCGCGCCGGACGGCCCGGGCCCCTCTCGCGGGCGCGGTGTAGCGCCGGGGGGGGGTTATCGCGCGGGCCTCGGCGCCGCGGGCGGCCGCCGGACCAGCACTCCAACGGAGTGACGATCGCCCTTGGCGTCCTCGGCGCCTCGGTGCAAAGGTCCGCGCCCTCCACGATGCAGGACACACCTCCCTTCGCCCACGTAGACCGCGCCGCCTTCGCCCGTGACCTCGACGCCGCGCGCGCGCAGATCGACCTCTCCGCCGACGACCTCGCGCACCTCCTCCGCATGGAGCGCTGGGGCCGCGCCTGCACCGCCGTCGGCTACGCCACCGCGTGGATCGGCCCCAACCCGGTGTCCATGCTCGCGCTGAGCACGGGGAGCGTGGCGCGCTGGGCCATCGTGGCGCACCACGTGGTGCACAAGGGCTACGACAAGGTCGACGGCACCCCGCCGCGGCTGACCAGCGCGGGCTTCGCGTCGGGGCGGCGTCGGCTGCTCGACTGGTTCGACTGGATGCTCCCGGAGGCGTGGCGCCTGGAGCACAACACTCTGCACCACTATCACACCGGAGAGACGCTCGACCCCGACCTGGTGGAGGAGAACCTCCGGGCGATCCGCGACGCGGAGCTGCCGCTCGCGGTGAAATACGCCGTGGTGGGCTTCTACGCGCTCACGTGGAAGTTCACCTACTACGCGCCCAACACCTGGCAGGTGATGCGCCGCGCGGAGCGTTGTCGGGAGTCGGGTCAGGCGCCCTCTCCAAAGAAGATCGCGACCGGACCGGAGTCGTATCTAGCGGTCTACAACCCCTTCACCGCGGAGGGGCGGCGATATCTGAAGGAGTGCGCGCTGCCCTATGGACTGGGGCGCTTCGTGGTGATCCCGGCGCTCTACTCGCCATTGGGGCCGTGGGCGGTGGCGAGCGTCTGGGTGAACTCCCTCGGAGCGGAGCTGCTCAACAACCTCCACTCGTTTGCGATCATCGCCCCCAACCACGCGGGCGACGACGTGTGGCGCTTCGAGGGCCCGGCGCGAGAGCGCGGGGAGTTCTATCTACGGCAGGTCGCGGGCTCGGTGAACTACTCCACGGGCCATGAGGTGGGCGACTTCCTCCAGGGGTTTCTCAACTACCAGATCGAGCACCACCTCTGGCCCGACCTGCCCGCGCGGGCCTACCAGCGATTGCAGCCGAAGGTGAAGGCGATCTGCGAGAAGCACGGAGTCCCCTATGTGCAGGAGGGGATCCACAAGCGGGTGAAGAAGCTGGTCGACATCATGGTGGGAAGAGCCTCCATGAAGAGGGCGCCGACGGTGGTGCGCTTCCCGCGGAGCGAAGCGGCGACGCAGGAGCCCGCGGAGGCCGAGCGCGCCGCGGGGTGAGTGGCATGGAGTGGCCGTGGTTGCCGGAGGGGGCACACGACCCCAACCACGGCCCGCCCCCTCCAGCAACACCCTCCCTCGCTCCCTCCCATCAACGGAGCCCCCTACCGGCTCACCACGATCGCCACGCCGGTCACCGCCAGCGCCGCGCCGATCCAGCGCCGCCGCGGGATGCGCTCGCCCATCGCCCGCGACATCACCATCAGCACGATGGCGCCGGTCTGGTTGAGCAGCGCCGCGCGCGAGGCCGTCCCGTACTTCATCCCCCCGAGCCACAGCAGCATCGACACGTACGTCGCCAGCACCGTCGCCGGGACCGCTACCCGCCACGCCGGCTGCGGCCTGAACAGCGCCAGCGCCTCCCTCCCCTTGCCCCGCGCGAGCTGCACCGCGAAGAGCGCCACCGATCCCGCCAGCACGCGTATCGTCGTCGCCTCGACCAGCCCGCTGCGGCCCAGCGCGGGCTTCGCCAGCACCACGCCCACCGCCGTCGTCATCACGCCGCCCAGCACCAGCGCGAGGCCCCGGCCGTCCACCTTCAGCTCGCCGCTCGGCTGCCACACCACCAGCAGCAGCCCCACCAGCACCAGCGGAGCGCCCCAGAGGAAGCCTGGCCTCGGCACCTCGCTCAGCCCGAGCGTCGAGATCAGGATCACCGTCGGCGAGTAGGCGCAGTCCGCCACCGCGGCGACGGCGGCGTCCACCCGGCGCAGGCCCGCCAGGAAGAGCGAGTCGGCGACGGCGAGGCCGAGCACGCCGCTCCCGATGAGGCAGAGCCAGTCGAGGGCGCTGCGGTGCAGGTCGAAGCGCAGGCCCGCGAGCGCCATCGTGAGCAGCAGCAGCACCGCGGCCACGGCGTTCTTGAAGAGGTTGAGCGAGACCGGGTGCACGGTGCCCAGCCGGCGGAACAACATCACCGCGGCGGCCCACACCACCGCGCAGCCGAGGGCCATCGCATCGCCGGTCCAGTGGGGCATCGAAGAGGGGGCGCTCTATACCCGAACGCCCGTGGCTCGCTACCAGGCCCCGACGATCTGTACGCCGTTGAGCGATGGGGCGAGCTGCCAGCGGGCCACCGGGCGGTCGCGCCAACGGGCCGCGCGCGTGGGGATGGTGAAGATGCTCAGCTCGCCGCCGATGAGGTCGGAGCCGAAGGCCAGGGCGGCGGAGAGGGGGCGGTCGTAGCCGATCCAGAGCACCAGGCCCGAGGTGACGGCCACCACGGCCACGCCGAGGTGGTTGTACCAGGCGCGAGCCTCGGTCTCGGCCTCCGCCGCGCGGGTGATGGCGGCGTCGAGGTTGCCGGTGCGGTGCGCGTCCTCGGCGGCCCTCCACACCCGCGGAACCGGCGTGAGCAGCATCCCCCCGACGCCGAGCCAGGTGGCCGCCGCCCCGACGGCGGCGTCGATGCGGAGCCCCGGGTCATCGAGCGTGAGAGCGAGCGTGGTCTGCGCGACGGCGGTGACCGAGTAGGCGACGGTCAGGGTCCAGAACCACAGGCGGGCGTGCGAGGCGTCGCGGTCGAGGAGGGCGACGCGAGGGTCCACCGGGTCGGCGTGCGCCGCGAGGGGAGCGACCGAGAGCGCGAGGCTGAGGGCGATCACGGCGCGCATGGAAAACGAGTACCACGGGCCGCGGGTTCATCGGGGCGGCGACAGGCGCGCTGCGAGCTCGGCCGCGAGCTGCTCTCTCGCGGCGGTCCAGTCGAGCTCGGGGCTCCCCTCGGGGGCGCCGCGGCGCTGCCAGAGGTGATACGCGCGGGTGCGGATCTGCGGCTCCGTGGGCTCGTAGCGGGAGAGCGGGAGGTGGTGCTCGCAGGCTCCCGTCGCGCGATCGTAGGGGGGCGCACCGAAGGCGTCGTAGCGGCCGTACGCGAGGGCGCGGAAGCGGTAGCAGTCGTCTCGGAGGGGACAGGCTCCGCCGGGGCAGCGGGTGACTTCGTCGGACATCGGTCAGGCGCGCAGGGCGTCGAGGACGTTCATGCGGGCGGCGCGCACCGCCGGGAAGAAGCCGCCGAGCAGGCCCATGAGCGCGGCGAAGACCAGCGACGACACGACGATGGCGGGCGTCGGGACGAAGGTGAAGACCACCTCCGACCAGGTGGCGAAGTTCACGATGTTGAAGCGCACGAGGCCCATCGCCAGCGAGGCGAGGGCGCCGACCGCGCCGCCGACGAGGCTCAGCACCACGGACTCGAAGAGGAAGCTCGCGAGGATGCTCCGCCGGGAGAAGCCGAGCGCGCGCAGGGTGCCGATCTCGCGGCTGCGCTGGGCGACGGAGGCGTGCATGGTGATCATCGCGCCGATCATCGCGCCCGCCGAGAAGAAGAACGCGATCATCAGCCCGAGGATCGTGAGGAACTTCGTCGTGCCCTGCGCGAGGTCCTCGTAGTAGACCGACTCGCGCTTCACCGTGAGCCCGAGCTGGGGGTTGGTCTCGATCGCGCGCTTGAAGGCATCGAGCTGCCCCGCGGAGCGCAGCCGGGCGCGCACGGACGACACCAGCGCCTCGCGCCCGAAGGCCGAGCGCACCGTGTCGATGTCGCCCCACACCTCCGACTCGAAGGACGAGCCGCGGTCCTCGAGGACGCCCACCACCCGGACGCGGCGGTTCTTCTTGATCTCGAAGGACTGCCCCAGCTCGACGCCTCGGAAGCGCCCCCGGATGGCCGCGCCCACCACCACCTCGTCGGAGCCCGGCGCCGCCGCGCGCCCGGCCACCACGCGCACCGTCGGCCGGAAGCGGTACACGTCGTCGGGCACGCCGCGCACCTGAACGTTGGACACGCCGTCTCCGCCCGACCGGTCGAGCGCCAGCACGCCCACCACCTCGCCCACCGCGTCGGGGCGTCCGTCGGGGCGCACCCGCACCTCCGGCGAGGCCGTCACCAGGCCCGCGGCGGGCAGCTCGATGCCGCTCGAGAGCTCGGCGTCGGAGCCCGCGCGCATCACGATCGCGACGTCGTCGGAGCCCGAGCGGCCCATGGCCCGCTTGAGCCCAGCGCCCAGCATCAGCACCGACGAGAACACGAACACCACGAGGCCGATGCCGAGCGCCGTCGCCGCCGTCGTCGTGCGGCGCACCAGCAGGTTTCGCACGCTGTAGGAAACCGGGACCATCGCGTCTCCTCCCCTCAGTCGATGCGCCGCAGCGCGTCCGTGACCGTCAACCGCGACGCGCGCACCGCCGGGATCACCGCCGACGCCACGCCCAGCAGCAGCGAGAAGCCCAGGGCCTGCGCGGCCGTGCTGGTCTCGATGCGGAAGTACGGCACCATCGAGCCCATGTTCTCCTCGAGCCAGCGCCCGAGGCCCCACTGCACCAGCGGGTAGGAGAGAGCGAGGCCCAGCACCCCCGCCGTGAGGCCCAGCGCGGCGGCCTCGCCCAGGATGAAGCCCGCGACGTGCCTCGGCAGGAAGCCCAGCGCGCGGAGCACGCCGTACTCCTGCGTGCGCTCGCGGACGCCCATGGACATGGTGTTTCCGAAGAGCATCAGCAGGATCAGCAGGATGATCCCGGAGATGACGTTGATGGCCGCGAGGAGGCCCGACATCATCCCCATGAACGAGAGGTTCATCGAGCGCTCGCTCATGGAGAGGGTCTGGACGTCCTGCACGTCGAAGGTGCGGTCGATGGCCGCGGAGACCCCGCCGGCGCGGGAGGGGTCGTCGACGCGGGCGATGATCCACCCGATGCGGTCGCGGCGGCGCTCGGAGAGCGCGTTGTTGAGGTAGTCCCAGTGGAAGAGGAACTCCGAGCGGTCCATGGAGCGCCGCGTGGCCGTGTAGATGCCGGAGACGTGGAAGACCCAGTTGCCCGGGTAGATGGTCCCGGAGAGGGTGATGGTGTCGCCGACGCGCAGCCGCAGCAGCCGCGCGAGCTGGTCGCCGACGAGGGCGCCCTGGCGGTCGGCGAGCCAGCGCTCACGGTCCGCGGGCGTCACCGCGACCTCGTCGTACACGTCGAGGAAGCTCGCCGGGTCGACCGCCAGCGTGGGGAAGAACTCCCTCGGGTTGCGCGGGTCCTTCCCTCCGAACCAGTTGGCCCAGGTGGCGGAGTGCACCCCCGGCGTCTGCCGCACGGTGTCGATGTAGCGCCGCGGCAGCTGCATGATGAACGACACCTTGTGACGGATGCCGATGCGGTCGTGCGCGGCGTGCGTGACCGCGACCTCCATCGAGGAGATCACCGTGCGCAGCATCACGAAGGCCACCACCGCCACCGCCACGCCGAGCAGCGTGAGCGTCGTGCGGAAGCGGTTTCGCCCGACGTTGCGCGTCGCCAGCGAGGCGAGGTTCACTGGAAGGCGCCCTTGTTGAGGTGGTGCGTGACCCGAGCGTGCGACGCCGCCTCCGGGTCGTGCGTGACCATCACCACGGTCTTCTTGAACTCCTTGTTGAGCTTCTCCAGCAGCGCCAAAATCTGGTCGGCGGACTTCCGGTCGAGGTCCCCGGTGGGCTCGTCGGCCACGATGATCTTCGGGTCGTTGACCAGCGCGCGAGCGATGGCCACGCGCTGCTCCTGGCCGCCGGAGAGCTGCCTGGGGTAGTGGTCGGCGCGGTCCTCGAGGCCCACCACCCGCAGCGCCGTGGCCGCGCGCTTCTTCCGGTCGGCGCTGGAGAACTTCGTGAGCAGCAGCGGCAGCTCGACGTTCTCCAGGGCCGTGAGCACGGGCATGAGGTTGTACGACTGGAAGATGAAGCCGATGTAGCGCGCTCGGAAGGCCGCGAGGTCGCCGTCGGTCAGGGTGGTGAGGTCCTGCCCCGCGACGCGCACGCCGCCCGAGGTGGCCCGGTCGAGGCCCGCGACGAGGTTGAGCAGGGTGGACTTCCCCGAGCCCGACGGGCCCATCAGCGCCTCGAAGGACCCCTCGGCGATCGAGAGGCTCAGCCGGTCGAGCACCGTGATGGTCTCGGCGCCCCGGTGGAAGGTCTTGGTCACGTGGGTCAGCTCGACCATCGGCGCGGCGGCGGCGGTCTCTTCGCGGTACGTCATCAGCGGTTTGCCTCTCTCACCGGGTGGGCCTCGCCCAGCGTCGGGGGCGGGTGCAGCACCACGCGCGACCCCGGCGCCGGACCATCGATCAGCTCGTACGCGTCCCCCGACTGCGGCCCGAGGCTCACCGGTCGGACGTGCACGGCGTTGTTGTCGACCACCAGCACCACGCGCGATCCCCCTCGGGTGGTGACCGCGGCCGCGGGGACGAGCGTGCGCTGCGCCGCGCGGAGCTGCTCGGCCGTGAGCTCCTGCGTGAGGAAGCCCACGCGCGCGGCCATGTCGGGGAGGATGCCGTCCATCGGGTCGACGAAGCGCACCCGCACGGCGACGGTGGCCTTGGCGCGGTCGACGCGGTGACCGAGCTCCTGCACGGCGCCACGGAAGCGCCGGCCTGGGAAGGCGTCGAGGGCGATCTCGCAGGGCCCGCCGAGGCGCACGAGGTTGAGCCGCCCTTCGGGGACGTCGACCTCCGCGACCATGGAGCGGAAGTCCGCGAGCTCGATGACCGTGCCCGCCATCAGCTCGCTGCCCAGCAGCTCGCCGGGGCGAGGAGGGCGGTTGACGATGGTTCCGTCGAAGGGCGCCCGGATGGTGAGCAGCGAGAGCGTGGCGGACTGCACGGCGACGTCGGCCTGCAGCGCCCGCACCTCGGCGGCGGCCGCCGCGACGGAGGCTTCGAGCGGGCCCAGGCGCGCCTGGAGGTCTTCGACGACCTGCCGCGAGACGGCGCCGGACTCGGCGAGGCGGCGCTGGCGTTCGAGCTGCTGGCGACCATCGGCGAGGTTGGCGCGGGCGATGGCGACGCGGGCCTCGGCGGCGGCCACCCGGGCCCGGGCGGCGGCGATGGTGCTGCGCACGTCCGTGGCGTCGAGCTCGAGCAACGCCTGCCCCTCGCGCACGGTCTCGCCCTCTCGCACCCTCACCGCGGCGACGCGGCCCGGGACGCGCGACGAGACGCGCGCGGAGGTGAGCGCGACGACGTAGCCCGTGGCGGTGACGGTGGTGGCGCCCTGCGCCGGGGACACCACGACGACCTCGCCGGTGTGCACCTCGGTCTTGAAGAGCCGCGACTCGACCGCGGGCCAGGCGCGAGAGCCGCCGTAGACCAGGGCGCCCACCGCGAGCGCGACGAAGGCGTAGCGCGCGACGCCGGAGCGGGGGCGGGCGCTCGCCGAGGCGGCGGGGGGGCCGTCACGGTCGATGCGCAACGATTCCAGATCGCTGGTCAGTTGATCGCCCACAGCGGGTTGGCCTACCACGCGAGCACGCGGGGATGGAATTCTCGCCGGACGGGGAAGGATGAGGGGGGACACATGGCTCGCTATCGACTGATGCTGCTCGACGCTCCGCCGCGCCACGCCGCCGCGCTGGACGAGCTGGAGCACTCGTTGCCGGAGGGCGTAGACGCCGCGGCGTTTCGGGGCTTGCGGGAGGGGACCTTCGCCGACCCGGTGCTGCTCGGGAGCAGCGACGAGCTCGCGACCCTGGAGGCCGCCACGGCGACGCTCCAGAAGGCGGGCCTCGCGGTGTGCGTGGTCGACGACAGCACGCCGTGGATCCGCCTGGTCGAGACCGTCCGCTCGACGCTGGGCTTCACGACGGTGCACGTCGCGGACGCTCGCGCCGCGTCTCCGCAGCCGGTCTCGTCGCTCCCTCCATCGAAGCCCGCGGAGGCCCACGGGCCGACGCTGCGCGATCCGCGAAACTCCATCTGGCTGCGAGGCGCGCTGGTGCTCGGGGCGCTGGTGCTCCCGATGGCGGGCGCGCTGCTCGCGTCGACCTTCCTCGGCGACGCGCTCTACGACGCCCCCACGCCCGCGTCGTCCACGACGCCGGAGAGCGCCTCGGGTCACGGCCGCGGTCGACGGCTCTCGATGCGATCGGGCGCGGGGAGGGCTGGAGGGTCTGGCGTCAGCGAGCGCTCGCCTGGAGGACGAGGCGGCGCGGGCGGCAGCGCGCCCTCCGTGGGTGCCGCGAACGGCGACTCCATCGAGCTCTCGCAGGACGCCCCCACCGGGGAGGCCGACGCCACGCCCGCGGCGCCCTCTCGGCGCTCGGCGCGCAGGGCCATCGCCGCGATCGTCGCCGCGCTGCTGGGCCTCGCGACGGCGGCGCTCGCGGGCGAGGCGGTGGAGCGATCGACCCGATCGAAGGGCGCCCGCTTCCGCCGGAGGCTTCGGATGGCGGTCGCGGGCATGGCCGGGGCGGGAGCGCTCGTGGCGCCGATCGCGCTCTGGCAGGCCCGGGCGAGCGAGCGCCCGGCGGCCGTGGTCGCGTCGTCGGAGGCACCGCCCGCTCGACCGATCGAGCCGATCGCTCGTCCGCCCTCGCCGACGCGCCCCGGGGATCGCTGCACGGGCGGTCCCTTCGCGCGCTTCCTGTGCCGCTCGCACCGGCCCCCGGCCCCGGCGGCGAGGGAGCCCCACCCCTTCGCCTCGCTGCTCGCGGGCTACCGTCAGCGCGCCGCGCACTCCCCCGATGCGGGCGTCGCGGCCGACGTCGTACTCGCCGCGGCCGCACCGCCGGAGCGACGAGCCCACCACGAGCGGCGACATCACCATCACCGCGAGCCCGTGGCCCCCACGGAGGCGACGGCGTCGAGCGCTCAGGCGACGCAGGTGGTCCCAGATGCGTCGGCGCCCATCGAGGCCCCTGCGGCCCCGGAGGCGATGACGGCCACCGCGCCCGCGGCGCCTGCGGCGGAGGCTGCGGAGACACCGGCGATGGAGGAGACCGAGACCCCAGCGCCCGCGGTGGTCGAAGCGCCGAGGCGACGGCCGATCGCGAAGGGATGGCTGAGCGGGTGGTTCGGCATCGGGCTCGCGCTCGGGTTGCTGGGCGCTCCGGGGTGGCGAAGGCTCGGGAAGGAGGAGGCGTGATGCGCTGGCGATGGGTGGTGGCGATCGTGGCGCTCGCGACGAGGGTGGAGGGTCAGGAGGTTCCGGACCCGGAGGTGGCGGAGGTTCCGGAGGCGGCGCCGACGGTGAGCGCGGCGCTGGGGCGAGCGGTCGCCGAGCGCTTCGTTGCCTGCGCCGGAACCGAAGGGGCCGCCGTCTCCGAAGCCGACCGCTCACTCATCGCCGACAGCGTCGCGCCCCTCGGCGCTGCCGTGGCGCGAGGGCTCGGCGCGCCCGGATGCGCGGGCGCAGAGGCGGAGGCGCGATGCGTCGAGCTGGTGACCGGCGCCGAGTGCGAGGCGCTGGCGGGCGCGCTTCAGTCGGCCCCGGCGGCGATGAGCACCGCGCCGACGCCCTCGTGGGCCCAGGGGCACTCGCGCACGCTGGTCGATCGCATCGCGTCGTGCCTCACGGCGGAGCGGGACGCGGGTCTGACCGATGACGAGCTGGCCTCCCTCGCGGGGCTGCGAAGCTCGCTCGGCGCGACGCTCGGGATGCTGGTGTCGTCGGGCCGGTGCAGCCTCGACGAGAACGCCCTCGCGAGCTGCGCGCTCAGCGTCCCGGCGCTCTCCTGCGAGGCGCTCTCGCAGCACCTCGACGAGGACCCGGGATCGCTCGCCAGCGCGGTGACGCCGGAGTGCGGGAGGTTTCTCCGGTGTACGGGCGAGGCCGATGGCGGGGCGGACGAAGACGACGCGAGCGTGGAGGCGGGGGGAGGGAATTGACCGCCGTCGAGCGGGAGCATCGCGTCGGCGACTGGCGCGGCTTCGAATCACTCGCTGTTCGCGCACGGGACAGCGACCATGATGGTTCTGAACCCGAACTGAGGATTGCAATGCGAAGACTTCCCTGTGTGATGGGATTCGTACTGGCGCTGGGCGCGGGCAGTTGTGGTGAGAGCAGCCCTTCTGCGAGCACGTCCCCTACGCACATTGCTTCCCGAAATGCAGCCTTGCAGGGCGGAAGGTCGGTTGTCCATCTCAGGTTGATCCGTCAGGCCGAGAGCGGTTCCTATCTGTCCAATGGATACCGTTATCGCTATATCGCGTGGGACGCCGAGGTCGTCGCGCAGCTCGTGCCGACAGCGAGCGCTCCACTGCCGACATCGCTTCAATTCCTGCAAGAGGTGCGTCTCGAGAACGAGAGTGGCGACGGAGTGGACTGGCACTGGGGCGCCGGTGAGCTCTTTCGTCCGGCCGCTCAAGCGGGGGGCGAGTATCTCGTTCTCTGCAGTGGATGTCCGACTGGAGCGATTCGGCACGTCTGCCGTTCTGGGGTCTACGCGATCAATGGCGTGACACACGCTCTTGCCGAGCGGGCGCTCGAGTTTCCCGCTGGGACGATGGTTGCGACGGTGATGAACCCCGCGACGATCGACCCGCGCCTGGGAGGTACGACTGATGGCGGCACCGAGGCGATGCCAGACGCGACGAGCGATTCAGACTGATCGCTCGTCGGAGTCACCCCCGCTGCACGCCCACGCCCCCCGCCAGCGCCAGCAGCCCATCGGCGATCACGCCCGCCGCGTCGGGCCTCGCGCTCGCCCACGCCGCGGCGCCCATCGCCTGCAGCGCGTCGCCGTCCCGCAGCACCGCGCCCATCTCCCTGGCCAGTCGCTCGGGCGTCAGCTCCGCCTGCGCGATCCACTTCGCGGCCCCTCGCGCGGCCATCGCCTCGGCGTTCTTCCGCTGGTGGTCGTCGGCCGCCGTCGGCAGCGGGATGTACACCGCCGGCCGCCCCAGCACCCCGAGCTCCGCCACGGTCATCGCCCCGGCGCGGCACACCACCAGCGACGACTGCGCCATCACCGTGGCCACGTCCTCGATGAAGGCCACCACCTCCGCGTCCAAGCCCCTTGCCGCGTAGGCCGCCGCCACCGCGTCGCGCTCCGAGGCGCCCGTCTGGTGCGTGACCTTCACCGCGAGACCGCCCGCCCGGAGCTGCGCCACCGCCTCGGGCATCACCGCGTTGATCGCCCTCGCCCCCTGGCTGCCGCCCAGCACCAGCACCGACACCTCCCCGCCCACCGGGACCGCCGAGGCCATGCGCGCCAGGAAGGCCCGGCGCACGGGCGATCCGGTGACCACGCCCACCCCCGAGGGGAAGGCCGAGAGCGTCTCCTCGTGCGTCACGAAGGCGCGCTTGACCACCCTCGATAAGATCCGGTTGGTCATCCCGGGCACCGCGTTGGGCTCCAGCACCGCCGTCGGGATGCGCATCGCCGCGGCCATGGCCACGATCGGTCCGCCCGCGTAGCCCCCGACGCCCAGCACCACGTGGGGGCGCTCTCGGCGCAGCACCCGCCACGCCTGCGCCGCCGCCGGGGGGAGCTTCGCCAGCGCCTCCATGAGCTTGCGACCGCGCACCCCGTTGAGGCCCGAGAGCTCCATCGGCTCGAAGCGCCACGGGGTGGTGGGCAGCACTCGCGCCTCGATGCCTCGCGAGGTCCCGACCCAGCACACCGAGAGGTCGCGGGTGCGGCGGTCGAGCGCGTCGGCGACGGCGATGCCCGGGAAGACGTGGCCGCCGGTTCCGCCGCCCGCGACCATGAAGCGAAGGGCCTCCACGCGGCGCCGTCGCCTACGCCGCCTTGGCGGAGCGGGAGACCGACAGGAGGATCCCGATGGCCGCGAGGTCGATGATGAGCGAGCTGCCGCCGTAGGAGATGAAAGGGAGCGTGAGCCCCTTGGTGGGCAGCGCCCCCATCGCGACGCCGAGGTTGATCAGCGCCTGGAGCGTGAGCAGCGTGGTGACCCCGAAGGCGAGATAGGTGCCGTGGTCGTCCGCGGCGTGCACGGCGATGCGCACGCCCCGCCAGATCATGAAGGCGTAGGCCAGGAGCAGCCCCGCCACGCCGACGAAGCCCAGCTCCTCGCCCAGGATGGCGCTGATGAAATCGGTGTGCGCTTCGGGCAGGAAGAAGAGCTTCTGGTGGCTGTCGCCGAGGCCCACGCCGGTCATGCCGCCGGAGCCGAAGGACATCATCGACTCGACCAGCTGGTACGAGATGGTGCTTCGGAAGCGCGCCGGGTCGAGGAAGGCCTCCCAGCGGCGCCGGCGGTACTCGGTGCCGAGGACGAGCCAGGCCGCGACCGGGAGCGCCGCGATGAGCGTCCCGAGGATGTACCCGGTGCGAGCGCCGGCCACGAAGAGAAGCGTGAAGGTGAGCAGCAGCAGCACCACCGCGGAGCCGAAGTCGGGCTGCTTCAGGCAGAGCAGCATCAGGAAGCCGGCGACCAGCAGGTGCGGCAGGAAGCCCACCGAGAAGGTGCGGATCTTCTCGTTCTTCTTGGCGAGCGAGTGCGACAGCCAGACGATGAGCGAGAGCTTCGCGATCTCCGCGGGCTGGATGTTGATGGGCCCGAGGCGGATCCAGCGGGCCGCGCCGCCGCCGGAGTGCCCGGCGCCCAGCACCACCGCGAGCATGAGGGCCACGGTGACGCCCAGCATCGGGTACGTGAACGCGCGCAGCTTGCGGTGGTCCTGCACCGCGAAGAAGGTGAGCGCGGCGAAGCCCATGACCGCGTACATCGTCTGCCGCACCAGGAAGAACTGCCCGTTGTGGTGCAGGTGCTCCGCGAAGACCGCGCTGGCCGAGTAGACCATCACGATCCCGAAGGTCACGAGCAGCATGGTCACGCCCAGCAGCGCGTGGTCCACGCGGCCCAGCGGGGCGCCCTTGTCCACGGCCTGCGCGCGGTACGGCGGGACCCCCACCGGCGCCATCGAGTCGCGCCGGGCGTTGGTCGGCGCGGGGCTCACGACGCGCCCCCGCCCCGCAGCGCGCGCGCCGCCTGCGCGAAGGCGTCGCCGCGCTCCGCGTAGTTCTTGTACATGTCGAGCGAGCTGCACGCCGGGGCCAGCAGCACGCAGTCCCCCGGCCTCGCCAGGGCCGCCGCGCGCCGCACGGCGTCGTCCATGTTCGCCGCCGCCTCGTGGGCCACGCTCAGCCCCATGGCCGCGGAGATCAACGGCGCCGCCTCGCCCAGCAGCACCACCGCGCGCGCCTTGGCCCGCAGCAGCTGCACCAGCGGCTCGTACGACCCGCCCTTGTCGCGGCCGCCCGCGATGAGCACCACCGGGCGATCGACGCCCTCCAGGGCCTTCACCGCGGCGCCCACGTTGGTCGCCTTGGAGTCGTCGACGTAGACCACGCCCGCGTGCTCCACCACCCGCTGCATCCGGTGCGGCAGGCCCGTGAACGACCGCAGCGCGCGGGCGATGGCCGCGACCGAGGCGCCCCCGAGGTGCGCCGCCAGCGCCGCCGCCATCGCGTTGCCGATGTTGTGCGAGCCCTTGATTCCCACCTCCGCCACCGGCACCCGAAGCCCGCCCGGGCCGATGATGGCGTCGTCGACGATGCGCACCTCGCTGTGCTCGCCGCCCCAGGTGTGCACCTGCCCGGCGCCCCCCCTCGCGAAGGCCAGCACCACCGGGTCGTCCGCCGGCACCACCGCGCGGTCCTCGGGGCGCTGCGCGAGGAAGATGCGCGCCTTGGCCGCGCCGTAGGCCGCCATCGATCCGTAGCGGTCGAGGTGATCGGGGGTGAGGTTGAGCCACACCGCGACGGAGGGCTTGAAGTGCCTGGTGGCCTCGAGCTGGTACGAGCTCACCTCGATGACGCAGCGCCCGCCGGCAGCGGTCGCCTCGTGGCCGATGGCGTCGCACCAGGGCGTGCCCAGGTTGCCGCCGGTGAAGGTCGCGAAGCCCGACGACTCCAGCATCTCGCCGAGCAGCGTGGTGACCGTGCTCTTGCCGTTGGTCCCGGTGACCGCGAGCACCGGGGCCTCGGTGTACCAGCTCGCGAGCTCGAGCTCGCCGATCACCAGCACCCCGCGCTCCTTCGCCTTCACCACCGCCTCCAACGGCGGAACGCCCGGCGACAGCACGATCACCTCCGCCTCGGCGAAGACCGCGTCGTCGTGCCCCCCGAGGGCAAAGCCCACCCCCAGCCGGTCCAGCTCCGTGTAGACCCCGGGGTCCACCTCGGCGGCGCTGCGACGGTCGTTCACCGTCACCCGCGCCGCCCCGTCGGCCACGCAGCGCCGGGCCGCCGCGATCCCCGAGAGCCCGAGGCCCACCACCACCACACGCTGTCCGCGCACCGTGCCGTTCACGACCACCGGCCTTAGCGCAACTCGACCGGCGACCACGAAATCAACGCAACCGATCCGACGGCTCCCCGGCGGCCCGGTCGACGGGTTTGCAACCCGCGCTCACGGCGTAGATTGCTCCCCATGCTCGCCCCCCTGACCAGCCTGGAGACCGTCCTCCTCCGCGACCCGGCCGCGGACTCCACCGTCGCCCTCGCGCCCTCCCGCGGCGGCATCGTGACCCGCTTCCTCGTCGGCGACCGCCCGGTGCTCTACCTCGACGAGTCGACCCTCCTCGACCCCGCGAAGAACATCCGCGGCGGCATCCCGGTGCTCTTCCCCTCGCCCGGAGCGCTGGCGGGCGAGCGCTTCCGCCACGGCGACGCCACCGGGAGCATGAAGCAGCACGGCTTTGCGCGGCAGCTCCCGTGGACCGTGTCCGCCCGGGACGAGTCCTCGGCGACCCTCACGCTCGCCTCGGACGAGGTCACCCGGGCGCAGTTCCCCTGGGACTTCGCGCTGACCTTCCGCTACGGGCTGGAGGGCACGCGGCTCCACATCTCGCAGCACATCGAGAACCGGAGCGACTCGGCGATGCCCTTCGCGATGGGCTTCCACCCGTACTTCTTCGTGCCCGATGGGGAGAAGGCGCGGGCCTCGATCGGCACGACCGCCACGCAGGCCTTCGACAACACCACCAAGACCACCGCAGCCCTCCAGGGGCCGATCGACCTCACCCTCGCGGAGGTCGACCTGCACCTCGACGAGCACGCCACGCTGCGCCTCGCCGACGGCCACCGCGTGGTGGTGTCGGCCTCGCCGGAGTATCGCCGCTGGGTCCTCTGGACCCTCCGCGGCAAGGACTTCGTGTGCCTCGAACCCTGGACCGCCGCGAGCAACGCGCTCAACACCGGCGACGGGCTCATCGTGCTCTCTCCCGGCGAGGCGCACGAGCTCTGGACCGAGATCGCCCTCCTCGCCCCGTAGCGGTCTCAGCCCGCGGCGGCGTCCATGAGCACGTCCGCGTCCACCACGCGGATCTCCCGTCGCGTGGTCTTGATCGCGCCCATCGCCGTGAGCCGGCTCAGCGCCCGGGAGAAGGTCTCCGGCAGCATCCCCAGCAGACCCGCCACGACGCCTCGGGGCATCTCCGGCGCCCGGCCGTCGCGCGCCTCGTCCGCCAGCCAGCGGGCCACGCGGCTCACGGCGCTCCCCTCGGCGGAGGTCGGGCGCGGGGCGTCGGTGCAGCGGGCGGTGATCACCAGGCCCATCACCGCGCGGGAGGCCACCACGCCGACGTTGTCGATCCACCGGTTGAACGAGTCTCGGCTCGCGACGCAGAGGGTCACCTGCGTGAGCGCCACGGCGGTGTCGGTGTAGCCCTCCTGCACGAGGCACTCCTCGCCCACGAGCTGACCGGGCCTGCGCACGGTCCACGGGACGCCCGCCCCGCGCTGGTCGCCGCTCTCCCGGAAGAGCGCCACCGAGCCGTGCTGCACGTACCAGAGCCGCTCGGCGGCGGAGCCCTCGGCGGAGAGCATCGTGCCCGCCTCGTAGGTGCGAGGGCTCATCGGGCAGCGCCGCCCGGCGCCGCACCCGGCCGCGGCGCCGATGGGGCACTGCTTCGATCCGTCGAGCGTCGCGTCAGGAGGCAGGATGGGTAGCACTGGACTCCTCCCGGGTGAGTTCATGTCCCTGGGCACTTCCGAGGATGCGGGTAGAGGGCCTCATCGCCCCACCACGTGGACCGTCCCGACATGCCCCATGAGGTAATGGCGGGTGCAATAGAATCCGTAGGTTCCGCCCGCGGCAAAGGCCACCTGGACGTCGACGTCCCCCTCGTCGCGGAAGGGGATCGGGCTCGTGGGGTCGGGCATCTCGTTGCCGTCGTCGATCCACCCCGCCATGAGCGGGTGCACCGCCCAGGTGCCCGCCGTGAGCGGATCGATGCGCAGGGTCAGCGTCTGCCCCGCGCGCAGCCGCACGCACCGCGGCGTGTAGGCCGAGCCGATCCCGTCCGGCGCCATCCCCGAGACGATCACCGGGTTCGCCATCGCCGTCATGTCCACGACCTCCGGGCCATCGGGAGCGCAGCCGTGGAGAGAGCGCAGCGTCCTCGCCGCCGCGTCGGCCGTCGTGACCACGTCGACGCCTACGTCCGTCGGCGGCGCGGCGTCCGTCGGGGTGGCGGCGTCCGTCAGCGTGACCGCCGCGGGTGGAACATCGGGAACGGAAGGGCTCTGCGCCGCGGTGCTGCACGACATCGTCCACGCGACGAGGCCGGAGCAGGCGATGGAGAGACCGCGGGAGGGGAGCACGGGGATGCCTCGGCTCCTTCGTCGGGACGGCGGGTGGGGGTTCACGCCCGAACGATCCCCTCCCCCGGGTCGCACGCTCTTGACCATGGTCAAATGCCCTCCGCCGGGAGACCGCACCGTCTGCCTCCATGGCGTCCTACTCCTCCCGCGCGTCCTCCCTGAGCCTCGCGCTCGCCCTCCTCGCCACGGCCTGCGAGACCACCTCCAGCACCCCGACCCCGGACGTCCCGCAGGACCTCCCGGTGCTCGTCGACACCCCCGTGTCCGAGGTCTTCGACGCGCCGGCCCTGGACGACGTGCCCGCGGTGCTCGACGTGCTCGACGCCACGACGCCTCCCTCCGACCGCGCCGACGCCTCGACGGACGGAGCCCCCTTCGACGCGACCCCTCCGGCCATGACCGCCGAGGAGCTGGTGCGCGCCCAGCGGGTCTACTTCGACCGCTGCGCGGGCTGTCACGGCGCCCTTCGCGCGGGCGCCACGGGCCCCAACCTCCAGCCCGATCGCACGCTGCGCCTCGGCACCGCCCGCCTTCGCACCACCATCTCCAACGGCACGCCCGGCGGCATGCCCGGCTGGGTGCGCGCCGGGCTGATGACCGCCGAGGAGGCCGACCTCATGGCGCGCTACATCCAGCACCCGCCTCCCACTGCCCCGCCGCGGCCGATGGAGATGATCCGCGAGAGCTGGCACCTCACGGTCCCGGTGGCCGAGCGGCCCACGCGCCCGATGACCACGCGCAACTGGGAGAACTTCTTCGGGGTGATCCTTCGCGACGCGGGCCAGGTGGCCATCCTCGACGGCGACACCTTCGAGCTGGTGAGCATCGTCCCCACCGGCTTCGCGGTGCACATCCTCCGCGCCTCCACCACGGGCCGGTACTTCTACGCCATCGGCCGCGACGGCCGGGTGACGCTCATCGACCTCTGGACCCCGACCCCCACCATCGACGCCGTGGTGCAGGGCTGCTCGGACGCCCGCAGCGTCGAGGCCAGCCGCTTCACCGGCTACGAGGACCGGCTGCTCATCGAGGGCTGCTACTGGCCGCCGCAGTACGTGGTCTTCGACGGCGCCACGCTCGAGCCGCGAGGGATGCAGAGCATCCTCTCCGACGCCGTCACCGGCGAGCACCTCGACGAGGTGCGAGTGGCCTCCATCGTGGCGTCGCGCTTCGAGCCCGTGTGGGCCGTGGCCCTGAAGGAGTCAGGCTACGTGGGCCTCGTGGACTACAGCCAGGAGGGCTTTCCCCTGGTGGCGCGCATCCCCGCGGTGCGCTTCCTCCACGACGGCGGCTGGGACCACACGGGCCGCTACTTCATGATCTCCGCCAACGCGAGCAACCGCGTCGCCGTGGTGGACGTGCGCGACCGGCGCTTCGTCACGAGCTTCACCACCGGCCTCGGTCCGCACCCGGGTCGGGCGGCCAACTGGCTCGACCCCACCTACGGCTGGGTGAACGCCGTCGCGCACATGGGACAGGCCCGACTGGCCATCTACGGCGCCGACCCGGAGGGCTCGCCGGACAACGCGTGGCGCGTGGTGCGCAACATCACGCTCCCCTCCGCCGGGAGCCTCTTCATCAAGACGCACCCGAACTCCCCGTGGGTCTGGATCGACTCTCCCGTCTCCACGGACCCGAACGCCTCTCGGCGCATCTGCGTGTACTCCAAGGCCCGCGGCGCGCTCGAGCGCTGCTGGTTCGCGAGCGAGCACGGGCAGACGGTGCACTTCGAGTACAACCGCGCGGGCACGCAGGTCTGGGTCTCGGTCTGGGACCGCACCGGAGAGCTCGTCGTCTACGACGACCGCACGCTCACCGAGGTGACCCGCATCCGGGGCGACTGGCTCGTCACCCCGACGGGCAAGTTCAACGTCTACAACACCGCCCACGACGTGTACTGAGCGGCGCTCACATCCAACCGCCCTCGTGGAAGAGGGCGCCGATCTCCGTGGCGTTGAGCGCCCGGTCGTAGATGCGCAGGTCGTCGAGGTCCCCGTCGTAGAACTCGCTCATCCGCACCGGAGCGCGGCCGATGTAGAGCATCGGCGTGGTGGTGTTGAGCGTGAGCGCGCCGCTGTTGTTGAGCGCGCCGTCCAGGTAGAGCCGCAGCGTGGAGCCGTCGTAGGTCACCGCGATGTGGTGCCAGTTGCCGTCGACGATGTTGGTGGTGGTCGAGTAGAGGTCCGCGGACTGACCCGAGAAGATGGGCTGGTCGGTGCGCGCCGCGAGGTTGGCGAGGCCCGACACGCCGAAGCGCGTGCCCGGCATGATGTCTCCCCAGCCGACCATGCTGCGGTAGGCCCAGGTGCTCATGTTGCGGCGGTCGACGGTCCAGAAGGCCAGCGTGCGGGCGGAGGCGCCCACCGGGAGCCGGCTGTTGTCGGGCACCACCACCGACGACCCGGAGAAGCCCGACGTGGCCGCGGAGAAGCGCGCCGCCTGGCCGGCGTTGCCGAAGCGGTCGCGGACGAAGCTCACGTTGACCACGGTGCCGTTGGCACCATGGACGACATCGACGCAGTTGCCGTCGAAGGGGTGACGCACCACCAGACCCTCGGTGAGCGAGACGGTCGGCACGTCGACCGCGGGCGGGACGTCGACCGCGGGCGGGACATCGACCAGGGGCGGGGCATCGATCGTGGCCACGGGGGAATCGATAGAAGGCGGGACATCGACGGCGGGCGGGACGTCGACCGTGGCCACGGGGGAATCCACCGCCGGTGGGACGTCGAGCGCGTTCCCCGGCGCGTCGATGCCCATCGTCGGAGGAACATCGGTCCCGCTCGTCGGTGCATCGACGGAGGGCGGGACATCCCCTGAGACCGAGACGTCCGCGGCGACGCCCCCATCGCTCGCGACATCGATGGTCACCGCGCCGTCGGCGGAGTGGAAGTCCCCGCCGGGGTTGAGCGAGCTGCCGCAGCCCGCGACGATCAATGCGACGGAGAGCGAGAGGAGGGGTCGCGGGTGGAGCATCGAGCGCCATTCACTCGCACCCGCCGCCCGACCGCAAGCGAGCGATCAGCGAAGCTTGAGGTTCGACAGCGAGACGAGCGCGAGCATGATCGCGATGATCCAGAAGCGGACGATGATCTTCGGCTCGGCCCAGCCGGCCTTCTCGAAGTGGTGGTGGATCGGCGCCATCAGGAAGATCCGACGCCCCGCGCCGTAGCGCTTCTTGGTCACCCAGAACCACGTGCGCTGGATGATCACGCTCATGATCTCCACGAAGAAGATCCCGCCCAGCAGCACGCTGAGCAGCTCGTTCTTGGTGACGAGCGCGAGCATCCCGAGGGTGCCGCCGAGGGCCAGCGCGCCGACGTCCCCCATGAACACCGACGCGGGGTAGGTGTTGTACCAGAGGAACCCGACGCCGCTGCCGATCATGGCGCCGCACAGCACCGCGAGCTCGCCGGTGGAGTGCAGCGGCGGCAGGTCGAGGTAGCGCGAGAGCACGAAGCCCCCGAAGGTCGCGCCGGTCACATAGGAGAACACCAGGTAGGTCCCGGCGCTGATGATCACCGGGCCGATGGCGAGCCCATCGAGGCCGTCGGTGATGTTGACCGCGTTGGAGGTGCCGACCACCACGAACATCCCGAAGACCAGGTACGCGGCCACCGGCAGCACCAGGTGGTGCTTGCTGAAGCTGGCGAAGGGGAAGGCCAGCGAGAGCCGGTGGTCGAGCCAGTCTCGCGGCAGGAAGGACCCCTTGCCGTAGAAGAGGTAGCCCACCACCAGCGCCGCCACGGCGAACTGCCCGATGAGCTTGTAGCGCCCCGCGAGGCCCGCGGAGTTGAGCTTCTTCAGCTTGAGGTAGTCGTCGAGGAAGCCGATGCCGCCGTAGCAGACGGTGACCAGCAGCGTGAGCCAGACGTAGCTGTTGTGCGGATCGGCCCAGAGCAGCGTCGGCACCACCAGCGTGAACAGGATGAGCGAGCCGCCCATGGTGGGCGTGCCCCGCTTGGAGAGGTGCGACTGCGGCCCGTCGTCGCGCACCACCTGCCCGATCTGCCGCGAGCGGAGCCGGTTGATGAACCACGGCCCCAGCGTGAACGACATCAGCATCGCCGTGAGGATGGAGAGGATCACCCGGAAGGGGATGTACCGGAGCACGTTGAGCCCCGAGATGCGCGGCTGCAGCGAGTACAGGAGGAGGTAAAGCATCGCCCGCCCTTACCCCTGCTCCCCGCCCGCGAGGGCCGCGACGCAACGCTCCATCTTCATCCCGCGAGACCCTTTGACCAGCACCACGTCACCCTCGCGCACCCGCTCGGCCAGCGCCGCCCCGGCGGCCGCGGCGTCCACCACCGTCACCAGCTCCAGGCCCGGCGTGCCCGCGAGCGCCGCCGCCGCCGCTCCGGTCTCGGGCCCCGCCGCGATGAACACCTCCGCCCCCGCGTCGAGCACCGCGCGCGCCGCCTCCTCGTGCGCCTCCCTGGCGAGGCCGCCGAGCTCCAGCATGTCGCCGAGCGCCACCAGCAGCCGAGCCCCTCGCGAGCTCGCCAGCTCCCTCGCCGCGGCCAGCGCCGCGTGCACCGCCCTCGGGCTCGCGTTGTAGGTGTCGTCGAGCACCAGCGCACCGCCCAGGAAGAGCGGCTGCAAGCGCCCCGGCACCGCCCCGACCTCGGCCACGGCCGCCGCCGCCGCGACGAGCTGCGCGGGCGACGCCCCGGTGGCCGCCACCGCGCACAGGGCCGCCGCGATGTTGGTCGCCGCCGCCGCGCCCACGAGGGCGGTCTCGACGGAGAGCTCGCCGACGGGGGAGAGCTCGGGGTCCACGGTGAAGGTGAGCGACGCGCCGCCATCGGGACGGAGCGCCCGCGAGGCGAGCGCGACGTGCGCGCCCGGGGAGGTTCCGAAGAGCCAGCGGGCGCGATCGGCCAGGGCGCGGGACATCTGCGACGCCGAGCGCGGCTCGTCCGCGTTGCCCACCACCGCGACGCGAGCGAAGGCGAAGAGCGAGCCCTCCTCGCGAGCGACGGCCTCGATGCTCCCGAGCAGCTCGGTGTGCGCGGCGTCGGCGTTGGTCACGAGCGCCACGTCCGGGCGAACCAGCGCGGCGATGCGGGCGATCTCGCCCGGGGCGTTGGAGCCGCACTCGATCACCGCCGCCCGGTGCGCGTCCGTGAGCGAGAGCAGGGTGAAGGGCGCGCCGATGAGGTTGTTGAGGTTGCCCACGGTCGAGAGCGTCTCGCCGTAGGCCGCCCGGAGCGCCGCCGCGGTGAGCTCCTTGGTGGTGGTCTTGCCCACCGCTCCGCTGATGGCGATGACCGGCAGCGACCGCTGCGAACGGGCCCTCTCGAGGTGCGCCGCCCCGAGCGCCCCGAGGGCCCTCACGGTGTCCCGCACCACCACCGTCGCGAGGCCCTCCACCGCCGGAGCGCCCTCCTCGACCAGCGCGCCCACCGCGCCCTTCGCCTTCGCCGCCGCGAGGTGGTCGTGCCCGTCGAAGCGCTCTCCCCGCAGCGCCACGAAGAGCATCCCCGCGCCGAGCGTCCGGGTGTCGCTTCCGACGCCCACCACCCTCGCGCCCGGATCGCCCCTCAGCTCCCCCCCGGTCGCCTCGACCACCTCCGCCAGGGTGAACGTCGCCTCGTTCGTCGGAACCACCGTCGCCATCGCTCACTCCCGTCGCGCGGGGGCCCGCGCCATCATCGCCAGCCGCGCCTCGTGCCGGTCGTCGAAGGGCGTCCGTACGCCGTGCGACTCCTGGTAGGTCTCGTGCCCCTTGCCCGCGATCAGCACCACGTCGCCCGGCGCCGCGAGCCCCACCGCCGCCGCGATCGCCGCCCGACGGTCGACCACCGCGAGGTAGCTCCCGCCCGGCGGCGAGGGGCCGTCGTGCGCGCTCATCCCCCCGGCGATCAGCCCCGGGACGGCGTCGTCCATGATGGCCCGAGGATCCTCCGAGCGGGGGTTGTCGGAGGTGAGCACCGCGACGTCGGCCCCTCGCGCCACGGCCTCGGCCATGCGAGGGCGCTTCGCCCGGTCGCGGTCCCCGCCGCACCCGAAGACGCAGATCAGCCGCCCCCGCGTGGTGAGCCGCAGCGTCGCGAGCACCCGCTCCAGGGCGTCGGGCGTGTGCGCGTAGTCCACCAGCACGTCGAAGCCCGGGTCCACCGCGGACGCTCGCACCGACTCCAGCCGCCCCGGCGCGCCGGCCGCGTCGGCGAGCGCCTCGGCCGCGCGGGAGAGCGGAAAGCCAAGGGCCCCGAGGGTCCCGAGGGCCGCGAGGAGGTTCTCGGTGTTGTGCGCTCCCAGCAGCGGCGAGCGCAGCGACACCTCGCCTTCCGGGGTGAGCACCACCGCGTCGATGCCCGACGGGGTCGCGCCGCCCCGCACCACCCGCAGCGTCGCCCCGGCGCCTCGCGCGGAGTAGGTCCAGGCGCCGTGGAAGTCCTCCGCGAGGCCGCGGCCCACGGGGTCATCGACGTTGACCACAGCGCTCCCCGGAGCGAGGTCGACGAAGAGCCTGCGCTTGGCGGCCACGTAGGCCTCGACGGTGCGGTGGAAATCGAGGTGGTCGTGCGTGAGGTTGGTGAACACCGCCACGCGGAAGCGCACCGCCTCCACGCGCCCAAGCGCCAGCGCGTGCGAGCTCGCCTCCATCACCGCGTGCGTCGCCCCGCGGTCGCGCATCGCCGCGAGGCGCCGGGTGAGCTCGTCGGACTCCGGCGTCGTGTGCGCCGCCTCCCACTGCATCCCCCGGAAGCGGGACAATACCGTACCGAGTAATCCGCAGGGCGCGCCGAGGGCCTCCAGGGCGTGCTCCAGCAGCCACGCGGTGGTGGTCTTGCCGTTGGTGCCGGTGATGCCGATGACGTCGAGGCTCCAGGTGGGGTGCGCCCACACGGCGCCGGCCGCGAGGGCCATCGCGCGGTCGACGTCCGGGGCGACCAGCGTGGGCACCGGCACGTCGAGCGGCGCCTCCGCGAGCACCGCGAGGGCCCCGCGCGCCACGGCCTGCGCGGCGTAGGCGGCCCCGTCCGAGCGGGCTCCGCGGCGGGCGACGAAGAGGTCGCCCGGCTCGACGGCGCGAGAGTCGTGGCGCACGTCGGTGACGAACACCCCGTCGTCCCCGGCGACCCACGACCCATCGACCTCCAACGCCAGCGACCGGAGCGACGCCCCCCGCGGAAAGGCCCCGGAGCTCACCTCGGAACCTCCGCCGAGGCGGGCGGGTCGACCAGCACCGGCGTGTACCCTCCGGCGGGCTCGAGCTGCACCCTCACCCGTCGATCGGCGCCGACGGCGGTCCCGGCGGGCGGATCCTGCGCCACCACGAGCCCGCTGCCCTGCACCTCGAGCTCCAGGCCGAGGGGCTGCGCGCGACGCACCGCCTCGCGCACCGAGAGGCCGAGCAGCGACGGCGCCGCGCCCACCGTCGGGGCCGCGTTGGGGGTCGAGGGGGCGGCCGCCGCGCGGGCCTGCGCGGCCAGCACCCGCTCGGGCCTCGGGGGCAGCCGGGCGAGGTCGTCGCGGCCGACGTGCGCCGCGGGCAGGGCGCCCAGGTAGCGCAGCGACTGCTCCATCACCCGGCGAAACACCGGCGCCGCGATGGCCGCGCCGGAGTGCTGCATCTGCGGCTCGTCGATGATGACGGTGATCGCGAGGCGCGGTCGCTCCGCCGGGGCGAAGCCCACGAAGCTGCTCACCCAGCGGTCCGGGTCGTAGCCTCGCGAGTGCAGGTTGGCCTTCTGCGCCGTGCCGGTCTTGCCCGCCACGCGCACCCCCGGGATGGCCGCCTCGGTGCCGGTGCCGCCCTCCTCGGTGACCGCGGTGAGCATCTCCGCCAGCAGCCGCGCGGTCTCCGGGCGCATCACGGCGCGGCCCTCGCCGGGGGGGTGGTCCTCGACGAGCGCGCCGGAGGCGTCGGTGATGCGGGTGACCAGCAGCGGAGGCATGAGCCGGCCCTGGTTGGCCACCGAGCCCAGCGCCTGCGCCATCTGGATCGCCGTCACGTTCACGCCCTGACCGAATGCCACCGTCGCCACCTCGGCGTCCACCCAGCGGGTCTGACCGAAGCGCGCCCGGGCCTCGCCCGGGAGGGGGATCTCCGTGCGCTCGCCGAAGCCGTAGCGCCGCAGCACGCGCTCCAGGCCGTCCGCGCCGAGCGCCGCGCCGATCTGCGCCGCGCCGATGTTGCTCGACCGCGCGAGCACCTGCATGGGCGTGAGCCAGGTGTCCGGGTGCGTGTCGTGGATGGTCACCCGCCCGATGGAATACGACCCGCCGTAACAGTTGATCTGCTGCCCCGGGTCCACCACGCCGTTGTCGAGGGCGCCGCCGACGGTGAAGATCTTCATCGTCGAGCCGGGCTCGAAGCGCTCGGTGATCGCGCGGTTGCGCCGCGGCTCCATGTCCGTGCCGACGAACTCGTTGGGGTTGTAGGTCGGGTAGTTGGCGAGCGCGAGCACCTCGCCGGTGCGCGGGTCCGTCACGATCACCGAGCCGCCGTGCGCCTCCACCGCCTGGCACTGCAGCGAGAGCTCGCGCGACGCGATCATCTGGATCGTCGAGTCGATGCTGAGCGTGACGTCCTCGCCCGCCATGCCCTCGCCCGGGCGCAGGCCCTCGGCGAAGACCAGCGTCCCGCGCGCGTCGCGCACCCCCTGCACCTCGACGTTGCGGCCCTTCAGGTGCTCGTCGAGCGAGCGCTCGAGGCCGTCGAGCGCGTCGCCGTAGGCGCCCACCTGCCCGGTGATGTGCGCGGCGTCCTCGCGCGCGGGGTACCAGCGGCGGCTCTCCTCCTCGAAGGACACGCCCTCCACTCGCCCGAGGCGCAGCTCCGACTTCACCTGCGCGAGCAGCCCTCGCACGGAGGCCACCTCCGCGTCGGTGAGGTGGTGCTTGAGCACCACGGAGCCCATCAGCTCGGGAGTCCCCGTGCGCTCGCGCGACACCGGCCGGGTCTGCTGGAGCCGACGGCGGACGTCCTCGGCGCTCATCCCCACGAGGGGCGCGAGGCGGATGGCGAGCGAGCCCACGTCGAGGCGTCGGTGCGAGCGGCCCTGCTCGGCGGCGAGCTGGCGCGGGCTCACCACGAGGGCCTGCGACGGGACGCTCACCGCCAGCGGGCGGTGGTGCCGGTCGAAGATGGTCCCGCGGCGGGGCGCGAGGCGCAGCGTGGGCGAGTACTGCCGCGCGCAGTCGGCCTCGAGCGAGTCGTGCCGGTCGACCTGGAGGCCCCACGCGGCGGTGACGAGTCGGCTCGCCCCGAGGGCCATCAGGGTCACGAGCATCCCGATGCGGAGGCGCATCCAGCGGGCGCGGCGGGGTTCGAGGTTCTTCACCGCGGCCTCCCGCTGGCGCGCCCGGGGCGCAACGAGCCGCCCACGATCAGCGTGGTCACCTGGTCGGGCTCGACCATGCCGCGCTCCGAGCGCCCGACGGCCATGAGCAGCCCCGGGGCCCGCTGCGCGCCGAGCTCGAGGCGGTACTGGTTGATCTGGCTGCGCAGGCGCGCGGACTCGGCCCGGGCGCGCTCGGCCTCGTAGCCGAGGGCGACGTTCTGGTTGCGCAGCGCGAGGTGCACCACGAAGGCCGACCCCGCGGAGAGGGTCACCATCCCGTAGAGGATGACGAAGCGGATCGTGCTCACGACGCCCCCTCCGCCGCGCGGCGCACGGCCACGCGCATCTTGGCGCTGCGAGAGCGCGGGTTGCGCTCCCCCTCGGCCTCGTCGGGCTCCACGGGCTTCTTGGTCACCACCTGCCACGCGGGCTCGTCGCGCAGCGTGTGCTTCACGATGCGGTCCTCCAGCGAATGAAACGAGATCACCACCACGCGCCCCCCCTCCTTCACCAGCGCGGGCAGCGCGGCCAGCAGCCGCTCCAGCTCCCCGAGCTCGTCGTTTACCGCGATGCGTAAGGCCTGGAAGGTGCGCGTCGCGGTGTCCGGCTTGCCGAAGCGCGGCCAGCCCAGCACCCGGTGCACGGCGTCCGCGAGGTGCTTCGTGGTCTCCATGGCGCCCTCGTCGATGGCGCGCTTGATCGACCGCGCGATGGGCCGCGAGGCGCGCTCCTCGCCGTACTCGTAGATCACGTCCGCGAGCGCGTCGTCCTTGAGGCGCCGCACCAGCTCGTAGGCGGTCTCCTCCACGTCGTCGCCCATGCGCATGTCCAGCGGACCTTCGTGCCGGAAGCTCATCCCCCGCTCCGGGTCGTCGAGCTGCGGCGAGCTCACCCCGAGGTCCGCGATCACCCCGTCGACCTTGCGTCCCGCGAGCGCCTCCGCGGCCCGCGAGAACGGCAGCTGGTGCAGCTCCACCCGGTCGCCGTACCCCGCCAGGGCCTCGCGCACCGCGGCCAGCGCCGCCGGGTCCCGGTCGAGGGCGATCACCCGGCCGTCCGGGCCCGAGCGCTCCAGGATCCCCCGGGTGTGCCCTCCCCTCCCGAGGGTGCAGTCGAGGTAGAGGCCTCCCGCGCGAGGCATCAGCGCGTCGCAGGCCACGTCCAGCAGCACGGTCTCGTGGGGTCGATCGCTCATCCGGCTGGGACACACCGCATACCCGGAGCGCTCCGGTCAACCTTTCGACAGGTCCGCCGCCCGTTGCCGGGGGGCCGCGACGCGCCCAGAATCGCCCCGCGTGAGCGACGCCGACGACCCCATCGAGACCGCCTGGAGCGCCCTCCTCAACGAGTGGGAGAGCGACGATCGCCACCGCGCCTTCGTGGCCCTCGCGGCCTCGCTGCAGCGCCTGCCGGACGCCGCGCGCCACTACCGCGAGGGCCTCGACGACGCGACCCGCGGGGCGCGCTCGAAGCAGGGCATCGACGCGGTGCTGCGCGTGGCCTACCTGGCGCTCTCGCCGCCCCCGCGAGGCGAGCACGAGATCACCCGCCGGGCGCGGGCGTGGCTGCTCCCGATGAGCGTGGCGATGGCGCTGGTGGTGCTCTCGCTGCTGGGCTCGCAGGCGCTGCACCAGCCGGCGCTCTCGTCGCCGTGGGTCCTGGCCGCGGAGACGCTCGGGGCGCTGCTGGTGCCCTGGCAGCGGCTGCGGCTGGGCGACGAATGACCGGCGAGTTCGAGCGCATCGCGCGCCTGAAGGAACTCTTCGGCCCCCTCGACGCGCCCGACCTGGGCATCGGCGACGACTGCGCGGTCGTCCATGACCCGCGGCCGCTGGTGGTGACCGTCGACAGCGCCGTCGAGGGCGTCCACTTCGACCGCCGCTGGATCTCCCTCCCGGACCTCGCCGCCCGCGCCGTCGAGGCCGCCGTGAGCGACCTCGCCGCGATGGGCGCCGTGCCGCGCGACCTGCTCCTGGCCTGGACGCTCCCTCGCGAGAGCCCCGACGAGATGGTGACCGACCTGGCCCGAGGGGTCCTCCGGGTGACGCGTCGCCTCGGGATGCGGGTGATCGGCGGCAACCTGAGCGCGGCCCCGGTGCTCTCGCTCACGACCACCGCCCTCGGTCGGGAGGCCGGCCCCTCGCTGCGCAGGGACGGCGCCCGGGTCGGCGACTCCCTGGCGGTGACGGGCCACCCCGGAGCGGCCGCGATCGGGCTGAGAGCGCTCATGGCGGGCCGAGGCGACGAGGCGGCCTTCGCGGACTTCGTCGACCGCTGGCGCTCCCCGAGGGCCCGCATCGCCGAGGGCCGTTCGCTGGTGGCCCGCGCCCACAGCGCCATCGACCTGTCCGACGGCCTCGCTCAGGACGCCTCGCACATCGCCGAGGCCTCGGGCTGCGCTCTGCTCATCGACGCCGACCGGCTGCCGTGGCGGCCCGGGCAGCGCGAGGCGGCGAGCGCCCTGGGCTTCGACCCCACGAAGCTCGCGCTCCACGGAGGCGAGGACTACGAGCTCCTCGCGAGCGGCCCCGCGGACGCCTTCGACGAGCGCTGGACCCTCATCGGCGAGGTGATCCCGGGCGCCGGGGTGCTGCTCCGTCGGGACGGAGCGACGGCGCCGCTATCTGCGCTCGGATGGGATCACTTCACCGCGGGTTGATGCCCTCGGACGCCTACCGATCGGGACAGGCCAGACCGTAGCGTTTGAGGGCCTTGATGACCTCGCGCCGGGGGAGGCCCAGCGCGCGGCCGATCTCCGCGACGTTGCCGTTGAGCCGCTTGTGCGTCTGCTCGACGTGGTCGCGCTCGAAGAACTCCACCAGCCGGTCGCGAGCGACCTTCGGGGGCGGCGGCTTGGGACGGGCGTTGAGCGGCATCACGAGCGCCGCGCGAGCGCGGGCGAGGCCCGACTTGGGCAGCTGCAACGGCGGGGCGTCGACCTGCAGCGCCTTGCCGATGAGCTGCCGCAGCTCGCGCACGTTGCCCGGGTAGTCGCGGGCGAGCAGCCGGTCGAAGTCGTGGTTCTCGAAGTCGAGCTCGGCGCCGCAGACCTCGCGCGCGAACTGGCGCACCAGCAGCGGGATGTCCTCGGCGCGGGCCCTGAGCGCGGGCACCACGATGCGCACCGCGGCGGCGTGCGGGACCAGCTCCTTGCGGAACCTCCCCTCGGCCCCTTCGCGGCGGATGTCGACGTTGGAGGTGGCGATGATGCGGGCGTCGAGCACGCCCTCCTCGCGGCGCTCATAGAGCGAGAGGAGCGCGGTCTGCTCGGCGGGGGTGGCCTTGTCGATGCGGTCGACGAGCAGGGTGAAGGTGTCCGTGCGCTGCGCGAGGCTGGAGAGCGTGGGGCGCTCATGCGACGGGAGGCGGAAGTCGATCGAGGCCATGGGCGAGGCGGCGAAGCGCGAGCTCGCGTGGATGGCCCTCGCGATGAGGCTGCGCCCCGTGCCCGACTCGCCCTCGAGGATGACCGGCGCATCCGAAGGCGCCACGCGCTCGAGCAGGGCGAAGAGCGATCGCATCACCAGCGACTGCCCGAGCACCGGGCCGAAGCTGGTGCGCTCGCTCGGGGTGACGGGCACGGGGATGTCGCCCGAGAGGAGCTGCAGGGTGCTGCGACCGAGGCTCACCTCGGTGCCCATCGGAAACACGCTGTGCTGCACCTTGGCGGAGCCGACGTAGGTGCCGCCGTCGCTCCCGAGGTCGCGAACGCGGATGCCCCCGGCGACGAGGGCGATCTCCAGGTGGTACTTGCCGACCTGCGGGTCGCGCAGGATGAGGTCGTTGTCCGAGTGCGTTCCCACGAGGAGCGTGCCCGCTTCGAGCAGGGCCTCGCGTCCCCGGTCGGGCCCGCTGGTCACCCGCACTCGCACCCGTCGCACGAGCAGCGCGCCCGTGGCGTCGGTGCTCAGGATGCCGGTGAGCGGCGCGAAGCGCAGTGGGTTGGTGGCCCGCACCCGACCCGCGGCCTTGACCTGCGGATCGGAGTCGAGCAACTCCGCGCCCTCCTGCGGGATCACCTTCACGTCACACCCACCATCACCGCCACGGTTCAACGCACTCTCTCCACCCCGAACTCGAAGATAGGAGATCCCCACACGAGGATACAACCTTCGACTGAAGCGGTACGAGAGCAAGCATAGCGACGACACCTGGGGAAGGCCATCCAAAGATTTGCGGCGGGTCGCGGCAGGGAATTTTGCATCACCCAGGCGCCTCCCGACGATCGCGGCGATTGCGATTGACAAGCCCGCCGCGCTCTCGCAAGCCGCTGCGCGCTGCAGGCTCGCGGCCCTCGCGAGCGGCCACGCAGGGAGTCACCACGCCGATGCCGCACGACGATCCGGGCCCTCACCTCACCGACCGAGACGCGACCGGAGACGACCCCGGAGCGTGGCAGGCGCCGGCGGCGCTCGACCACGGCGCGGGCGTCGGCCGCGTGCTGCACCTCGACCCCATCGGCGGCATCGCCGGGGACATGATGGTCGCCGCGCTGCTCGACCTCGGCGTGCCCACGGCGGCGATCACGGGCGCGCTCGACGTGCTCCCGGTGCACGGCTACGAGCTGGCGCTCGCGCACCGCACCGAGCACGGCGTGGTGGCGACGCGCTTCCTGGTGGACGTCACCGAGCCGCAGCCGCACCGGCGCTACCGCGACATCCGCGCGATGCTGGAGTCGTCGTCGCTGCCGCCGGGGGTGCGCGACCGCGCGCTCGCGACCTTCGCCGCGCTCGCCCGCGCCGAGGGCCGGGTGCACCGGATGGACCCGGAGGAGGTGCACTTCCACGAGGTCGGCTCGGTCGACGCGATCGTCGACGTGGTGGCCGCGTGCGCGGGGCTCGACTGGATCGGGGCGCGCGTCAACGCCGGCCCGCTGCCCATGTCCCGCGGCTTCGTTCGCGCCGAGCACGGGGTGCTGCCGGTGCCGGCGCCGGCGGTGCTGGAGGTCCTCTCGGGCGTGCCCACGGTGGGTGTGGCGGTGGAGGGCGAGATGGTCACGCCGACCGGGGCGAGCCTCGTGCGCGCCAACGCGACGACCTTCGAGCCGTGGCCCGCGATGGCCCCGGTGGTGACCGGCTTCGGCGCCGGGACGAAGCGCTGGCCCGACCGCCCCAACCTCCTGCGCGTGGTGCTGGGCGACCCGACGCCGGTGAGGGACGAGCCCTCCGCGCGCGAGTTGGCGACGCACCAGGAGCTGCGCTGCAACCTCGACGACCTGAGCGCCGAGCTGGTGGCCGTGCTCACCGAGCGACTGCTCCGGGAGGGTGCGCTCGACGCGTGGACCTCTCCCATCGGCATGAAGAAGGGCCGCCCCGGGGTGATGGTCACCGCGCTCGTGCGCTCGGCCGACCGCGAGCGCGTGGCGGGCGTGATGCTGGCCGAGAGCGGCTCGCTCGGGGTGCGCTGGAGTCCGGCGGAGCGGAGCGAGCGGCCGAGGGAGACGGTCTCCGTGGAGACCGCGTACGGACCGGTCCCGGTGAAGGTGGCGCGCAACGACGGCCTGGCCGCGCAGTGCCACCCGGAGCTGGAGGCCTGCCGGACCATCGCCGCGCAGCACGGCGTCCCGGTGCGCCTGGTGGTGGCGGCGGCGCTGGGCGCCTGGTGGAGCGCGGCCACCTGAGACCCCAAAGGTTGCCGGGCTTCAGGTCGGCAGGCTAGCGTCAAGGTCGGAATGCCCTCCGTCGCGCCTCGGATCGTGATCACCCTCGCCGATGTGCAGCTTCGGGAGACCGTCCGCGAATCCCTCGCGTCCATCGGTTGCCCCCTGGTCGAGGCGGCCGAGGCCAGCGCCGACGACCTCGTCCACGTGATCGACGCCGACGCGCTCGGCCCGACGCCCCGCAACGGCGCTCCCCTGCTGGCCCTGAGCGCCGACGCCGCCTCGGTCACCCGGGCCTTCACGCTGGGCGCCGACGATGTCCTGCGGGTGCCCTTCGACCCGGGCGAGCTCGGCGCGCGGGTCGCCCGCCTGCGACGGCGCCGCGAGCGCGACCTCGACCTGCAGCGGCGCGCCCGCGACGCCCGGGTGCTGCTCGAGCTCACGCAGACGCTCACGGCGAACACCGACGCGCGCGAGATCCTCCGCACGGTGGTCTGCCGCCTCGCGGAGGTCGCGGCGGTCGATCGCTGCTCCGTGGTGCTCGCGCGCGACGATTACGAGCTCGGGTATGTCGTCGCCAGCAACGACGCCCCGGACGCGCTCGACCGGCCCCTCGACCTCGGGCGCTACCCCGAGATCCAGGAGGTGCTCGCCTCCCGCCGCCCGCTCCTCATCGACGACGCGCCGACGCACCCGCTGCTCGACGCCGTGCGCGAGCTGGTGAGCGGAACCCGCTTCCCGTACCTGGCGCTCTTCCCCATCGCGCTCGAGCAGCGGGCCTTCGGGGTGCTGTTCCTCCGAGCGAGCGAGGAGCGGGGGCGCCTCGACGAGCGCGAGCAGGCGCTCTGCGAGACCGTCGCCAACGCCACCGCGGCGGCGCTGCGCAACGCGCGGGAGATCCAGCGCCTGCGCGAGGAGCGCCTCGCGGTGAGCCACGCCCGCCTCGAGGCCGAGCGCCGCCTCCAGACGCTGGAGCCCTACGCCGACCTCTTCCTGGCCTCCGCCGACGGGATGGTCGTGGTCGACCTGCAGGGCCACCCCCTCTACTCCAACCCCCGAGTGACGGAGATCACCGGGTACCGCCCGGAGGAGATCCGCGAGCTCCGGATGCTCGACATCGTGGTGCCCGAGGACCACCCCCGCCTCCGGGCGCTGGGCCAGGCCTTCGCGCGCCGGGAGTACCCCTCGAAGTTCGACCTGCGCCTGCGCCGCCGCGACGGCGAGGTGCGCACGCTCTCGCTCTCCACCTCCGCCGCCATGCGCGACGAGGGCGCGGTGCTCATCACGGTCCGCGACGTCACCACCGAGCGCTCCACCGCCGCCGAGCTCGCGCGCACGCAGAGCTTCCTCACGTCGCTCATCGAGAGCTCGCCGGACGCGATCGTGGCCGCCTCGCACACGGGCGCGATCCTGCTGCTCAACTCCGCCGCCGAGCGCATCCTCGGCTGGCGCCGCGCGGACCTCAGCGCCGACGCGGTCATCGACGGCTTCTTCCGCGAGGGGCACTTCCAGGAGTACGCGCGCCGCGTGCACGGCACCGCCGAGGGGCGCATCGAGGGCGCGCGCAGCGAGGTGATCGCGCGCGACGGCGAGGTCATCCCGGTGCTGCTCTCCGCGGGCACCCTGCACTCCGACGGCCCGGGCCCGGGCATGGTGGTGATCTTCTCCGACCAGCGCGAGCGGCTGCGCATCGAGGAGCGCCTCGCGAGGGTGCAGTCCGAGCTCGGGCGCAGCGAGCAGCAGTCGATGATCGCCGAGCTCTCCGGGGCCGCGGCGCACGAGCTCAACCAGCCGCTCACGGCCATCCACGGCCACGCGGAGCTCATCAAGCGTCGCGCGGCCGAGGACCCCGCGATGACGCGCAGCGCGGAGGTGATCCTCCGGGAGGCGGGCCGCATGGCGGACATCGTCCGTCGCCTGGGGCAGGTCTCCCGCTTCGAGACGAAGCCCTACGTCGGCACCGCGAAGATCCTCGACCTCGAGCGCTCGGCCCCGGAGAGCGGCGCCGCGCAGGGCAGCCGACCGCCGTCCGCCGAGTGATCCCTTGCCCGCGGACGCGGGGCGCTGTAGGACTGCGCGGCTGTCGACCGTGTGACCGTTGCACGTCGGCGCGCCTGAGGAGACCGAACGATGGCACGAGTAACCGTTGAAGACTGCCTGGACAACGAGGACAACCGCTTCGCGCTGGTGATCCTCGCCTCCAACCGCACCCGCCAGATCATGAAGGGCGCGAAGGTCCAGCTCGAGGCGCACAAGTTCAAGAACAAGCCGGCCGTGCTCGCGCTGCGCGAGATCGCCGCGGGCCGCGTGCGCTACGATCGCCCGTCGCGCGAGGCCGTCGACACGTACATCGAAGAGCTCAAGCAGCGCTTCGGCTGATCGGCCCTCTGCGCGGCGTAGCGCCGCACGAGGTTCCTGGTCACGTCCCCGAGCGCGGACGCCTCCGCCAGCACCTCCACGAACTCCGGAAACTTCTCCCCCAATTCCACCAGCGCGACCGGCGACCCGCCGCTCGTGCGCTGGGCCTCCGCCGCCGCGCCGCGGTAGGCGAACTTACCCACCTCGGTAAAGTACTCCACCTCCTCGGGCGCCGCGAAGAGCCCCGACCGGGCCAGCGCGGCGTCCCCCGTGGCGCAGAGCGCGTGCATCCGGACGCCCTCCTCGCAGGCCATCGCGGCGTCGAGCATCCACACGAGCGGCCGGTCGAGCAGCGCCGCCCCGTCGGCGCCGGCGCAGGCGACCAGCAGGTCGGTCACGTACTCCGTGGTCTCGGCCTCGGCCCCGAGGGCCCGCCGACGCATCGCCTCGAGCACCATCCCCTGGAAGAAGCCCCTCAGGTCTGCGCACGCCTCGATCGTCATCCAGAACCTCCTTCGAAGCCCCGCCGGGGGACCGGAAGCCGCCCGCGGAAGGGCGGTGATCACTCGGCGGACACCCGTTGAGTATGGTCCCCCCGGTGCGCGGCCGGCACGGTCGCGATGGGCGCGGTCACTCCCCGTGGGGAGCTCCCGTCGGGACCCGGACGCCCTCTGGCACTCGCTCCCCCCGAGTGCTGATCCAGCGGAATCGTTCATGTTCCGGAGAGCACGAAGACGTGCGGGAGGCCCTTGACACCCCCCGATCGGAGTCTATGTTGCGCGCCGCTCCTGGCAGTCGAGGCCGGTGAGTGCCAGAAATCGCGTCCGCCCGCGTGCCCCCTCCATGGGTGGGCCGACGGCGAACGGGGTCTGGCACTGGCTTGCCCTTCGACTGCCCAGGGGGAGGGCTTCGACCCGGCCGCGATCTCGCGCCGGGCCGGTAGATCAACGGTCCGTTCACCACAACCAACATTTCGAGGAGTACAGCATCATGAAGATTCGTCCCCTGCAGGATCGCATCCTGGTCAAGCGCCTCGAGGCCGAGATGAAGACCAAGGGCGGGATCATCATCCCCGACTCGGCCAAGGAGAAGCCCATCGAGGGCCAGGTCATCGCCGTGGGCGCGGGCAAGGTCGGCGACGACGGCAAGCTCCGCCCCGTCGAGGTCAAGGCCGGCGACAAGATCCTCTTCGGCAAGTACTCCGGCACCGAGGTGAAGATCGACGACGTCGAGCACCTGATCATCCGCGAGGAAGACGTCCTCGGCGTGATCACGAACGACTGATCCGTCTCTTCCCACATCGAAGTTCAAAGAAACCTTTCAAGGAGAATCCAAAGATGGCCGCCAAGGAAATCGTCTACACCGAAACCGCCCGCAAGCTCGTGCTGCAGGGCGTTGATGCCCTCGCCAACGCCGTCAAGGTCACCCTCGGTCCCAAGGGCCGCAACGTGGTGATCGAGAAGTCCTTCGGCTCCCCCGTGGTGACCAAGGACGGCGTCACCGTCGCCAAGGAGATCGAGCTCGAGAACCGCTTCGAGAACATGGGCGCCCAGATGGTGCGCGAAGTGGCCTCGAAGACCTCGGACACCGCGGGCGACGGCACCACCACCGCCACCGTGCTCGCCCAGGCGATCTTCCGCGAGGGCTCGAAGCTGGTCGCCGCGGGCCACAACCCGATGGAGATCAAGCGCGGCATCGACAAGGCCGTCGAGACCATCGTCGCGGCGCTCAAGGACCTCGCCAAGAGCACCAACGACAAGAAGGAGATCACCCAGGTCGGCACCATCTCCGCCAACGGCGATGAGACCATCGGGACGCTCCTCGCGGACGCCATGGAGAAGGTCGGCAAGGAGGGTGTCATCACCGTCGAAGAGGCGAAGAGCGCGGACACCACGCTCGACGTCGTCGAGGGCATGCAGTTCGACCGCGGCTACCTCTCGCCCTACTTCGTGACCGACGCCGAGCGCATGGTCGCGTCGCTCGAGGATCCGTACATCCTCATCTCGGAGAAGAAGATCTCCAACATGAAGGACCTCCTGCCGGTGCTCGAGAGCATCGCCCGCCAGCAGAAGCCGCTCCTCATCCTCGCCGAGGACGTGGAGGGCGAGGCCCTCGCGACGCTCGTCGTCAACAAGCTCCGCGGCACCCTGCAGTGCGCCGCCGTCAAGGCCCCGGGCTTCGGCGACCGCCGCAAGGAGATGCTCAAGGACATCGCGATCCTCACCGGCGGCTCGGTCGTCGCCGAGGAGCTCGGCACCAAGCTCGAGAACGTGACCCTCAGCGACCTCGGCCGCGCTCGCCGCGTCAAGATCGACAAGGACAACACCACCATCATCGACGGCGCCGGCTCGGCGGACGCGATCAAGGCCCGCGAGAAGGAGATCCGCGGCCAGATCGAGAACACCACCTCGGACTACGACCGCGAGAAGCTCCAGGAGCGCCTGGCGAAGCTCGCCGGTGGCGTGGCCGTGATCAAGGTCGGCGCCGCCACCGAGGTCGAGATGAAGGAGAAGAAGGCCCGCGTCGAGGACGCGCTCAACGCGACCCGCGCGGCCGTGGAAGAGGGCGTCGTCCCGGGCGGCGGCGTGGCGCTCATCCGCCTGTCGTCCTCGCTCGACGCGCTCCAGCTCAGCGACGAGCAGCGCTTCGGGGTGCAGATCATCCGCCGCGCCATCGAGGAGCCCCTCCGCCAGATCAGCGCCAACGCCGGTCGCGAGGGCTCGATCGTGGTCAACAAGGTCCGCGAGGGCACCGGGTCGTTCGGCTACAACGCCGCGACCGACACCTACGGCGACATGCTGGAGATGGGCGTCATCGACCCGGCCAAGGTCGTCCGCTGCGCGCTCCAGAACGCCGCCTCGGTGGCGGGCCTCATGCTGACGACCGAGGCGCTCGTCGCCGAGCGGCCGAAGAACCAGAAGGAGTCGGGCGGCGGCGGCGGCCACGGCGGCCACGACCACGGCGGCGGGATGGACTTCTGATCGAGGTCCCCGCTCGGACCTGAACGCATAGGTCTCGCACGGCGCCCCGCCGGGACTTCGTTCCAGCGCGGGGCGTCGGCGTTGTTGTATCGAACCCGGCCGTTGTTCTACGGTCCGAGGCCTCCCATGCGCCTGCACCATCTCGCCCTGGCCGCCGCGGTGGGCGCCGCGGCCTGCGAGGGGACCGCCCCCGCCCGCCCCGCCGCCCGCACCATCGCCAGCGCGCGTCGCAGCGGCACCCGCGCCGGACGTCACGGCGCCAACGCCGCGGCCGCGCCCCCGCCGGTCGACTCGGTGGCGCGCTGCCCGGAGGAGACCTTCCGCACCCTCGCCCGCTACCGCACCGGGCGCACCTTGCACTTCGGTCCGCTCTGCACCGAGGTCTTCCGAGGTCGCTTCTCGGCGGTGATGGCCACCGGCACCGCGGACGAGGCCTCGGACGTCTGGGTGCTCTTCCACGACCCGCGCGGCGACGAGATCCACCGGGTGCGCCGCTGGCCCGTGGGGGCGCGCCTCTCCTTCGGACGCATCGCCCAGGGCTGGGTCTACCTCCTCGGCCGCACCTCCGCGACCGAGGGCATGCCCGCCAACACCACCGTGCTCACCATCTTCCCGCTGCCCCGCCCCGGCGGCAGCGCCCCGGAGGTCGGGCTGCTCTCTCCGCTCGAGGCCGGGCTGCTGCGCGCCAGCGACGTCGACGACCTCGACCGGCGGCTCACCTTCGAGGTCCCCCCCGGCGACCCCTCGCCGCAGGAGGCCGAGCGCACCGTGCGCGCCATCGCCGAGGGCGGCCCCAACGCGCTGCTCGATCACCTCACCCCCGAAGGCGCGCCCACGCTGCGCGCCTGGCAGGTGGGGGCCTTCCAGGAGTCGGACTACGTGTCCCCGCAGGGAGATCCGACGAGCCCTCACCTCGCTCGCGCGGTGGCCCTCATCCGAGACCTCTCGCAGTCCATGGACTGCTCCGCGGGCGACCGATGCATCGGACGGCCGACGCAGGCGCTCGGCCGGGGCGCCATCCCTCCCGCGCAGGTGATGCTCCTCAAGGACGGCCAGCGCGTCGTGGTGGCGGCCCTGCTGGCCGAGGCGGGCGCTCGCCCCGAGGAGGCGGGGCGAGTCACCCCGTGGGGCGCCGAGCGCATCGACGACGCGGACGATCGTTCGCTCGCCGAACGATTCGCCATGGACGGCGCGGTGGTCGGCCCGGTGGTGGGCGCCGCCCGCGGCGAGGAGCGCGTGGTGGCCTTCGAGGTGAGCGTCGCGAGCGGCGGGCGCGAGGTGCGAGCGTACGTCCTCACGCCGGGCCACGCGCCCAGGGCCTACCTCGACCGGAGCCTCGGCGAGGTCACCGGCGACCGCACGCTGCACCTGCGGGATTTCGAGCGCGACGGGGGCTTCGAGCTCATCACCACGGGCCAGCAGCGCGACGGCACCGCGGTGGTGAGCATCGCGAGCCAGGCGGCGCCGCGCTCCGTCGCCCAGCACTCGCTCACGCACCGGCTCGACATGCTCCGCGTGGCCTTCAACATGACGGACATGCGCTCCATCGACGGGGCGCTGCGCGGCTATCGGCCCTCGCCCGCCGAGCCGGAGACGGCGTGCGCCCTGCTCGAACGCGTGGCCCCGCTGGAGCCCAGGGCCTTCCTCGCGGCGACCGGAGGAACTCTCGCGGTGATCCCCTACCGTGAGCCGGGACAGCCGCTGCGGGGCGAGCCGAGGAGGCTGCAGCGGCGAGAGCTGGGCGATCCGCGCGCGGTGCTCGGGGCCTTTGCGGGGCTGCGCTGCGGCGACCTGCGCTGCGACTGGTCGCAGAGCCTCTGCCACCTCGCCGACGACTCCCGAGAGGGCGTGCTCTGGTTCGGGGACGGCGGCCGGCGCATCGCCGCGGTCTCGCTACAGACGCCCTGAGGGGGGAGCTCAGCGAGCGGGGCTGGGGATCCATCGCGGGGGCGCGATGGGGAAGGTCAGCGAGGGCTCCCAGCTCGGCGCCGCGAAGGGCGGGACGCGCAGCCGGCGCACCGCCTCGTCGAGGCACGGGCCCATCGGGGCCTCGGCGAAGATGCCCCGCAGGCGCAGGTGCACCACCGCCCCCGTGGCGCCATCGAAGCGCGGCCAGAGGGTGACCGAGCGCGCCTCGACGCCCTCCACGCAGTCGGCCACCGGGCCTCGCAGCGCCGTCATCAGCCGCGTCAGCGTCGCGGCTCCAGGGACCGCCGGTCTCGTCGACGGGGCCGAGGCATCCATGGCCGTCCGGTCGACCGGGGCGACCGCGCTCAGGGCCGGGGCGCCGAGGTCCATCGCGACGGAGACGCCGGCGTCCGAGTCCATCGGGGCGGGAGGCTCGACCGCGACGGGAGCACCGGCGTCGAGCACCGCCGCCACCGGGGGGATCTCCAGCGTGGGGGTCGAGGCGTTTCGGGAGCGCAGCGCGGCCTTCAGCTCGTCGGAGGCGCGGGCGATGTAGAGCAGGCCCGTGGTGACGCACACCGCCGCGATCACCGTCGACACGGCCAGCAGTCGAGCGGACTGGGCGAAGAGCTGGGCCGCGTCGGGGGTGGCCGAGGCCGGGATCGAAGAGACCCGCCCGAGGTCCGAGGGGAGACGGCCGGGAGCCGGGAGACGGGAAGGCGAGAGCGGGCCCGAGGGGGCGGAGCTCCTCGCCAGCGCGCTGGTCGGGTTCGAGGAGGGAGCCCGCGGCGCCGGGGTGGCGCGGGGCGCGTCGACCACCAGGCGAGAGGTCGCGGAGACGCGTGACGGGCGCTCTCGAGCAGGGAGGGGCGAGACCTGCGTGGGCTGGTCGGCCTGCAGGATGTCCAGTCGACCCGCCTCGTCGCGGATCGAGCTGCTGATGGGCTGCTGGTCGCGCGAGGTGAGGTCGATCGCCTCGCTGTCGAAGGACTGGAGCGCCGAGGACGAGAGCTCCACGGGCTCCGGCTCGGGGGGGTGCGGGACGGGTCGGAGCGGGGCCACGCTCGGTCCGAGCGAGAAGCTCCCGCCCGGGAGCGTGCGCTTGGCGGAGGCGAGCCGCGCCGCGTCCGCCGCCGAACCGCTGCCCGAGGCGCCAAGGTCCGGAAGGACGGGGGCGGGCGGGATCTCGGGCTCGGCGGCGAGCTCGCGGGCCTCCGGGAGGGGGGAGGTCCCGGCGCGGCGGGCGTCGATCTGCGCGAGCATCGCGCCGTAGTTGCCGTACGAGGGCGTGGGCTCGGGGTCGACCGCGATCGAGAGGTTGACCCCGGCGTCCGCGTGGCCCTCGGGGAGCGCGGCCTCGGGGCCTGGGAGCGTGAGGCGAGCCGAGACGTCCGGCTCGAGGGCGCCCAGCATGTCGCGCGCGAAGGACTGGACGGTGGAGTAGCCCTCCCCCCGCGCCACGCCGAAGGCGCGCTCGAAGACCGCGTCGACGCCATAGGGGAGGTCGTCGCGGTGGAGCGAGACCGTCGGCAGGTGCTCCTGGCGCAGGGCCACCGCGAGCCCGGAGGAGGAAACCTCGCCGAAGGGCAGCCGCCCCGTGAAGAGCTCGAAGAGCATCGTCGCCAGGGCGAAGACGTCGAGCGCCGGGGTCGGCGGGAAGGCCAGCTCCTCGGGCGTCTGGTAGCCGGGCTGGGCGCACGCGAGCACGGTGCGGTCGGTGACGAAGCCCGCGGTGACCAGGGCGTGCAGGTAGCCGCACTCCTCGAGGTGCACCTCGCCCTCCTCGTCGAGCACCACGCGCTCCGGTCCGAGGCCCCGGTGCAGTACCGGAGGGCTCTGCGTATGGAGCAGCTCCAGGATGCGGGTGAGGCCCTGGAGCACCTTCGATCCCAGCCTCGCCGAGCGGTCGGAGCCCGAGGCGATGATCTCCCGCAGCGAGCTCCCCGGACGCCTCGCGGAGATCACCACCGGCCCGGTCTCCGACGCGTCGAAGGCGATGATGCGAGGAACGCCCGGGTGCTCGAGCAGCGTGAGCCGCTCCATCTCCAGCCCGAAGACGTGCGCCGCCCGCTCGGAGCGAGCGATCACCGAGCTGTGCGCCGTCCACACGGTGAACACCTCGCCGGGCTCGCGGCCGCGCGCCAGGTAGACCGAGGTCAGCCGGTCGCGGCGCAGGCGGCGGTCGATCACGCAGCGACCGAGCACCGACTCGCCCCGACTGAGCTCCCCGGAGACCGCGGTGTCTGGCTGGCTCGATCGCAGCGTCAAGAATGCCTCGGGGTCATCCTCGCCCCATGTCCGGGGCGAGCGTCAACTTCTGGCATGGGCCCGGGACTTTACCCCGGATCGTAAACCGGGGCCGCGACGCCCGCGCGGCCGACGACTCACTCGACGCACGCATGGCGGGCGAGGTCGCAGTGGAGGGGTCGCGAGCCCGCGTCGACCGATCCGATCGGGGCGCAGTCGCGGTCGTCGAGGCAGCCGTCCAGGCAGGTCTCGGTGG
>CBIHPK010000042.1:0-47422 GCA_966211675.1 uncultured Myxococcaceae bacterium
GAGCCCGCGGAGGACTCCTGGGAGAACCACCTGCCCGCGGTGGGCGGCGTCGCTCGCACGCAGTGGGCGTACATCCCGAGCGAGGAGGAGGCCGACGCGGGCTCGGGGCCCATCACCCGCGCGCTGCCCTTCGTGCGGCACCCGACCTTCGAGTACTCCGAGGAGGAGATCGCGGGGCTCGAGGCCTCGCAGAAGGACACGAAGGTCGACTCCCCCTGGGCGGAGGTGACGAAATCGCTGACGAGCTTCTCCACGAGGCTCATCGCGGCGACGCGCGGCGCGGGCTACCAGGCGCTGACCGTCGCGCTCACCGCGCCGATGCCGAGGCTGGTCGAGGGCAAGCCGCGCAAGCCGGGCGAGGGCGAGGCGCAGGAGCTCGCGGCGGAGCCCACCATCGAGCCGAGCGACGAGGCGATCGCGGCCGCGGTCCGGGTGCGCGGCGCGATGGCCCGGCAGCTCCACGAGGTGCTCGACTTCGCGAGCGAGGAGCCGGACATCCTGCGCGTCGAGGGCATGAGCGGCTTCCGCTTCGAGGTGCGCGTGAAGGGGCGAGGCATCGTCCCCGGCGAGCACGGCTTCCGGTACTTCCCGGGCTTCTACCGGCACCTCTTCGACCCCATGCGACGGACGCCGGTGCTGCAGCGCGGCGACGATCGCTTCGGCGCGGCGCTGCGCACGGTCTTCGACAACCTGGTCTCCACCGAGGCGACCTGGCTCGTGGTGTCCAAGGAGGTCGAGAACCGCGACGGGACCACCGAGAAGCGCGAGCGCCTGGTGAACTTCCCGCGCCGTCCGCCGCAGTCGGTGCAGACCACGCTCACCATCCTCGAGAGCTTCGTGCGCGAGCTCGGGTACAGCGCCCAGGACGTGTCGCGGCTGACCACCAAGCTGTTCCAGTACATGACCAGCAGCAGCGAGCGCCGCGCCGGGGAGTTCGAGGACCTCACCTGGTGGGACTTCATCGAGGGCGAGCGCTTCAGCGACGTGTGCCGCAAGCACATGGAGCTCGGCCCCGAGGTGCTCGGGGCGATGACCGCGAGCGAGAGCGAGGCGCGCACCCAGGGCAACTGCGTGACGCAGCTGCTGATCGACCAGCTCTCCGGGCGCAAGCTCACGGACGCGACGCTCAACGGCCCGACCTCCGTGGCCTGGTTCGACCCCTGGCGCGACTACCTCGTGTACCGCGGGGTGAAGTTCATCCGGGGGAAGCTGGTGGACTTCGACCAGCCCACGGCGGACGCGGCCCTGCACCGCCCCGGGGTGCTGCTCCCGAGGGTGATCGTCGATGGGGAGGCGATGTCGAACTACAACTTCGACACCGCGCTGCGGCCGCACTTCTTCGTGGTCGCGGCGCCGCTCACCGCGATGCTCGACGCGCCGGAGTTCAACTTCACCGCGAAGGAGCTCTACTGGCGGATGCACGGCGAGGTCGACGTCCCGGAAGACCGCCTGGAGCACGCCGCGCCGCACGTCGGCTACGGCCTCGCGCGGAAGTTTCGCGAGGCCCTCGACCTCGTGCCCGCGATCGAGGGCCAGCCCGGGCTGAAGCGCGCGACGGACATCGACGCGCTCAACGAATGGCAGCGACGCCTCGCGGGCTCCGAGACCGACCGCAACGTGGGCCTCGGCCCGCTGCGGCACCTCTCCGGGGTGCAGTACCTCTTCGACACGAACATCCAGTTCGGCCAGGAGCACACGCTCTACATGGACGCCCCGTGGAGGCTGTCGTCCATCTCGCAGGCCCACTTCTGGCGGCGCCGCCCGACCGGCATCCACGGCTACCGGGGCATCGTCTCGGTGGACATCGGGTCCTTCCACCGGCCCGCGGACGTGGCCGTCGGCGAGTCCGCCACCGGCTCGCTGCCCGCGTGGAAGTGCTCGCCCGACCAGATCGCCTCCACCGTGTGGGAGCAGGTTCGCAAGAGCGTCGCGATGGACACGCAGCGCTCGCGTCGCAGCAACCGGGAGCTGGCCGGGGACTCGGTGCCCGTCACCCCGATCGCGCAGCGCGGATCGCCCCGGGGGAGGACCTCGGTCTCGGAGACGCTCTCGCCGCAGAGCGGACTGGACGTCGAGGACAACGGCGAGCTCACGCCGAGCTGCTACCACCTCGACGAGAACATCATCTTCCGCCGCGAGCTCGTGACCGAGGAAGAGGGCGGCCGCCGCGCCCGAAGGGTGCCCAGGGACATCGCCAAGAACCTCTCGCCCTACCTCATCAACCGCCCCGGCGAGTGGAAGCTGCGCCCCGGTCGGCTCAACCTCCCGGACGAGCGCCACGACGGCTACGAGCTCCAGAACGGCGCGTGGATCCTCGCCGGGACGTACATGAAGACCTTCACCCGGCTCACGACCATGGAGGCGGCCAACGAGTCCGCGCGCCACGCGGTCAACGCCGTGCTCCACGCGTCGAAGGCCCCTGGCGACCGCTGCATGATCTGGGACCCGGAGGAGTGGGAGCTCCCGGACTTCGCCGTGCTCCGCGCCATCGACCAGAGGCTCTACAAGGACGGCTATCCGCACATGGTGGAGATCCTCGGGCTCGACTCGATCCCCGAGGCGCTGCTGCCCCGAGAGCTCGACCTGAAGGAGGAGGAGGGACGATGAGGCCTCGACAGGACATCGACACCACGCGGCTGACCGAGGCGGTCAACGCCCTGCAGGACGCGCTCGGCCAGGTCGGCACCGACGCCTCCGCGCTCGACCGCATCGGCGCCCAGGACTTCCTCGAGGTCATGCGCCTCGCCGGGCGGGCGACCCCACCGCCGGAGGTCGTCGCGATCCTCGACTCCCCGTCGGGCTACACCCAGCGTCGGCGCATCGTGCTCATCGGCACGCGCACCGCGCCCAAGCGCTTCGAGCCGTCGACGCGCGCGATGCTCGGGAAGCACATCAACACGGTGCTCGACTACGAGCTCCCGGTGGTGCTGCACCGCTGGGCCTTCGACCAGGTGATGGACGCCTGGCTCGGGGAGATGCAGCTCTCGGCCTCGGCGGTCATCTCCGTGCAGCGCTCGCTGCTGCTGGTGAAGGGCGACCTGATGGTGCGCGTCGGCAAGGTCGTCTCCGACCCTCGCGCGCAGATGGTCTCGCTGCGCGAGCAGACCGTGCTCAACCCCGAGCAGGACGACGCCCGCTTCGTGCTCCCCCGCCACTCCAGCCACCACCTCGCCGGCTGAGGGCCCCGCTCAGCCCCAGAGCAGCGCTCGCCGCAGGGCGCCGAGGTTCGCGACGCCCTCTCGCTCGGCCCACGCTCGCACCTCCTCCGGGGGCGCGCTCGCCACGCGGCGCCCGATGGAGTCGAGCTCCCAGGTGAGCAGCGCGCGGTGCGCCGCCATCCCGGCCTTCGCGAAGCCGTCGCGCGCCCGGGTGAGCTCGGTACGAGCCAGGTCGGGCCGACCCGCGCGGAGCCCATGCCCGGCGCGGAGGAGCGCCGCCGTGGGCGCGGCGAAGGGGAGCGGGCAGCGCGCGATGCGCGTGGCGGCGTCGTCGGCGAGCGAGAGCAGGCGCACCCGGGTCCAGCCGTTTTTACTCGTGGAGGTAATCTGTCCGGCGCAGGCGAGCGCCGCCCGCGCCCGGAGCTGGAGCAGCTCGACGCCGGGCACCTCGAGCCGGAGAAACTGCGCCGCCTCCAGCGCCGCCCAGTCGGCCTCCATGCGCTGGAACGCCCCCCACCCGTCGCCCCGCGCCAGGTCCGCCTGCGTGGTGGCCACGAGGTAGGCGTAGCGTTGCAGGTGGAAGCTCCCGGGCAGCCACGTCGATCGTGCCCGCTCGGCGTATCCGTGGCCCGCGTCGAGGCGGCCCGCGGCGACCCAGTGCAGCCCGTGCTGGCCCACGGCGTAGCCGCCGAGGGCGAAGCGATCGCCGTTGGCCTCGGCCTCGTTGAGGGCCTCGGGCAGCCGCCGACCGAGCTCGCCGAAGCGCCCCATCAGGGCCAGGGACGAGAGCGCGTAGATGCGCGACGTGGCGACCTCCCAGGCCACGCCGCGGCACTCGCGCGTGTAGACCGCGAGGGCGGCGTCGCAGCGGTCGAAGGACGAGGCCCAGTCGGCGCGCAGCCACGCCGCGGTCCCCTCGGCCATCAGCGACCAGGCGTGGTCGTAGGGCCGGCCGGTGCTCGCGGCGATGCGGGCGGTCTCCTCGAGGAGCTGGCGAGAGCGGTCGCGGAAGAAGCTCCCGCCGAGGGAGGACTCGCAGGTCGCCTCGTAGCCGAGGGCGCGGACGGCGCGGGAGGGGTCACCGAGGTCGAGCGACTCCAGCAGGTGCTGCACGCCCATCGCGTCGGCGAGCGCGGGCTGCACCATGGAGAGCGCGGCGCAGGCGGTCCAGAGGGCGTCGAGGCGCTGCGGAGAGACCGGGGCCCGGCGGCCGCGGAGGAAGAGCGGACCGAGCGAGCGGGCGAGGAAGCGCGATCGGCCCGCGAGCGCCGAGAGGATGGCCGCGCGGGGAGAGCCGGGCAGCGAGACGCCCACCGCGTCGAGCACCACGCGCATCACCCGAAGGCCCTCCTCGTAGCGCCCCGAGAACAGGAACTGCTCCGCCGCTCGCCTTCGCAGGTCGAGCACGTCGCCCACCGTGGCGTCGCTCGCGCTGTCCGCCGCGCGCACGAAGGCCTCCGCCGCGTCGCCCCCCCGGCCGCACGCCACCAGCGCGTCGGCGCGACGGCGCCAGAGCTCGGCGAGCGAGGCGTCCGCGGGAGGGTGCGCGAGGGCGACGGCGTAGAGGCCCGCCGCGCGGTCGAAGGCCAGGGCCTGCTCCGCGCGCTCGGCGGCGGCGACGGCGAAGGTCGCGGCGCGCACCGGGTCGCCGGCGCCCTCCAGGTGCATCACCAGCAGCTCCGGATCGGCGTCCGAGGAGGCCATCATCGCCTCGGCGACGTGCAGGTGCGTCGAGCGACGCCGCTCCGGGGGACAGGCCTCCAGCACCGCGGCGCGCACCCGGTCGTGCCAGGGCTCCACCAGCTCCTCCTCGGAGGCGCCGGTGGTGCGCCCGAGGCGCAGCTCCCCGAGGCGCAGCAGCGCCCGCCGCGCGTGCCCGCCGACGCCCGAGGCCCGCACCAGCAGCGAGCGCGGCAGCGGCCGGCCGGCGACGGCGACGAACTCCAGCAGCGTCCGCTCGGCGGCGCGCAGCGCGTCGAGGCGCTCTCCGATGACGTCCGAGAGGCGCAGGCGCGCGACGCCTTCGGGCGGGAGCTCCCGCGCCCGGCGGCACAGCTCCGTGAGGTAGTAGGGCGTCCCCCCGGACTCGGTGAGCAGCGCGTCGAGGTCGACCTCGCGGTCGCCGAGGATGCGGCGAGCGAGCTCGCGGGCGTCGGCGTGACCCAGCGGCTCGACGGAGAGCGCCGTGTGCGCGCCAGGAGGGAGCGAGCGCCCGAGCGACTCGAGCGCGGTCACCATCGAGCTCGCGCCGCGGAGCTCGCGCTGCCAGCTCGCGATCACCAGCACCCGCGGGGGATCGGGCGGCTGGAGCAGCGCGCGCAGCAGCGCCACGCTGTCCTCGTCGGCCCAGTGCGCGTCGTCGATCCAGAGCACGAGGCGCACGGAGGCGCCGAGGCGGGTGAACACGCTGCGCAGGGCGGCGAACGCGCGCCGACGCGCCGCGCGAGGGTCGGGGTTGGTCGCGCCCTCGTCGCCGTGCGGGAGGTCGAAGCCCGACACGCGGGCGAGCACCGGGAAGAGCCGGAGCAGGTCGCGCAGGTCCGCCGGGCGGAAGGCCGCGGCCCCGTCGCCGAGGCGGCGAAGGTGCCGGCTGAGGGCGTCCACGAGCCCGTCGAAGGCCTTGAAGCGCACCGACTCGCGAGGCTGGCAGCGACCCCGCAAGATCACGGTTCCGGCCTCGGCCTCCATGCTGGCGAGGAAGCGGCGCAGGAGCTCGGTCTTGCCGATGCCCGAGACGCCCTCCACGGTGACCAGCGAGAGGCCCGCGGACTCCACGCGCGCGGCGCCCTCGCGCAGCGCCTCGAGCTCGCGCCCTCGCCCGAGGAAGGGCGCCTCGACGGGCACCAGCATCCGCAGCGACGAGCGCGGCGTCGGCGTCTCCTGGAGCATCTGCAGGATCTCCCCGACCCCGGGGCGCGCCGAGGGCACCGGCTGCAGCAGCGCCCTCACCAGGGCGTCGAGCCTCGGCGGGAGCCCCGGCGCGCGGTCGGCGGGCGAGGGCGGCCCCACGCGCTGCTGCTCGGCGATCTCCGCGACGGAGCCCCGGTAGGGGAGCGTCCCGGTGAGGGCCTCGAAGAGCAGCACGCCGAGCGCGAACCAGTCGGAGGCGGGCGTGAGCGCGGCGCCCTCGAGCTGCTCGGGGGACATGTACCGCTGCGTTCCGTAGGTGGACGAGGTCGGGTCGACGGCGGCCTCGCGCCACGCGAGGCTCAGTCCGAAGTCGAGCACCACCGCGCGCCCGTCCCAGGTGACCATCACGTTGGAGGGCTTGAGGTCGCGGTGCAGCCTGCCCTCGTCGTGCAGCGCGGCGATGCCCGCGACGAGCTGCGGGAGCACCGCGTCGAGGCGGGCGATGCCGTCCGGGGGGATGCCGGGTCCGGTGGCGGTGGTGCCGTCGCCCCAGAGGTACTCGAGGATGCCGGTGCCCTCGATGACCTCCATGGTGAAGTAGCTCTGCTCTCCGTCCACGAAGAGCTCGTGGAGCTCGACCAGGTTGGGGTGCGAGATGCCCGTGAGGGCCCGAAACTCCTCCTTCAGGTGATAGAGGTCGTCGCCCGAGGGGCGCCGCACGGTCTTGAGCGCCACCACGCGCGCCGACTCGGCGTCGAAGGCGCGGTAGACGACGCCCATCCCCCCTTTGCCGAGCACATCGATCGCTCGAAACCGCGTCGTCGTTGGAAACATCGCCCGCGGCGATGATGAACGCTCCGCCGGAAGCGCGCTACGGCGAGACCATGCGGAACACCGGGCCCATGGTGACCCGGAGCGAGGTGATCCGATAGAAGAGCTCGCCGTCGATCACCGGGGTCATCTCGTCGCCGTCGCGGCAGGTGATCTCGAGCGTCTTCGCGGGCCCGTCGAAGGCGTTGGCCAGCAGGTGGTTCACCGAGCGCCCGGTCATCAATCCGGGGAACACCCGGGCCATCTCCGCGGCGCTCACGTCGCCGGCGTGGACGTGCATCTGCGAGCCGTCGGCCTTCGGGAAGACCCGCATGATCTCCGCGAGGTTGAGCGGCAGCGAGGCGCAGTTGAGCGCCGTGTGCGCGACGATCGCGCGGCCGTCGTCGCCCCGCAGCACCGCGTCGTCGATGCGCACCTCGGCGCGCAGCGGTCGGAGGTAGTCGTCCTCGGCGCGCCGCAGCACCGGGGGCTTGAGCGCCGACAGCGGGCCGACGAAGGCGCTGCGCAGCGCCGCCGCGCCGAAGGCCGACGCGATGTGCCGGGCGATCTGCACCGGGCCGTGCTTGCCCTCGCCGCGGTAGAGCGGGCCGTAGAAGTTGGCGCCGTAGCCCGCGAGGGCGGTGCCGAAGCCGTAGCGGCGGAACTCCGTGGACTCGTCTCCATAGACCACCTGCTTGCCCTGCAGGAGCAGCGAGGGGACGTTGCGGGTGGTCGGCGCCCTGCCTTCGGCGATCTGCTCGGCGAGGCGCCCGACCAGGGTGAGCGGGTCGCCGTCGAGCTCGAGGTACTTGGCGACGAAGTCCACCGAGCCGCCGCCGGTGGGCATGTAGATGGCGGTCTCCGCGGCGCGCGCGGCGCCGAAGAAGCGCACGGCCTCGTTGATCATCCAGTGCAGCGCGCCGTCGCCGCCGTCGGCGATCCAGTAGCGGCGGCCCTCGGCGGCGAAGGTCTTGAGCGCGGGGATGATCGCGTCGACGGAGGGCGTCTCGATGACGTGACCGCGCTTGCCGAGCACCTTCTCGAAGCGGGCGATGCGCCCGCGGCGGTGGCGGTTCTTGCGCGAGTTGGGGTTGATGATGAGGCCGATCATGGCGTCGGGGCTTCGCTCCGTGGCGGGACGAGGGGCAGCGTGGGCTGCGTGGACGGGAGCACGACGCTGTTCGTCGTCGGGGTCCATACCCCCTCCGGTAGGGCCGGGGCCCTCCCGAGGGGACCCTCTCCGATGATGAACTCGATGCGGCGGTTGCGGGCGCGGGTGACCTCGTCGTGCGCGCGGTCGAGGGGCACCGTGTCGCCGAAGCCCACGGGCTCGAGGCGAGCGCTGGAGACGCCGCGCTCGACGAGGAAGGCCACCACGCTCTGCGCCCGCCGCAGCGAGAGCGAGAAGCCCTCGCGTCGGGTGCCGCGGTCGTCCGAGTGGCCCTCCACGCGCAGCCGTCGGATCTCCGGGTGCGCCACGAGGAAGTCGCCGAGCTCGGTCAGGATGGGGTTGAAGAGCGGCGGCACCTGCCAGCGGCCGACGGCGAAGTAGACGCGCTGCCGGAGGCGGATCTCGTTGCCGTTCCACTCGATGTGCTCGCGCGAGGCGGGGAGCGTGTCGGGGCAGCCGTCCTCGTCCTCGAAGCCGTTGACCGTCTCCGGCGCGCGGGGGCAGCGGTCCTCCGAGTCCGGGAGGTTGTCGTTGTCGTCGTCGAGGTCGGGGCAGCCGTCGTCGTCCTCGTAGCCGTCGTGGTCCTCGACCACCTGCGGGCACTGGTCGACCGAGTCGCCGACGCCGTCGTAGTCGCCGTCGGGCTCGTCGCCGAGGCCGATCACCACGAGGCGCCCGCGACGAGTCACCGGCGTGGGGAAGGGGCGGATGAAGATCGAGAGCCCGAGCGAGAGGTAGTGCGTGTCCGAGTCGTCCATGCCGACGAGGCCGTCGGGCTGGACGATGTGCGTGTAGCGCACCACCGGACCCATGAAGAAGTACCGCGAGAGCTGGAACTCCCAGCCGAAGCCGAGATCGAAGGTCGGTCGGAGCTTGAAGCCCGTGGTGGTGACCCCGGCGTTGACGTCGAGGAACATCCTCCCCTCCGGGCGCACCGTGCGGGGCTCGAAGCGCACCCCGAGGGTGAAGCTGGAGTTGAGCGAGGTCGGGTCGGTGCGCGAGGGGAAGATCGCCTCCAGGGCCGAGAGCTGAAGCGACACCGGGTCGACGATGGTCAGCCCGACGAAGGCCCGCGTCACGACGCCGGTCGAGTAGTGGTCGTTGGCGGTCGATCCCACGATGGCCGCGAAGGAGCCTTCACCGCGAAGGGAGAGCCGCCGCTCGAAGGGATAGGCCCGCGCTTCACCCGGGCGCACGACGAGGCCTGCCAGGGTGAGGAGTGCGCCGACCAGGAGACGCGACCGACGAGCCGACACCCCGGCGTTGTATCACTGATGTCCGCCCGTTCGACTGACGAACCCCACGCTGCCGGTACTATAGAAACAAGATGGCCCCTCGGAGCACTGCCTGGATCGCGCTTGGATGCCTGTTCGCGGGCTGTTTCCCGGAGCCCTCCGTGATGCTCCACGAGGTGACGGCGGACGCCGCGGTCGCGGACGAGGGGTCGTTCCTCGATGTGCCCGCGCCGATCGACCGGAGCGTCGCCGTCGACCTGGGAGGCCTCGACGTCCCGCGCGACACCGGAGCGCGAGACACCGGGACCACCCTCGACGCGGGCTCGAGGGACACCGGCCCGCTGGACAGCGGCGTGAGGGACTCCGGTCCGCGCGACACCGGGGTCCGCGACGCGGGGACGCCGGACAGCGGGTCGCAGACGGACGTCGGCGCGCTCCCCGCCGATGGGGTCGCGCTGCCCGCCTGGGACAGCGTGACCGTGGCGCACGTCCGCGAGGTGCGGGCGCGCGGCGTGGCGATGGGCAACCGGCTGACGGTGTTCGCAAAGATCGGCGACTCCATCACCGAGTCCGGGAGCTTCCTCACGGACGTAGGCTTCGGCTGGGGATCGCTCGGCCCCTACACGGCGCTCGACCCGACGATCCAGTACTTCCGGATGACGGCGCTGCCGTCGCAGGATGGACAGACGCGCAACTCCTTCAACCGCGCGAGCGTGAGCGCGACGGCGGGCTGGACCACCGACGACGCCCTCGCGGGCGGGAGCAGCTCACCCCTGCGTCGAGAGCTCGCCGCGATCCACCCCGCGTGGGCGATCGTCATGTACGGCACCAACGACATCGATCGGAGCAACGTCACGATGTTCCAGTCGAACCTCAACACCATCGTCGACATCGCCGAGTCGGGCGGGACGGTGGTGGCGCTCAGCACCATCCCCGACCGCAACGACGGCGCCGGTCCGGCGGCCGCGGCGCTGCGCTTCAACGACACCATTCGCGCGGTCGCGGCGGCGAGGCACATCCCGCTGCTCGACTTCTGGGCCGCGCTCCAGCCGCTGCCCTCGCACGGCGTCTCCTCCGATCGGATCCACCCCTCGGTCTTCGTGAACGGCGGCAGCACCGAGCCGGCGTACTTCACCGACGCGGGCCTGCGCTTCGGCTACAACATGCGCAACCTCACGGCGATCCAGATGCTGGATCGGCTGCGCCGCCTGCCGTAGTCGATGCGATGGGGAGCGATGAAGGGGGGATGAGGGGCGGACCCGGGACCGGGCCCGCCGAGGGGCGGGAAGGCGTAGGGCCTCAGAGGCCCGTGTAGACGCCGATGGTGAGCAGGTAGTTGGTGGGCATCTCGTTGAAGCCCTCGATGCACACCGTATAGGTGCCGGCGGCGAGGCCGCGGACGGCCGCGGTGCTGGCGGGGTTGAGCGTGCCGCAGAGGCCGCGCCCGGTGGTGTCATCGACGCCGGCGATGCGGGTGTTCGCCGGGTTGTAGATGTCGATCACGGGGTCGGGGCCGCCGCTCGCGCAGGTGGTCGTGGCCACGAGGCTGCTCTCGGCGAAGATCGCCCCGCCCATGGGGACGGTGACGTGGAAGCAGTCGGCGTCCGTGTCCGTCGCCGAGCCCGTGAAGATGGCGCTCGCGGTGATCGCGGCCTGGGCCATCGCCGGGGTGTTGTTCGGCTCGGTCTCCGCGCGACCCATCGAGCAGGTGCCCGCGGTCGGCGAGGTCGGGAGGCAGGCGGTGCCCACCGCGCAGACGTCGGCGATGTTGCCCGGGACGCACGCGGCGCCCGCGGCCACCGAGCGGCGGCAGATGCCGCTGCCGGTCATGGCGCTGCAGTCGAGGCCCGTGTCGCAGCGCGGGGCGGCGTCGCGGCAGGCCGTTCCGGCGACGGTGCCGGCGGCGCGGCAGGTGCCCATCGCGGAGCCCGGGGTGGTCGCGATGCAGGAGGCGCCCATCGCGCAGATGGTCGTCACGTTGCTGGTGTCGCAGGCGGCGCCGACGGCGGCGACGGCGCGGCACACGCCGGTGCCGCTGCTGGAGCACTCGAGGCCGGTGTCGCAGCGGGGCGAGTCGGTGCGGCAGGCTCCGCCCTGGGCGCCCTGGGCGACGCAGGTGGAGGCGCCCGCGCGGGTCACGCAGTTGGTGCCCGTGGCGCAGACGTTCATGACGCCGGTCGGGTCGCAGGTGGCGCCCGCCGCGACGGCGGTGCGGCAGCGCGAGGAGGTGGAGGTCACCGAGCCGCTGCAGGCGAGGCCCGCGTCGCAGGCGGTGCCGGTCGCGCGGCAGCGGCCGTTGGCAGCGCCCTCGGCGATGCAGGTGCCCATGGTCGCGCCCATGGTCGCGCTGTAGCAGACCGCGGTGCCCATGCAGATCGAGGTGGTGTTGGCGATCTCGCAGGCGCCGCCGACGGCGACGATCGCGCGGCAGGTGCCCGTGCCGGTGGTGGCGGAGCACTCGAGCGGGGTGTCGCAGCGCGGGGCGGCGGTGCGGCAGGCGGCGCCACGCGCGCCCTCGGCGACGCAGGTGCCCATGGCGGTGGCCGAGCCGCCGACGCAGGTGGAGCCCGTGGCGCAGACGCTGGCGGCGCCGGCCGGGTCGCACATGCCGCCGACGGCCACGGTCGCGATCTCGGTGACCGAGAGCTCGAAGTTGCCCTGCTCGACGTACGGAGCGCCGGTCGTCGGGGTGTAGCCCGCGACCACGATGAAGAGGGGCGTGCCCATCGCGGCGGCGGTGGCGGTCGAGAAGGACGAGGCGCGGCCGCGCGGCGCGGTGCCGTTGTCGTCGTTGCAGCCGAGGGCCATCACGCCCGCGTCACCGGCGCCGGCGGGCGCGCACATCGGCTGCGCCCAGACGACGGTGTCGAAGTTCATGTCGGTGCCCGCGTTGTCGGTGCTGATGCGCAGCCGGGCGTTGGTGCGCGGGGTGTAGCGGAACACCACCTCGTGGCCGGGGCGGCCACAGGGTCCGACCAGCGGGGCCATGGCGCCGACGCTGTTGTTGTTGCGGGTGATGCGCGTGACGTTGCCCGCGGTGGTGCCCATCGCGTTGAGGTCGACGACCGCGCTGGCGGCGCAGGGATCGTAAGGCGGACCGGCGTCGGCCGCGGGGCGGTCGGCGGCGGGGCCGGTGTCCGCGGCGGGGCCCGTGTCGGTCCTCGGACCGGCGTCCAGCTCGGGGCCGGTGTCCATCGTGGAGCCGGTGTCGGTGGGCGAGCCTGCATCCGTGCCGCGGTCGGTCGGCGTGCCGGTGTCGGTGGGGGAGCCGGTGTCGACCGGGTTGCCCGAGTCGATGATGTTGTTGTTGCCGGCGGGGTCGGAGCACGCGACCAGGCCGCTGCCCAGCGTCGCAAGGAGAAGAACCAGGGAACTTGAAGACCGCATCGCTACCTCGTGGTGTGCATCGCGGCACCCAACCGCGACCTATGGGGCCGCGATGTCCCATGGCTGCGGCACACAGGTCAAGGCACGCCCTGCGGGGGCGTTCACCGTGCTGGAAGCTGCGATGGAAGAGTGGAGGAGCGGCGCGCTATTCGGCGTCGGCGGAGGGAGGGGCGTCGACGGTGGGTCGAGCGTCGCCGCGGTCGGCCGCGCCGGGCTTCTGGTAGGGGATGCCCTGCAGCCGTCGGAGCGCGGTGACCGAGCGCCACTGGAGGTAGGCCTTGTTGAAGGCGACGGACTCCACGGGGTCGAGGAAGGGGTTCTTCGCGCCGCTGAAGAAGACCAGGAAGAGCACCTGCTCGGCGACGCTCACCGGACACCCCTCCAGCCGGATGAAGGGGTCGTCCCTGTGGCGTCGGAGCTTCGCCAGCACCGAGGCCATCTTGGCGAAGACGTCGTCGTGCTTCGCGGTGTGCGGGTCCTTGGTCGCGCGGTCTTTGTAGACCGATCGGAGCTGGACGACCTGGTCCTGGAGCTTGCCCTCCCAGGCGGAGCAGTCGCCGATGAAGATGACCTTCTCGCCGGGCGCCGCGTCGATGGGCCCCTCGTAGGCGCCGAACACCACGTGGACGCGCGGCATCTTGGTGTCGGCCTCGGCGTCGAAGAGCCGGATGATCTCGATCGCCTCCTCGATGGCCCCGGGGCAGCCGCCCCAGCAGTAGTCGGTCTTCTCCCCCTCCGGCGGGGGGCCCGCGTAGGCCGTGATGTGCGATCCCTCGAAGTACTTCTCGACGCGGATGAGGCCCACCTTGAAGCCCTTCGCGCGGGCGCGGGCCTCCTCGAAGGAGACGTCGCCCTCGATGCGGATGCTGGCGAGGTCGACGGGCCCGAAGCCGCGCTCGTAGGCGAGGCGCAGGTGGTCGACGGACAGCGGGTCGACCCCGATGAGGTGGCAGCACACCGCGTCGAAGGCGAGCTGGTTGTTGCCCATGATCACGAGGTTGAGGGGAAAGGGCACCGGCGTGAGCATCCGTCCTTCGCCCGCGGTGATCGCGTCGATGGCGATGAACTCCGGCTGGATGATGTACTGCAGGTCGGCGATCTTCTCGTTGAGCCGGTGGTCGTGGTCGATGAGCCGGTGCCGGTCGTCCTGGATCCCGATGTAGTTCTTCATCGAGAAGGTCACCGTGGTCCACGGGTGGGCCTTGAACTTCGGGCAGTTGACGAAGAAATCCGCCTTCGCGACGGGCTCCGGGGTGAACACGTAGTCGCGCAGCCTCGCGGCGTGCGTGAGGGGGATCTCCACCTGGGCCTCCTCCTCGAAGCAGTACCGCTTGGCCCCCACGCGCTTGAGCATCGGGTTGTACCCGGCGCCCTCGAAGGCCCGCCGCGTCGGGATGGTGATGCCGCAGCGCTCGCCCACCGCGAGCTCGGTCATCGCCCCGTGGTCGCGGTCCTGTAGGGCGCGCAGCACGCCCTCGACGAACTCCGGCCGGGTGTACGCGTGCTTGAACAGCTCGCCCGAGGACACGATGTTGGGCTTCACCAGCGTGCGGCCCCGCGGCCGTAGCCCGAGCGTGTCGAGGCCCTCGCGAACGATGCCCCGGATACGCTCCGGGTCGTACGCGTCGCAGTGTCGGAGGATGACCGTGGGGTTGGGGTTGGGGCGCATGGAGTTGACCCCTACCGTGCACCCGCGCTGCCCGCTTGAACAGCCCGCGGGATCACTCTTCCCGAGGCCTGAACTCCCTGCACGAGGCGACCACCCGGGCGGCCTCGGAGGCGTCCCACTCGGCGTGCTGCGCCCTGGCCTGATCGAGCCTCCGGTGCGACCGCCGGCAGAGCCCGTCGCGCACGTCGGCGGTGAGCACCGCCACGAGCAGCCCCGGGTCGAAGGGCTCCTCCGGTCGCTGGAGCGCCGTGCGCCGCGCGTGCTCCCGCAGGTCGAGCGCGAGGGCGCAGCGGACCCGTCGCGCCCGCGGGTGCTCCGGGTCGTCGGCGCAGGCCGGAGAGCGCAGCGCCGAGAGGGTGCGGGCGACGCCCGGGGCGACGATCGCGGGCGCGCGTTCGAGCGCTCGGCGGGCCTCGTCGTAGCGGTCGAGGAGCACCAGCGCGAGGGCGGCCCCGACGTATCCCCTCGGGTGGCCGGGGAGGCGGCGCTGCACCTCCGCGAACTGCTGCTGCGCCGCCAGCGGGGCGAGCGTGCGAAGGGCCGACTCGGCGAGGGGGAGGGCCCACTCGGAGGACATGGCGCGCACCCGGGCGGCGTCGTCGCGGCCGAGCAGGAGCTGCATCCGTAGCCCACCCGCATCGAGCTGAGCGGGCTGACCCGGGTGGTTGCCGAGCGCGTCGAGGAAGCTGCGCACGCTGCCGAGGCCGCGCTGGTCGGCGTCGGGCAGCCCGTCGAGCAGGATCGCCGCCGCGAGCAGTACGCCGTCCATCTGCACCGCGCGGGCGTTCTGCGAGTGCGCCGAGAGCAGGGCGCGGCGCACCTCCGCGAGGGCCACGCCGTAGCGTCGCTGCGAGGCGATGGCCCGAGAGAGCGAGAGCCGGGCGAGCGGGTTCTCCGGGTCGACGGAGACCTCGTGTCGCCAGAGCGCCTCCTCGTCGCGGAAGTGCCGCGAGTGCGCGAAGGAGAGCGCCCCGAGCACGGCCAGCAGGGCCAGCAGCGGGGAGAGCGTCGTCACCGGGGACGAGCGATCGAGCCTCGCGAGGAGGGGGCGCGCGAGGAGCGCCGCGAGCGCGAGGTGGGGGAGGTAGAGGTAGCGATCGGCGACGAGCTGGGCGAGGCCGAGGTCGAGCGGGTTGGCCACCGGGAGGAGGGCGAGGGCGAACCAGGCGAGGTCCGCGGCGAAGGGGCGGAGCGCCGCGGAGCGACGGGCGGCGACCGCCGCGGCGAGCACCGAGAGGACGAAGCCGAGGCCGAGCGCGACGTCTCGCATCGGGTAGACGGGCGAGGCGTGGGCGTCGAAGGCGACGCGGGACGACCACACCGTGAGGGGCCACGGGACGAAGGTCCGGGCGAGGAGGTGGCCGAGCGAGGCGAGCACGCGGGTGGTCGCGGCGAGGGGCGCTCCGACGAGCAGCGCGGAGTGCGGGAGCACCAGCGCGCGGAGCCCGAGCACCGCGAGGAGCACGGCGAAGAGCACGGCCGCGCCGCGCAGCTGCGGGCGGCGCTCGGAGGCGGGGCGGAGGAGGAGCGCGTCCACCGCGAGCGCGGCCGGAACGAAGGCGACGGCCTCCTTGGAGAGGAGCGCGAGGGCGAAGGCGAGCGCGGCGGGGAGGGGGCGGCGCGAGGGGTCCAGGCGCAGCGCGACGAGGAGCAGGAGGGCGGCCCAGAGGTCGGGAGCGCCGGAGGCCCACGCGACGCTCTCCGCGCGGGCGGGGTGGAGCGCGAAGAAGGCGACGGCGACCGCCGAGGCCACCGGGGCGAAGGCCGATCGGCCGGCGGGGTCGAGGCGGCGGCGCACGTGCTCGAAGGCGAGCGCGACCACCGAGAGGTGCACCCCCAGGTTGACCAGGTGGAACCCCAGCGGCCCGCCGCCGAAGAGCGCGCGGGTGAGGGCGTAGGCGAGCGTGACGACCGGGCGATAGAAGTGAGCGCGGCCCGCGAGGGTGAAGCCCGCGGTGTCCCAGAAGTGGCGGCCGAAGGCGCCGCGGAGCGTGTCCGCGGAGAGCGGCGAGGCGTTGGCCACGATGAGCTGCGCGTCGTCCCAGACGAAGCCGTTGCGGAGGCCGGGCGCGAAGGCCAGCGCGGTGGCGAGCAGCAGGGCCGCGAGCGTCGCGCGCGGGATCGTGCGGGAGGCCGCGGGTTCGTCCATGCGGCGCGGGAGCGTATCAGACCGGGCGCGGTGCTCGCCTTGACCTTCGGGTCGCGAGCTACTACTGAACCTTCAGAACTTATTGAAAGTTCAGAGGTGCCTAATGGAGCCGACCACCGAGAACGAAGCCGAGCTGCTGGCCGCCGACGCGATCGGCGACGTGATCGAGCACTGGGGCTTCCGCAAGGCCCTCGGTCGCACGTGGACGATGCTCTACCTGCACGGCGACGCGCTGCCCGCGGCGGAGCTCGGCGAGCGGCTCCAGATGTCCGCCGGGGCGGTGAGCATGACGCTCACCGAGCTGCAGCGCTGGGGGGTGGTGCGCAAGGTGTGGATCCCCGGCGAGCGCCGCGACTTCTTCGAGGCGGAGACGGACTTCTGGAAGATGATCTCGAAGGTGGTGCACGAGCGCGAGCGCTTCCTCGCGGTGAGCGTGCGAGAGCGCCTCGGCCGGGCGCAGGCGGTGCTGAAGCGCACCGGGAGCGGGGCGGCGTCGAGGGCGCGCCTGGAGCGCCTGGGGCGGCTCATGACCTTCGCGACGATGGCGGAGACGGTGATCGAGTCCTTCCTGGCGTCGCGCCGGGTGGACTTTGGAGAGTTCGGAAATCTGCTGGCGCTGGGTCGCCAGGTGACCGCCGCCGCGGCGGGGAAGGGTCGGAAGGGATGAACACCGTGCTCTGCACGAAGCCCACAGCCGGGACGCTCCGGCGAGTGGAGGAGGTGACCGCGGCGCACGTCGAGGACGGCCTCACCTCGCGCCTCGCCGAGCTCCGGCTCTGGATCGCCGCGGACCTCGTGGACGTCGACGCCGCGCTCGCCTCGCTGGAGCCCGGCGACACGCCGATGCACGGCGCCGCGCGGCACCTGCTCGACCTGGGCGGCAAGCGCCTTCGCCCGCTCTGCGTGGCCCTCGCGGCGCGCGCGGGCTCCGGGTTCGACCGGGCGGCCCGCGACCTCGCGGTGGCCGCGGAGCTGGTGCACAGCGCCACGCTCCTGCACGACGACGTGGTCGACCTCGGCGACCGGCGCCGGGGGGCGCCGACCTCGCGGGTGGTCTACGGCAACATCGCGTCCATCTACGCGGGCGACTGGCTGCTGGTGGAGGCCCTTCGGCGCATCCGATCGACGGGCCACCACGACCTGCTCGACCGGGCGCTGGACACGCTCGACCAGATGCTCGGCGCCGAGGCGCTGCAGCTCGCCCTGCGCGGGACGATCCCGGCGAGGGCGTCGTACTTCGAGGTGGTCGAGGGCAAGACCGCGTCGCTCTTCCGCTGGGCGATGGCGGCCGGGGCGCGCGCGGGCGGCCTCGACGCCGCGGCGGCCGAGGCGCTGGAGCGCTACGGGCGGCTGGTGGGCGTGGCCTTCCAGGTGATGGACGACGTTCTCGACGTGGCCGGCGACGCCGGGCTCGTGGGCAAGTCGCTCTTCGGCGACCTGCGCGAGGGCAAGATCACCTACCCCATGCTGCTGGCGGTCGAGCGCGACGCGGCCTTCGGGCAGTGGCTCCGGGGCGTGGTGGCGGACGCCAGCGTGGCGGTCGACGAGGCCACCGCGGAGCGGGTCTCCGCCGCCCTGCGGGACACCGGCGCCGTGGCCGACGCGCGCTCGCTGGCGCGCTCGCTCTCCGACGAGGCGCTCGGATGCCTCGAGGCGGTTCCGCCGGGCCGGGCCCGCGACGCGCTCACCGACGTGGCCGCCGCCGTCGTCGATCGAAGGAAGTAGTGGGAGGTCCATCGATGATCATCCAGCTCGCTCCAGACGCCGACACGGACCAGGTCAAGCGCGCGCTCGTCGCCGCGGGGCTCTGGGTCACCGCGCTCCACGACAGCCACCGCCGGGTGAGCCACTTCTCCGTCTCGTCGGCCTCCACGGCCGTCGAGGCCTCCGCGCTGCTGCGCATCCCCGGCGTGGCCTCGGTGGTCGCTCCCGCCTCGGTGCACCCCCGCGTCGACGCCTCTCCGGCGACGGTCCAGGTCCGGGGCGTCGAGGTCGGGGGCGCCGCGAAGGTCTTCATGGCCGGGCCCTGCGCGGTGGAGTCCGAGGCGCAGATCGAGGCCGTCGCCGCGAGGGTGGCCGCGGCCGGGGCGCAGCTCCTGCGGGGCGGGGCCTTCAAGCCGAGGTCGTCGCCCTACGCGTTCCAGGGCCACGGCGAGGTGGCGCTGCGATGGATGCGCCGCGCGGCGGAGTCCAACGGGCTGCGGGTCGTCACCGAGGCCCTCGGCGAGGCCGACGTCGCGCTGGTGGCGGAGTACGCCGACCTCATCCAGGTGGGCTCGCGCAACATGCAGAACTTCTCGCTGCTCAAGGCCATCGGCCGCACCGGGCGGCCGGTGATGCTCAAGCGCGCGATGAGCGCCACGGTGGACGAGTGGCTCCTCGCGGGCGAGTACCTGCTCGAGCACGGAGCCTCCGGGGTGATCTACTGCGAGCGCGGCATCCGCGGCTTCGACCACGCGACGCGCAACCTGCTCGACCTCGGCGCCGTGGCGCTGCTCTCGCACGTCCATCACCTCCCGGTGGTGGTCGATCCGTCGCACGCCACCGGTCGCCGCGACCTGGTGCTGCCGCTGGCCCGGGCGGGCCTCGCGGCGGGCGCCGCGGGCGTGATGCTGGAGACCCACGACGACCCCGGGCGGGCGCTCTCCGATGGTCCGCAGGCGCTCCTGCCGGCGGAGTTCGGCGCGGTGATGGCGGCGCTCCACGCGGGCGCGCCGGAGGCCTGAGCGATGAGCGCATACACCAGCAGGATCAGCGGGTTCTACCGGGGCAGCGTGACCGAGCGCCTGGACGCGCTCTCCGAGCACGCGGGCGTCGCGGGCGAGCTGCGCAGCTTCTTCGAGGACGCCGGCGGGGGCCTGACCCTCGAGGCGGCCGACCGGATGAGCGAGAACGTCATCGGCGTGCACGGGCTGCCGCTCGGCGTGGCGCTCAACTTCCTCGTCAACGGCGTCGACCACGTGGTGCCGATGGCCGTCGAGGAGGCCTCGGTGGTGGCGGCGGCGTCCAACGCGGCGCGGATGGTGCGCGAGTCCGGCGGGTTCCACGGACACGCGACAGCGGCCATCATGACGGGGCAGGTGCAGTTCGACGGAGCCCCCGACGCGGAGGGCGCGGCGGCGAGGGTGATGGCCCACCGCGAGGCGATCCTGCGCCTCGGCGACGAGGCCATTCCGCGCATGGTGGAGCGCGGCTTCGGGTGCCGCGACCTCGACGTTCGGGTGCTCGACGCGGCCGACGGGGTGGTGGTGGTGCACGTCTACGTCGACGTGGGCGACGCCATGGGGGCCAACATGGTCGACACCGTCGCGGAGGCCATCGCGCCCGCGCTGCACGAGCTGGTGGGCGGGCTCATCGGCCTGCGCATCCTGAGCAACCTGCCGTCGCGGCGCCGGGTGAGCGTGCGCTGCGAGGTCACCGACGAGGCCGTGGGCGGGGCCGCCGTGGCCGACGGCATCGCGAGGGCGAGCCGCTTCGCGTCGCTCGACCCGTACCGGGCGTGCACCCACAACAAGGGCTTCATGAACGGCCTCGATGCCGCCGCGGTGGCGCTCGGCCAGGACTGGCGATCCATCGAGGCGGGCGCCCACGCCTGGGCCGCGACCGGCGGAGGGTACCGCCCGCTGAGTACCTGGAAGCGTATACCCGGCGGCCTGCGAGGCGAGGCCGAGCTGCCGCTGGCGGTGGGCACCGTCGGCGGGTCGACGCGGGCCCACGCGGGCGTGCGGGCGGCATTCGAGCTGGTGCGCGTCGCGGACGCGAAGCAGCTCGCGGTGGTGCTCGCGAGCGTGGGGCTCGCGTCCAACCTGGCGGCGCTGCGGGCGCTCGCGGGCGAGGGGATCCAGCGAGGGCACATGCGGCTGCACCATCGCAAGGAGGAGAGCGCGGAGCCGGAGGCAGGGACATGGATGAAGTGAAGACGCTGGCGGTCGATCCGCGCGGCGGCAGCGGCGAGATGTTCGACCGCATCGCCGCCCGCTACGACCTCATGAACCGGATCATCTCGCTCGGCATCGACCAGCGCTGGCGTCGGCGCACGGTGGATGCGCTGGCGCTACGGCCCGGCGCCCGGGTGATCGACCTCGCGACCGGCACCGGCGACCTGGCGATGATGATCGCCCGCCGTCACCCGGAGGTCTCCGTGGAGGGCATCGACCCCTCCACGGGGATGCTGGCCGAGGGCGAGCGCAAGGTCGCGGCGGCGGGGCTCGGCGCGAGGGTGAAGCTTCGCCGGGGCGACGCCGAGCAGCTCACGGCGGAGGACTCGAGCGTCGACGGCATCAGCATGGCCTTCGGCATCCGCAACGTGGTCGACCGGCCGAGGGCGCTGCGCGAGATGGCCCGGGTGCTCAAGCCCGGAGGTCGGGTGGCGATCCTGGAGCTGAGCGAGCCCCGGCGCGGCCTGCTCGGGACCCTCGCGAGGGTGCACATCCACCATGTGGTCCCGACGCTGGGGGCGCTGCTCTCCGGGGCGTGGGAGTACCGCTACCTCCAGCGCTCCATCGCGGCCTTTCCCCCGGCGGAGGAGTTCGCCGAGACGATGCGCGAGAGCGGCCTGCGGGTCGAGCGCGCGGAGCCCATGACCTTCGGCGTGGTGCACCTCTACGTGGGCGTGCGCGACGCCGCGGGCTGACACCCGATGGACGCCGCGCTCCAGCCCTCGCTCCCTCGCGTCTGGCTCCTGGCCACGCGCCCCGCGACGCTCACCGCCGCGCTCTCGCCCGTGATGGTCGGCGCCGCCGCGGCGTGGCGCGCCTCCGCTGGAGCGGGCTACCGCTGGGGCGCGGTGCTCGCCGCGCTCCTCGGGGCGATGTTCATCCAGGTGGGGACCAACCTCGCCAACGACGTCTTCGACTTCGAGAAGGGCGCCGACACCGCCGAGCGCCTCGGGCCCACTCGCGTCACGCAGGCGGGGCTGCTCACCCCCTCGCAGGTGCGCGCCGGGATGGTCGCCTCCTTCGCGCTCGCGACCGCCGCGGGCGTCTACCTCACGGCCGTCGCGGGCTGGCCCATCGTGGCCATCGGCGTGGCCTCCATCGCCTCTGGCGTCGCCTACACGGGCGGCCCGTACCCGCTCGGGTACAACGGCCTCGGCGACGTGTTCGTCTTCGTCTTCTTCGGCCTCGTCGCCGTCGGCGGAACCGCCTTCGTCGCGCTCGGCCACGTCCCGGCGCTCGCCCTCGCGCTCGCGGTCCCGGTCGGGGCGCTCGCCACCGCGGTGCTCGTGGTCAACAACGTCCGCGACCACGTCACCGACGTGCGCGCGGGCAAGCGCACCGTCGTCGTCCGCTTCGGCCGCCGCTTCGGCGTCGCGGAGTACGTCGCGTGCTGGCTCGCCGCGCTCGCGGTGCCGGTCGCCCTGGCCGCCTCGCGCCGCGCCCCGTGGATGCTGCTCCCGCTGCTCACGCTGCCCATGGCGGTCACGCTCTGCCGCAAGGTCGCCACGGTGGAGGGTCGCCCGCTCAACCCCGTGCTCGGGGCGACGGCTGGAGCGCTGCTGCTGCACTCGGTCCTCACCGCGGCGGGTCTGCTCCTGGGCTGACACTGTCCCGCCTTCGGGGCGGGGCGCTGGACTTCCCGGCGGACCGTGGGTGTACGATCGCCCTCCCATGCGCGCCTACTGCGATGACCGCGCCGCCGCCCTCTCCCTCGCGGCCGCCCTGCAAGCCGAGAACGACCTCCTCCGCGCGGAGAACGAGCACCTCCGCGAGCTCGTCGACCCTGGCGCGTCGCGCTGGCGAGGGGCCTTCGCGCAGGCCTCGAGCGCCGTCGCGGTGACGCTGATGCTCCTCGGGGCGATGTTCGGCGCCGGGATGATCGTCGAGCAGACTGCGTCCGCGGCGGAGGCCAACGTCTCGCGCGAGCCCGACCTCGGCGCCCGGCTCGCCGTCGTCTCCCCCCACGACGTCATCGTCGCCCCGTCGCCCCACGCGCTCGCCGCGCCGGTCCCGGCTCTACCCGTGGTCGGGATCGCGCCCTCGCGCCACCACCGCCGCCACGCTCGCCACCACCACCACCGACACCACCGCGATCAGGGCTGAGACCCCCGGCGGCGTCGCCTCGTCCGCCGGGTCGCGAGGCCCGCCGCGAGCGCGATGAGGCCCCACGCCCGCCCGCCCCTGGTCATCGCCCCGGGCGCGCTGCACACGCAGTTGGCGCCGGAGTCGTCGACCACCAGCTCGACCTCCGCGCCGCCGACGTCGCGCGCGGCGTCCAGCGTCCCGGAGTCGAGGGACGCATCGACCTCACCCGCGTCCAGCGTGGGGACCCCGACGTCTCTCGGGGGAAGGCCCGCGTCCGCGCGCACCCCGGCGTCCATGACCACGGGCTCCTGGCAGACGCCGAGCGTGCACGCCCCGCCGTTGGGGCACATGGCGCCCACGCACGCGTCCCGGCAGGCCCCGGCCTCGCAGTAGGAGCCCGCCGGGCAGCTCACCGTAGCGCAGGCCATCGGCCGGCAGCGCCCGTCGGTGAAGCACGACTCCCCGGCGCCGCAGCGCCGGCAGGGACAGCGGGTCTGGCAGACCCCGGCGACGCACACCTGGTCGCCCTCGCAGGTGAGGCCCGCGCAGGGGTCGACGCAGCGGCCCACGCGGCAGATCTGGCCGTGCGGGCAGGTGACGCCCTCGCAGGGCTCGCGGCACATCCCGGCGCGGCACACGCGGCCCTCCGGGCAGGTGACCGAGGCGCACGCGTTCTCCACGCAGGTGCCCCGGTCGGAGCAGGCGAAGCCGGGGCCGCAGCCCAGCTCCTGGGTGCAGCGGTCGAGGCACACCCCGCGGTCGCAGATGAGCCTCGCGCCGCAGAGCCCGTCGCCGTCGTCGACCATGCCGTCGCAGTCGTTGTCGAGGCCGTCGCAGCGCTCCGCCGAGGGGCCGGTGCTGCGCACGCACGCGAGCGCCCCGCTGCGGCACTGACGGATGCCCTGTGCGCACACGCCGGGCTCGCCGGTGTCGCAGCGGTCGCCGCCGCCCGCGCACACCAGGTTGTCGACGATCATCAGGAGGTCCTGGAAGTCGTTGTCGCCGCCGTTGTAGAGGTCTTCCCAGGCGAAATAGAAGGCGTTGGCCGTCGCGCGCGAGTCGTAGATGAGCAGGTGCACGAAGCCCATGGAGACGTCCCGATCGGGCTGGTAGGCCCGCTCGGAGTAGTAGACGTAGGGGGGCGGCGTGCGGAGGTAGAAGCCGATCTCGCCGCCTCGCCAGGCGGGGTTGGATCGGAAGTCGAGCGTGGCGGTGAAGCCCTCCGGGGCCGTCGGGCCCACGAGCTCGTGCAGGTCGCTCGCGGGGGGAGCGCTCCCCGGGACGACGTTGTACCAGCCGAAGGAGTTCTCGTAGCCCGAGTCGCGGGCCACCACGGTGAAGCGGATGGAGCAGCCCGGGGTGAAGCGCTCGGGCGTGACCGCGGCGTCGCGCCGCACGTCGAGGCCCACCTCCATGCGGCGGTTGAGGTACTCCTGCAGCGAGGGCGCGCCGTCGGCCGGCTGCGGCACGATGGTGCCGTCGGGCTGTCGCACCTGCGCGACCGCGGCGGCCGCGACCAGCCAGCCGATGAGCGCGAATCGGAGGGCGAGGGAGACTCTCATGGCGGCGATGCTTCGGGTTGGGCTCACGGCTTGTCAACGAGCGTCTCGGAAAGGCGTTTCATCCTGCGCGACTCGGGCGATAGTGCGCTCGGCGAGTGACCACTGGCGGTCCCCCTGAGAAGGAGCTGAGGTCGAAGATGCCCACGTCCGTCGAACTGGTCGCCCGCCTCGAAGGGGTCTCGCGGGGCTTCCGCAGCCGGTACCTGAAGCAGTCGGAGCTGGAGGCTCAGCTCGCCGCCTGGGCGGAGGCCTTCCCCTCGCTGGTCTCGCTGCGCTCCATCGGGAAGTCCCTCGACGGCCGCGACCTCTGGGTGCTGGTGATCGGCCCCGACCCCGTTCGCGTGCGGCCGACGGTGTGGGTCGACGGCAACATGCACGCCTCCGAGGTGTGCGGGTCGAGCGTGGCGCTGGCCATCGCGGAGGACATGATCCGGCTGCACCTGGAGGGCACGGTGCATCGCCTCTCGGAGCCGGTGTGCGCGCGGCTGAAGGAGGTGCTCTTCCACGTGATGCCTCGGATGTCGCCGGACGGCGCGGAGGCCGTGCTCACCGACGGCGGGTACCTGCGCTCCAACCCCCGCGACCGTCGCCCCAACCGGCAGCACGCTCGCTGGCAGGGCGGAGACGTGGACGGCGACGGCCTCGCGCAGGTGATGAGGGTGCGAGACCCGGGCGGGGAGTTCATCGACGCTCCGGAGTTTCCGGGGCTGCTGGTGCCTCGCACGGTCGACGACGAGGGGCCCTTCTACAAGCTCTACCCCGAAGGGCTCATCGAGAACTTCGACGGCTGGCACGTCCCCTCGCCGAGCCTCCTCTCGGACAACGACACGGACCTCAACCGCAACTTCCCCTGGTCGTGGGCGCCGGAGCCCGAGCAGGCGGGCGCCGGGGCCTTTCCGACCAGCGAGCCCGAGTGCCGCGCGGTCGTCGAGCACATCACGGCGCACCCGGAGGTCTTCGCCTGGCTCAACCTCCACACCTTCGGCGGGGTGTTCATCCGCCCGCCGGGGCACGTGCCCGACGCCAAGATGGACCCGGACGACCTCGCCGTCTTCCGGCAGATCGGCCAGTGGGGCGAGGCGCTCACGGGCTATCCGATGGTCTCGGGCTTCGAGGAGTTTCTCTACGAGCCCGAGAAGCCGCTGCGCGGGGACCTCACCGACTTCGGCTACCACCAGCGCGGCGCCATCGCCTACGTCTGCGAGCTCTGGGACCTCTTCAAGCAGCTCGGCATCGCCCGCAAGAAGCCCTTCGTCGACCACTACACGCAGCTCACCCGCGACGACCTCGTCGCGCTGGCCCGCTGGGACGAAGCGCACAACGCCGGGAGGATCTTCCGCGGCTGGACGGCGGAGACTCACCCCCAGCTCGGGGCGGTGGAGGTCGGCGGCGTCGACCCGCGCGTGGGCATCTGGAACCCGCCCTACGACCTCCTCGGCGGCATCTGCGTGCAGCAGGCTCAGGCCTTCCTGCGGGTGGCGGCGATGGCCCCGTCGCTGCGCATCGCCCGGGTCGAGCGCGCGGCCCTGGACGGCGAGCTCACCCTCGTCACGGTGACCGTGCAGAACGACGGCTACCTCTCGACCGCCGGGGTCCAGTCGGCGAAGAAGCTGCCCTGGAACGAGCCGTTGACGGTGGAGTTCAGGGGCGACGGCGTCAGCGCGGTGGGAGGCGACGGCTGTCGCGAGATCGGTCACCTCGACGGCTGGGGTCGTGGGCTCTACGGCGGCGCGTCGCTGATCTTCCAGCGCAGCCGCGGCAACCTCGGCACGAGGGTCGTCGAGCAGGTGGTGCGGGGCCGCGGGTCGCTGCGGGTGCGCGTGGGGGCGTGCCGCGCGGGATGGGTCGAGGCGACGGTGGAGATCGGATCAGGAGGGCAGTAGGGCCGAGCGGGCGCCGACGCGGTTGAAGCGCCAGGCGTAGGCCGGGCCCAGCGCGGCGCAGCCCAGGTGCACCAGCGGCACCAGGTAGAAGAGCGCCGCCGTGCCGATGAGCGGGACGAACAGGAGCGCGAGCACCGCCGCCACGTAGAGGACGCTGGCGATGCCCGCGGTGAGCAGCGGGGCCGCGTAGAGGAGCCCGATGGGGCCGCCGAGGAGGCCGAAGAGCGCGGCGAGGCGCAGGTCACGCCGGGGGCCCTTCGCGCGCGACGACCTCGCCTTGCGGTCCGCCGCGGGCTCGTCGTCGAGGCCGAGCTTCTCCCGCACCACGCGCGTCGCGGCGTCCTTCACCACCCGGTCTTTCAGCGCGTCGAAGCCCTCGCGGAGGCTGTCGATGGCGTCGACCCCTTTGCCCGCGACGGTCTTCTTGGCGGCCGCCGGCGCGGCGGCCCTGGGCTGGTCGATGTCGTCGAGCCACTCCTGGATCGTGTGCCGAGGCAGCTCGGTTCGCACCATCAGGTTGGGCATCGACAGCGGCACGCCCTCCGCCCGCATCGCCCGCACGACCCTCTCGAACTCCTCGCGAGTCATCATGGCCGCCGAGCGTACCACCGCGACCGAAGGGGCGCCCGATCGCCGCCGGCTCGGCGATCGCTGCTTGCCACCATGGCGTCGTCCCGATACATCCGTTGGGTAACAAGACCCATGGCAGAAACCATCCTTGCCATCGACCAGGGCACCACCGGCACCACCGCACTGCTCCTCGACACCGAGGCCCGCGTCCTCGGCCGCGCGACGGTGGCGGTCCCGCAGCACTTCCCGCGAGCCGGCGAGGTCGAGCACGACGCCGAGGAGATCTGGGCGACGGTGCTCGAGGCCATCGCCGGGGCCCTCGCCCGGTCCAACCGCTCGGGCTCCGAGGTGCGCGCCATCGGCATCACCAACCAGCGCGAGACCACGCTGCTCTGGAACCGCGCCTCCGGCCGCCCGGTGCACCGCGCCATCGTCTGGCAGGACCGTCGCACCGCCCCCGAGTGCGACGCGCTCCGCGACCGGGGCGTCGAGGCCCTCGTCTACGAGCGCGCGGGCCTGCTCCTCGACCCCTACTTCTCGGGCACCAAGATCGCGTGGCTGCTCGACCACGTCGACGGCGCTCGGGCGCAGGCGCTGCGCGGCGAGCTGGCCTTCGGCACCATCGACACCTGGCTCGTGCACAAGCTGACCGGCGGGGCGCACGTCACGGACGTCTCCAACGCCTCGCGCACCATGCTGCTGTCGCTGCGCTCGCTCGAGTGGGACGACGAGCTCCTCGGCGCCCTCGACGTGCCTCGTACGGTGCTCCCCGAGGTGGTGTCGAGCGCCGGCGTGGTGGGCGTCACCCGCGGCGTGCCGGGGCTGCCCGACGGCATCCCCATCGCGGGCATCGCGGGCGACCAGCAGGCCGCGCTCTTCGGGCAGGGGTGCTTCCGCGTCGGGGACGTGAAGTGCACCTACGGCACCGGCGCCTTCGTGCTGATGAACGTCGGGCCGGCGCCGCTCGCGTCCAAGCACCGGCTGCTCACCACCGTGGGCTGGCGCATCCCGGGCGAGGTGGCCTACGCGCTGGAGGGCAGCGCCTTCATCGCCGGGGCCGCGGTGCAGTGGCTCCGCGACGGCCTCGGGATCATCCGCGACTCGGCGGAGATCGAGGCGCTGGCGAGGGAGGTCGACGACGCGGGCGAGGTGGTCTTCGTCCCGGCGCTGACGGGGCTCGGCGCGCCGCACTGGGCGCCGCGGGCGAGGGGGCTCATCTCGGGCCTCGGCCGCGACACGACCCGGTCGCACCTCGCTCGGGCCGCGCTGGAGGGCATCGCGATGGAGATCGCCGACCTCGTGCAGGCGATGAGCCACGACGCGGGCGCGCCCATCGCCTCGATGCGGGTCGACGGCGGCGCGTCGGCCAACGACCTGTTGATGCAGACGCAAGCGGACGTGACCGGCACCTCGGTGGTGCGGCCGAGGGTGCTGGAGACCACCGCCCTCGGCGCGGGCATGCTCGCGGCGCTGGGCGCCGGGCTGGTGGGCTCGCGGGACGACATCGCGGGGGCGCTGCCCCTCGAGCGGTCCTTCGTCCCGGGGGAGATGTCGGATGAGCGGGTGGCGGCGCTGCGGTCGCGGTGGAAGACCGCCGTGGCGAGGGCCCTGCTGGAGCAAGGCTGAACTGCGATGACCGACGAAGAGACGACCCGCGAGAAGACCCGCCTGGAGATCTCGTGGGAGGCGCTGGAAGACGCCTTCGAGAACAACGCCCCGGAGGTGCACTCGTACCTCCACCGCGCGACCGGCGAGGTGCTGCGCGTCGTCGACGGCGTGGCCGACCCGACGATGCACCAGCGCATCGCCATCGACGCGAGCTACCTGCGCGTCGACCCGGTCTCCTCGCGGGAGCAGTACCGCTGGATGGAGCGCTTCATCGCCACGGTGCCCGACGGCGAGCTGCGCACCCGGCTGGTGGCGGCCATCGATGGCAAGGGCGCGTTCCGGCGCTTCAAGGACGTGCTGCTGACCTTCCCCGCCGACCGCGAGCGGTGGTTCCAGTTTCGCACCGAGCGGCTGCGGTCGTGCATGGAAGCGTGGCTCGACTCGCACGACCTCGAGGCCGTCCCGCGCATCGTGTGGACCCCGCCGACCCCGGAGCCCGCGACGGAGACCCCCGCGGAGGACGAGGCCGTGGAGACCCTGCGCCGCGCCCGCATGGGCATCGAGGGCCTGCGGCGGCGGCTGCGCGACGCGGTCGACGGCGTGCCCTCGCGCGACCTGGAGACCGCCCTGGCCTTCCTCGAGTGGCTCCGCGACCGCGGCCAGGCGGCGGCCTCCGACGCCTTCGATCCGCGCGAAGACGAAGGCGACTGACCCGATGCCTGGGGCCGCGACGCTGGCGCTTCTGACCGGAGGGCTCGTCGCGCAGATCCTGGGCGCCGAGACCGTCGCGCGCCCGGCGCCGCCGCCGGGGGAGGTGGCCCTCGACGGCGTCCTCGCCTCCATCGAGCCCGAGTCCGACCCGACCCCCCGCTTCGTCCTCCAGAGCGACTTCGTCCTGCTGCTCCGCACCGAGCTGGCGATGCGCGGCGCGCCCGACGCGCTGCACGTCGCGGTGGACGACACGGTCTCGCTTCCCATCCTCGAGCAGCTCATGGCGGAGACGGTGGTGGTGCGCGAGGCGCAGCGCGCGGGCCTCGACGGGGTCACCCCGGAGGCGCTCGAGTCGGCCAGGGCGCTCCTGCTCGCCCGCATGGCGCCCTCGGTGGAGGTCGACGCGCTGCTCCGCGAGACGCGCACCTCCGCGATGGAGTTCGAGGCCCTGCTGCGTCGGCGCGTGGTGGCCGAGCGCTACCTGCTCTCCCGCCGGCCGGAGCTGCTCGAGCCCTCCGACGACGAGGTCGCGCAGGCCCTGGAGCAGGAGCGCTTCCGCCCCCTCGTGGCGGGCGCGTCGTCGCCCTCCGAGGGCCGGGCGCTGGTGCGTCGCGAGCTCATGCGACGGGCGCTGCCCCGCGCGCTGCGGCAGTACCTGCGCGCCCTGGGGAGCCGGGTGCGGGTGCGGCGGTTCCGCGATGCGTGAGCGGCCGCGGGTGCGGCCCGCGACGATGTTCGACGTGCCAGGGCTCGCCTCGATCGAGCGGGACTGCTTCGGGCGCGAGGCGGCGGACGACCTGCTCGCGGCCGAGCTCGCGCGCTCCTGGGCGCGGGTGCGGGTGGCGGAGCTCCCGGGCGACGAGCTCGCGGCCTTCATCGACGGCTGGATGGTAGCCGACGAGTTCGAGGTGCACTTCGTCGCCACGCGTCCGGAGCGACAGCGCCGGGGCCTCGCCGCGATGCTCCTCGATCACGCGCTGGCGGAGGTCTTCGACGAGGGCGCGGTCACCGCGGTGCTGGAGGTGCGGCGCGACAACGCGGCGGCGCAGGGGCTCTACCGCTCGCGGGGCTTCGAGGTCGTGGCCGAGCGGCAGCGGTACTACGACGACGGCGAGGACGCGCTGGTGATGCGGTGCGCGCTGGAGGGTTCCTTGCTGGCCGCGCGGCGCGCGGTCTACGGTGACCGCTGATGCCCCGCGCGAGAGAGACGTCGACCCGCGCGGAAGGGCGGGGCGGCCGCAACGAGGAGCCCACGACCGGCGCGGCGAAGCCCGAGCCCGCGGAGGCCTCCGCCGAGCCGGAGATGCCCTTCGTCGAGGGGCCGTGGCGCAGCTACAAGGAGCGCGTGGCCTCCCTCGCCGACCGGGTGACCGAGGCGCAGAAGCCCATACGGATCCTCAACGCGCTCAAGTGGGAGGGCAACGTCTGGGAGAACTTCCGCAAGTCGCGCTTCAAGGAGCCGCCGCGCATCGACTCGGACTGGTACTCGCGCGTGGAGCTCGGCTTCGACCCCGTGGCCCGGGGCCGGGACTTCCAGGACCTCGCGGACGCGGTGCGGCGCGAGCTCGGGGCCGACGACGCGCTGGCGAGGATCCTGCGCGCGACCTGCCTGGAGTACCGCGACGTGTGCGCGATGCTGACGGTGCGAGGGACGCCGGAGTTCTACGAGTACTCGCGGCGGCTCTACGGCTCGCCCAAGGACACCTTCCCGGACGGCAACACCACCGTCCGCGCCATCGCCCACACCCTCTACAATCTCCTCAACAGCCTCGACGAGCCCACCCTGGGCCTGCAGCCCCCGAGGGACCTCGACGGGGCGCAGGTGGTGGACATCCTCCAGGGGCGCTTCACGAAGTACTTCGGTGACTCCGCGGTCAACGTGGCCATCGACGACGGCATCATCGCCGACGCCGCGGCGGGCGGGGACTACGTGAAGATCCGTGGCGGGGCGCGCTTCAGCCAGGTGGACGTGGACATCCTGGAGGTGCACGAGGGCTGGGTGCACGTCGCGACGAGCCTCAACGGCGCGCAGCAGCACGTGGCCCGCTGGCTCTCCAAGGGTCCGCCGAGGACGACCTCGGTGCAGGAGGGCCTCGCGGTGCTGATGGAGGTGCTCACCTTCCGCAGCCACCCGAGGCGCGCCCGTCGACTGAACGAGCGGGTCATCGCCATCGACAAGGCCGAGGACGGCGCGGACTTCCTCGACGTCTTCGAGTGGCACCGCACGGAGGGCTACGAGGAGGAGGAGTGCTTCAACGCCGCGCGCCGGGTCTTCCGCGGCGGCACCCTCGGCGGCGGAGCGCCCTTCACCAAGGACATCTCGTACACCAAGGGCCTCGTCTCCAACTACCACTTCATCCGGTCGGCCATCCGCGCGGCGAGGCCCGAGCTGGTGCGCTTCCTCTTCGTGGGGAAGGTCGCGCACGAGGACGTGCCGGTGCTCTGGTCGCGCGTGGCCGACGGCGTGGTGCGCCCGCCGAAGTTTCTGCCGCCGCTCTTCAGCGACCTCAACGGCCTCGCCATCTGGATGGCCTACTCGACCTTCTTCTCCCAGATGGGCTTCCAGGAGATGTTCGACTACTACGCCCAGCTCTTCCGCCAGGCCTAGAGACCGTCAGCGGATCGCGACGAGCAGCGCCCAGGCCAGCACCGCGATGCCGAGGCCCGCCGCGGTGCCCAGGAGCCGGTAGCGCAGGGCGCCGCCGCGCAGCCCGTAGGCGTGGCCCAGCAGCGCGCCCACGATGAAGCACACCGGCACCACCACGCCGGAGAGCTTCGCGGCCAGCTCGATGCCGGCGCGGCCGCGGCCGGAGAGCGCCCGGGTCTCGACCAGCCAGGTGAGCGCGAAGCCGGCGACCAGGCCGAGGGAGCCGCCGGTGATCCAGCCGAAGCGGGCGGCCCAGGTCTGACGCTCGATGCTGGGATCTTCGGTGCTCAACGGGTCTCAGGCTCCGGGGGACTAGAGGGGGGTCCAGGGTTAGACGCCCTCCGCGGCGATGGGCTATACACCGCGGCGCCCGATCGGGTCGCGTCGTTCCTGCACGCTGGCAGTGCTCCACTGCCGCGAGACGCGCGGCCCGGACCATCCCAAGCACGGAGACGAAAGAATCATGGCAAGAGTCTTTGCACGGCCCACCGAGGGCGAGGCCATCACCCGCGGCGCCGACGGTCACCTCAACGTCCCGGATCACCCCATCCTCCCCTTCATCGAGGGTGACGGCACCGGACCGGACATCTGGCGCGCGAGCGTGCGCGTCCTCGACGCGGCCGTCGCCAAGGCCTACGGCGGCAAGAAGAAGATCGTCTGGCACGAGGTCTACGCGGGCGAGAAGAGCAAGAAGCTCTTCAACAGCTGGCTCCCGGACGAGACCGTGGAGGACTTCCGCGACTACCTCGTCGGCATCAAGGGCCCGCTGACCACTCCCGTCGGCAAGGGCATCCGGTCGCTCAACGTGGCCCTGCGCCAGATGCTGGACCTCTACGTGTGCCTGCGCCCGGTGCGTTGGTTCCAGGGCGTGCCGTCGCCGGTGAAGGCGCCGCAGAAGGTCGACATGGTGATCTTCCGCGAGAACACCGAGGACATCTACGCCGGCATCGAATACGAGGCCGAGTCCGCCGAGGCCAAGAAGCTCATCGCCTTCCTGCAGACCGAGCTGAAGGTCACCAAGATCCGCTTCCCGGAGACCTCGGGCATCGGCATCAAGCCCGTGTCGCGCGAAGGGTCCGAGCGCCTCGTGCGCGCCGCGATCCGCTACGCCCTCGACGAGAAGCGCAAGAGCGTGACCTTCGTCCACAAGGGCAACATCATGAAGTTCACCGAGGGGGCCTTCCGCGACTGGGGCTACGCCCTGGCGATGCGGGAGTTCCGCGCCGACGTGGTGACCGAGCGCGAGAGCTGGATCTTCGGCAACAAGGAGGCGAACGCCAGCCTCTCCAACGAGGCCAACGCCAGGCTCGTCGAGCCGGGCTTCGACATGGCGCCGCCGGACTTCCAGGCCGAGCTCGTGGCCGAGGTCGACACGGCGATGAAGCTCTGGGAGACGCACGGCGCGGGCAAGTGGAAGTCCAAGCTGATGATCAAGGACTCCATCGCGGACATCACCCTCCAGCAGGTGCTCACCCGCGCGGAGGCCTTCGACGTCATCGCGACGCTCAACCTCAACGGCGACTACCTCTCCGACGCGCTCGCGGCGCAGGTCGGCGGCATCGGCATCGCCCCGGGCGGCAACATCAACTACAAGACCGGCCACGCGATCTTCGAGGCGACGCACGGCACCGCGCCGAAGTACGCCAACCTCGATCAGGTGAACCCGGGCTCGGTGATCCTGTCCGGCGAGATGATGCTCCGCCACCTCGGGTGGAAGGAGGCCGCCGACCTGGTCATCAAGGGCATGGACGGGGCGATCGGCTCCAAGCACGTGACCTACGACTTCGCCCGCCAGATGGAGGGCGCGACGAAGGTGAAGTGCTCCGAGTTCGGCGACGCCGTCATCGCGCACATGTGATCCCGCCGCGCGGGCCCGACGTGCGGCCCGCGCTCCTCCCTCGCCACGAACCCGACGCCTCCGAAGTCGCGCCTTGACCGGTGCCTGCTCGCTGGGATGTCATCCGCGCCCGCAACGGCTGCGGAGGACGATCGGATGCCAACGACCCATCAGGTCCAGCAGGGCGAGTGCCTCGTGAGCATCGCGGAGAGCTACGGCTTCTTCTGGGAGACGCTCTGGAACCTCCCTGAAAACAAGGCCATTCGCGACGCCCGGCGGGACCCCACGGTGCTCCTCCCGGGCGACGTGGTGACCATCCCCGAGAAGACCGTGAAGGAGTACGTCCGCCCCACCGGGGCGCGTCACACCTTCCGGGTAAAGAACATCCCCGCGAAGCTCAACCTCCGGCTGCACGACGAGGGCGGAGAGCCCCGCGCCAACCTCGCCTACGTGCTCACCATCGACGGCGTGGAGACCCGCGGCAGCACCGACGGCGACGGCGCGGTGCACGTTCCCATTCCCCCGCAGGCGAGGCACGGGACGCTGCTGCTGGTGGAGTCGGGCGAGAGCTTCGAGCTCAACCTGGGCAACCTCGACCCGGTCGATACGCCGCGCGGCGCGCAGGCTCGACTGCGCCAGCTGGGGGCCTATTTCGGCGCCGTGGACGGGACCATGAACGAGGAGTTCGGGAGGGCGCTGCGGGCCTTCCAGTCGAGCCGAGGCCTCGTGCCGACGGGGGAGCTCGACGCCTCCACGCAGGCCTCCCTGCGAGAGACCTTCACCGGGTAGCGACAGCGGAGCCCCGGTCGGACGCACGGCGGCTCTGGAGCGGAGCGATGGATCGATGACGGCTCATGTGACCATCGAGGCTTTCAGGAACCAGGAGACGGACTGGCGGGGTCGGCCGCTGGCTCGCATCGGCGACACCGTCACCGTGGTGGTGAAGCTCTGGGACTACGCGAACCTCAAGGGGGGGAGGTTCTCCATCAACCACCCCGCGATGGCCGCGGAGGGCGAGGAGTTCGACGTCCCCGCGCGGCGGGCGACCGGCGATCGCAAGGTGCTCGGGGTCCTCGGCAAGCACAAGACCACGCCGGAGGACCTCTCGCACGAGGACACCATCGACTGCGTGGTGCACCTCACCCGCGACTGCGACGGCTACGAGCCCTTCACGCTCACCGCGCTGGAGAACTGCGTCACCGAGCCTGCTCCCGAGGCGACGCTCCGCTGCGTCGCCACGCAGACCCTCTTCGAGGCCGCGAGGGTGGTCGTTCGCAGCGGCGTGCGCGACAACACCGAGGAGCGCTACGACGTCGCTCGCGCGGGCAACAAGGGCCTGCCCTCGACCATCGGCAACACCATCCGCGCGTGCGTTCGGCTCTTCGCGACGCTGCGCTTCAAGGACCCGGACGGCGACGAGCGGCCCTTCCCCAAGGGCACGCCGGTGAAGGTGCTCCTCGGGGACCATCCCGACCACGCCATCGACGCGGACCTGGGCGACGATGGCAAGCTGTCGCTTGAGGTGATCGGTCACGCGTCGGTGGTCTCCGGCAAGACCCTCACCCTGCGCCTCGGGGCCGACTCGAAGAACCGCGTGATCTGTGAGCTTCCTGGCGATCCGAAGACGCAGAAGAGGGGCTCGGAGCCCGGGGAGACGGACCCCACCGGAACCCGCGACGCGCGCTTCTTCACGCTCCCCAAGGAGTGGACGCTCCGCGAGGCCGACTGGGAGGTCACCGAGGACGACGGCCGCTGGGTCGCGGACCCGGGGCACTTCAAGATGACCGTCGGCGGTCGCGCGGCGAGCCTTGGCAAGGTCGACGCGCCGGTGAAGCTGGTGCTCGACCCGCACTGGCAGTTCTTGAAGTTCGAGTTCTTCGACCGGCGCTATGGCCACAGCGACCACGCCGACAAGCCCAAGACCCTTCCGGCGATGGTGATCGAGGGCTTCCGCTACAAGCCGACGAAGCCGTCGACGAAGCCCGACGTGCGCTCCAACTGGTGGATCGTCGAGGGCGACGACACGCTCCAGTGCGTGCCTTGGATCCTCCAGCGCAACCCCAACGGCACCGTGCGCAAGCGGCCAAGCGGCCAGACGCTGCTGCGCTTCTCGCTTCCCGCGAAGACGTGCATCCACTCCGAGTCGGCGACGAAGCGCACGCGGGTCATCGCCACCGACGAGCAGTGGAAGCCCGGCCCCGAGCGGCTGGACTTCTACGACCTCCCGGAGGAGTGGAACTCCCGCAACTACTACGCGCGGCTCTCGGCGAGCCCGCATGAGTTCGGCTGGTACGAGCAGGTGGCGAGCAAGCCCAGCTCGAAGGCGAAGCCGCTGACCTTCTCGCTCGACGACATCGTGCTCACGGACGACACCGGCAAGCGCCTCTCGACGTGGACGCACGACGACCGCCTCGCGATCTTCGCCCACACCTTCGATGACACGCTCGCCGACACCTCGAAGGAGGGCGTCTACAAGCCCGACGACGGGGCCAAGCTGCCCTGGTACACGAAGACCCCGGCGGTCGGCGCGCCCGAGGCGAACGAGAACTACATCGTCGATCACCCCGGGTGGACGCGGCTCATCGCGGCGCAGGGAAGCGTCTTCGACGTCTTCGATCGGCGCACCGTAGCGAGCTCTCCCCCGGACACCGACTACGACGTGGTGGGCGCGCGCGCGGCGGTGCGCTGGGTCGATGCGCTGGAGCGCTTCGGGGCGACCGAGGTGTGGGAGCCGGTACCGGGCAACGCCAACCTCATCCGAAAGACCACGGACCACAAGCTCGCGCCCGGCCGGTCGTTCAGGGGCGCTGGGGTCCCCGGGGTGACCGACAAGGTCAGCCTGGCGATCCAGCCGTACTACTCGCAGGACTACATGACCCGCTTCGGGCGGTACGACGAGACGGTCGACGGGTCGCCGATCGGGCGCTTCGACATGGTGCTCGCGCGCTGTTGCAGCACCGCCACGGCGGACGGCAAACCCGTCGAGGTGGCGGTGAACCTCTGGTTCCACCGGCTGTGCTTCGACGCCACGATCCCGCCCCACGGCATGGCGCTCGACGCCTTCCAGGTGGCCTTCTGCCGCAACGTGCTCAACCGCTTCAACGGCCTCGACACGAAGAACGCGCAGGGCCGCCCGGAGCTGCTCGCCAAGGACCCGACCAAGGCGCTGAAGGTCGTCGTCGTGAGCTTCATGCAGGTCACGCCGGAGCCCCAGGCGCACTTCAAGATCAAGCTCGCCGACCACACGAAGAACGCACGCGACTTTCGCAGCAACAGCGGCGGCGGCGAGTCCGGGAACTCGGCTCCCCAGGACTCGGGCAACTCCAACGGCTTCACCAACGCCCACGAGCACGGCCACCAGAGCGCGCTGCCCGACGAGTACAACGAGCGCTGGAGCGCGGCGTCGTACGGGCAGCCGAGCTTCTACTCGACGCTCCCCGGCGACCCCTACGAGCTCGACGGGCGGACCATCGAGTACAGCGAGGACAACGCGCCGCTGATGAACGGCAACCACAAGCTCCACAACCGCTATTTCTGGCAGGCGGCGGAGTGGGTGCGGATCACGTCGCGCGTCGCGCTGAAGGTCAAGCTGGGGGGCACCTACGCCGACTACTGGCTCCCGCCGTACCCCACGGCGAACGAGCTCAAGCGGCACTACGCCTTCTGGCCGCTGAACCCTGCGAAGAACGACTTCGCGATCCCCTCGAGCGACCCGCTCGCCGTGAACCGGGGCAAGGTCAACCTGTTCCTCTACGCGATCGGCGCCGACGCCTTCTCGCAGGCGACCCTGCCGAGCCGCGAGGACCCGGCGGGGAGCGAGCCCTACGACGGCATCCTGCTGGTCACGGTGCGAGTGAAGGTCAACGCGTGGGGCGTGAAGCGCGAGGCGGAGGCCGACCTGAAGAAGCTCGCGCACGCGCTGGCCCGGGTCGCGAGGCGCCTGGACGCCCCGAAGGCCCGCAAGCTCAACCACGTCTGGGCGCTGCGCGGGACCCACGCCAAGGGGACCCCGCAGGAGTGGGTGTTCAAGCGGTGCCTCGTGCACTTCTCGCCGCGGCTGCTGATCTCGGGCGTGACCGAGCTCGATGCCGTCGACAAGTGGGAGACCCGGCTCGGTGAGTTCAAGACCGAGACGCTCTGGACCGACGCGAAGACGAAGCTGACCGACTACCACGCCATCGGCTGGGACGACTCCAACAAGGCCGCGCGCCTCGACGCCCTGATCGGCCCCGTGGCGGAGGGCACCATCACCGTGCGCGGCGGATGGAACGACGCAGCCCCGGGCGTGAACGCGATCAGCAACGCCGTGGGGCAGTACGAGGGCCACGCCGCGGACCAGGTGAAGGCGCGCTTCGCGTCGGCAAAGTCCGTCGTCACCGCCTGCGACTCCTGGCTCTCGTCGGCGGTCGGTCAGCCCAACCGCCGCGCCTCGATCACCTCGCTCCGCAACCGCGCCGAGACGGCCCGCAAGACGCTGGGCGCGCTCTTCTACGTCCGCGACCTCGAGGCCAAGGCCAAAGACCTCAAGAAGCGCAACACCGAGCGGGAGGAGACGATCACCAAGGTCTCGACCGCGCACGCGCCGCAGTTCGAGGTGGTCTGCAAGCCAGGGACGCCCGCGAAGGCCGAGTGGGATCCGCTGCCGCTGGAGGGCGACCTGCCCGCGGCCACGGAGTGGGAGGCGCTGGTGCCCGCGGCTCACCGCAGCGGGACCGTGTTCGCACGCGTGAAGGGCCTCCTCACGGCCTACAAGTCCAAGGACCCGCTCGACATCGTCGGTCGCGTCAAGGCGCTGGGCGACCTCTCCGGGCCCGCGACGATCGCCCCCGAGCCGAGCCCGCGGGGAGCATGGACCGATCGCGGCAAGGCCTCCCTCGCCGAGATCGAGCGCCAGTTGAGCCTGTTCGAGTCGGCCAGCCCCGAAGCCTGTGACGCGCGCCAGGAGGCGGTGGTGGGCGCGCAGGCCTTCGCGGTCGCTGTCCCCGACCTCGAGCTCACCGACGCGACCGACGTGGCGGCCGCGGAGGCCCTGATCACCCGTACGGACGCCACGGTATTGCTCATCCAGTTCCGGCGACAGGTGCGCTCCATCGAGGCGCACGCGGCGCTCTTCAAGGCCCACCTCGAGCGCTGGCGCAGCAGCACCACGGTCACCCTCACCGCGGACAGCCCAGACCGCTACGAGGAGATGATGCTCGAGGCGTTCCCGTCCATGATCGGCGCCTACAAGGCGTCGTCGAAGATCGAGGCGTCGGACATCCGCGCCTTCGCGTCCACCCTCGCGCTCGACAACCTCCAGGTCGACGACCTGATGGAGTCGGGGGCCTTCGAACTGCCCATGGACTGAGGCCGACCGTGACCACCCTCTCCCGCATCGCGTTCATGAAGCCCACCGAGGCGAGCGAGGTCGAGCCCCGGCCCCTCCGCGCGGCGACCTACCCCGAGCGCTTCGAGCCCGCGCCCCCCAGGAGCGCGCGCACCGGCCCCACGCAGCCCTTCGCCGACGCCCGGCAGAACAGCCGCCTCGACGCCGCCCTCAACGACCCCCTCTCGGTCTCCTGGGCGCAGCGCTTCGCGACGCCGCTGCGCCCCGACACCCGCGCCCACAGCGTGCTCCAGCACCGCAACGCGATCCTGGTGCAGGCGGCCGTGTGGCAGCTCTTCGGGCTCGACGGCAAGCTCCGCCGGGCCGGTCGCTCGGGCCCGAGCCCCCTCGTCATCGCGCCCGACGACCAGGCGTTCTGCCAGGTCAACAACGACGGGTGCCTGGTGTCGGCGTCCCTCGCCACCGGCCGCACGCAGTGGTCGTACGGGCTCCACCTCGCCGACAGCGCGACGTACCCCTTCGTCGGGGTCCGCGGCCGGACCGTGGTCATCGTGGGGGCCGAGCTCGACCGCAACCCCGAGGAGGAGCCGAAGCACCAGACCACGCTCGCCGTCGAGGTGGTCGACGTCGGCGACCCCGTCGAGGCGTCGCCGGAGGGCATCCTTCGCTCCGGGACGACCCGTGGGACGCTCGTCGTGGACATGGAGGGCGACGTCGTCGGCGCGATGGACGGCGACCGGGTGGTGGTCGCCTGGCGCGACCACGTGCTCACCGCGGGCCTGGACCTCTCCGTGAAGGCTCTCGTCGGGGGCTCCTTCGTGCCGCGCGCGGTCTCCCTCGGCGAGGCGGGGCGCGCCTACCTGATCGTTCGCACGGGCGAGGGCCCGCGGCTGTGGATGCTCAACGCCGAAGGGGAGCAGGTGTTCTCCGTGCGCCTCCCCGACGACGCCGCCGACTCGCGGGTGCCGCCCATCATCACGGGTGATCATCGTGTGTTCGTGGTTACGGACAGCCGCATCACCGCGTTCAGCCCGATGGGCGACCAGCTCTGGGAGTTCGCGCCGGAGCGCGGGCGCCCCCGGGCGCTCGTCACCGCCGAGGGATGGCTCCTGGTCGCCGTCGACGACACGCTCGGGGTCATCGACGCCGAGGGCCGCTCGGCCACGCTCTTCCAGCTGCCCGGCGAGGTGTTCACGACGGCGCCGGTGCTCACGGCGTCGGGCGAGATCTTCGTCGCGACGGAGACCTCGCTCGTGTGCATCGGCCCGGAGATGGACCTCTCGCACCGCACCATCCTCCGCTGAGCGGAGCGGCTCAGCGCTTCGGGCTGTCCTCTTCGCGGCCCTTGCGGAGGTAGTCGCCCAGCCACGCGAGGCGCTTCTCCGAGCGCACCTCGCTCAGCGCCAGCACCCCGCGCTGGTTGCGGAACTCCAGGATGTGCGCCGGCTCCTCGGGCTCCATCACGAAGAACTCCACCGGCCCGAAGACGGTGCCGAGCTCGTCGGGGCGGCAGGTGGGGAGGTACACGCGCAGCACCCTCGGATCGTAGAAGCGGAAGAGCATCCGGCGACCGGCCTCGTCCTGCACGCGGAGCAGCCGGCGGAAGTGCTGGTGCAGCGCGCCCATCGGCGCCGAGGAGCGGAGGAAGACGCCCCACGAGTCGCCCCACGCCTGCTCCAGGAGCTCGCGGGTGGCGGGCGCGGACCGCGAGAGCCGCACGAGGTAGGGGGCCACCCGTGCGAGCGCCGGGTCGAGCTCGCCGATGTAGAGGCACCGCGACGGGAGCGCCGAGGAGGTCACCCGGGGGTAGACCTCCGGGCTGCGCGCGCCGTCGAGGAGCGCGTAGGCCTCCTCGTCGTCGCCGCGCGGCCAGAGGCGCTGCATCAGCTGCTCGATGGGGACCGTCACGCGGCCGCCTCTTCCCGGCGCCTCGCGCGCTCGCACTCTTCGCAGAAGGGCGCCCCCTCGCGCGCCGCGGACACCAGCGTCTCGACCTGCGCGGCGACCCGGTCGCTGGGGCCCGGCGCCGTTGGGTCGGGCTCGAGGAAGGCGGCGTCCTCGTCGCGACCGAGCCAGCGGATGGTGCACTGGCCCGGGTCGAGGTCGTCGAAGTACGCGAGGCCCATCGCGTCGAGCACGCCCTCACGCACGGTGCCGTCCGGGAGCTTGATCCAGTAGCGCTCGTGGGCGACGGGCTGGTCGGCCATGTCGAGGAGCTCGATCTCCACCCAGGTGCGCTCGCGAGGGCCCGAGCGCGACCCGGCCGCGGAGCCGCTCGCGTCGTCCTCGAGCGCCCGCTGCCCCAGCGGCATCGGCGACTCGGTGGCGTCTCCGTCCCGGTCGGGCCAGCGGATCTCCGCGGAGCCCGGGTCGAGCTCGTCGAAGTACGCCCGGCCGTGCTCGTCGAGCAGGCCCTCGCGCACGGTGCCGTCGGGCAGCTTGATCCAGTAGCGCTCTCCCCGCATGGCGTTGCCGTCCATGTCGGTGAGCTCGATCTCGATCCAGGTCTTGCGCAGCAGCTCACCCGCCGCGCCGATCGGGTCGTCGGTCGCGCTCTGGCCTTCACCCCCTCCGGTGCTCCGGTGGCGGCGCTCGATGCGCCAGCCTACGAGCAACCCGCGATCGAGCGCCGCGAGCACGGCCGCGTACGGATCGATCGCCCGCACGCCCAGCCGCACCGCGTGCTCGGCGGTGACGTAGCGGGCCGCGTCGACGAGCGGGCCCGACGCCAGGGCGCCCCGCCACGAAGGCCCGATCAGCCGACGCAGCAGCTGCCAGGCCTCGCGCGGGTCGAGGCGCGCGGCGCCGTCGAGGCGGCCGTCGAGGGGCGTCGTGAGCACGAGCTCGGAGGAGTCACCGATGATCCTCCACGGGGGTCTCTGCATGGCGCGGCGGCATCGCAACACCGCGCCCCTCGCGGTGTCAACGCGAGACCTTCGCCGCCCGCCGCCCGACCGCCGCATCCCCCGCCGCAGGCGCCCCGAAGCTGGACATCGCTTTGCCCTTCGCCCCGGGCCTGTGGCAAGAGCAGGCGCGCCAATGATCCCCCGATATACCCCCGCCGAGTTCTCGGCGCTCTGGTCGCCGGAGCGTCGCTATCAGACCTGGCTCGACGTCGAGCTCGCCGCCTGCGAGTCGATGGAGACCGAGGGGCTCGTGCCCGAGGGCACCGCGGCGAAGATCCGCGCGATGCCGCTCGCGCTCGACCCGGCGCGCATCGAGGAGATCGAGCGCACCACCCGCCATGACGTGATCGCCTTCCTCACGCACGTCGAGGAGCTGGCGGGCGAGCCCGCGCGCTGGCTTCACCGCGGCATGACCTCCAGCGACGTGCTCGACACCTCCTTCGCGATCCTGCTGCGCGACGCGGCCACGATGTGCCTCGACCGCCTGGAGGCGCTGCTCGCCGCGATGCGCGAGAAGGCCGAGGCGCACCGCCACACGCCCATGATCGGCCGCTCGCACGGCATCCACGCCGAGCCCATCACCTTCGGTCTCGCGCTCGCGGGCCACCTCGCGGAGCTCAGCCGCGCCCGGGTGCGGCTCCGTACCGCGCGCGACGAGGTCGCCGTCGGCAGCCTCTCCGGCGCCGTCGGGACCTACGCCCACCTCTCCCCGGCCTTCGAGTACCGGGCCCTCTCGGCGCTCGGCCTCGGCGTGGAGACCGTCGCCACGCAGGTGATCCCGCGCGACCGCCACGCGGCGTACTTCTCCGCCTTCGCGGTGGTGGCGGGCGCCATCGAGCGCTTCGCGGTGCAGGTGCGCCACTGGCAGCGCTCCGAGGTGATGGAGGCCGAGGAGGCCTTCTCCGTCGGGCAGAAGGGATCCTCCGCGATGCCCCACAAGCGCAACCCGATCCTCTCGGAGAACCTCTGCGGGCTCGCCCGGATGATGCGCGCCTTCGCGGGCGCCGCGCTGGAGAACACCGCGCTCTGGCACGAGCGGGACATCTCGCACTCCTCCGCCGAGCGGATGCTGGCGCCGGACGCGACGACCACCCTGGGCTTCATGCTGGAGCGCGCCACCACGCTGGTGCGGGGCCTGGTGGTGTACGAGCCCAACCTCCGGGAGAACCTCGACCTCGCGCGCGGGCTCTGGGCGAGCGAGGCGGTGCTGCTGGCGCTGGTGGCCGCGGGCACGGGGCGGCAGGAGGGCTACGTCATGGTGCAGCGCAACGCGATGCGGGCGTGGAAGGGCGAAGGGGATTTCCGCGCGCTGCTGGGCCAAGATGCGGACGTGAGCGCACGACTCCCCGCCGCGACCCTCGACGCCTGCTTCGACCTGACGCACGCGCTCCGCCACGTCGAGGCCGTGATCACCCGCGCCGTGGAGGCCTCCCGATGATCGACGAGGCCACGCTCCGCGCCGCGCTCGCGCACCCGCTGGAGTCCATCGAGCTGCCCAGACTGGGGCGCTTCTACAGCGGCAAGGTGCGCGACAACTGGACGCTCCCGGACGGCCGCCGGGTGCTGGTCACCACCGACCGCATCAGCGCCTTCGACCGCGTGCTCGGCACCATCCCCCTCAAGGGCCAGGTGCTCTCGCAGCTGAGCGCGTTCTGGTTCGAGCAGACCGCCGACGTCGCGCCCAACCACCTCATCGCGTCGCCCGACCCCAACGTCGCGCTCGCCTGGGAGTGCGCTCCGCTGCCGGTGGAGGTCGTGGTGCGCTCGTACCTCACGGGCGTCACCAGCACCTCCGTGTGGAGCGCCTACGCCCGCGGCGAGCGCACCTTCTGCGGCCACTCGCTGCCCGACGGTCTGCGCAAGAACGACCCGCTCCCGCACGCGATCGTCACGCCCAGCACCAAGGCCGAGAAGGGCGGGCACGACGTGTCCATCTCCGCGGCCGAGCTCGTGGCCAGCGGGGCGATCTCCGAGGCCGACATGGCGCGCGTCTCGGAGATGGCGCTCTCGCTCTTCGCGAGGGGACAGACGATGTGCGCGCGCCAGGGGCTGGTGCTGGTCGACACGAAGTACGAGTTCGGCCGCCTGCCGGCCTCGCGGGGCGGCGGCATCGTGGTGATCGACGAGGTGCACACGCCGGACTCGTCGCGCTTCTGGTACGCGGAGAGCTACGCCGAGCGGCACGCGCGCGGAGAGGAGCCGGAGAGCCTCGACAAGGAGTATGTGCGGCGCTGGCTGGCGGCGCAGGGCTTCACCGGCGACGGGGAGGTCCCAGCCCTCACCGACGAGGTGCGGCTGGAGGCCGCGCGGCGGTACGTCGAGGCCTACGAGCGCATCACGGGCAGGGCCTTCGTGGCCGACCTGCGGCCGCCGCAGGCGCGCATCGAGGCGGCCCTCGCGGCCGTCGGACTGTAGAACGGGAGCGATGACGATGAGAGCCAGGGTGACGGTGACGCTGAAGCGCGAGGTGCTCGATCCGCAGGGCGAGGCGATCCGGCGGGGCTTCGACGCGCTGGGGTTGCAGGGCGTGCGCGAGGTGCGCGTGGGCAAGGTGATCGAGGTCGAGCTCGACGACTCGGTGGCCGACGCCCCGAGGCTGCTCCGCGAGGCGGCGGACAAGCTGCTCGCCAACCCGGTGATGGAGGATTTCTCCGTGGAGATCATCGCGCCGGAGGGGAAGTCCACGACGTGAGGTCGCACCCGGCCGCGGTGGCGTTGGCCGCGCTCGCGCTCGCGGGCTGCGGGTCCGATCCGGCGCCCGAGGACGTCCCCCGCTTCGACGCGCGCGACGCCGTCGTCGAAGAGACCCTGGACGCCGCGGTGACGGACATCTCGGCGCGCTTCGACGTGAACCCTTCCATCGACGTGACGCCGCTCGGCGACGTCGCGAGCGCGGTCGACTCGGCCGCCCCCGGCGACCTCGGCGGACCCTGCCAGGCGGTCTCCGAGGACTACGCCGACGCGGTGCGATACGCGCAGTCGTGCAGCGTGGAGGGCGAGTGCGCGGTGCGGGTGTGCGAGACGCTCTGCTGCGCGTGCGAGGTGTTCGTCAACGCGGGCGCGGCGGAGTACGCGCGGCTCCAGCTGCTGCGCGAGCGCTGGCAGACGCTCGGCTGCGGGACCATGGGGCGCTGCGCGGGCGGCGGCGGCTGCGGAGCGGCGGTGGCGGCGTCGTGCTCGGCCGAGGGCCGCTGCGTGACCGTGCGAGACCGACTGAGCGACGGCGGGCTCACCGACGCGGCGACCTCCGACGGGTCGGCCGTGCCGACGATGGACGGCGCGACCCGCTGAGCGGCGGCGATGTCTTGACTTGATCCGGTGGTTCCGTAGGTTCCCGCGCTCCCGGAGGCCTACGAAACCGATGCGCTATTCAAAGTCGTTCATTCCCACGTTGCGCGAAGACCCCGCCGAGGCACGGAAGACCCCGTCGCACCGGCTCCTGCTGCGCGGCGGGTACATCCGCCAGGTGGGCGCCGGGATCTATGAGTTCCTCCCGCTCGGCCTGAAGGTGCTGCGCAAGATCGAGGGCATCGTTCGCCAGGAGATGGACCGCGCGGGCGCCCAGGAGGTGATGCTCCCCGCCCTCGTGCCCGCCGAGCTCTTCAAGGAGACCGGCCGCTGGGACCTCTTCGGCTCCACGCTCTTCCGCCTCAAGGACCAGAAGCGCAACGACTACCACCTCGGCCCGACGCACGAGGAGGTCATCACCGACCTCGTCCGATCGGTGGTGCGCTCGTACCGGCAGCTCCCGGTGAACCTCTACCAGATCCAGTGGAAGTACCGCGACGAGGCACGGCCTCGCGCGGGCCTGCTGCGCTGCCGCGAGTTCCTGATGAAGGACTCGTACAGCTTCGACACCACCGAGGAGGGCGCGCTCTCCAGCTACATGACCATGCGCGCCGCGTACGACCGGATCTTCCAGCGCGTCGGCGTGAAGTACCGCGTCGTCGCCGCCGACTCCGGCGCCATGGGCGGCAACACCAGCGCGGAGTTCCAGATCCTCGCGGAGACCGGCGAGGACGCCATCGTGGTGTGCCCCTCGTGCGAGTACGCGGCCAACGTCGAGGCCGCGGTCGCGAAGCACGCGCCGTCCACCGTCGCCTCGGCGGCCCCGTCGGGCAAGCGCGAGTCGGACGTGGCGACGCCCAACAAGAAGACCATCGAGGAGGTCGCGGAGTTCCTGAAGGTGGGCCCCACGCAGACCGTGAAGGCGGGCGTGTACCTCTTCGGTCAGGCGCCCGGATCGACCCCGAGGATGGCGGTGGTCTTCGTTCGCGGCGACCGTCGCATCAACGAGGTCGCGCTCTCTCGCGAGCTCACCGCGACCTGGCTCCGCCCCGCGGAGGAGGAGGAGCTCTCGGCCGCCGGGCTGCACGCGGGCTACATCGGTCCGCGCGATCTGCCGACCGGCGTCGAGCGCGTGCTGGTCGATCGCGAGGTCTCCGAGTCGACGGAGATGATCGTCGGCGCCAACAAGAGCGGCTTCCACCGGCAGCACGTCTCCATGGCCGACGCGCTCTCCGCGCTCGGGGAGCGAGCGAAGGTGGCGGACGTCCGCGCCGTCGGGAGCGGCGACTCGTGCCCCGAGTGCGGCGCCCCGCTGCAGGAGTACAAGGGCATCGAGGGCGGGCACATCTTCGTGCTGGGCACGCACTACACCGGGAAGATGAACGCGAAGTTCCTCGACGAGAGCGGCGCGGAGAAGCTCATCGTGATGGGCTGCTACGGCATCGGCGTGTCGCGCCTGGTCGCGGCGACGGCGGAGCAGTGCCACGACGCCGACGGCCTCGCGTGGCCGATGTCCATCGCCCCCTACCAGGTGATGCTCTCGGCGCTGGTCACCACGCCGGAGGCCGTGGCCGCGGCCGACGGGCTCTACGCGGCGCTGACCGCGCGCGGCGTCGAGGTGCTCTTCGATGACCGCGACGAGCGCCCCGGGGTGAAGTTCAAGGACGCCGACCTGCTGGGCATTCCGCTGCGCGTGACGCTGGGGAAGAAGAGCCTGGAGCAGGGCAAGGTCGAGCTGAAGGCGCGCACCAGCAAGGACGTCGAGCTCATCGACATCGCGACCGCGGCGGACGAGATCGCCGCGAGGGTGAAGGCCGCGCTGGGCTGACAGGAGAGAGCGGGAGGCGCCGCGGGGGAGGAAGGGTCCATTCCCCCGCGGCGCTCGACGGCGCTGCGGCTAGAGGCGGCGCTGGAGCTCGTTGGCGCCGCCGCCCTCGGTGGCGCGGCGGTAGGTGAAGGCCCCGCGCAGCACGATGCTGCGACCCTCGTTGGTGAGGATGTAGACGTCGATGGGGTGGCCGCGGTCGCCCTCGCGGGCCTCCGGGGTCGTGAGGACGATGGTCTCGTCATCGGCGATGCCGACGTTCTGGGCGGCCTTCGGACCGATGCGGACCTCGAGGCCGCCGAGCGCTCGGAAGCCGTGGCCCCGGATGCGCACCTCCTCGCCGCCGCTCGGGCGACCGGACGCGGGGTTGATGCTCTGGAAGAACACGCCTTCCTTCTTGCAACCCGTCGTCGCCGACGCCGCGGACACGAGCAGCGAAGCCATCAGCACAGTGCGCAGCGCACGAATCATCGTTGAAACGCCTCCTCCAGATAGAACGCGGCGGACGCTAGTCGAGGCGCGTTGACAGGGTCAAGCGTCGATGGCGCGAGGCGCTTGTTCGTGCAAGGACTTGTGCCATTGAGCCAATGGCGACATCGACATCAGGACTCCATAGACCTGCACGCCGATGCGCGTCCGCGGCGCGAATGTCGCGACGATTTCAATGGGACAGGGGCTTGTGCGACGTGGCATGGTCACTGCAGCCTGAGAGCTGCTTGTGACCACGTCGACGTGGTGCGATTGAAGTGAGGTAAGGCGACCGTGGCGAAGAACAAAGGCAAGCGCAACCGTTCGCAACGCAGCTCC
>CBIHPK010000043.1:0-47004 GCA_966211675.1 uncultured Myxococcaceae bacterium
ACCCGCTGGGCCTCCATCACCTCCTCGGGCATCGACTCGATCAGCGCCGCGATGGATGGGATCTTCGCCGCCGCGGCCAGCGTCACCGAGTCGACCTCCGCGCGGGTCGCCTCCAACGCCTCCCAGAAGTAACGGAGCGCGAGACGCTCTTCCGTGTCCGCCATCACGATCCGGTAGGGTACACCCTTACGCGGGGGTGGCGGCGCCCTCTCTCACTCGATCGACCGTAGCCTCCGCGAGGCGCCCCAGCGCGCCCCCAGGTAGCCGACGACCATCGCCACCGGGACCAGGGCGATCAGGCTCCACAGCCTCCCCGTCACGGCCCAGAAGACCAGCACCGTGAGCCCGCCGGAGAGCATCCCGTGGCGGGCGTTGGTGCCGTCGCCCCGGCGCCCCACCACGTAGGAGCCCACCGCGACCGCGAGCATCAGCGTGAAGAGGGGGATGAGCGCCGCGGTGAGCTCCACCGAGCGCGCGGTGGCCGGGTGCGCCGCCCGGATGTGCGCCACCTGCGCGGCCGTCGCTCCCATGGGGTAGACCCGCCCCAGCAGCCGCACCGAGAGCGCGGCGGCCCCCTGCGCGAGGAGCCCGAAGCCCACCAGCGAGACCGTGGTGCCCAGCGGGATCCAGTGCCACGGCGGCGGCTCGGAGGCGGCCTCGTCCGAGGCGGAGGAAGGAGCGGTCGCGGGCGCCGCGTCACGCAGGATCGGGAGGTGTCGTCGGGTGCTCATCGCGTGGTCCGAGGTTGGTGGTGGGCGGTCCGCCGGGTGCTTGTCAAACGCCGCGGCGCACTTGAGGTCTCCGAGGGCTTCGCGCCTTGCGGTCCCGCGGTAGGGTGCACCACTCTCCCGGCACCCCAAGCGAACCCCCATGAGCGACCCCCTCGTCGACGACCTCCGCGCGCGCTTCGGCGACGACGCCGTCTCCACCGACAGCGCCGACCGCAGCGCCTACGCCCACGACCTGTGGCCGCGGCAGCTGCTCTCCACCCGAGGAGGGCTCGACCGCCCGGCGGGGCCCCGCGCCATCGTGTGGCCCACCCGCCGCGACGAGCTCTCCGCCCTCATCGGCTACGCGCGCACCTACGGCGTGGGGCTCATCCCCTTCGGCGCGGGCAGCGGCGTGGTGGGGGGCATCGCCGCCGCGCGCGACACCGTCGCGGTCGACCTGAAGCGCATGCGCACGCTCCACTCGGTGGACCTCGAAGCCGGGGTCTGCGTGGCCGACGCGGGCATCCTGGGCTCACACCTCGAAGACCAGCTGAAGCGACGCGGCGCGACGCTCGGGCACTTCCCGAGCTCGATCCAGTGCTCGACGCTCGGCGGCTGGGTGGTGACCCGCGGAGCGGGCCAGTGCTCCGGGCGCTACGGCAAGATCGAGGACATGACCCTCGCCATGGACGGCGTGCTGGGCAACGGGGAGCCCTTCACCCTCGACGCGCCTCGCCCGGGTGAAGCCGACCTGCGAGAGCTGATGGTGGGCAGCGAAGGGCTCTTCGGCTTCGTGACGCGGGCCACCATGCGCGTCTGGCCCGCCCCCACCGACTGGCGCGGCCGGGGCTTCACCTTCTCCACCATGCGCGACGCCTGGGAGGCCATCCGGGCGCTCTTCCAGGCGGGCCTTCGACCCGCGGTGGCGAGGCTCTACGACCCGATCGACACCTACGTCTTCCTCCAGGGCGGGACCTCCGCCACCCCGAGCGCCCCGAAGACCCCGGAGCGCCCCTCGCCCGCGGCCGAGTGGCTGCTTCGACGGGTGCTCGACGCGCCCTCCGCGGTCAACGCCATCGCCGACCTCGCCAGCACCCGGCTCTACACCCGCTCGCTGCTCATCGTGATCTTCGAGGGCGACGGCGACGACCCGCAGGCCGAGGCGCTCGCCCGGGCGACGGCCCTCTGCCAGCGGGGCGGGGCGCGCGACGAGGGGGAAGGGCCGGCGAAGCGCTGGCTCGCCCGGCGGCACGCGGTGAGCTACCGGCAGCCGCCCACCTACGCGCGAGGGCTCTGGGTGGACACCATGGAGGTCGCGGCGCCGTGGTCGAGGCTCGGGGCGCTCTACGAGTCGGTGCACGCGGCGCTCTCGCACGGCGGTCTGGTGATGGCCCACATGAGCCACGCCTACCCCGACGGGTGCTCGATCTACTTCACCTTCGTGGGCGCCTCGCCGGACGACGCGACCGCGAGGGAGACCTACGACGCCACCTGGGCGCGAGCGCTCAAGGCCGCTCACGAGGCCGGAGGGACCATCGCCCACCACCACGGGGTCGGCCGCTCCAAGAAGGCCGCGATGGCCCTGGAGTGGGGCGCGGGGCTGCGGTGGATCGACGCCCTGCGCCGAGCGGCGGACCCGGACCACGCGCTGGCGGGCGGTCCGCTGCTGGGCGGCGAGTCGATGGAGGCGGTGGCCCCGGCGCCGGTGACGGAGGTGCGCGTCGACGCGGCCTCGCGGCTGGTGGAGGCGCCCGCGAGCGCGACGGTGGCGGAGGTGCGGGCCCGCGCGGCGGCGCACGGGCTTACCCTGGAGGGTAACGACCGGGCGACCCTCGCCGAGTGGACCCGCGACGCGCTGGCGGCCTCGCTGCGCACGCCGCGCGACCCGGTCGACCACGTGGTGGCGGGCTGGCGGGCGACGCTGCCCGACGGCGCGAAGGCGTGGTGGCTGGCGGCGCCGAGGCGGGCGACCGGGCCCGATCCGCTGCCGCTGGTGCTGCACGACGGGCGCTTCGGCGAGGTGCAGGCGCTCTCCGTGCGGCTGACCGGGAGCGACGAGTCGGGCCCCGCGCGAAGGCCGCCAGGGAGGCCCATCGGCAGCACCGACGACCCCGCGGTGCGGGGCTGGATCGACCGCGCGGCGGCGCTGCTGGCGAAGCCATGAGCGAGCGGACGGACGGCGAGGCCTTCACGCTGATCCGGCCGACGACGAGGGCGCTGCCCGTGCTGGTGGAGGTGCCGCACGCGGGCGTCGAGGTGCCCGCGGAGGCGAGGGAGCTGCTGCTGGTCGACGACCGGGTGCTGCTGCGAGACGCGGACACCTGGGTCGACGGGCTCTTTCGCGACGTGGTGGCGCAGGGCGCGACGCTGCTCACGGCGCGCTGCTCCCGCTACGTGGTGGACCTCAACCGCGACGAGCACGACCACGACCCGGCCTCGGTGGCGGGCTCGACGCACCCCAAGGGGACCGCGCCCCGAGGGGTGATCTGGCGCGAGTGCAGCGACGGCGCCCCGGCGCTGCGCCGACCGCTGACGCGCCTGGAGTTCTCGGAGCGCATCGAGCGCTACCACCGCCCCTACCACCGCGCGCTCTCGCTGGAGCTGGAGGCCCTGCGCGCCCGCTTCGGCGTGGCGGTGCTGCTCTGCGGCCACTCCATGCCCGCGACCGGCCGCAGCCAGCTCGCGCAGTCGCCGCGCCGGAGGGCCGACGTGGTGCCCGGGACGCGCGGCCGGAGCACCGCCGGGGCGAGGCTCATCGACGCCCTCGACGCGCACTTCCGGGGCGCGGGGCTGAGCGTGCGGCACGATGATCCGTACCGAGGCGGGGCGACGACGCAGCGCTACGGCCGCCCCTCGGCGGGAGTGCACGCCATCCAGGTGGAGCTCAACCGCGACCTCTACATGGACGAGCGCACGCTCACCCCGAAGGCCGACGCGATGGAGTGGCTGCGCTCGCTCTGCACCGCGCTGGTGCCCAGGCTCGCCGCGGCGCTCTAGCGGACGATGCTGTTCTCGGTGGCGCTGGGCGAGGCGCGGCGCACCTCGAGGCGGTACCGGCTGTTGGTCGTCTGGAGGTAGTAGACCTCCTCGCCCGCCACGCGGAGGATGCGGCGCCCCGGGGTGGTCACGTACTCGTGCAGGCCATCGGGGAATTCGATGACGACCACGGCCCCACGACGGGGCGCTCGCACGAGGCGGCCAACCACCGGGCGTCCAGGCTTCGGACCAAGCTTGCGGAGCACGACCTCCACATCGCGAAGCTAGCATGGCGCCCCCGACGACCGCACGAGCCTCGTTGCCAAATCAGCGGCGTGCCAGCGTCGACCGCCGTCCCCGCTCCCGCGCGCGCGGCGGTTGCGCTAGTGCTCTCTCCCGCCTCCGTGGACCACCGATGAGCTCGACGCCCGACCTCCGCCCCCGATCGCCCGCGCCGCCTCGCGCTCGCCACCCCCGGGTGCGACGGTCGAGCGTCGCGGCCGTCGAGCGGAGCCCCGCCGCGCTCGTCGCCGCCTGGTTCGCCGCGAGGGGCGACGCGCCCACAACAGTGCAGCGCGAGGTCTTCGCGGTCTTCGACGGCGGTCGGCCGCTGCTGGTCACCGCGCCCACCGGGAGCGGCAAGACTGCCGCGGTGATGCTCCCGCTCCTGGCGCAGCTGATCGCCCACCCGAGCGACGACCCGCCCGGGGTGCGAGTGCTCTACCTCGCCCCGGTGCGAGCGCTCTCGGCCACGCAGACCGAGGCGCTCACCGCGATGGTCGCCGCGCTCGGCGGATCGCTGCGCGTGGCCCAGCGCACCGGCGACACCAGCGCGAAGCACCGCGCCGCGCAGCGCGAGCGCCCCCCGGAGGTGCTGCTCACCACCCCGGAGTCCCTCGCGGTGCTGCTCGCCGGTCCGGGGCGAGAGATGCTCACCGGGGTGCGCGCCGTGGTGCTCGATGAGCTGCACCTGCTCGCCGCCGGCAAGCGCGGCGCCCTGCTCTCCACCACCCTCTCGCTGCTCGACACCTGGCTCTCCCTCCACGCCTCCCCTCCCCCTCGACGCTTCGCCCTGAGCGCGACGGCCCGCCCGCTCGACGCGCTCGCCGCGTGGGTGCACGCCGACGCGCAGGTGATCGCCGTCGCCAACGAGACGCCCGCGGAGCTGCGCATCACCGATCCCCCCATGGAGCAGGCCTTCCCCGACGGCGCCTGGGCCTGGCGCAAGGTGCTCCCGATGATCGCCCGGCAGGTGGCCGCGACCGAAGGCACCACGCTGCTCTTCGTCGGCGCCCGCTCCCGCGCCGAACAGTGGTCCGTGGCGCTGCGCGACGTGCTGCCCGCTCGCTACGGCGTCGCGTGCTTCCACGGATCGCTCTCCCAGGAGGAGCGCTCCCGCGTGGCCGACGAGCTGCGGGCGGGCTCGCTCCGCGTGGTGGTCGCGACCAGCGCGCTGGAGGTGGGCGTCGACCTGCCCGCGGTGCGCCGGGTGCTGGTGCTGGGCGCTCCCAACGCCACCTCCCGGCTGCTCCAGGCCGCGGGCAGGGCGGACCATCGACCGGGCGTCCCGGCGCGCGCCGAGCTGGTGCCCACCAGCGCCATCGACGTGGTGCGCTGCGCGGCGGCGATCCGTGCGGCGCAGGGCGGCGAGGTCGAGCCGCTCACCCTGCGCGAGGGCGACCTCGACGTGGCGGTGCAGGCCGCGCTGGGTCGGCTGCAGCTCTGCCCCGCGACGGCGAGCGAGGTGGGCGCCGGGCTGCGCGCCTCGCCCGCGCTGCGAGGGCTCGGCGACGACGACCTCGAGCGGGTGATGGGCTACCTCGCGCACGGCGGCGACGCGCTCGCGGCCTACCCCGAGATGGCGCGCGCGGTGAGCGACGGCGAGCGCTGGGCCATCAGCGGCCGGCGCTCCGAGCGCCGCTACCGCCAGGGCATCGGGACCATCGTCGGAGAGGTCACCGTGGAGGTGCACCACGGGCGCCGCGTGGTGGGCCAGCTGGAGGGCCGCTTCGCGGTCTCGCTGGAGGTGGGCGACCGCTTCGTGCTGGGCGGCCGCAAGTGGCGCGTGATCGCTCGCACCAGCGACGCGGTGTGCGTGCGCGTCGACCACGGCCCCGAGCGGGCGCTGCCGGCGTGGTTCGGGCAGCGCGCTCCACAGAGCGCCCAGGTGGCCGACGCGGTCGAGGCCCTCTGGTCGGAGCTCGGCTCGCTCGCCCACCTGGAGCCCGACGAGATGGTCGCTCGCGTGGCCTCGCTGCTGGGCGTGCACCCGGTGACGGCCCGCGCGGTGGCCTCGCTGGTCCGGGCTCAGGGGCGCGTCGGGTCGGTCCCCGGCGCGGACCGCTTCGTGGTGGAGCTGCACCGCGGCGCAGACCGCGCGCACCTCGTGGCCTTCACCTTCGCCGGGTCCATGGCCAACGAGCTCATCGCCCGCGCCGTCGCCGCCCGCTACCGCGACGAGACCGGCGAGGCGGCCAGCGTGTGCGCCCTCGACGAGGCGGTCTGCGTGACCGCGGGCGCGTCGCTCGCGAAGGCCTCGGAGAAGACCCTGCGGCGTTGGTTCGCTCCGGAGGGCCTCCGCGCCGACGCGATGGGGGCGCTCGCCGAGGGGGTGCTGAGCGGGGCGTACTTCCGCGAGGTGGCCCGCGTGGCGCAGCTCTGGCTGCCGGAGATGAAGGCCGGGGCGGCGACCCCTGGTTTACTCCACGATGTATTGCGAAAGCACGACCCGGGTCACGTGCTGCTGCGAGCGCTCGACCACACGCTCTGGACCTCCCTCGAAGGGGAGCGAGCCATCGAGGCCCTGACCGAGCGCACCGGGCGGCGCTGGCACCTGCACCGGCTCGAGGGTCCGTCTCCGCTCAGCATCCCCGCGCGCACCTGGATGGACCGCGACGCCGTGCGAGGCGACGACCCGGAGCGGGCCCTGCTCGACGCGGCCCACCGTCTCTTCCAGGCGACGCTCTCGGAGCCGTGAGCCGACGGTGCTGACCCTCGACGACGACCTGCGCTGCGTGGCCCCCGGCGGGCTCTTCGACCCGGCCACGCGCACTCTGGTGATCGCGGACGTCCACGCGGGCTACGTCCGCACGCTGCAGTCGCGCGGGTACCTGCTCCCCGGCGTCGATGACCGCGAGCTCCTCGCGCGCATCGTCGGGCTCCGCGCTGGCCTCGACCCCGCCACGGTGGTGATCGCCGGCGACGTGGTCCACGGACCGGCCTCGATGCGCCCGTCACTCGGCGGGGAGAGCGCCCTCGACGGGCTGCTCGCGGCGCTCGACGGATGCGCCACGGTGATCATCCCGGGCAACCACGACCGAGGCCTCGACGCGGCGCTCGACGGGCGCGGCGTGACGGTGTGCTCCCGGTGGGTCTTCGGTCGCCACGTGGCGATACACGGCGACGAGCCGGAGGGGCTGCGGAGCGAGCGGGCGAGGGCGATGCGCGACGGCGGCCGCGTGGTGCTCGGTCACCACCACCCGGCGCTGGTGCTGCGCGACGCGACGGGCGCTCGCACCAAGGTGATGGCCTTCGCCTGGGCGCCGGGAATCGTCTGCCTGCCCGCGCTCACGCCCTTCGCCCGAGGGAGCGACCTGGTGCTCGACGACGACGCCACCGGGCTCACGGCGGCGGTCGACGCGAGCGAGCTGGAGACGGCCGTGATCGTGGGCGAGCGGGTGCTTCCGACGGGCAGGCTCGACCGGGTGCGCGCGGTGCAGCGACGCGGCCCCGCGCGGCGACAGCGGGCGTAGAGCGGAACCAGGCGGCGCTCACCACATCCCCTCGAAGCGCTGAAGCGAGGCCTCCAGGCGCCACTGCTCCCTCGCCCGCTCGCTCGCTGCCAGCCAGCGCGAGCACGCCTCGCCCGGACGCTCCGCCCCCAGCGCCTCGGACCGACACGCGGCGTTCACGGCCCCGCGCTCCCACAGCCCCGCGCCCGGGAGAAAGGAGTGCCCGAGCGCGTTGCGCGCCAGGGTCTTGAGCTCCGTCCAACCGAGGCCGAAGGACTGCACCGCGAGGAGGTACTCGCGGGAGAGGTCCGTCCGGGAGACGCCCTCGTCGTCGGCGCAGAGCACCTGCGCCACGCCCGCCTCCCGGTAGAGCCCCCACGGGTGGTCCGCGCCGCGCACCCCGAGGATCACCTCCGCGCTGGTGAGGCAGTGCTCCACCGCCACGCCTCGCGAGGCCATCAGCGCCAGCGTCCCCCGAGCGTCGTGCTCCCACGCGATGTCGGTGCCGTGCCCGATGCGCCGAGCGCCCGCGAGCTCCACCGCCAGGCGGATGTGGTCGCTCGCGTCTTCGGGCGTCACCAGCGAGGGCGTGAGCTCCCCGGCGTGCAGGGCGACGTTGACCCTCGTGCCGTGCCTCGTGACGTGGTCGATCACCCTCATGTGGTCGCGGTAGTCGCGCACCGCCACCGGCTCGTCCTCCGGCGCCACCAGGTTGAGCCCCACCGCGCGAGGGTCGGCCTCGATCAGGGCCACCGCCGCCACCGCCTGCGCGAACACCTCCTCGCGCGGCACCGTGCGGATCATCTGCACCAGGTAGCGCAGCGTCACCCCGCAGCCCGGGTCCTCGCCGGGCTGACCGCAGCGCAGCAGCGATCGCATGCGGGCCTCCTGCGCGTCCATGCGCCGCCTCGCGTCGGCCACCACCGCGGCCACGGCGCTCTCCGGGACGCGCGACGACATCACGGCCAGGTCGTCGGTCCAGCCGGCCTCGTGGCCGACGCGGTTGGCGGCCCCGAGGCCGAGCGACTGCATCACCTCGACGTAGCGGGTGTTCTGCCGGGCGAGGCGCGAGACCACCTCCGCGAGCATGTCGCCGCTGCGCTCTCGGCGAGCGTCGAAGCGGTCGAAGGTGTCGAAGAAGCGGTCGTGCCCGGTGCCCCCGGCGGGCGTGAAGTTGCGCATCGAGAACCCGTCCACCATGGCCCGGTAGAGCGGGACATCCAGCGCGATGGCCGCGCCGCTCACGTCGCCGCGCGACGGGTCGCACGGAGGGTCGACGATGGACGGCGGCGAGCGGCGCACGCAGAGCCCGTCCTCGGCGGCCCAGCGCAGGTAGCTCTCGGCGTACACGGCGCCGCTCAGGTGCGTGTGCAGCTCACCGCCCTTGGGCATCGCCCGCAGGAAGACCGCCTCGAAGGCCGAGCGCCCGCGGATCGACTGGAGGTATCGCGCGGTGCGCGCCTCGGGGCTCGCGGCGATGGGCCCGGCGCAGCCGACAGCGAGCAGCGCGAGGAGCGGGAGGGCGGCGGTCTTCATCGCCCGCAGGCTCGCACGACCCGCGGGCGACCGCTCCGGGTCCTTCCCTCCCGCGGAGGCCCTCGGTCTCAGTTCGAGTGCTTCTTCTTGGACGAGGCCCGCCCCGAGCCGGACTTCTTCCCTCCGCCGTCCTGCTTGTTCACCGTGGCCCAGGCCCGCTGCTCGGCGACCTTCTCGGGGACGCCCTTCGCCTCGTAGCCCGCCTCGATGTGCTCCGCCTTGCGCTTCTGCTTGTCCGTGTACGCGCTCTTGTCTCCACGTGGCATTGGCTTCCTCCTCGTGGTCGAGAAACCGCTGATTCCCGGGGGTGGAAACGCAGCAAGGGCCGGGCCGCTGCGGGCAGCGCGGAGTTCTCGCGAGGGCGGGCGGAGGGCTGTGCGTGGAGGGCCGCCACACCCGTCGCACGGGCGCACAGCGGGGGGGAGAGCGTCAGTAGACGACGCGGGTGCTGATGCTGGTGCCGAGCGCGCGGACGGCGTCGGCCACGGCGGTGGAGACGTCCTGGTCGATGTCCATGATCAGGTAGCCGAGCGTGGCGTCCGTCGCGAGGGTCTGCGCTCGGATGTTGGCGCCGAGGTCGCTGGTGATGCGGTTGATGTCCCGGAGCACGCCGGGCACGTTGCGGTGCGCGTTGAGCAGGCGGTGCGAGCCCGCGGTGGGGGCCATCTCCAGGTTGGGGAAGTTCACCGCGCCGACGGTGCTGCCCACCTCGAGGTAGCGCACCAGGCTCGTGGACACCTCGCGGCCGATGTTGGCCTGCGCCTCCAGCGTCGAGCCGCCGATGTGCGGCGTCAGGATCACGTTGGGCGCGCCCTGCAGCACCGACACGAAGCCGTCGCCGTTGGCCTCCGGCTCCTCGGGGTACACGTCGATCGCCGCGCCGCCGAGGTGGCCTTCGCGCAGCGCCGCGGAGAGCGCGTCGAGGTCGACCACGCTGCCGCGGCTGGCGTTGAGAAGCATCGCGCCCTTCTTCATCCGGGCGATGGCCTCGCCGTCGATCATCATCCGCGTCTGCGGCGTCTCGGGGACGTGCAGCGTGACGAAGTTGGAGGCCTCGAGCAGCTCCTCGAGCGAGTCCATCATCCGGGTGTTGCCCATCGGCAGCTTGGTCGCGATGTCGTAGGCCACCACGCGCATGCCCATGGCCTCGGCGAGCACGCCCACCTGCGAGCCGATGTGGCCGTAGCCGACGATGCCCAGGGTCTTGCCTCGCACCTCGACGCAGTGCGCGGAGACCTTGTGCCACTTGCCGGCGTGCACCTCGCGGACGCGGTCGCCGAGCTGCCGGGCGAGCATCACGATCTCCGAGATGATCATCTCGGCGACGCTGCGGGTGTTGCTGAAGGGCGCGTTGAAGACCGGGAGCCCGAGGTCGTGCGCGGTGTTGAGCGCCACCTGGTTGGTGCCGATGCAGAAGCACGCGACGGTCATGAGCGAGGGCGTGGCGGCGAGCACCCGGGAGGTGACCTGGGTCTTGCTGCGGATGCCCAGCACGTGCACCCCCTGGAGGCGCTCGATGAGGGCGTCTTCGCCGAGGGCGCCGGGGAGCGTATCGACCCGGCAGCCCGCGTCGAGCAGGAGCTCGTGCGCGCTGGCGTGGACGTTTTCGAGCAGCAGGACCTTGAGGCCCGCCGCGCTGCGGGAAGGCGGATTGGATCGCGACATGGTGTGTGGGGGGGAACTATGGGGCGCGTCAGGGCGTCGCGGTACAGTTCGTAAAGCTGAACTCCGCGAACTCGTTGCTCGCGGTCGAGGGGATGAGCCCGGCGACGTAGCGCTGGCGGGGCGGCGAGAGGTCGTCGCGGACGTCGTCGCACTTGATGCGGCCGTTGAAGTTCTGGCCGTTGATGCGGTCGATGAAGACGTGGCAGACGCCCGTCACGCCGATGGTGCCGTTGCTCGGTGGGATGCTCCAGCCGGCGCCGCGGATCTGCACGAAGCCGCCGTCGTCGCCGGGGCGCAGCTCCGAGCCGACGGAGTTGAGCAGCCCGGTGGCGAAGAGCCCCTCCTGCGACTCGGAGAAGTTCTGCCCCGACTCGATGGCCGCGATGCGGAAGGTGATGCTGGTGCCGCCGGCGACGGGCACCACGTTGCAGAGCACGTCGACCGTGGGCGAGCCGTTGCTGCCGCTCACCGAGTGGCTGTTGGTGTTGCAGTTGGCGCCCGCCATCGACGCGGGGCAGCCCTCGCGCCAGAACGCCCGACCCGTCATCGGCACCGGGTCGTCGCCGCAGCCGAGACCCAGCACCACCAGCGAACCGATCGCCAACCCACGCCACGCTTGCATCAGCACTGAACCTCCGCCGCCGTCATCCAAAGAAGAGTTGCCGGGAATCTACCGTAGTCGGCTAGCGCGACACGGAAAACGCATGATCCAGGTCGGCGATCAGGTCGTCCACCGCCTCGAGCCCGACCGAGATGCGGATCAGCCCGTCGTCGATTCCGAGCAGCGCTCGAGTCTCCGCGGGCACCGAGGCGTGGGTCATGACGGCGGGCAGCTCGATGAGCGACTCCACCCCGCCGAGGCTCTCGGCGCAGGTGAACACCTTGAGCGCCGCCAGGAAGCGCTGCGAGCGCTCCGCCACGGTGCCGCTCGCGCCCTTGATGACGAAGGAGATCATCCCCCCCGGGGTCTTCATCTGACGGCGGATGAGCTCGCGCTGGGGGTGATCCTCGTTGCCCGGGTAGTACACGCGGGCGACGTCCGGGTTGCGGTGCAGCCACCCGGAGAGGATCTGGGCGCTCGCGGCGTGACGGTCCATGCGCACGGGCAGGGTCTTCAGGCCGCGCAGCACGAGGAAGCAGTCGAAGGGCGAGGGCACCGCCCCCATGGCGTTTTGCAGGAAGCGGAGCTTCTGCACGAGCTCGTCGTCGTTGGACATCACCAGGCCGCCGACGACGTCCGAGTGGCCGTTGAGGTACTTGGTGCTGGAGTGCACCACCGCCGTGGCGCCGAGCCCCAGCGGCTGCTGGATCATCGGCGTGGCGAAGGTGTTGTCGACCACGACGGGGACGCCCTTGCGGCTGGCGATGGAGCACACGCGCTCGATGTCGAAGACCTTGAGCATCGGGTTGGAGGGGGTCTCCAGCCAGACCATCTTCGTCTCCGGGCGGAAGGCCGCCTCGGTGAGCGCGAGGTCCGTCATGTCGACGAAGGTCGCGGTGATGCCCATGGGCTTCATGACCTTGTCGATGATGCGGAAGGTGCCGCCGTAGACGTCGTCGCCGCAGATGACGTGGTCGCCCGGGACGAGCGTGTGGAGGATGGTCGTGGTGGCCGCGCAGCCGCTCGCGAAGGCCAGGCCGTGGCGGGCTCCCTCGAGCGCCGCGCCGCAGGCCTCGAGGGCGCTGCGGGTGGGGTTGCCGCTGCGAGAGTAGTCGTAGCCCTTGTGGTGGCCGGGGCCCTCCTGGGCGAAGGTGCTCGACAGGACGATCGGCGTCATGACGGCGCCGGACGTGGGGTCGGGGTGCTGGCCGGCGTGGATCGCGAGCGTCTCGATCTTCATGGGGCGGGTGATCCCACACCCCGAGAGGAGGTGGCAAGGACCGCGGCGGGAGGGGAGGCGGGAGGGAGGAGCGGGGCGGCGGATCAGCGGCGCGAGACGCGCAGCACCGGCGCGGGCGCGGCGGCGCGGCGGACCGGGGCGGGGGCGCCCGGCGTGGCGCCGAGGACGACCTCGAGGGTGTTGCCCCGGGCGTGGGCGAAGAAGGGCGGAGCGGCCTCGCGGAAGCGCAGCGTGAGCTCGGCGCCGGCGGCGCGGTTGATCACGCCCGCGTTGAGGATGCGCGAGTCCATCCGGGCGAGGCTCGCCGCGAGGTCGAGCGAGCGACGGCCGGGGATCACCATGGAGATGGTGTTGCCGCGCGTCCCGGCTCCGGTGATGGAGGCCACCGGGCCGTCCATGCGGAGCGCGAGGCGGGTGCCGACGCGCACGCTGGGGTTGCCCATCACCGCCGGGCGACCCGGGGCGACGGTCACCGCCATCGGGCGGGCGGCCATCGGTCGGGCGGGCGTCACCGCGGGGACGAAGCCCGCCGCGCGGGGGCGGCCCTGGACGATCACGGCCTGCGTGCCCTCGACCTGGCCGGCGGCGGAGAGCGCCGCGCCCTGCAGGTCCGCCGGGAGGTTGTTGCCACCGGCCGCGATCACCCGGGGCTCGGCGCCCATCGGGACGGGCTCCTCGGTCGCGCCCTCCGGGGCCGCCGGGGCGGGCGCCGGGGGAGCGAGCTCGGCCACGGGCGCCGGGTCGGCGGTCACCGCGACCTGCGGGTGCGGCGTGGTGGCGCTCGGTCCGCCCGCGATGGCCACGGCGATGATCAGCACGGTCAGCACCGCGGCCGCGCCGGCGTACATCACCACGCGGCGGTTGCGCTTGCGGGCGAGCGTCCCGTCGGGGTCGCTCTCCGTCGCGAGGGCGGCGATGTGCTGCGGCCGCAGCCCGCTGCGGGGCGCCTCCACCACGGCCCCGTCGGCCTTGCGCTGGAACCTCGCCCGCAGCGCGGCCACGCCGCTCACCACGCCCGCGGCCACCGGGGTCGCGATGCGCACGGTGCCCTCCCAGGCGCCTCGCGCCGCGGAGACGCCGCGCTGCATCCACGCCGGTCCCGCGGGGGCGTCGTCGTCGAAGTCCTCGTCCTCGGTCGAGTCGATCGCCGAGGGCGACGGGGCGGGCGGGAGCACCACCGTCGAGGGCCTCGCCCGGACCGGCTCGGTGGCCTCGCTGCGAGCGGTGTCCACGGCGCTCGCCGAGACGGGCTCGACGGCCTTCACGGGCTCGGGCTGCGGCGGCGCGGCCTCGACCGGAGCGGCCTCGACCGGCGGGAGCGAGACGCGCGCGGCGTCGATGAGGGCCGCGGTGACCGGGGCCTTGGCGACGGAGGTGACGCGCATCGCGCGGGCGGGGGCGCCGCCGTCGAGGTCGATGGTCAGGATGAGCCGCGGGTTCTGCGTGAGCGGGTCGATCTCGACATCGACGGCGCTGATGACGCCGCCCTCGTTGTCCTTCGATCCCTCGACGGTGACCTTGCCGCCCAGCTTGAGGAAGGACAGCTCGTGGCCCACCACCAGGGCGCCCGGCAGGCGCTCGCGGAGCTTCGCGCGGAAGGGCGCGTCCATGCTGTCGAGGTGCAGGCGCACCTTGCCCTCGGCGGCCGCGGGGGACTTCGGCGCGGGCTCCAGCGAGCGGCGCAGCGAGGCCCGGGCGTCGCCCGGCATGGCCAGGAACTTCACCCCGAAGGCGCCCGAGCGGGAGCCCTCGTCGTGGGTCCAGACGACCTCGCCGCGGGCGTCGATGGGCTTGCCGTCCTCGAGCATGAAGCGAAACTCCAGCTGCACCCCGACGTCCGGGAGCAGCGGGCTTCGCACGCTCATGCCGCCGACCGAGAGGTCGATGGCGTCGGCGTGGATGGCGTCGGTCGCGTCGTGCGCGCCGAGGCCGACGGAGGCGTGAAACGGTCGGCGGGCGGCGGTCGGGTCGCGCCGATCCGCGGTGGCGATGGAACCCATGGAATCTCTCCTCTTCCTCGCGACCCCTGCTGCGGGCAGAGAGCTCCCGGCGCGGCGGGGAGTGACTTCCCCGTCGACGTCGGGAGGACCAGTAGGCGGTCCCCGCACAGTTCGCTCGGCGCTTGAGCGGCCTATGCGACGGGGCCTTCCGAGGCGTCCAATTTTCGTCGCGGAGCTTTCTCCGATTGCACGAGAATTGACGCCCTTCTCACCGATGCGCTAACGGCCGCGGCGTGGCTCTGACGTTCCTGGTCACGGTGCCGGGGAGCGATCCCCAGACCATCACCCTCGATCAGCCGCGCGTCGTCATCGGCCGCGGCGCTCACGTCGACGTGCGCCTGCCGTCGCGGGCCGTGAGCGACCAGCACGCGATGGTCCGCGTCGACGGCCCGGACGTGTCCATCATCGACGAGGGCAGCACCAACGGCACGCGCGTCAACGGCGTGGCCATCGCGCGGGGGCGGAGGAAGTTCCTTCGCGACGGCGACGAGATCGGCGTCGGCGACTACGCCATCAAGGTGTCCTTCGTGATCGCGCTGGCGGACCCACCGGAGCGCACCGCCACGCTCGCCCGCCGGCTCCTCAAGGACTCGCTGCGCTCCCTCGGCGGCGACAGCGCCCCTCCCTACCTGGAGCTTCGCTCGGGGAAGACCGCGGGCCGGCGGTGGGAGATCCCCGCGGCGGGCTCGCGGCTCACGCTGGGCCGCGCCGAGGGCTGCGAGGTGCTGCTCGACGACCGCGACTGCTCCAGACAGCACGCGGAGGTCGAGCGCGACGCCGAGGGCTTCCTGCTGCGCGACCTCGGGAGCAAGAACGGCATCGTGGTGGGCGGCCGCTCGCTCACCGAGAAGCGGCTGAAGAACGGCGACGAGTTCACCATCGGCAAGAGCGCGCTGCGCTTCGTCGACCCGACCGAGGAGCTGCTCCGAGGCTTCGAGTCGGGCGCCGACGAGGCCGCCCCGCCGCCCCCGCCGAGGCCCTCGATGCCGCCGCCGACGCCGTCGATCCCGCCGCCCCCGGCGGAGCCCGCGGTGGCGCTCGCCGCGTCGACCCCAGCGCCCGACGCGAAGGCCCTGAGGGAGCGAAAGGGCGACGCCGACTGGATCGTGCTGGCGCTCGCGGTGGTGATCCTGGTGGTGAGCGTCGCGGCGCTGGTGATCGTGCTCAAGGGCTGAGCGCTCACCCCCGCAGCTTGCGCTTGTCCCCCACGCGCAGCGTCACCTTCCTCGCGTCGAACCACTCCAGGTACGGGATCGCCCACTTCCTCGACAGCCCGCTCAGCTCCTTGAAGCCCTGCGCGTCGATGGTGCCCTTCTCGTTGAGCCACTGCCGCAGCCCCGCCTCCAGCGCCCCCATCGCCGCCGCGTCCACGTAGAGCTCGCTCGTCACCTTGAGCGCCTCGCCCCGGTCCACCAGCCGCTTGATCGCCGACGCGAGCCCCTTGGCGTCCGTGCCCACCGACTGCGCCAGCTCGTTCACGCTCGGCGCCGAGGTGCCCGCCCTCGCGAGCGCCGCCCGCACCTGCGCCACGTACGGCGTCTCGTCCGCGCTCCTCGCCTTCCACCCCGTCCTCGCGATCACGTCGCCCTCGCGCGTCACCCGCTTCGCCGCCACCAGCGCGCCCAGCGCCGAGTCCACCACCGCGTCGTCGCCCAGCGCGGCCAGCGCGCTGCGCCCGAGGCCCCGCTCGTCCGGGTGCCTCGCGTGGTGCCCGCTCAGCGCGTCCAATACCTTCGCCTGTAAAGCCTCCAGCGCCGGTCGCGACACCCAGCGGTCCGCGCCCACCGCCACCCCGGCGCCCCCCTCCGCGACCGCGTAGCCCGAGCGGGCCATCAGCCCGTCGGCGTTCAGGCCCTTCAGCCCCGCGGCCTCCAGCTCCACCTCCGCGCGAGCCCTCGCGTCGCCCGCCGCGCTGCGCCGCGCGCGCTCCAGCGCCACCGCCCGGCGGCGCACCCGCTCGGCCATCGGTCGCACCACCGTGAGCCCGCCCACGGTCCCCCCGACCCCCGCCAGCGAGGGCGGGCCTCGCAGCACCAGGCGCTCTCCCACCCGCAGCACCAGCGGCCGGTCGGTGCTCACCCTCGCCAGCGCCTCGGCCCCCGGCTCCAGCGACTCGCCCTCCAGCAGCGACACCGTCGCCAGCGCGTGCGTCGCCCCGGCGGCCACCTCCAGCTTCGTCCGCCTCCCGAGGGCCCGCCTCGTCTCCGGCAGCAGCCGCACCGTCGCGTCGAAGGAGCGCGTCACCGCCACCCCCCCCTCGCGAAACACCCACTGCCCCCGAGGAACCTCCGCCACCTCCACGCCCGCCAGGTTCGCCGCCACGCGCGACCCGGCCCGCGCCAGGCTCACCGCCGCCCCGTGCACCTGGAGCCCTCGCACCCTCGCGGAGAGCACCCGGTGCTCCGGCCCCGTCGGACCGACCGCCACCACGTCGCCCTCTCGCAGCGTCCCGGCCACCAGCGTCCCGGTCACCACCACCCCGAAGCCCTTGCGCGCAAACACCCGGTCGATGGGCATCACCGGCTCTCCGCTCGCGTCCCGAGGCGTCACCGCCGCCGCCGTCAGCGCCGCCCTCAGCGCCGCGAGCCCGGTGCCCTCCTTCGCGCTCACCGGGATCACCGGAGCCCCGTCGAGCGCCGTCCCTCGCAGCACCTCGCGCACCTCCTCCACCGCGAGCTCGACCAGGTCGGCGCTCGCGAGGTCGCACTTGGTGAGCGCGCACACCCCGCCGCGAACGCCCACCAGGTCGGCGATGGCGAGGTGCTCCCTCGTCTGGGGCATCACCCCCTCGTTGGCCGCCACCACCAGCAGCATCAGGTCCACGCCGCCCGCCCCGGCGATCATGGTGCGCACGAAGCGCTCGTGGCCCGGCATGTCGATCACCGCCGCGCGCCTCCCGTCGTCGAGGGTGAGCGCCGCGAAGCCTAGCTCGATGGTGATGCCCCGGGCCTTCTCCTCGGGCAGCCGGTCCGTGTCGACCCCGGTGAGCGCCTTCACCAGCGCGGTCTTGCCGTGGTCGATGTGCCCCGCCACGCCCACCACCATCTGGCTCGCGCCCGTCTCTGCTGCGCTCATGCGCGCGCACCATAGCGCACGTTCCGACGGCCCCCGCGCTCTGGTAGCGTTCACGCCCCATCATGCGAACCGCGCGCGCGCTCGTTTTACTCCCCCTGGTACTCGCCGCCTGCGACGACAGCCCCGCGACGCCCGCCGACGCCGCCGTCCTCGACGCCGCCCGCGACGACCTCGGGGCCGCCGACGTCCCCGCCGCCACCGACGTCCCCGCGATCACCGACGTGCCTCCCGCGGACGTCCCGCTCACCATCGAGCCCTTCGATCCATCGCCCCGCGGAGCCTTCCCGCAGGGCTTCCTCTGGGGCTCGGCGACCGCTCCGTACCAGATCGAAGGCGGCCTCGACCGCACCGACTGGGGGCAGTGGGAGCGCATGCCCGGGCGAGTGCTCAACGGCGACCACGCCAACGACGGCCCGCGCAGCTACACGCAGTTCGAGGCCGACCTCGACGCCCTCGTCGCCACGCACCAGAACGCCTACCGCCTCGGCTTCGACTGGTCGCGCCTCTTCCCCACGCGCGCCCAGTGGAACCGCTGCTTCGCCGCCCGCGCCCGCCCCCTCTCGGAGTTCATGACCGAGTGCCGAGCGGCCGCCGACCCGGAGGGCGTCGCGTACTACCACCGGGTGCTCGACGCGATGGCCGCCCGCCGCCTCGTGCCGATGGTGACCCTCTACCACTTCGTGCTCCCCGACTACCTCAACGACCTCTCCATGCCCTTCGACACGCAGGGCTTCGTGCGCGACGGCATCGTCGACGACTTCGGCGCCTGGTCCCGCTTCGCAGGCGCCGAGTACGGCCGCCAGGTCGACTGGTGGATCACCCTCAACGAGCCCCTCGTCATCGCCGCGGGCGGATACCTCCAGGGGGTCTTCCCCCCCGGCGCGCCGCTCAACTTCGACCGGGTGCGTCGGCTCGTGACCAACATGATCCGCGCCCACGCGAGCGGCTACGACGCGCTCCACGAGGCCGACACCTTCAGCGTCGCGAGCAACGCGGACGCGGGCGTCGGCGGCACCGGCGGACGCCCCGCCCTGGTGTCCATCGCCACGCACAACCGGGTGTTTCGCGCCGACCGACCGGGCAACGAGGCCGACGAGGCGGGCGCCCGCGCGGCCACCTACGTCAACAACGACCTCTTCATGAACGCCATCGTGCGAGGCGACCTCGACGCCGACGCCGACGGCACCCTCACCGGCCCGACGGACCGCACCAACGACCCCTCGCTGCGCGCCCGAGCGGACTACATCGGGCTCAACTACTACGGGCTCTCGCTGGTGCGCGGACTGCCCACGCTCCCCATCCTCCGCGGGCTGCCGCAGCAGACCTCGCTCGCGACGCCGCTCCCCAAGTCGGACCTCGACTGGGACCTCTACCCCCAGGGCTTCTTGCTGGTGCTGCGAGAGCTGCGGCGCTTCAACCTCCCGATCCTGGTCACCGAGAACGGCCTCGCCGACGCCTCCGGGACCAACCGCCCGCGCTACCTCGCCGAGCACCTCGCCATCGTCGCGCGCGCCATCCGCGAGGGCTTGGACGTCCGCGGGTATTTCCACTGGTCCATCATCGACAACTTCGAGTGGGCCGAGGGCTTCTGCCCCCGCTTCGGGCTCTACACCGTCGACTACCGCGACCCCTCTCGCCGCCGCACCGCCACGCCCGGCGCCGAGACCCTCCGGCGCATCATCGACGACAACCAGGTGAGCGACGCGCTGCTCCGCGAGGTGCCCGCCTACCACCCGCCCACGCTCTGCCACCCGCGCCCCGACGCCGGGACGTGACCCGCCTCGGCCTCCTCCGCTCGCTGCTCGCGCTCCTCGCCCTCGCGTCGCCCGCCGCGGCGCAGGGGCGCTCCCGGCGGCACCGCCCGCCACCTCGTATCGCCACCACCCGACCGGTCGACCTCCGGCTGCTGCGCACCCAGCGCGCCTCCGCCACCGACGCCGCCCGCGCCATGGCGACGATGCTCCCCGCGGTCACCCGATGCGTCGAGCAGGCGCGCGTCCTCGACCCGGCCTCGCTCGCCGCGCTCCACCACGTCGACGTGGTCGTGAGCCTCACCCTCGGCGGCCGGGCGACCGCCGTGGCCTTCGATCCGCCGCTGCTCGCGAGGGGCCTGTCCGCCTGCCTCGGCGGCGCGCTGCTCACCTGGAGGCAGGCGGGCGTGGTCCACCCCAGGGCCTCGGTCTACCTCGGCCTCGAGCTCCATCCCGGCTGAACTTCGCGGCACGGGCCTTGTAACCAGATGTGGGTACTCACCGGTCGTGGATTCCTCACGACCTTTTCCCTGCGCGGGACCTACCATGCACGAGCCCTCCACATCGCCCGTCGGCCAGCTCCGCGACCGCCCCTCGTACCCCTCGGGGCCTCCCCCCCGCGACGCCTCGGGCGCCCATCCGCTCCTCGAGGACATCGAGCTCCCCGCGGCGCTCCTCGACGAAGGCGGCGCCGTGAGCGAGGTCAACGACGCCTGGCGAGCGAGCCCGCTGCAGGTCGCGGCCCTCGGCGTCCGCTACCTCGACGGCCTCCGGGCCCTCGCTCCCTCCGAGGTCGACGCCCTCGACGCCCTCTCCCGCGCACTCCGCAGCCGCTCCACCGCTCCCGACGATGTCACGGAACGAACAGTGGTTTGCCACAGCCATGACAGTGAGCATTGGATCACTGTCAGCATTTCGACAGCGACGCTGGGCGACCATCGAGCGGCCCTGGTGATCCACCAGGACGCCACGGCGCTGCGGCAGCTGGAGCGGCGCCAGCGGCTGTCCCGGTGCATCGCGCAGGTGCAGGCGAGCTCGCTCGGCCCCGAGCTGCGGCTGCATCGGCTCGCGATGACCGTCGGCGAGGTGCTGCGCTCGTCGGTGGTGGTGCTCTGGGAGCGGGCGCCCTCGGGGGTGCTGCGGGCCCGTCCGCTGGAGAGCAGTCGGCTCTCGCCGCAGGTGGCCACCATCGCGCACACCCGGCAGCTCGTCGGGGTGATGGACGGCCACGCCGCGCAGTGGATCCGCCTGGTCGACGGCACGCCGTGCCTCGCGGTCCCGCTCAAGGCGCACGAGCAGGTGGTGCTCTTCCACTTCCCGCACCGTCCGCGCTTCGACGCCGACACGCTGCGCGTCGTGTCCCGCGCGCTGCAGCTCGACCCCTCGCTCCGCGAGGCCCCGAAGGGGGCCCGGGGACGCTCGCCGCGGGAGATCCGCCGCCAGCTCGGGCACGAGGGCAACGCCGCCTCGCCGAGCCTCGCGCTGCAGGAGCGCCAGCACATCGAGCGCACCCTCAACCGCTGCGGCTACAACATGCTCCGCACGGCGCAGGCGCTGGGCATCGCGCGCTCGACCCTCTACGAGCGCATCAAGGACTACGGCATCAAGGTGCCGCCGCGCACCGCCTGACTCAGCCCTTCACCCGCATGAGGAAGAGCGGGTTCCAGGCGAAGAGCGAGAGCTCGTTGCGAGCCTGGAGCCAGCGCCGCAGCGCCGCTCCGGACTCCGGGTCGTCGTAGCGCCCCTCCTCGATCAGCGAGCACAGCGCCGCGTCGCTCTCCGGCGCTCCCGCGAGGGCCGCCCTCCCCCGGTCGATCTCCGCGGTCATCTCCGGGCCGCGGGAGAGCTCGCGCGAGGCGACGCCCAGCACGTGCGTCGCGACCAGCGTCTCGAAGCGCAGCTTCGGATCGGTGATCGTCGGCAGCACCCTGGTCGCGAGGTGCTCCCTCGCGGCGTCGATCAGGTCGAGGGCGCTGGGGTGCTGCTCGAAGGCGTCTCGTTCGTCGGACATGGCGGCTCAGCGCGCTCCCTTCTCGATGGCGTCGATGCGGTCGACGAGCTCCCACTCCATCTCCGCGGCCTTGCGCCCGAGGCTGAGCAGCTCGACGGAGCGGTCGAGGCCGCCCAGGTGCCGCTGCGCCTGCGCGTGGCAGGTGACGGCCCAGCGGAGGTTGCCGAGGAGTTCCCACCAGACGAGCGCGGCGCGGTCGACCGGGCGGCCGCCAGCGGAAGAATACCCGTCCAGGTAATCGTCGAGCGACCCGACGCCCCCGACGACGAGCGCGTCCTGCTCGAAGCGCCAGTCGCGCACCGTGGGCCAGGCGAGGTCCTCGTGGCGGTCGCCGAGGTGCGCGAACTCCCAGTCCAGCACGCCGGTGAGCCCGGAGCGGTCGACGAGCAGGTTGCCGATGCGGAAGTCGCCGTGCACCAGCGAGAGCTCGCCGTCCCAGCCGGGGGTGCGCGCGGTGAGCCATCGGAGGGCGTAGGTCCAGACCGGGTTGCGCAGCCCGAGGGAGGCGACGACCACGCGCACCTGGTGCAGCGCCTCCTCGGCGGGGGAGCGCCCCTCGGACATGCGCGGCAGCGCCGGGAGGGCGCCGTCGACGGGGACGCGGTGGATGGCCGCGAGGGCCGCTCCGAGCTGGCGGGCGAGGCCCTGGCGGGCGGCGGCGAGCTCCGGCGAGCGCACCACCTTGCGGCCCACGCTCTCGCCCGGCAGCCGGTCCATCAGGAACCACGCCTTCGCGGCCCCGGGCGCGGAGAGGTAGCGCGGCCTCGGAGCGAGCACGCCCGCGGCGCAGGCGGCCTGGAGCAGCGCGAACTCCGTGGCCCGGTCGAGGGCGTAGGCGCTCATGTTGGCGCCCATGTCGCGGCGCAGCACCAGCGGTTCGGCGCGGTCGCCCACGCGCAGGTCGACGGACCAGCTCTCCATCGAGGCCCCGCCCGCGAGGCGCTTCGCGGAGACGAGGGCGGCGGGGAGGGAGGTCGCGGCGCTCACGGCGGCGAGCAGCTCGTCGCGCAGCGGGTCGGGGAGCGCGTCGGGGCGGATCACGTCGGTCATGGCGTCACCAATGCGACGGACGCTACACGCCCCGGACGTGGCTCGCGACCCCGAACGCCGCTACGATCGGGCTCCATGGAACCCCAGTCGCACCCCCTCGCCGAGCATCAACGCTTCCTCGCGACGCTGCGCGCCCGAGTGCACTCGCAGACCCTGGGGCTGCGCCTCGCGACGCTGGCCGGGGTGTCGACCTGGCTGCTGGCCCACCCGCCGAGCGACGAGGCGCGGTACCTCTTCGTGGCGCCGCTGCTGGCGCTGGCCGGGGGCGCGCTGGAGGTGGGGCTCGCCCGCCGCGACCTGCTGCTGGCGGCGCTGGCGAAGGTGCCCACGGCGATGGTCGACCTCGACCTGGTGGAGGGGCAGGTGCCGTGGCGCCGGGCCCTGGTGCGCTCGGCGATGGCGTGGCTCTACGCCCCGGCGGCGGCGATCGCGGCGGCGATCACCATCGACACGCTGGGGGCGCGGCCGGGCTGGGCGCAGCAGGCGATCTGGATGGTGGCGCTGGCGCTCTCGGTGCTCGCCGCCTACGCGGGCCTGCTGGGCGCGTGGTGGCTCGATCGCTTCGGCGAGCAGGCTCCCCCGGTGGGCGTCGCGGCGCTGCGCAGCGCGGCGGGAGCGAGCCCGGCGCCGGCCCCCGGGGCGGTGCAGCGGACGCCGTCGCTGGTCCCGCCGGAGCCGTCGCCGGGGCCCTTTCCGGTGAAGCGCGTCGAGGCCACCACGCAGAACTTCGGCACGCCGGTGAGCTGACTCGGCGGGGGGAACGCCGGCGCCCGGAAATGGCAGATCGGCCCCTGTTCGACCGCCGCGCGCTTGCTTGATCGGGATATGCGTGGACGGACGCACCCCAGCAATCGCGCGGCCGTACGAACGGAGCCGCTGCCGCGAAGTCCGATGAGCGCTCACGCGCCGCATCGTCCACGCACCCGGGAGGGTTTGGTACCGCAGGGATCGAGAAGGGAGGACCTCGACCAGCACCGCGGCGCCCTCAGGCAAGAGGGACCCTATCGCGGGTCTCTCGGGTCACAAAGATTTCGTCACGTCTCGGTCGCGGCGTGGATCAGCGCCTCGTACTGCGACTGCACCCGCTTGAGCGCGATGGAGTCGAGGAAGGACAGGAACGCGAACTCCGGCACCAGCGTGCGCCAGCGGCGCAGCCACAGCGGAATGTAGCGCGGGCGCTGCAGGATCCCCCGGCGGCGCAGGTGCACCAGGGCGGTGAGGTCTTCCAGGGCGAGGCGGCCGCAGACCAGGAGCTCCATCTCGTCGCGGAACCCCTCCCGCACCACCGCGCTCAGGAAGGCCTGCACGTCCAGCAGCCCGGCCAGGTAGACCGTGTCCTTGGTGAAGGGCGCCCCGCCGCTGACGAGGCCGCCGCGGCAGACCCGCTGGGCGTCGAGGTAGGCCTCTCGCTCCGTCGATCCGTTCGCCACGAGGTGCCGGTACAGGTCGAGGAAGCTCGCGCCCTGCTCGGCCATGTCCACCAGCAGCACCCGGTTGGCGAGGCGCTGCATCCGGTCGATGGACGCGCAGTGGTGGTGCAGCTCGCTGAACACCGCGAGGCCCTCCTGCGTGCGCGTCGAGCGCGGGCCGCCCGTGCGAAGGAAGCCCAGCGCGGGCTGCGCGGCGCCGTTCTGCCCCGTGAGCGAGTGCGTCTCGACCTCGTGGTGCCAGAGCGCGTCAGCCTCCCACGGCGTGAAGGTCGCGTCCGCGCGCACCCGCACCCGGCTCGCCCCGGCCACCACCTTGGCCGTCGCCCCGGGGTCGACGAAGACCGCGAGCTCCATGCTCGGGTACTCGCGCGCGAGGCGCTTGCCGAGCAGCGCCACCATCCCCTCGGCGTCCAGCGTCTCGACCTCGCCCTCGTCCGTCGCCTCGTCCCAGCCGTGCGGACGGAGGCGCTCGATCACATGGCGGGCCAGGTCGATGTTGCGCTCGTTGCCCCCGTGGAAGCGCGTTCGAGGGCCGCCGTACAGCTCCTTGGAGAGCCGCGAGAACTCCGCCGTCCCGAGCGCCAGCACCATGCGCGAGGCGTCGCGCATCGAGGCCACCGACGAGCGCAGCCACACCGTGATCGGGTCGTCCCCGTCGATGCTCTTCTCCGCCGCGTCGAGCTCTCGCACCCGATCGCGAAGGGCGTCGCGGTCGACCTCGTAGGTCACCTCCGGCAGCGCGCTGGCCCCGCTCGCGAAGAAGCGCTCCTCGACCTCGCGCGGCCACCCGATGGCCTCCAGCACCCTCACCTTCACGTCGCTCTTGGCGAGGCCGTCCACCCAGGCCAGGCGCTCTCGGATCGTCTCGTCGGAGGGCAGGTCCATCGCTCGACATCTTAGAGCCTGGCGCGATCGCCGCCCGAAACGTTGGACCGCCCCCGCCGCGCCGCTACGCTGACCCTCTACCGGGAGCCCAACCGATGCCCACGCGCCGCTCCGCCCCCATCGCCCAGCTCGACCTCTTCGCCGGCCCCGACCCCCTGCGCGACGTCTACCGAGAGGCCGCCGCGGTGGCCGCCCGACTGCCTCCGAAGCTCCACTTCGGGACCAGCTCGTGGTTCTCCACGGGCTGGGAGGGCCTCGTCTGGTCGAGGCGCTACACCGAGGCCGACCTCGCCCACGACGGGCTCAGCGAGTACGCCCGCCACCCGCTGCTCACCACCGTCGGCATCGACCGCAGCTACTACGGACCGCTCCCTCCGGCGGACCTCGACCGCTACGCCTCGCAGCTCCCTCCGGGCTTCAAGTGCGTGCTCAAGGCGCCCGCGAGCGTGACCTCCGCGATCGTCCCCAACCGTCGCGACGAGGCGCCCATCGCCAACCCCGACTACTGCTCCGTCGAGCGCTTCCAGCGAGATCTCGGCGACGCCGTGCTGGGCCACTTCCTGCCGCACACCGCGGCGGTGCTCTTCGAGTTCCCGATGGTGCCGAGGGCCTTCTCGGGCGACGCGGCGGCCTTCGCGCGGCGCCTCGACGCGATGCTCTCCGAGCTCGATCCTCGCATCCCGGTGGCGGTCGAGCTGCGAGACCCGGGGCTGCTCCGGACGCCCTACGCCACGGTGCTCCGAGAGCGCCGCGCGGCCCACGTCTACAACCTCCACACGCACATGCCGCTGCCCGGGGCGCAGCGAGCGGTGGCGGCGCTGCGCGATCAGCCCTTCGCGGTGGTGCGACTGCTCATGCCGCCGCACACCCGGTACGAAGAGCGAAGGCGGGAGTTCGCTCCCTTCGACCGACTCCAGGACGTCGACCCGGCGAGGCGAGCGGACACGCTCTCCGTGATCGTCGAGGCCCTCGGAGGGGGACTGGAGACGTGGGTGCTGGTGAACAACAAGGCCGAGGGGAGCTCGCCGCTGACGATCCGCGCGCTGGCGGAGGCCGTCGCGGCGCGGTGACTCAGGGAGCGCGCATGTCGAGCGCGCCGAGGTAGTCGCGCTTGCCGAGCGCCACGCCGTTGTGGCGCAGGATCGCGTAGGCCTGCGACATGTGGAAAAAGAAGTTCGGCACCACGTGCTGGAGGAAGAAGTCCGCGCCGGTCATGGTCTTGCCCTCCCAGCGGGGCTGCGTGATGACGCGGGTCGGGGTGCCCTCGAAATCCTTCGCGGTGAAGGTGTCGAGGTACGCGATGGTGGAGTGGACGCGCGCCGAGAGCTCGCCCAGCGTCCCCTCCGAGTCGTCGTGCTTGGGGGCCTCCCTTCCGGTGAGGCGAGAGGCGCCGAGCTTGGCGGTGTCGCAGGCGATCTGCACCTGGCGCGCGAGGGCGAACTGATCGGGCGCCAGCCGCAGCCCGAGGTACACGTTGGGGTCGAAGGACTTCGCCTTGGCGTGCGCCTCGGCGAGCTCGAACCAGCGGTCGAACTGCCCGAGCATCTTCTTCATCTGTTGAAACATCTCGAAATACATCGCCGTCTCCTTCGTTGGGGTCTGTTCAGCTCATCGCGTCGCGCGCGGCGTTGGCGATGTCCTGGTCGGGGTGCTGCCCGAGCCGGGTGAGCAGGGCCTTCGCCTCGCGAGTGGTGTTGTGGTCGCGCAGTCCCCCGATGATGGACCAGAGGGTCTCCGTGTCGGGGTTCTGCGAGAGCTTGTGCTGGTAGTACGCGATGAGCTGCTGCGGCGGCGAGATGCGCGCCATCCCGCGCAGGGCCTCGCGGCGCACCTCCGCCGAGGGGTCGTTCTCCGCCGCGTGCTGGATCAACGGCAGCAGCTGCGGGAAGCGCTCCATGTTGCAGAACTGGAACGCCATCGCGCGACGGACGTCCTCCGAGGAGTCGCTGAGGAGCCGCTGCGCGAGGCCCCAGATGCGCTGCGCGGCGGCCTCGGGCTGCCAGTGCAGGTTCTCCGCGATCTCCTGGCGCACCCGCTCGTTGGGGTTGCCGACGTGCTTCTCGTAGACCGCGAGCGTGAGCTCGCCGAGGCCGTGGTGGTGCGCGAGCGAGAGCGTCCCGATGCACGCGGCCTGCACCTCCGGAGAGGGGTCGCTGTCGATCTGGTTGGCGACGCCGTACATCACCTGCTGGTCGTCGCGGAAATCCCCGAAGGCCATGATGGCCGCGGCGCGCACCTGCGCGTCCGGGTCGCGGATCATCTGGATCAGCAGCTCGCGCTTGCCCTGGAAGCGCGACGCGGCGTGGAAGCGGAGGCTCTCCGCGGTGACGCGACGGACGTGCGGGTCGGAGTAGGCGGCGAGCTGCTGCACCATCGCGAAGGCCCCCTCCTCGGCGAACTTGCACGCCGAGCGGATCACCTCGTCGAAGGTCTCCTGGTCGAGCCCGGGGATGTTGGCCACGGCGTAGAGCGACTGCAGGTGCTGCGGCTGCACCCGGTTGTCGACCAGGTTGGCCCACGCCTGCAGCGCCTGCCGGCGCACCTCCACGGAGCCCGTTCGCATGTGGTGAGCGAGCAGGGGCTCGGCCTCCATGAACTGGCCCCCGTTGGAGTAGCACTCGAGGAAGAGGTCGTTCATGGCCCGGCAGAGCTGCGTCGGGTCCGGCGACTGGAGCCCCGGGAAGCGCGCGTAGATCTCCTGAAGGGGGATGGTGCGGTGCGCGTCGCGGTCCGCGTCGACGACCTTGAGGTCGACCTCGGCGGCGGGGTCCTTCACGCCGGGGATGTCGGCCACGGCCTGCACCCGGTAGGTGACGTTGTGCGCCGTGGGGAGCGTGTCGTGCGGCAGCGTGATGCGGAAGGTGAAGGCGTGCGACGAGCCCGGCGCGAGGTCGATGCCGGCGGCCACGGTCTGCTCGCCCACCACGCGGGTCTGGATGTCCGGAAGGCCCCCGTCGGGGTTGGAGTGCACCGAGACGTAGATGAGGTGCGCCCGCAGCGTGGTGAGCTTGAGCGGCTTCTTGCCGCCGGTGAGCGTGATGGCTCCGCCGATGACGCCGCCGGGCGATCCGGTCGGCCGGTCGAGAGCGAGCGTGAGGTTGGTCCCTCCACCAAACATCGAATCGAGCAGTCCCATGGGAGTCTCTCCAGCGCCGAACCCTCTCGGCGCGCGCAGACTCACCGCGATCCGCTGCCCCTGTCCAGGGCCGACGAGTCCCTGCGGTCAGTCGTCGCCGCGCTCGTCCGCCCGGCGCGTGCCCGCGGCCACCGCCCTCACCCGCTGCCGCAGCCAGGCGTGCCCCGGGTCGCGGTGCCTGCGCTCATGCCAGCTCTGCCAGACCGTGAAGCCCTCGAGGGCGATGGGCACCGGCACCACCGTCAGCGGCAGCAGCGCCGCGTACGCGCGGGCCATCCGCTCCGGCGCCGTCCACACCAGGTCCGAGCCCGCCACCACGTGCGGCGCCAGCAGGAACTGCGGCACCATCAGCCCCACCCGCCTCGTGCGCCCGAGGGCCGCGAGCGCCGTGTCCACCGCGCTGCCGGGCCGACCGCTCGGCGCCACCATCAGGTGCGGCAGCGAGATCCAGGCGTCGAGCGTGAGCTCCCCCCGCGCCGCGGGGTGCCCCCGGCGCAGCACGCACACGAAGCGCTCGTGCAGGAGCCGCTGACGGTAGTAGCCCGCCACCTCGCGCTGGTAGGGGCCGATGAGCAGGTCGAGCTCGCCGTCGAGGAGCTCGCGCATCCCGCGCTCGACGGTGTCCGCCCGCACCGCGACGTCCACCCCGGGGGCCTCGGCGTTGAGCGCCGCCCAGAGCTCGGGCAGCAGCACGAAGGAGCCGTGGTCCGCCGTGGCGACGGAGAAGGTACGCCGGGCGCTGGCCGGGTCGAAGGCCGCCGGGCCGTCGAGCGTCCGCCGCACGGCGTCGAGCGCGTGAGCGAGCGGGGCGGCGAGCGACAGCGCCCGCTCCGTGGGCTGCAGCCCCCCCTGGACCCGCATCAGCAGCGGGTCATCGAAGAGCTCGCGCAGCCTGCGGAGGGCGTGCGAGACCGCCGGCTGGCTCAGCCCGAGACGCCCCGCCGCGCGGGTGACGCTGCGCTCCGCGAGCAGCGCCTCGAGGGCCACCAGGAGGTTGAGGTCGATGGAGGCGAGATTCATGGCGCGAATACCCATCATGCCATCGTTCGATTGGATGAATGACGCCCGCGGCGCCAGATTGCCTCTCGTCGGGGTTGGAGCCATCCACCATTCCCCCGGCGGAGGAAGGTCGTCATGTTCGTCGTCGCTGGAGTCTCTGGGCATACCGGTTCGGTGGTCGCGAATACGCTGCTCTCGCAGCGCAAGCCGGTGCGCGTGGTCGTGCGCGACGCGGCCAAGGGGGAGCCCTGGAAGGCCCGCGGGGCGGAGGTCGCCGTGGCCTCGCTCACGGACGCCGAGGCGCTCGGCCGCGCCCTCCGCGGGGCCGAGGGAGCGTACCTGCTGCTGCCTCCCTTCAGCTTCACGGACGAGGATCCGTCGCGCGACCGCCCCGCGCAGATCGCGGGCATCACCGGGGCGCTTCGCCAGGGGAGGCCCGCTCACGTGGTGCTGCTCTCCTCGGTCGGAGCGCAGCACGCGGCGGGCACCGGTCCCATCGCGGCGCTGCACACGCTGGAGCGGGAGGTGGCCGCCACGGGGGTCCCGGCGACCTTCCTGCGCGCCTCGTACTTCATGGAGAACTGGGCTTCGAGCCTCCCGGGCGCGATCGAGGGCGGCGCGCTCTACAACGGGTTCATCGCGGACAAGAAGTTCCCTCAGGTGGCGACGCAGGACATCGGCGCCGCCGCGGCGCGCCTGCTGATCGAGCCCATCGCCTCGGGGACGAGGGTGGTGGAGCTGTCGGGCCCGGAGGACTACTCGCTCGCCGACACGGCCGCGACGCTCACGGCCATCGTGGCGAAGCCCGTCGCGGCGGTGCAGGTCCCGATCGAGGGGGTGAAGGGCGCGCTGCGGGGGATGGGCGCCTCGGCGGCGGTCGCCGATCTCTACGGGGAGATGACCGACGCGATCAACCGCGACCACGTGGCCTTCGAGGGAGGGAGCGCGTCGCGGCTGCGGGGCACCACGACGCTGGAGGCGGTGCTGCGGAAGCTGCTGGGCCGCTGAGGCTCAGCCCCTGCCGGCGGCCTTGCGCCACGAGGGGCGGGAGCTGCAGCGGGTCCACCACGCGCCGACGAGGGGGTGGCCGGTGATGAGGTCGCCCTGCTCGCACCCGAACAGGTACTCGATGTACGGGAGGTACACGAGGTCGGCGAGGGTGAACTCCGGGCCGCCGAGGTAGGCCGACTTCTCCAGCCGGGCCTCCATGATGGAGAGCGTGTGGCCGAGCGAGGTGCGGCCGGCCTCGACCACCCTCGGGTCGGGCGTCTGGCCGCGCATCGGACCCAGCAGGAGCTGGTAGATGATCTTCATCGCGTGGGGCGTGAAGTTGGCGCTCTCGACGCTGATCCACTGCTCGACGACGGCGCGGCTGCGGGCGTCGCCGGGGATGAGCCTCGGGCCGTCGATCACCTCGTCGAGGTAGCGGCAGATGGCGCGCGACTCGAAGAGCCCGAAGCCGTCGTGGTCGATGGCCGGAACCTGACCGAAGGGCTGCCGCGCCAGGTAGTTCGGCTTCTTGTGCTCCCCCTTGGTGAAGTCGACGACGACGAACTCGAAGGGCGCCTCCTTCTCCGCGAGGAGGCAGAGAACCTTCCGGGTACAGGTGCTCAGGTAGTTTCCGTAGACCGTCAGCATGGGGGATCTCTTTCCGAAGAGGCCGGGGATGTCCAGCCCCAAACCTCAGCGCATGCCGCGCAGGGTCGTCTCGCTCTCGATGCGCGAGGGCGCCGCGGCGGACGCGGCCTCCACCCGGGCGCGCGCCCCGGCGGGCAGCGGGATCACCAGCTCGACGTTGCGGTCGAGCGCCGTCCCGACGTGCGAGCGCTCCCACGCGGAGAGGTAGTCCATCATGGAGAGCCTTCGGAAGCGGCGCTCCATGCAGCTCCCGGCGGTGAAGTCGATCATGGTGCCGAAGAGCGAGAGGGTGCCGTCGCCGTTGTCGACGACCTCGACCGCGCGCGCCTGGTTGGGCCAGTCGGCCAGCGAGCCGCTCTGCACCTCCCAGTAGCCCGGGTGCGCCGCGTCGGCGCCGCGCACCGGGCGCACCCGCACGTCGTGCTCGTGGCCGACCAGCCACGCGATCACGTTGGGGTAGGACGCCACGCGGGCCTCGATCTCCGCCGCGCTCACCGCGTTCGCGACCTCCGCTCCGAACTCCCCCTCGCGGCGGTCGATGGAGGTGGTCGGGTGGTGCGACGACAGCATCACCAGGACGCCGTCGCTCTGCGCGCGCTCGAGCTCGGTGCGCAGCCAGCCGTCGAAGACCGCGCGCGTCACCATGCCGGGCGAGCCGCCGGAGAAGTCGCTCGTGTCGAGCGCGATGATGCGCAGGAGGCCGGGCACCACGTCGCTGGTCCAGTGGGCGCCGGAGGAGACGTCCGCCCCGTCGGGGTATCCGTGGCCCACGGGACCGGGCGTCGCGGGGCCGCCGCGCAGCGTGCGGACGATGTCGGCGCGCTCCAGCAGCCGCCGCGCGGGGTCCGGGAGCACGGCGCCGCGCCGGGGGGCGGCATACCAGGTGGTGTAATCCCGGGTGCCGAAGGCGGAGGTCGCCCCGACCGCGCTGGCGCGCTGCGCCGGGGTGGGCGCCGTGGTGCCGACCACCATCACGTCGTGGTTGCCCGGGACGAAGTACCAGGGCGCGGGGAAGGCCACGCCGTCGAAGGGGTCCTTCGGGTCGTTGCCGGGTCCAGGCACCGGGTCGTCGTCCGCGCCCGAGTCGGTGTGGATGCCCGAGGCGCCGTCCATCACCTGCATGAACCACTGGAGCTCGTTGAGCTGCGCGCTGTCCGCGCAGTCGCCCGCCACCACCCCGAACTGGAACGCCCTCCCGCCCTGCGTGACCTCCCGCAGCGTGCGGTTCATCGCCGTCATGGCGCGGGGGAGCCAGGCCTCCTGCGGTCGGATGGCCCCGGAGGTCACCGGGCTGTCGAGCATCCCGTAGCGGTTGGGCGACTCGTCGTCGGCGAGCTGCGCGTCCGAGAAGGCCACGAACCACGCGAGCGACCGGCGCGCCGACGCGGGCGTCGAGCTCGGGCCGCCGAGGTCCATCCGGCGCTCGCGGGTCACCCCCGGGCCGCGCGAGTAGCGGTCGTAGCTGAGCGCCCGGTACGCCAGCTCCGCGGACTCGATCACCGGGTTCATCGTCGGCCGCGTGTCGGGCATCAGCACCCTCGTCGCCATCGGGAGCAGCGCCCCCATCAGCGTCGAGGCCACCGGCGAGGGCTCCATCCAGCCCGAGGGCTCGGTCTCCTCGCAGCGCGGCAGCCGCAGGCCCCCGTGAGGATCGCCCACGTCCTCCGGCTCGCTCCCGACGTCGACCCCGACGTCGACCCCGAGGTCCGCCCCGAGGTCCGCCCCGAGGTCCGCCGCCGCGTCGGTGCCCGCCTCCAGCGCCGGCGCACCCGGCTCGGCGCTACAGCCCAGCGACCCCAGGAGCACCGCCAAACAACCGCCGATGACACGCTTCATCCACGCAAACGTAACCGACGCCCCCATCCCCTCCAAAGCGCCGCAAGCCCCGCGGAGTGCGCTCCGCTGCGCCGCGCCAGCGGAGTCGCTTGCGGTGTTCCGGGGCCACTGATACGCGATGAAGTAATGGGAGACCTGCATAGACTTCGCGCCCGATCGCTCGGGCTGCTCGCGCTCTGGGCCGCGCTCGCCGCGGCCTGCTCCACCGGCCAGAGCGTCGTCGGAGGCCCGGCGGACAGCGGGGCCGTCAACGACCTCGGCGTGACCGACCTCGGCGCCGACCTCGGCGCGCCGGACGTGCCCACCGGCTGTCGCACCGACCCGGACTGCGCCGGCAACGAGATGGGCCTCCGCGTCTGCGACGCCACCAGCGGCCTCTGCGTGGCGTGCCTGCCCTCGCGCGACACCTGCCCCAGCGACCAGCACTGCGCCATGGGCACCAACGTGTGCGTCGCCGGCTGCCACGACGACCAGGGCTGCCTGGTCACCTCCGGCGCCGACGCGGGCTCGGCCGATGGCGGCCTCGGAGGCTCCGAGCGGGGCCGCTGCAACGCCGCGACGCACAGCTGCGTGCAGTGCGTCGTCGACGACCACTGCCCCGCCGGCACCCGCTGCGCGGGCAACCTCTGCGTCCCCGGCTGCGACGCGGCGAGGGCCTGCCCCACGGGCCTCACCTGCTGCTCCGGCGGCTGCGTCGACACCGCTCGCAACCCCTCGAGCTGCGGCGCCTGCGGCACCACCTGCACGGCCCCCAACGCCGAGCCCGGGTGCCTCGCCGGCGTGTGCGGCGTCGCGCGCTGCACGGCGCCCTTCGCGGACTGCGACGCGGTCGCGGCCAACGGCTGCGAGGTCGACACCCTCTCCAGCGTGATGCACTGCGGCGGCTGCGGCATGGCGTGCCCCTCTCGCGCGCACGCCACCAACGCCTGCACGATGGGCGCGTGCGTCTTCACCTGCGAGGCGGGCTTCGCGGACTGCGACGGCGACGCGAGCAACGGCTGCGAGGTCGAGCTCGCGACGACCCCGGGCCACTGCGGCGCCTGCGGCACCGCCTGCTCCGCGGCCAACGGCACCGCCGGGTGCGCGGCGGGCGCCTGCACCGTCGCGGCCTGCGACACGGGCTTCGGCGACTGCGACGGCGACGCGAGCAACGGCTGCGAGGTCAACCTCCGCACCAGCACCGCCCACTGCGGCCGCTGCGGCGGAGCGTGCCCCGCCCCGGCCAACGGCGCGGCCGTGTGCACCGCGGGCGCCTGCACCCTCGGCGCCTGCGAGACGGGCTTCGCGGACTGCGACGCCATGGACTCCACCGGCTGCGAGGTCGACACCCGCACCTCGCTCACGCACTGCGGCGGCTGCGGCATGGCGTGCAGCCCGGCCAACGCCACGGGCAGCTGCGCTGGCGGGGTCTGCGGCGTGGCGAGCTGCAACGCCGGCTTCGCGGACTGCGACGGCAACGCGAGCAACGGCTGCGAGGTCAACACCCGCACCGACCTCGCCCACTGCGGCGGCTGCGGCATGGCCTGCCCGACGCCCTCCAGCGGCAGCGCGCTCTGCACCGCGGGCGTCTGCGGCATCGGCAGCTGCAACCCCGGCTTCGGCGACTGCGACGGAGCGGCCGCCAACGGCTGCGAGACGGACACGCGCGGCTCCGCGGCGAACTGCGGGAGCTGCGGCAACGCCTGCGCGGCGAGGCCCAACGCGGCGCCGCTCTGCAGCGCCGGGGCCTGCGGCCTCGGGGCCTGCAACGCGGGCTTCGCCAACTGCGACGGCGACCCGGCCAACGGCTGCGAGGTCAACACGCAGACCACCGTCACGAGCTGCGGCGCGTGCGGCCGGGCGTGCTCCTTCGCCAACGGCGTGGCGGCCTGCGCGGCCGGAGCCTGCGCCCTCGACGCCTGCAACGCGGGCTTCTCGGACTGCAACGCCATGGCCTCGGACGGCTGCGAGGTGAACACCGCCAGCAGCCTCACCAGCTGCGGCAACTGCGGTCGGGTGTGCTCGTTCCCCAACGCGGCGCCGGCCTGCGCGGCGGGCGTGTGCGCGATCGCCTCGTGCAACACGGGCTTCGCCGACTGCAACGGCGCGGCGGTGGACGGCTGCGAGGTCAACGTCACCAGCGACGCCCGCAACTGCGGCGCCTGCGGCCGCGTGTGCGCGTCGGGCTCGGTCTGCGTGGCGGGCGGCTGCCAGTTCGGCGGCGGCACCGAGGACCGCACCATCACCACCGCGGTGACGCTCGACCCGCCGCGCGCCGCGGCCCGCGGCACCGTCGGCACCACGACGCTCACCCTCACCAGCCCGGTCGGCGCCTTCGTGGCGGGCCAGCCCGTGATCGTGCACCAGACCCAGGGCGCCACCGCGGGGCGCTACGAGTACAACCGCGTGGCGGCCGTCGGGGCGGGCACCCTCACCCTCGCGACGCCGCTCGCCAACGAGTACACCGTCGCGGGCAGCGACCGCGCGCAGGTGATGCTGGTGACCGAGTTCCGCTCGCTGGTCGTCGCGGCCGGCGGGTCGCTCAGCGCCCCCGCCTGGAACGGCACCCACGGCGGCATCCTCGCCGTCGACGTGGCCGGCGCGCTCACCATCACCGGCACCGTCACCATGGCCTCTCGCGGCTTCCGCCCGCAGGGCCACGCGTGCCTCTACCACTGCGGCCGCGGCTTCCAGGGCGAGGGCACCCTCGGCGTGGGCGGAGTGAACATCCTCGCCAACGGCTCCGGAGGCGGAGGCGGAGGCGCGGGCCAGGACGACGGCTCCGGCGGCGGAGGCGCCTACGGCACCACCGGCGAGGCGGGCGTGTACACGGGCGCCAACTACTGCAGCGCCTGCGCCGAGAGCTGCCCCATCCCGCACGGCCTCGGCGGCGCGGTGGTCGGCAACCTCAGCCTCGGCGCCAGCCTGCTCTTCGGCGGAGCGGGCGGCGAGGGCGGAGCGGACGAGGACGGCGGCAGCCCCGGCCTCGGCGGCGCAGGCGGCGGAGCGATCGTGCTGCGCGCGGCGACCATCACCGTCACCGGCGCGGTGCTCAGCGACGGCGGCAACGGCGCCGGAGGCAACAACAACTGCGGCGGCGGCGGCTGCGGCATGGGCGGCGGCGGCGGCGGCGCGGGCGGCGCCATCCGGCTGGTCGCCACCACCTCGGTCAGCGCGGGGGCGAGCCTCGTCGCGGCCCGCGGCGGCTCCTCCGGCGCAGCCTCCTGCGGCCGCGCCCGCGGCGGCGTCGGCGGCGTCGGCCGGGTGAGCGTGCTCTCCCCGGCCCTCGTCGGCACCTCGACCCCGACCCTCACCCGCGAGTAGCCCCCCCTCGCGCGCCCTGGTCTTACCTGATCGGGTAAGATCCGGGCCGCCCCTCTCCCCTCCCCGCTCAGTTTCTCGGCACGCCCAGGAGGCTGTCCCTCCCCTCGGGCACCTCCACGGGCTGGCCGTCCTCCAGCGCCAGCGCGTCGACCCGACGGACCAGCAGCGTGTCGAGGCCCCTCGGCGCGAGCGCGTCGGGCCTGCCCGAGACCCACCCCGTGAGCGCGTCGCGCACCAGCGGCGGCGCCGCGTCGTAGCGCCGCACCACCGCCTCCGGGGCCTCCACCGCGACCGACAGCGCGGCCAGCAGATCGCCCGCGACCGCGGCGTTCTCCGTGGCCGACTGCGCGTTCTGCAGCGTCAGCTTCGCCCCGTTGGGCCCTCGGAACTCCGCCACCGCGCGCACCTTGGTGCCGTAGCGCCCCTGCCCCCGCACGCTGCGCTCGCTCTCCTTGGTGGCCACCACCGTGTGGCCCGGCTCGCTGGGGGCCACGCGCACCGCCGCCACCACCCGCCGCCCCGGGTTCTCCGCGCTCCCGGAGAGGCGCAGCCGGTGGAGCCCCGCCTCGCCGCGCAGCAGCCCGAAGGCGTAGGGCCCTCGCACGCCCAGCAGCCACGAGTCGTCGTCGTCGAGCGGGTCGCACCACCAGGTCACGGTGAAGCCCCGGTGCTTCGCCCAGGCCACGTAGATCTCCGCGAGCCGGTCGCGCATCTCGGGACCGCTCGTGCCGACCACCCGGCACTCCACCAGCGCGTCGGCGCGGCCCGTCGGGCCCAGCACCACCAGCTCCCGTCTCGCGCCGCGGAGGGCCTCCTCCAGCGCCCGCACCTCCTGCGCGGCGCCCTCCAGCGCCCGGCGCGAGGCGCCCTTCTCCAGCGCGTCCCGTGCGCCCGCGACGCGCTCCTCCAGGGCCTCCACTCGGTCGATGAGCTCGGAGAAGACCTGCAGCTCGTGCTCGTTGGCCGAGGCCTTCGCGGTGTCCCGCCAGAAGCCCGGCGCGTCGCGGGCGCTCAGGAGTTCGGCCCTCCGGTCGAGGGCGGCGGAGAGCTGCACCGTCTCCATCAGCCCGTTGAAGGACGCCTCGGCGAGCGTGAGCTGCTCTCTCAGCGCCGAGCGGTCGAGGGCGCGAGGGTCCGTGCGGGGCGCGGGGACGAAGCTCGCCCGGTGAGCGCGCGACGCCTCGGTCTCCAGCACCCGCACCCGGATGGCCCCGTCGCGCACGGTGATGCGGAGGATCGCCCCGGGCGAGACGGACTGCTCCATCAGGGTCATGGCGAGCGGCAAGACCAGGCGCTTCTGGATCTCCCGCTTGAGCGCGCGGGCGCCGTAGCGGGCGTCCACCCCCTGGCGGATCACCAGGTCGAGCGCGTCGTCGTCCACGTCCACGGTGAGCCCCGGCGCGACGATGCCCTCGCGCTGAAGCACGCGGGTGAGCTCGAAGCGCGCCACCGTGCGCAGCTCCACCAGCGACAGCGAGTGGAACACCACCACGTGCTGGAATCGGTTGAGGAACTCCGGCCGGAAGGAGATCTCGAGCGCGTGACGGATGCGCCCCTCGCGCTCGTCGCCGGCGCGGTCTCCGAAGCCGACGGAGCGGTTGGACTCCTGGGCGCCGACGTTGGAGGTGGCGATGACGATGGTGTTGCGGAAGTCCACCGCGTCGCCGTCGGGGGTGGTCATGCGGCCCTCGTCGAGCAGCGGCAGCAGGAGGTCCCAGAGGTTGGGGTGGGCCTTCTCGAGCTCGTCCAGGAGCACCACCTGGAAGGGCTGCGCTCGCACCGGGTCGAGCAGTCGCGCGGGGGCGTCCTTGCGGCGCGGCGACCCGAGCAGGAGCTCGAAGGAGTGGTAGTCCTTGAACTCCGAGAGGTCGAAGCGGAGCAGGCGGTCGGGGCTGCCGAAGACGAACTCCGCGAGCAGCCGCGCGAGCTCGGTCTTGCCGACGCCCGTCGGGCCCACGAAGAGGAAGGTGCCGATGGGGCGCCCGGTGTCGTGCAGGCCCGACTTGTAGAGGGCGATGGCCTCGACCATGGCGTCGATGGCCGCGCGCTGCCCCACGAGGCGCTCCTGGAACCACGCGCGCACCTCGCTCGCGGTCTTGGTGACCGCGCGCGACACGATGAAGGACGGCAGCCCCGTGCGCCTCGCGAAGGCCGACTCGACCAGCGCGGGCGTGAGCTCCTCGTCCTTCAGGTCGGGCTGCTCCAGGATCCACTGCAGCAGCCCCAGCGCGGGCCCCGGCTGGAGCTGCGCCCGGAGGAAGCGCGACGTGAGCTGCACCATCGCGCGGCGCACGCCCTCGTCGACCTCGCGCGACGCCCCCTCGGCCACTCGCAGGAGCACCGCGTCGACCTGCGCGGGGTCGAGCGGCGCCACGTCGAAGCGCTGGAAGAGCCGGGTGAAGCCGGGGATGCGGTCCATGGTGCGGAGGCGCTCGACGTTGAGCTCGATCACCACCGCGAGCTCGCCGGAGTCGAGCATCGGCCGCAGCGCGTCGAGCACGTTGTCCGTGGAGGTGTCCGAGGCGCCGGCGGTGTTGAGGTTCCACGCGTCGGTGAAGAAGAGCACCTCGTTGCGCTCTCTCGACTGGCGCACCCACGCGCGCAGCTTCGACTGCCAGTCGCCGAGGTAGTGGGTGCCGCTCAGCAGGTCCATGGTGGAGACGCGCACGATGCCGCCCTCGCCGCGGGCGAGACGCGCGCTGTGCACCCCCTGGAGCACCGCGGTCTTGCCCACCCCGGGGGGACCCACGAGCATCACCGATCGCCCCGCGGCCAGCTGCTCGTCGATCTTCGCGATCAGCTCGTCGCGATACGGGACCCCGAGGTCCTGACCGCCGAGCGCGAAGGGCGAGAGCGTCCGGCGCTCCTGGAGATACAGCCCGTAGTAATCTTTTTCCGCCACCTTGGAACCATACCATCGGGCGTTGACCCGACACCCCCGCCCGGTGTTCTCCTTCGACGATGCCCCGGCGGCTCGATTTCTGGTTCGACTACACGTGCCCCTACGCCTACCTGGCGAGCACCCGGGTCGAGGCCCTCGCCCGGCGCACCGGCGACGAGCTCCACTGGCGCCCGATGCTGCTCGGCGGGGTCTTTCGCGCCAACGCCACGCCGCAGAAGCTCTTCGCCACGCTCTCCCCGCAGAAGGCGAAGCACAACGCCGACGACCTCGACCGCTGGTCCCGTGAGCTCGACGCCCCGCTGGTGATGCCCCCAGGCCACCCCATGCGCTCGGTCGAGGCGCTGAGGGCGACGCTGGCCACCGGCTGCGACCCGGCGGTGATCCACGGCTTCTACCGCGCGTACTGGGTCGACAACCGCGAGATCTCCGACCCCGCCACGATGCGCGACGTGCTGACCACCGCGGGGCACGACGCCGACGCCATCCTCCCCACGCTCGGCGGCGACGCCCTTCGCGACGCCCTGCGCGCCGAGACCGAGCAGGCGGTGGCCCTCGGCATCTTCGGCGCTCCCGCGTACGTGATCGACGGCGCGACCCTCTACTGGGGTCAGGACCGCGAGCACTTCGTCGAGGGCCTCACCCCCGGGCAGTACCTCTCGCAACCCTCAAGGAACACCGCCATGGCACACACGCTGGAGATCTATTGGGACTTCTCATCGCCCTTCGCCTACCTCGGGGCGACGCAGGCGAAGGCGCTGGCCGAGCGCACCGGCGCGACGCTGGTGTGGCGGCCGATGCTGCTGGGCGGGCTCTTCAAGTCCATCGGACAGGAGTCGGTCCCGCTCAACACCTGGAGCGACGCCAAGCGGAGGTACTACCTCCAGGACATGAAGCACTGGGCGGAGTTCTGGGGCGTTCCGCTCCACTTCCCGGCGATCTTCCCGGTGAACAGCATCAAGGCGCTGAGGGCGTACCTCGCGCTCCCGGAGGAGCGACGCGACGCCTTCCGTGACGCGGTGTTTCGCGCGTACTGGGCCGAAGGGCGGGACATCGGCGACGAGGCCGTGCTGTCCGAGTACCTGGGGCACGACGCGGCGCAGGTGCTGGCGCGCACCAACGACCCGGAGGTGAAGAAGGCGCTGGTCGATGCCACGAAGCACGCCGAGAGCGTCGGGGTGTTCGGCGCTCCGACCTGGGTGGTCGACGGCACCGAGCTCTTCTGGGGACAGGACCGCATTCCCCTGGTGGAGCGCGCGCTGCGGAGGTGAGTCGCGAGCGCCTTCCCTCCGACGCCGCGGAGGGGGTACCGTCCGCGGCGGTCCTGTCGGGGGAATCGGGTTTCTCCCTCACGCCGCACGAGACGCCGGTGAACACGCGCAACCGCACCCTGCTCGCACTCAGCCTCACCGCCGCCCTCGGCGCCCTCCCCCGCGCGGCGCTCGCCGACGAGCGCACCGAGGCGCGACGCCACTTCCGCTCGGGCCTCGACCTCGTCACGCAGCGGCAGTACGTGCGCGCCATCGAGGAGTTCCAGGCGGCCTACGCCATCCTCCCCAACGTCAACGTGCTCTTCAACATCGCCCGCGCGTACTCCGACCTGGGCGACCTCGATCGGGCCATCGACTACTACCAGCGATACCTCCAGGGGGATGTCCCCGATCGCGCCGAGGTCGAGCAGACCCTGCGCGAGCTGGAGCAGCGACGGCGCGCGGCCTCCGCGACGGTCCCCCCGACGCCCACGCCCACCGCCCCGACGGAGCCGACCCCGACGGTGAGCCCGGCGATCCCGCTGGGCGCCCTCTCCCCCGAGCAGGTGATCGCGCTCCGCAACGCCGTCAACGCCCTGGTGCAGCTCACCAGCGGAGCCCCCTCCGCCACCGCGCCCGCGACCCCCGCGACGACCCCCACTCCGCCCACGACCCCATCGCCCGCCGCCCCGCCGGGCGCGCCCGCTCGCGGCGCCGAGGACACCTACGAGGAGCGAGTGGTCACCGCGACGCTCAGCGCGCAGAGCCGGCTCGACTCGCCCAACGCCACCGCGGTGATCACCGCGCAGGACATCCGCCTCTCGGGTCTCAACAACGTCGCGGAGATGCTGCGCCGCGCGGTGGGCGTCGACGTGATGGCCCTCGACAACAGCGACCAGCAGGTGAGCATCCGCGGCTTCAACCGGCGGCTCTCCAACCGGGTGCTGGTGCTCATCGACGGGCGCTCGGTCTATCTCGACTTCATCGGCGTCACGCTCTGGTCGCTGCTCCCGGTCAACCCCGATGAGATCGAGCGCATCGAGGTCATCCGAGGTCCGGGCTCGGCCCTCTACGGCGCCGACGCCTACTCCGGCGTCATCAACATCATCACCCGCACCCCCGGCGAGGGGCGCAACTCGGTCTCCGTGGGCGTCGGCAACGGCGGCGTCTTCCGCACCACCATCACCAACAGCGGACGCGCGGGCCAGGTCGGCTATCGCACCGGTGTGGGCTATGACCAGGGGCAGACCTTCGGACGCCTCGCGCCGGCCACCGACTCGGCCTATCGCATCGGCGCCCACGACCTCAACCTCGCCCTCCAGAACCTCCACGCGGACCTCGACCTGCGCTCGCAGCTCTCCCGTCAGGTCTCCCTTCAAGGCGGTCTCTCGGCCACCACCGGGACCATCTGGTTCAACGCCATCGGCCCGCTGCGGCGCTTCTGGACGGACATCACCTTCGTCCAGCCGCACCTGCAATTGAACGTCGGCGGCTTCACCGCCCGCGCCTTCATGAACCACGTCGAGGGAACCTCCGGCGAGGTGCTCCAGCGCGTCGGGACGCCCGCCCTCGACAACCAGTTCACCCAAGACATCATCGACGTGGAGGCCCGCTACCAGCGGGGCTTCCAGCTGTGGAGCATCCCCTTCGACCTGACCCTCGGCGGCAGCTACCGCGCGAAGCATATCTCCTTCTCCTTCCTCGACGCCGACCACCTGCTTCACCACTTCGCGGGCTTCGTGCAGGCGCAGGCGCGCTTCACCAGCCAGTTCTCCACCACGGCCTCGCTCCGCGTCGACCGCCACCCGGTGCTCGACTCGCCGGTGCTCTCGCCGCGACTGGCGCTGATCTTCAAGCCCACTCCGCGGCGCGCGCTGCGCCTCACCGGGGCGACGTCCTTCCGGACGCCCACCATGCTGGAGCTGTATCTCGACCTGGCCAACCCCTCGCCGGTGCCCGGCGTGGCGGTGCAGGCGCAGGGCGGCGAGGTGTTCAACAATGGACAGCAGCGCCTCTCCGCCGAGAGCGCGGTCTCCGTCGACCTCGGCTGGCAGGACCAGACCTCCGACCGCTTCCAGTACGAGCTCACCGCGTTCTACATGCGAGGCGTCGACCTCATCGAGCTCACCAACGTGCTCTTCAACCCGCTCCCCGGCGCGCCCAACCCGGGCGGGCTGGTCGACGTAGGGCGATTCCGCTTCGCCAACGATCCATTCGCCACTTCGATGTACGGAGTCGAGGCGGCCTTCCGGGTGGCCCCCCTGGAGGGCCTCGACCTCTTCGCCAACTACACCTTTGCGTATACGCAGCAGCAGTCCGGGACGCTCCGAGAGGGCGACCAGCGGACGCCGCAGCACAAGCTCAACCTGGGCGCGCAGGTGCGAACCTCCTTCGGCCTCGACGTGGAGCTCACCGGCAACCTGGTCTCCTCGCAGGTGTGGCGAGAGCAGGACTTCGACGCCGCCCGCGGGGTCATCTACAACACCTATCCGCTGGACGCCTATTTCCTCTTGAATGGGCGGGTCGGATATCGCGCGCTCCACGACCGGCTGGAGTTCGGCGTGGTCGGTACCAACCTCACGGACAACCGCGCCCGGCAGCACCCCTTCGGCGCCCCCATCGGGGCCCGGGTGATGGCCACGGTCGCCTTCCGGTATTGATTGGAGCGATGTGAGATGAACCGCCCCCGAACGCTGCTCCTCGCTCCGCTCCTCCTGGGCCTCGGCTGCGGCGACGCGCCGCTCGACCGCGACCGGGAGGAGGGTTACCCCAACCACAACGCCCCGCTCGCCCGCATCGAAGGAACCCTCCTCTACGAGGGGCCCTCCCCCTCGCTCGACCGCGACGGAACCCCCTTGGGTCGCGTGGTGCTCCTGCTCTTCCGGGCGGACAACCCGCCGCCCCCGCAGGGACTCGCCACCACCGCGGAGTCGGTGCAGACCCTCCCCGCCTCGCAGGTGTTCCGCAGCCTGATCCCCACCGCCGGGGGCGCGGTGAGGGCGAGCGTGCCCTTCGTCTTTCCCAACATCACCGCCGCGGGCGTCTATCAACTACGGGCGTTCTATTCCAACAGGGATGAGCGCACGGGATTCCATCCCATCTATGGAGTGAGGAGCCAGCCGGTGCGAGGGGACGTCGGGGGCGGCGCCGTGCTCGACCCGCGAGCGCCCTCTCCGACCTTCCTCAACATCCCGGTGGGAGTGTCCAATGGCAATGGGGGCTACACGCTCCCCGAGACGGGCGCTGTCACGGGCAATGTCACGGTCTTCCTGGGAGCGCCCATCAGCGAAGACCGGCCCGTCTTCCATGTGAGCCCGTCGCCCCCCGATCGGGGACAGACCCTCACGCCCGTCGCCTTCGCCCCACGCCCCGCCGCGCCGGGCGCCCCTCAGGTGGCCTATGCCTCCAGCACCGGCTTCATCGGACCAGAGTCGCGCGCCTACGAGCTCCCCAGCAACGTCCCCGCGACCGATGTCCTGGGCTTCCTCGGCGCGCTCCCCACGCTCACCCTCCAGGGGGGCTTGCCCGATGCCGAGGTGCAGCCCGCCGCCAACGCGGGGGTGATCTTCGGCAACCCGGTGCCCTTCGCGCTCGGGTCCGTGTACCGGGCGCAGCACCCCACCCTCTTCGCCCCCAACCTGATGGGCGGCGATCCTCCGGTGCTGCGCTTCCCGTGGGTCTTTCCTCTCGCCATCCTGGTGAAGCTGCACGAGCCCACCGCCGAGGAGCGGGCGGTGCTCTCCTCGGCCTCGCCCGATCCGCTGGCGCTCGGCCGCGTGGTGAGCGCGCTCAACCAGCCCGAGCGCGCGCCCGGAACGGTGCCCGTGGTGATCTTCGGGAGCGTCGCGCCGAGCACGGGACTGCAGGACTTCGCGAGCATCGTGAGGCCCTCCCCCGCGCCGCCGGTGGTGCAGCCCTCGGTGCGGGTGGTCTTTCCCCCGGTGGCCTTCGAGATCCGGGGACCGACGCCGGAGCGCGACTGGGCGGCGGTGGTGCCGAAGCTCCCTCCCCCCATCGCGGCTGCCGCAGGACCGCTCCCTCCGGGCTCTCGCTGCGCGGGAGATCGGGGCCTGCCCGCGGGGCGCTACTCGCTGACCATCGTGACGGCCCGGGGCGCGACCTGGTCGCTGCCCAACGAGCTGGCGCCGCTCACCTTCCCCGCGAGGGCGGCCGGATCGCCTGGCACGGTGGCCCCTTCGCAGGGCTCGGTGATCCGGGTGGTGTCGTCCATGCCCGCGGCGGGCAACGTCTGCCCCATGGGCATCCCCTCGGACTGAGCCGCCAAGGCGACGCTGGACACGCCCCGCGGGGCTGTGGGAAGTTGCGTGACCTGGCGTGATGCGCGCGGCGGAGCGGCAAAAGATGGCGGTTTCGGGAGAACTTCGGTGAACATCAGCTGCCCACGGTGCGGCAAGGAAAACCCCGAGGACGTTCGGTTCTGTCTGGGCTGCGGAACCGACCTTCACGGCCGCGCCGGCGCCGCGTCGGGCATCGGTCGGCCGCCGCCCCTCGGCGCTCCTCCCCGGTTGCAGCCCCCTCCGCCGCTCGGCGCTCCTCGTCCTGCGGGCCCGCCCGGTCCTGCGCCGCTCGGTCCCCCGATGGGTCCGCCGTCCTTCGGGGGAGGGCCCGCGCCGCTCAACGCCCCGCCGGCGCTCTCGTCCAACCAGCACAACCCCTCATCCCCGCTCGGCGCTCCTCCGCCCTCCTCGGGAGGCGCCCTCCTCGGGCCGATGCCCTCGCTCGGCGCTCCGCCCGGCCTCGGCGCCATGGGCGCGCCTCCGGGCCTCGGGCCGATGTCGTCCTCGCCGCTCGGTCCTCCTCCGTCGATGCCCGGTGGGCCGCCGATGGGGGGTCCGCCCCCGCTGCTCGGCGCGATGCCTCCGCTCCCTGGCGCCGCGCCTCCTCCGGTCGCACCCATCGCCCCCGCCGCGATGCCTCCGCCCATGGGAGGCCTGCCGCCCCTGAAGGGCTCCATGCCCTCGCTCCCCGGGGGTGCTCCCCCGGCCATGCCCGGTGGCTATCCGCCCCCGGTGGGCGGCTTCGGCGCTCCGCCTCCGGTCGCACCCAACCCCTTCGGATCGGGCATGGCCCCGGTGCCCCCGCCCGCAGGACCGCCCGCCATGGGGATGCCCCCGGCGGTCCCCCCGATGGGTCCGCCGCCGGTGGGCATGCCGCCTCCCGTGCCGCCGATGCCCCCGATGGGTCCGCCTCCGGTGCCGGCCTATGGCGGCGATCCCTTCGGCTCCTCCGACCCCTTCGGCTCGGGCGGGGACGCCTTCGCCAACATGGCCCCGAGCGACCCCTACGCCTCCACCGCTCGCTCTCAGCCGATGCCTCCGCCGGATCCCTTCGCGGCGCTCAACAACCCCTTCGCGGCGCCCGCCGGGGCTCCTCCGATGGCCCGGCCGATGACCGCGATGCCCGGCGTCAACAGCTTCCCGAGCGGACCGGCCCCGATGCCCAACGCCCGCCCCCGCGCCGCCACGGTCGGCCCCGGTGGAGCGTGGCCTCCGTCGCCGCAGGCGTCCTTCCATCACGAGGTTCCGCTCGAGAACAACACCGAGGTGCGCGGAGCGCTCGGCGTCAACCGACCGCGGCTGATGGTCACTCAGCTCGACGGATCGGAGCAGGGCGAGATGCCCCTCAACGAGGGCGACAACCTCATCGGTCGCGAGGTGGGCGGCATCTTCGCCGAGGACAACCTGCTCTCCAGCCGCCACGCCACGATCATCGTGAAGGGCGGCGCGGCCTGGGTGCGCGACGAGGGATCGCGCAACGGCGTCTACGTCCGCATCGCCCCCAACCAGCGCATCGAGTTGCAGGAGGGCGACCAGTTCTGCCTGGGGCGCATCATCCTGCGCTTCGACCACCGCCCTCCGCCCGGGGTGATGGTCGCTCCCGACGCGGTGGGCTACCTCTCGCTGGTGGTGGGGCGCGACGTCGACAAGGCGCTCTTCCCTCTGGCCATCCCCCCGACGGGCCTCACGCTCGGGCGCTCGCGCTCGGACGTGCGCTTCCCCAACGACGGGTGGATCTCGGGCCTTCACTGCCAGCTCCTGGCCATCGGTCCTCAGGTCTTCCTGGTCGATCTCAAGAGCTCGAACGGGACCTACGCCCGCATCCGAGGCACCCGCGCCCTCAACCACGGCGACGCGCTGCTCATGGGTCAGCGCATCTTCCACGTGAACCTCGCCTGACGCGCCTCGCGCTTCGAAGGCCCCGCCCTACACTCCCGCAGCCGCCGTGTGGTCCTCGCTCTGGTTCGAAGTCCTGGGCTTCGTCGTCGCCGTCCTCCCGGTGGCCCTGCTGCTGCTCGTCTTCCGCTACGCCGACCGGTGGCGCCCGGAGCCCAAGCGAGAGGTGGTCCGCGCGGTGGTGCTCGGCGCGCTCGCGTGCGTCCCGGTGTTCTTCGCCGAGGTGGCGCTGAAGCGACTGCTGGGGCCGTGGTCGCTGGCGGGCGCTCGCTTCGGTGACGCCTACGGGGTCGTCGCGCTGCCCGAGGAGGCGGCCAAGCTGGCGGTGGTGCTCGCGGTCCCGTACCAGCGACGGTATTTCGACGAGTACACCGACGGGGTGCTCTACACGGGCGCCGTCTCGCTGGGCTTCGGGCTCTTCGAGAACCTCCTCTTCGTCTCCGGCGCCTTCGCCAACGCCATCTGCGCGGTGCCGTGGATCTCCGCGATGTGCGGCGCGGAGACGAGCTCGCACACCGACGCGCAGCACGTGGTGCTCGGCCTGGTGCGGGCGCTGACGGCGGTTCCGATGCACGCCATCGCGTCGGGGCTGATGGGCTACTTCATCGGGCGCTCGCGCTTCGTGCGACGACGCCACGCGCCGCGGTGGTGGGCCGCGGGGCTGATGGTCGCGGTGGTGGTGCATGGGTCGTACGACTGGCTGGTGTTCACGCTGGGGAGGAGCCCGGTGATCTTCCTGCTGCTGCCGGCGCTGCTGGTGGTGGCGGGCTTCGGGCTGCGCCACGCGCTGCGCCACGCGCTGGAGCTGGACGAGGTGATGCTGGGGCCGGAGCGGCGGAACTCGCGCGGCTCGCTGGTGTGAGCGGCGGGGGAGGAGCGGGGAGCGACGGCCACGCTACCCGATGCGCCTCACCGGAGCGGAGCGACGGGGCGACCGCCGCGCCCTCCCAGCGCGACTCCGCGAGCGAGTGGACGGAGGGCGGAGTCGGTTCCTCGTTGGCTATTGGTTCATGACGAGGCTCGTATCGGCCCGGTTCGACGAAGTCGCGCTGGGAGGGCATGCGGGGAGAGATGGGGTGTCGAGCGCG
>CBIHPK010000044.1:0-46478 GCA_966211675.1 uncultured Myxococcaceae bacterium
GCCGCCGCCACCACCGCTGGAGACGCCGCCGTCGATCAACCCGCCGCTGCCGCCGCCGACGATCAACGCGCCGCCCCCGCCCAACCTCATGCCCTCGCCCAACACCCCGGTGCAGCCGCGCCCGCCGGTGCTCAACCGCCCCGTGCCCAACCGCCGTACCCCGCCGCCCCCGCCCCCGATGCCGCCGGGCAACGGCTGAAGCCATGCGCCGGCGCGTCCCGCTCGGCACCGACGAGAAGCTCTTCCGCGCGATGCACCGTCGCCTGCTCGACGGCCCGCGCCCGGTGCCGCCGTGGCACCGCCTCGACCCCGCGCGCGTCCCCGAGGAGAGCCGCGAGCGCGTGCGCCAGGGGTGGGCCGCGCGCGTCGAGGCGGAGTACCGCTCGATGGTCGTCTTCGGCGAGCTCATCGCGCGCTTCCCGGAGGTGGGATTACCCATGGAGGTAAGCTGCGCCGCCTCGCGGCTGCTCCAGGACGAGGCGCGTCACACCGAGCTCTGCGCCCGCGTCGCGGAGGCCTTCGGCGGCCACGACGACGTCTCGCTCGACCCGAGGCACCTGCGGCTGGTGGACGAGTCGCTCCCGGCGCACCTCTTCGTGGCGCGCTGGACGGCGTCGATGTTCTGCGTCGGCGAGGCCGCCTCCGTGGGGCTGCTCGGGGTGCTTCGCGACGGCGCCACGGACCCCTGCGTGGCCTCGGTGCTCGACACGCTCCTGCGCGACGAGGTGATGCACGACCGCTTCGGGTGGGCCCTCGCGCGGCTGGTGTTTCCGACCCTCACGGACGACGAGCGCGAGTGGCTCGGGGCCGACCTCGCGTACGTCTTCGCCCACTACGACCGCCTCGACGCCGGGTGCCTGCGCCCGGACGGCGGCGCGGTCCCGGCGGCGCCCGAGGTGCCCGAGGACGACGCCGCCCTCGCGCTCGGGGTCGCGTCGCGCTGGCGCTTCGCCCCGGCGTTCTACCGCCGCATCGACGAGGTCATCCTGCCCTCCTTCGCCGCGCTGGGCGTGCCCGCCTACGAGGCCTGGGCGCTGCGCCACGAGGCCGCCGCCGCGTCCCCCTCGCCCTGACCCGCCCGCCTGCGTGCTCTACGCGCGCTGGCGGGCGGCTCAGTACTCGCGGCCCGCGCGGAGGTAGATGAGCCCGGTGGTGAGCTCTCCCCCCGGGCTGGAGAACGCGGTGGAGTTGGCGAGGGAGACGTCGCCTCCGTAGAGGTGGTCGACGCGGAAGCCCAGGTAGAAGTTGCCCCCGAGGCCGATGTCGACCTCGGCGCCCACGTTGCGCACGTCGCCGAAGGCGGACACCCAGGGCATCGCGATGATGTGCCAGGTGGGCGTCACCGCGAAGTCGGCGCGCACCATCAGGGGATAGTTGCCAATCACGATGTCATTGAGCCCTGGCTTGCTGGTGCCGCCCAGACTGGTGGTCTCCCACTGGAGCCGGATGCCGCCCCACAGGCCGACGCGCGGCAGCTGCCAGCCCGCGCCAATGTCCCACCCGAAGCGGAACTGGATCCCGAGTGGCCCCTCGGTGTCGTGATAGAGGGTGAGCGGCGCGCTGTACATCACCGTCGGGTTGAGCTCCATATAGAAGTCGTCATAGAGGGTGAAGCCCGGCTGGCGCCGGCTGCGCTGGACGGCGGCCGAGTAGATGCCCGACACGAGCGGGACCCCCACCCGGAGGTAGAGCCCGACGCCGTCGCGGGAGGGCGTCCCGTTGGGGAGATCGGAGAGGGTGAGCACCTCCGCGCCGACGCCTACGCGGAGGAGCGAGGCGTTGATGAGTACGCAGTCCGGCGGCACGCAGCGCTGGGCCTGGGCCGCGGCGGGCGCGAGCCCCAGCGCCGCGGCGAAGGCGAGAATGGACGTGAACCGTATCCCATGTTGACGATGGTCAAGATGCATGGTCCCCAATGACCTTTCCTGGTGATGGCCTGCGATGAGGGGACGGGCGAAGCGGGGAATCGCCACTCTCCCATCGAGGCATCGATGACACTCACCCGACTATCATCGATGAGGTGGTGGCGGATATCGCATGACCGTGCGGGACCCCGCTCGGCCTTCCCGCTGATCATCGACGACCGGACGGTGCAGAACGCCGGACCGACGACCGCATGGTGCAACTCCACGGGGGCTAACGGGTACTCCCGCGAGTACGCCGTCGAGCGCATCGACGAGGGAACCCACGAGATCCAGCGGCTGGTCATCGCGCGAGAGATGCTCCGCGGCAGGTGACCCGGACGACGCCTGCGCTATCGGTCACGGCAGCGGTGTATAGTCCGCAGGCATGAACGCACCTCGCGCCGCGCTGTGTTTACTGGTGGGTGTAATGTCCTCCGGCTGCGGCGTCCTGGTTTCGCCGGACGAGTCCCGGCTGAGGGTCTTCACCGCGGGCGACGCCGCGACCATCGACCTGGGCGCCCTCGACGCGGGCGCTCCCTTCGACGGCGCGATCGCTCCCACGGACAGCCCCCGCGAGGACGTCGCCGTCGACCTCGGCGACGACGCGCCCACCGACCGCGGCGCCCCGCAGGACCTCCCCCTCGCCGACGACCTCCCCGCCCCTTCCGACGTGCCCGTCGCCACCGACGTGCCCGTCGCCACCGACGTGCCCGTCCCGCTGGACGTGCCCGCGGTCGACGTCCCGGCCCCGATGGACGCCGGGTGCGCGGCGGGGCTCACCCTCTGCGGCGCCGCCTGCTTCGACCTCGGCAGCGACCTGCGCCACTGCGGCTCCTGCGACCTCGCCTGCCCGACGGGCCGGGTCTGCTCCGCGGGGCGCTGCCAGTGCCCGAGCAACACCACGGAGAACAGCCGCGGCCGCTGCGTGGCCACGCAGGTCGACCCGGAGAACTGCGGCCGCATCGGCCACCAGTGCGCCGACTTCGAGGCCTGTCAGGCGGGCGTCTGCGTGTGCCGGCCAGGCCTCACGCGCGACGGCTCCCACTGCGTCGACACGCAGAGCAACCACGACCACTGCGGCCGGGTGGACAACCGCTGCAGCGACACGCAGGTCTGCGTGGCCGGCGTCTGCACCGGGCGGGGCAACTGCCGCTCGCCGCAGACGCTCTGCGGACGGGACTGCGTCGACCTCTCGCGCAGCCCGCTGAACTGCGGCGACTGCGGCGACGCGTGCGGACGGACGGACGTCTGCATCGACGGCTCGTGCCGCACCACGCGCCCGGAGCCCACGTGCACGACCTGCCCCTGCGCGGCCTGCGCGGAGGACCGCCAGCTCTGCTGCACCTCAGCCGCCGCGGGCGGGTTCGCGCTCTGCGTCGACGCCTCGCGCTGCCCGTAGCGGGCTCACTCGGGAAGTGAGCTGAACTCACTCGAGAAGTGAGTGGGGCGGGGACCCTTACGGCGCCACGACGATCCCCACGGCGTGGCCGTCCCGGATGGCGCCGATGGTGACCACGGAGGGCTGCGAGACGCCGTCGCGGACCGGGGTCCAGGTCACCACCTGCAGGTCGGTGCCGACCGAGGCGACGACGCGGGAGTATGGGCTCAGCGCGACGCCGAGGCGCCCGTCGAGGGCGATGACCTGGCGGTCGAACTCGTGCACGCAGCGGAGCGTCCCGAAGTCCATGCACCCGCTCCGCTCCGCGGTGAGGTGCTCCGCGTCGACGCCCGCCCCGGCGGCGACGAGGTCGCGGACGGCCACGAAGAGCGTCGGCCCGTCGGCCGTCTCCATCGGCGGCAGCGCGAAGGCCGGGTCGCCGGCCGCCGCGACCGTCACCGCCGAGCGAAACTCCTCCGGGTCGTAGGCCGGACGGATGTCGTCTCCGAGGTTGGCGCCGTTCATGGTGGCAGACGGCGTCGGGGTGAGCGGCACCGGCGCGTTGGCCGCCCCCTCGGGCTCGCCGGTCACCTGCGCGCACCCGGCGACGAGCGCCGCGACCGCACAGAACCATCCCACGACCTGGACTCCCCGTGAGGGTGTCAGACGGCAACTCAGGATCTCCATGTCGGACCTCCACGCTGTTGGTCCCGCGTGCACCCGTCGACGATCCGTAGCGTTTCGAGTCCCGACGGTTGCCGAATGCCTCGCGTGGCCGATCACCTTCGAGCAGCGCACGTGCCAGCGGCCCCCCCGGCGCTCATCGTCGCCCGCGGCTACGCCCCGGCGCCCTCGCCGCGCTCGGCGTGACGCCCGCCGCGCGTAGCGATCCCGCCCCACCGTGCGCCTGCGCCCACAGCGTTCCGCGCCAGACGCTTCCCTACGGACCCCAGGGAGAGCCGCCGTGGATGCCGACGAGGCGCCTCCGCGTGGGTCCTCCTCTGGACGCGCGACGCACCTGCGACGCAGCTACGCGAGCTCGCCAAGGAGCGCGCGGCGCGCAACGCGCGACGGAAGCGCACGATCCGGGCGAAGGCCTTCGGGCTCATCCCGACGGCCTCGCGGAACACGCGACGCAGGTGCCGCTCGCGAGCACCGCTCACGCCCTCGCCCTCGGCGCCGGGCGCCTGCTCGATTGCGGAGCAGGTGCTGACCCTCGGCGCGGCATCGCGGCGGGCCCGGCGCCGACCTACGCTGACCTTCGCCCCGAACCGAACCAGCGAGGGCGCGGAGACCCGCCATGAACCACCACGATCCCGTCCAACGTCGCCTCGCGCGCGTCGTCACGCTGCCGTCGCCGGAGCCGGGCTTCCTCGGGCCCGGCCACACGGCCATCGAGGTGCTCACGCCGCGTGACCTCGCGGGCAACGACCCCTTCGTGCTGCTGATGGATGATCGCCTCGACCTCGACCCCGAGGTGCGAACCCTCGGCGGGGCGCATCCCCACGCGGGCCTTGAGACCGTGACCCTGCTGCTGGAGGGCGCGCTCGGCGACCGCGACGAGGGCGACATGGTCGCCGGCGACGTGCAGTGGATGACCGCCGGCCGCGGGATCATCCACGGCGAGAACACGCGCGTCGGCGGTCGCGCGCGGGTCCTCCAGCTCTGGGTGCGGCTGCCCGCGGCCGACCGCGCCACCGCGCCGCGGGTGCAGCTCGTGCGGCGCTCGGCGGCGCCCGTGCGGCGCGAGGACGGCGTCGTCGCGACCCTCTACAGCGGACGCACCGGCGGCCTCGTCTCGCCGACGCTGAACTTCGCGCCGGTGACCATGGTGGACTTCGAGATCCCCGCGGGACGCTCCATCACGCAGGCGCTCTCCGGGCGGGAGAACGGCTTCCTCTACGTGATCGAAGGGAGCGTGGAGGTGGGTCGCTCGCGACAGCGCCTCGAACGGGGACAGGTCGGCTGGCTCGACCGGCCGGGGGGCGGCGCGCACGGCGAGCTGCGCCTCGCGAGCGACGACGGCGGCCGGGCGGTGCTCTACGCGGGCGTTCGGCAGGACGAGGCCCTGGTGCACCACGGCCCCTTCGTCGCGGGGTCGCGCGACGAGATCGCGCGCCTCTTCGAGGCGTACCGCCGCGGCGGGTTCCAGCGACTGAGCGCGCTGTCGCCGGAGGCGCGGGCGTAGCGGGGCCCTGCGGCCCCGTCAGCGGCCGGCGGAGCGCGGCAGCCGTCGGACGAGGCGGTCCATCGCCGACTGCATCGCGTCGGTCACCTCGCGGGAGAGCCGCCGCACCTGCTCGGGGTCGTCGGGGTCGCCGCGGAGCCGCATCGGGTCGAGCACCTCGATCAGCATCTTGCAGGGCAGCGGGATGTGCGGCGCCAGCGGGAACAACAGCCCCGTCGGCAGCCCGAACGCCAGCGGCAGGATGTCCAGCCGCAGCCACTTCTTGAGGAACAGCGCGCGGGCCAGCCGGTCGCCCCGCGAGGCCACGTACCAGCCGTCGTGCGCCCCCGCCGTGACGACCGGAACGACGGGCACGCCCCCGCGCAGCGCCAGCCGGATGAAGCCCGAGTGGCCGCCGAAGTCCACGCGATCGCGGTCGCGGCTGGGGCGCACCGACTCGTGCTGTCCGCCCGGGTACACCAGCACCTTGCGGCCGCCCGCGAGGGCCGCGTGGGCGTGGCCCGGCCTCGCCGGAACGACCCCGGCCCGCCGCGCCAGCGACCGCACGACGGGGACTCGGAAGAGGAGGTCGTGGCCCAGCGAGACCGGGAGGTCGGTGTACCCGTTGTGCCGCAGCCACGCCGACGCGAAGATGAAGCTGTCGGGCGAGGCCGTGCCCGCGTTGTGGTTGCCCACGAGCAGCGCGGCGCCCGCCGGGATGCGGTCGAGCCCGTCGACCTCGGCGCGGAAGTACCGCGTGAGCCCGTCGGCCAGGGGCTGGAGGCGTCGGGCGAGCTCCAGGTCGGCGGTCACCGGGTCGGCGCGGCGGGTCACGGAGTCGGTGGCCATCGCGCGAGTATCGACCACGCCGGGTTATTTTCACGCGCGCGGCGGCGAGCGGACACTGAATGTCCCGACCGACGCCCGTCGAGGAAGCGGGCGTCAAGATCAAGGCGTACGTCCGCGAGCGCGACCCACGGCAGCAGCAGCTGCTCTACGACGCGATCGATGACGCCATTGGTACCGTCACGCCCCGAGACGCCCGGGGGGTGGTTCAACGATCGTGCTCGTTACCTCGCCGAGCGTCCTGGAGGCGTCAGGCCGCCGCGCTAGACCCCTCTCACTGGCACCGCGTCGCCTGGCAGAAGCCCTCGGCGTCGACCGCCGGCCACGTCCCACCGCCGGCCTGCGCGCCCAGCACGTCGAGCGTCATCCGCCGCGAGCGCAGCACGTCGCCCCCCTCGGCGCGGACCGCCAGCACGAACTCATACGCCCGTCGGCACCCGAGGCGCACCACGCCCCCGTCGGCCCCCTCCGAGGCGCCCCCGCGAGAGCGCGTCGTGAGCCGCCACGAGAGCGTCGCGCGGCCCAGCACGCCCACGAAGCGGGACCCGCTGATCTCCTGCACCACCCCGGCGGGGTCGGCTGACACCGCGGCGAGGTCGAAGCCCACCCACGCGCTCGCGAGGCGGTCGTCGACGCCGGCGCCGCGGTCCTGCCAGAGTCCCGCGATGACCCCCCCTTCGCCGTCGACCACCACCGGGTGCTCGGTGAGCACCACCTCCGAGGGCGACTCGTGGAGCTGCACCCGGTCGGCCGCGTCGGGCTCGTGGGAGTTCAGCGGGTCGGTGCCGAAGCGCAGCTCGTAGAGGTCCGTGAGCCCGTCGCCGTCCGTGTCCCCTCGCGCCGGATCGGTGCCCGCCATGGCCTCCGTCGCGTCGCACACCCCGTCGCCGTCGCCGTCCCCGGTGCGCTCCGGACCGGTGTCCACCCCGGGGCCCCGGTCGGTGCGCCGGCCCGTGTCCGTTCGACCGGCGTCCGCGGGCGCGGCCGTCGAGCCCGCGCCGCAGCCCGCGAATACACCGATCAGTATGGTCAGGGCCGCCCGGCGCACGGGCCGCTCAGCGCTGCGCCTCGCGCCAGCGCTGGCCGCCGAAGCGGGCCTTGAGCTCGTCGTCGAGGTGGTCGGCCACCACGGCCATCATCCCCACGCACGCGATGAGCTCGTCGCTGTCGAGGTGGTCGCCGAGGAGGTTGTGGGCGATCCAGACCTCCTTGTTGCGCCAGTACGCCTTGCCGAAATAGAGCTTCTCGTTGAGCTCGTTGAGGCGCTTCAGCAGCTCCTCGCTCACGTCGACGCCGTTGAGCACCGGGCACACCAGCTCGATGATGGTGTAGCGGTCCTGCCAGGCGTGCGCCGAGACGAAGACCGCCGTCGAGCCTCGCTCCACCCGGCAGCGCCCCTCCTCCTGAACGAAGGGGTAGCCCGCCCCCTTGAGGATCTCCACCACCCGCTGCTCGACTTCACTCACCTGCGTCGCCATCGCTGATATGCCTCCGTAACCCGTTGGCTATAGTCCTAGCACCGCGACGATGTCACGCGCCGCGCTGCCCTCGCAGCCACCCCTCCAGCCGCGTCACCGGCGACGCCGCGGGAACCCCCTCGATGAACACCGCGCTCTCCGGCCACGCGTCGCGCACGCCCTCGTCGCCGGTCCAGTGCGCGCCCCCGGAGGATCGCTCGAAGAGCAGGGCCTCCACGGCGCCCAGGTCGCCCAGCAGCGCGGCGAGCTCCGCGCCCGAGAGCGCGCCGGAGAGCACCAGCACGCGGCCGTCGGCGGTCGTGGCCAATACCTGACGGGGTAAGACCCCCGCGTCGTCCCAGCCGGTCGCGGCGCCGCGGTGGCGGACCAGCACGCCCTGCAGCGCCTCTCGCACCTCCGGGCCCACGGCGACCCCGGACTCGATGGAGACCACGCCGTCGCGCAGCGCGAGGTGGCCCGAGTGCTCCGCCGCCACGAAGGGGAGATGCACCCTCCCCCCGACGCAGAGCCCTCTCGGCGCGGCGAGCGAGGCGGCCAGGCCCAGCTCGATGGCCCCGAGCAGCGGGCGCTCCGGGGACGGAGTGAAGGTGCGGTCCTCGGCGACGAGGGTGCTCGCGGGCTCGCGGCGGCCGGCGCGCAGGTGCAGTCGCACCCGGTCGGCGGCGAGCGCGTCCACGGTGACCTCGCGGCCGGGCGCGAGCGCGAGGCGGAGCGTGGTCACGCCGGGCATCCACGCGGGCGAGGGCTGCGGTCGAGAGGCGGTCCAGGCGACGCCGCGCACCGGCGCGGGGAGCGCGTGGCGGAGCGAGAGGTAGAAGAAATCCTTGAGGGTGTAATAGAGGAAGCGGTCGCCGTGCGACTGCATCGCGTCGTCGAGCGCGCGGTACTGGAAGCGCCGCTGCGCCACGTCGTCGACGCGAAGGAAGTGGAAGGTGGCGTGCGTGGGGTTCATGTCGAGGTGCATCCCGTAGGTGCACCCGGCGAGGCGCATCGCTCGGCCCAGGCGGCGCGCGGTGGTCTCCTCTCCCCAGGCGTAGAAGAGGTGGCCGCGGTCGTCGGCGCAGAGCCCCGAGCGCACCGTGGGCATGGTCTCGATGCCGCCGAGCACGAAGCCCCAGAGGCCGCGGCGCGAGGGGTTCTCGACGCCGTCGGCGAGCAGGGGCTCCAGGTTCTGCCGCAGCGAGCGCACCGCCGCCGGGAGCGCCGGGAGCGAGTCCCACGAGCCCATCGCGATGCGACCGTCGTCGAGGGTGACCACCGTCGCGGCGCCCGGCTGCGGCGGCAGGAGAACGCGGCCGTCGACGGCCATGCCGTAGGCGCCGTGCTCGGTCTTGAAGGCGCCGTTGAAGGCCCCGACCACGCGAGGCAGCAGGCCCGGAGCGCGAGGGATGCGGCCGTCGCCGCGAGGTCCGACGAGGGGCACCGGGTCTTCCACGCCGGCCTGCATCCCGAGCTCGAGCTGGCGCATGTCCATGGCGACGAGCAGCACGCGCGTGTACGGCCGCTCGTCGTCGAGGCGTACGAAGGTGCGATAGAACGCGGGCGGAGCGCCGTCGAGGTGGTGCACCCACGGCGGCGTGGCGTTGACCCACCGCCCCTCGCCCGGGTCCGCCGCGCCCAGCGGAGGGGCGATGGACGGCGGCGGCCAGTAGGGGTCCGGCGCCTGCCCCACCTCGCTGGCGATGACGTGACCGGCCTCGTCCAGGGCGGGCGCCTCCGCGGCGATGGCGGGCGGCGGGCGTCGTCCGAACCAGCGGTACACCCGCTGGTGCCACCAGTCGCGCACGGCGAAGGCGTGCTGCTCCAGCCACGCGATGGGGGCCGGACCCACGAAGGGCAGCGAGCGCACCGTGTCCACGGCCCAGATGACCGGCGGCTTGTCGACGCGCTGCTGGCGGGTGAGCGTGGCCCCATCGGCGGGCTCGGTGCGAAGCGAGCGCAGGTCGAGGGTCCAGGCGCGGCGGCCCGCGTCGAGGGCGACGAGGTCGTGGGAGACGAAGCGAAGGGAGACGCGCTCGGCGGGGCGGTCGAGCCGGAGGTCGTAGCGGGCGACGCCGACGCGGGTGCCGGTCTCGAGGGCGTTGGTGACCTCGCGGCGCAGGCGCGCGGCGGTGGTGGCGTCCCCGGCGGGGTCGAGCACGAAGGCCGACTGCACCTGGCCGAAGGCGCGAGAGGGGACGGCGATGCGCCGCGGGGCGTCCGGCGAGGCGACGGCCTCGGGCACCATCGGCCCGTCGTCGCCGAGGGGGCTGCGGGTGAGGTTGGAGAGCGCTCGCAGCCCGAGGAGGGTGCCGTCGGGGGTGAGCCGGATCTCCGCGCGGTACACGTCCCTCGGCGCGCCGGGCCGGTCGCGGGCGGTGAACCAGAGCGCTCGGCCGAATACGGCGTCCTGTAAAGAGACGGCCCGGGTGCGCTCGAAGAGGAGGTCGTCGGCGCCGACCGAGAGGCGCGTGCTGGCGGCGACGGCGCGTGCGAGCCGGGCGCGGGCGTCCGGCGCGAGGGTGCTGCGCGTCGGGGCGGTGAGCGCGAGGTGCAGCGCGGCGACGGCGCCGAGGAGCGAAGAGGACTTCCACGCGATCGACGACGAGGTCACCACTGCCGACGGGCGCTAGCGGACCGGGTGAGACGGGTCAAGAAACGGCCCTGCGTGACACCCTCGGCGGCGCGGGGGTAGAGACTGCGGCGCGACGATGTTCTGGATGAAGCTGGGGCTGGTGCTGCACACGATCGCCGCCGGCGCGCTGACCGGCTCCGTGACGCACCTGGCGCTGACGCTGCGGAAGGCGCGGCGGGGCAGGCCCAACCCGCGGCTGCAGCGGCTGTACCCCTCGGTGGCGGCCGGGTGTTACCTGGCGGTGTATGTGCTGGGGACGCTGATCTACCCGCGGTACCGGGTGGAGGTGCGCGCGAACTGGCTCGACGACCACGCGGCGTGGGCCTCGGTGCTCTTCGACCTTAAGGAGAACCTGGCGACGCTGCTCGGCCCGCTGGTGCTGGCGGCGGTGGTGCTCTCTCGCACGGAGGATCCGGCGAAGCCCGGCCGGGCGCTGCTCGGCTGCTCGGCGGCGATGGCGCTGGGGGTGTGGTTCAACCTGGTGTCGGGCCTGCTGGTGGCCAGCATGAGGTCGGTGTGAGCGCCCGAGCGCGCTTCGCCACCGGGGCCGGGACGCTGGCCGCGGCGACGGTGTACCTGGTGCTGACGACCACCAAGGCGGGGCTGCTCTACTACCTCCCGACCCGAGGCGAGTGGACCTTCGACCCGCCCACCGGGGTGATCGCGATGGACTGGTTCGCCCGCTCCAACGCGACGCTGCTCGCGGGGGCGCTGGCGACCTGGGCGGCCTGGCGCCTCGCGCCCTCGGACCCGAAGCGCTGCCTCCGCCACGCGGCCCGGCTGTGGCCCCTGGGGTGGATGATGCTGGGCTGGTCGGCGGCCTACACGGCGATGTCGCTGGTGGCCAGGGGCTGAGCGCGGGTCGCTTGCGGGACCGCGCGCAGGCGGTCACGCTGACGGCTGAAAGCCGAGGTGACGACGATGCTGATGGGTGGACCGGCCTGTGAGAGCTGCGGGCGACCGATGATGAGCGGGACGAGCTCGAAGTACTGCGAGAGCTGCACCAACGCGAAGGGCGACCTGCTCTCCTACGACGAGGTGCACCGGCGGCTGGTGGAGCGGGAGTTCATGGGCCGCAACGGGATGCAGCGGGAGCAGGCCGAGGTGGCCGCGCGCAACGCCCTGTCGCGGATGCCCGCGTGGAAGGGCGGCGCGCGCTGAGCACGGGCTATCCCTTACCGGGCTAGGTAAGTGGATCAGTCGTGGGCGATGTCGCTGGTGGCGCCGCTGTCGGTGCGGGGGCCGGCGTCGCTCGCGCAGACGCTGACGCCGCCGTCGGACATGGTGCAGTCGAAGTCGCCGCAGTCGACGAAGCCGTCGCAGTCGTTGTCGACGTGGTCGCCGCAGGCCGCGTTGGTGTTCTCCGAGCCCTGGCAGAGGCAGACGCCGCCGTCGCGGGTGGTGATGCCGCCGTCGGCGACGCACACCGTGATGGAGCAGGTGCGGCAGGAGAAGTCGACGCAGTCGGTGAAGCCGTCGCAGTCGTTGTCGATGCCGTCGTTGCACTCGGCGTTGGTGTTCTCGCGAGAGCCGCCGGAGTCGCAGGTCGGGCGATCGGTGGTGCCGCCGTCGCTCGGGCAGGTGGCGCGGGGGCAGTCGAAGTCGCGGCAGTCGAGGAAGCCGTCGCAGTCGTTGTCGACGCCGTCGGTGCAGGCCGCGGCGGTGTTCTCCATGCCGGTCGCGGTGCACGGGCCGATGTCGCGGCCGGTGCTGCCGTCGCGGTTGGAGGTGCCCGCGTCGGGGCAGAAGGTCACCGCGGGGTTGTTGCGCGAACAGCTGAAATCACGGCAGTCGGTGAAGCCGTTGCAGTCGTTGTCGATGTTGTCCGCGCAGGTGGTCGCGGTGTTCTCCGCGCCGGACGGGACGCAGGCGTCGCTGCCCGGGCGGTCCATCACGACGCCGCCCGTGTCCGTCGGGGTCGTGCCGCTGTCGACCACGCCGCTGTCCGTCTCGGTCGGCGTGAGGCTCTCAGAGCGGCAGGCGGCGAGGACGAGACCGGCACCAAGGATCCAACGAAGGCTTCGCATTCCACACTCTCCCGCGCTCATTCAGGTCGAGCGCATGGGCCGCCCCTACCACGCTCTCCGCGGAGACGAAACCACCCCTACGACGAGCCGCAGCCCCGGGTCTCAACCTTCGCCGCGGTCGAACCAGGGGTCGCTGGTGGCCAGCCGGGCGTAGGGGCCGTAGGCCGTGACCGCGCCTGCCCGGCGCAGCGCCGAGGCCGCCTTGAGCAGGATCTTCGGGTCGCGCGGCTGGGTCATCCCCGCGAGGTGCCACCACACGACGGCGTCGACCCAGCGGTCTTCGCGCTCGGCGTTCTCGGCCTCGATCAGCGCTCGGCCGACGTCGTTGAACACGTCGATCTCCCCGACGCGCTCGATGAGCCCCACCGGTCGGCCCAGCGCCAGGCTCAGCTGCGCGTCGAGCACCGCCAGCAGGAACCTCACCTGCGACTCCGGCCCCGGCCTCGGCGGCGGCGTCCGGGGGCGCGGCTTGGCGGCCGTCGCGGCCCGTGCGGCGGCGTCGACGCTGCGCTGCGAGGGGTCGCTCGCCCGGGGGCGCGAGTCGTCGTAGCGCATGCGCTCGCGGGGATTGCGCAGCACCCGCTCGGCGGTCTGCACCGCCGCGGCGATGGCCTCGACCTTGGGCTGGTACTCCCCCAGCAGCCGCTCCGGGTCGAGCAGCCCTTCGATCCAGTGGCGCAGCCTCGCGGCCTCCTGGACGATGGTCTGCTCGTCCGCGTCGGGCGCGAGGCTCAGCACCTCGTAGTGGCCGCCGCGGCGCACGCGCGAAAACACCGCGTCGATCTCTGTTCGCTCACGCAGTGACAGCGCCACGATCTGACTCGACCGGCTCACCGGTTTCTTCCTACCACCTCTGCCCCCCGTTGTTGAACCATTGTCAGGTCGGCCTCCCCTGTCAGCGCGCTGACGGTCTAAGGTTCCCTCGCAATCCCCCGCGCGCGATGTGAGCGCGTGGCCGTTGAGGTGAGCGATGCAACGAGTCTTCGTCGACGTGGATACCCAGCACGACTTCTGCCGCCCGGACGGCGCCCTCTTCGTCTCCGGGGCCCCGGCGGCGATGCCCGCGTGCGCCCGGCTGGTGGCGAGGGCGGTCGCGGACGGCGCGCTCCTCGTGGGCTCCGTGGACTCGCACGCTCACGACGCCTGGGAGTTCGCGGGCAACGGTCGCGTCGGCCCCGCCGGGGAGGACCCGCGCTTCCCCTCGCACTGCGTGAAGGGCACCCCCGGGTGGCTGAAGCTGCCGGAGACCCTCCCGGCGCGCTTCTACTTCGTCCCGGTGGTGCCCGACCCGGCGGCCGCCACGCGCATCCCGCCGCGCACCCAGGCCGTGTACTTCGAGAAGGAGGTCTACTCCCTCTTCGCCAACCCCAACGCCGCCCCGGTGCTCGACGCGCTCACCCCGGCCGGTCCGGTGGAGTTCGTGGTCTTCGGCGTGGCCACCGACTACTGCGTGCGCGCCGCCGCGCTGGGCCTCAAGGACTGGATCGCCGCCCGCCCCGAGCGCGCGGGCTCCCGCGTGGTGGTGGTCTCCGACGCCATCGCCGCGGTCACTCCCGAGGGGGCCGAGGCCGCGCTCCGGGAGCTCTCCTCCGCGGGCATCGCCCTCGCCCCGAGCGACGCCATCACGGGCTGAGAGCCCGACGACGCCTCAGGTCGACTCAGGCTCCTCGACCACGAGCGCCCGGTCGATCTCCGCCAGCACCTCCGCGATCGCCTCGCGCGCCGACTGCTCCACCTGGCGAGCGTGCGTCCGGGTGCGCTCGACCTCCTCCTTCGAGCGGGCCTGCGCCTCGTCCGCGCGACGCCGCGTGGCGTGCAGCTCGTCCGCGAGGTCGAGCGCCAGCAGCGCGAGGATCGTCGGCATGCCCGCCCCCTTGGCCGCGCGCTGGATGGCCTCCACCCGCTCGTTGACCATGCCCGCGAGGCGCTCGATGTGCTGGGGATCGGCGTGGGCGCTCAGCCGGAGCCTCTGCCCCGCGACCTCCACGGAGACGGTCTGCTTGGACTGCGTGACGTTGGACACGGCGGGGGTTCAGTACCACAGGTGATGCGCGACGGCGTGCGCATCGCGGTGGGGGGTCAGGCTCTGCTAGCTTGGCGCCACCGTCGGTCCCGACGCCCGAGCAGAAGGAGCCTCTCCGTTGAAACGCCCCACCGCGCACCGCTGGCTGGTCCTTGGTTCCCTCTCCCTGCTGGCGGCGTGCAGCGCCTCCGGCTCGGCCGAGCTCGGCGTGGGAGGGCCCCTCGGCGCCGACGGCAGCGTCCGCCGCGACGGAGCGGTCGTCGACACGGGCCGACGCGTCGACACCGGAGCCCGGGTGGACACCGGCCGCCCGACGGTCACCGACGGCGGCACCTCGGGGATGGACGGCGGCACCGTCTCGCCCGGCGACGACGGCGGGGTGGCGCCCGGCAAGGACGGCGGCACCGTCTCGCCCGGCTGTGGCGCCCGTGAGATGTGCGGCAACGGCCTCGACGACAACTGCAACGGCCGCGTCGACGAGGACTGCGCCTGCGTCCCGGGGATGACCCAGCGGTGCTTCCCCGGCGACCCCGCGCTCGCGGGCCGCGGGGTGTGCGTCTACGGGACCTCCACCTGCGAGGGCACCGGCGAGTTCGGCACCTGGAGCGCGTGCGTGGGAGCCGGAGCGCCGAGGGCCGTGGAGTGCGGCATGGGGATGGACTTCCGCTGCAACGGCAACGTCGACGAGGGCTGCACCTGCGCGGTGGGCGCCACCCGCTCCTGCTACACGGGGCCCGCGGGCACCGAGACCCGGGGCGCGTGCCGCGCGGGCGTGCAGACCTGCGCCGCGGTGGCGGGCGGATCGGCGTGGGGCACGTGCACGGGCGAGATCACCCCCGGGGCGCGCGACCTCTGCGACGGCGTCGACCGCGACTGCAACGGCACCGCCAACGACGGCTGCACCTGCGCCATCGGCGCCAACCGGCTCTGCTACACGGGCCCGGCGGGGACGCCGGGGGTCGGCATCTGCCGCTCGGGCACCCAGCCCTGCGTGCGCGGCGCCGACGGCGTGAGCACCACCTGGGGAGGCTGCATCAACGAGGTGCGCCCCGCGGCGGCGGAGGTCTGCGCCAACGGGCTCGACGACAACTGCAACGGCATGGTGGACGAGGGCTGCCCCCCGCCCAGCACCACCTGCCCCACGGGCCAGCCCCGCTGCGGCGGCGTGTGCTGCGCCGCGGGCGAGGCCTGCGCGGCCAACATCTGCGTGGGCAACGGCCAGCTCCGCTTCACCCTCACCTGGGACGTGATGGCCGACCTCGACCTGCACGTGGTCCCGCCGTGCGGGACGGAGATCTACTACGGCAACCTGTCGTCCTGCGGCGGCACGCTCGACCGCGACTCGTGCCCTGCGCTGCGGGCGACGGACAGCGCCGACCGCTGCAACGGCCCGGAGAACATCTTCTGGCCGAGCGCCCCCGCCTCGGGCACCTACCTCGTGTGCGTCAACCCCTGGCAGATGAACAGCGGCTCCACCGCCCACTGGACCCTCAACGTCTACCGCGGGACCACGCTCCTGCGTACGTTTACCGGCACCCGTAACAGCAGCGTGAGCTACGTGCGCTGCACCCGCACCGCCGCCTCCTTCGTCGGCGAGATCAGCATCTAGCGCAGCGCCCTCTCGGCGCCCCTCAAGCCGGGTCGTCCGGCTGCGGGGGGCGCGTCCGGCTCTCGCGCAGCACCACCCCCAGCACCGACAGCGGATCGAAGCCCAGCACCGCCTGCAGGTCGACCGTGCCCGCGAGGTCGATGACCCTCCGGGTGGTCTTCGCCAGCCAGCCGTCGGCGCCCAGGGCCCAGCGCCGCGACTCGTCCGCCGCCGCCCGGAGCGCGCTCACGCCCGTCGCCATCGCCGCCCACGGGGGCATCGGCTCGACCATCACGTCGCGCACCGCCACGGCCTTGGCCCACTGCCCCGGCGTCTCCGATCGCAGCAGGTCGAGCACCGTCGCCTCCGGCGCGAAGAGCCCCACCGCCACCGGCCCCAGCGCCCGCTCCACCGCGGCGCGGATCACCCGGTGGTCGCGGCGGAAGTCCCCGCCCAGTGGCCCGGACCACGCGCGCAGCGACTCCACGCCGTGCACCTGGTCGATGACCCCGCCGCGACGGCGCACCGCCACGCCGCTCACCAGCGTCGGGCCCTCGAAGAGCGCGATCACCGCCGAGTGCCCGTCGGGCAGCACCCGGTCCCACGCGGCGCGCACCACCTCCACCGGCGGCAGCGGGACCGTGCGCAGCGGCGTCGGCAGCACGTCGAGCGCGCCGTCGTCGAGCAGCTCTCGCAGCACGCCCAGCGCCAGCAGCGTGGTCTCCACCGCGTCGTCGTCGGTGGTGCACCGACCGCCCACGCGCTCGAAGAAGCGCTCCGCCGCGTCGCGACGCAGGGCCACGGCGAAGCGCGTGTCGCACTGCGCCGCGAGGGCCGCGAGGGTCTCCCGCCCGCTCCACGCGCCGCCCGTCGCCACCACGCCGCGCAGCGTGTGCAGCGCCCGCAGCACCGTCGTGCCGTCGTGCGCCACCAGCAGCATGCCCCCGGGGAGCGATCCGTCCCTCGCGTGGTGCCGCGGCGGCAGCGGCGCCATCCCGGGCGCCACCAGCGACACCAGCCGCGCCCAGCTCCGGGCGTCCATCCCCGACCACCGCGTCGCGCCGTCAGCCACTCGTCCGCTCCTCGTCGCGCAAGACCACCACCGCCCCCGGCTCGACCGCGCAGGCCGCGCCGCCCGCCGCCGCCGCCGCCACCGTCGCGAGCCCGACGCTCGCCAGCACCCACGCCCGGCCCTCGGAGGTGTCGACCGCCCGCACCATCGCCCCCGCCTCCGGGTCGAGCGCCACCGACACCGACTCCTCGTCGGTCTTACCGTCCATGGTAAACGACGGCGCCCACGCCTCGCCCGCGGCGGAGGCCGCGGACTCCTGGGCGTCGGTTCCGACCGGCGCCGAGGAGAGCTCGTCGAGGGAGAAGCCCCAGCGAGACAGCCACGAGATGGGCAGCGCGCCGAAGACCGCCGCCGAGCGCGCCCGGGCGATGGCCGACGGGTCGCGCCCGATGTGTCGCCCGCGCTCGACCCCCACCGGGAGCGAGGCCGCCCAGGAGAGCAGCGCCTGCCAGCGCGACGCCGCGATCCGTGGCTCGCCCTGCTCGTCGAGGATCGCCCCCACCCAGTCGCCCCCGGCGCACCCGTGCAGGACGGTGAGGTCCCTCGCCCCGGCGCCGAGGGCGACGCGGGCGATGTCGAGCGCGTCCGTGGCGCGAGAGGGAGCCTGCATGGGCGCGTGGCCCGCTCGCAGGTCGAGGTGGTGGCCGTGCGGGAGCGTCGTGGCCAGCCGAGCATCGCGCCAGATCGATCGCACCCCGGCGCGGGTGGGCGGCGCCGACCAGGCGAGCCCGTCGGTCGCGGCGAGCCGGGCCGCGGCCGGGGAGGCCAGCGGGTCTCCCTGGATCGCCAGCCGCAGCGATTGCTCCCGCGCCCCCGCCCCGCGAGCGCTCTCCGAGAGCCCGCGAAGGAACTCCACCGTCGCCTCGGCCTCCGCGTCGGCCGCGTCGGCGGCGGAGAGGTCGAGGCCCGCGGCGTCGAGGTCCTCCGGCGAGTCCCGCAGCAGCGTCGGGGCGCCGTGGCCCACCAGCACCCGGGCGATCACGTCCGGTGAGGGCGATCCGGCGAGCGCGGCGGTGACGGCGGCGCGGACCCACTCCCTCGCGGCGGCGTTGTACGTCGCGCTGCGAAGCGAGGGGAGCGGCACGACGCGGAGGTGATCGCTCACCCAGCGGGGGTTGCGGCGGCGGGTGTGAGAGCGCACCGACGGGTCGGCGAGCACCGCCTCGGGGACGCCGAGTCCCTCCACGTCGACGGTGGGCCATGGGCCGAGGCGGAGCACCGCGCGAGCGCCCGCGTCGGCGACGATGCGCAGCAGGGCCGCGAGGTCGTGCGCGAGGCGGGCCTCGTCGGGAACGCCCGCGCTGGAGGCGTACTCACGCCACACCAGCGGGAGGTCGATGGCGTTGAAGCCGAGGGCGACCAGGGTGCGCACGGCCTTGGGCCAGCGAGAGGGGTCCACACGGGTGAAGCGCAGCGAAGCGGCGCGAATCGGGGCGTCCACGGCGGCGGACCCTAGTCCCTCGGGTGGTCCGTTGTGAAGGCCCGCGGAGAGAACGCAGGCTCGTCACCCACGGCGCCAGCGCTGGGTCTCCCGGTCGTAGTGGAGCAGCAGCTCCCGTGCGCCGTCGGTGCGCACCAGCACGTGGGTCACCGAGGCCTCGTGCAGCACCCCGAGCACCTCTCGCACCTCGCGGCGCACGCCCCGGTCGATCACCGCCACCGGGCGCACGGAGCCCGAGGACATCGTCCGCGCCTCGACCTCGAAGCCCAGCGCCTCGCCCGCGAGCCCGGCCTCGTATCGCAGGCTCTCGGCGGCCTCGGAGAGGGCCTCCTGCACGCGGGCGCGGGCGACCGTGCCCTCGATGACGAGCACCACGTCGAGCCCGTCGCCGACGCGGCGGGTGAGCGCGGCGCGGCGCTCGCCGACCACCCAGAGGCCCAGCACCTCGCCGAGGCCGGTCCGTCGGGCGAAGCTCCGGGCGAGGTGCAGCGGGAGCGAGAGGATGGCGCCCGCGATGCGCGCCTCGTAGGGGTCGACCCTCGCGGCCAGGTCGACCGCCTCGCCCTCGTCGTCGATGAAGGTCGCGCTCTCCGCCTCCGGGAGCGCGGCGACCAGCGTCTCGAGCGCCTCGGTGAAGCCCGTGACGTCGAGCTCTCGGACGCGCATCGGCGGGCGTCGGGTGATCAACGGGTCACCGCATCAAGGGACGCGGCGCGCGAGGCGCTCGACCTGCTGGAGCGCCGCCTCGCGGATCTGCACCCGCTGTCGCTGACGCAGCCCGAGCACCAGCGATCGCGCCCCCTCCGCCCTCGCCCGCTGGATGAGGTCGGCCCGCACGATGGCCCTCGCCTCGTCGTCGGTGCGCGTCATCGGCGGAACCTCCTCCAGCAGCAGCGCCACGTGCACCCCGTAGGACGTCACGAAGGGCTCGGACAGCGGCTCCGCGGAGCTGAGCGCCCACACCGCCTCGGCGAAGGCCGGGACGTAGCTCGACGCGCTGGGCGTGCGGCCCTCCCGGTCGAAGGGCTCCAGGTCCTCGACGCGCACCGAGGCGCCGCCGTTGAGCCGCTGCGCCGCGGCGCGAAACTGCGCGGCGTTGGGGTGCCCCTGCGTCGCCGCCAGGAGCTCCTCACGAAACACCAGCATCCTCGCGAGGGCCGCCTCGTTCTGCGGAGCGCCCGCGTCGGGAGCGACCATCCACACGGCGTGCACCACCCGTCGCAGCCCCCGGTGCGCGAGCTCCGCGTGGCGCGCCGCGAGCGAGGCCTCGACCATCACCGCGGGCACCGTGGCCTCGGAGAAGCGGGCCTCGACGTCGCGGGCCAGCAGCCGCTGGATGCGCGCCCGCCACGCGTCGTCGGCGACCTCCACGGGCCCCACGAGGCCCGAGCGCCGGGCCTCGACGGCCAGCAGCGCCTCTCGCACCAGCAGGTCGAGCGCCGCGCGAGGCGCGATGGACCGCTCGGCGGCCACCGCGGCGACGTCGAGGTCGGTGAGCGCGAGGTCGCCGACGCGGGCCACGACGACGCCCCGGCGGGGGCTGAGGTCGACCCGCGCGGGAGGGCGCGGACCGGGGTCGCAGCCGAGCGCGGAGCCCAGCGCGAGCACGGTGAAGAGACGGGCCCTCACTCCGCGCTCTCCGGTCGCACCAGCTCGAGGCCCGCGTGCGAGATGAACCACCCGACGAAGCCCGCGAGCAACGCCGAGACATAGTCCCGCTGGTCGAGCGCGCGCAGCGCCTGCCAGTACGGCACCAGCGCGCACGCCATCAACGCGAGCCCCACCACGCGGACGAGCCAGCGGAACGCGATCGTGACGGAGGACGGCTTCAGGGCACTCACCGGGCGTGGTCGAGCCAGTATCGCATGGCGAAGGCCACGGTCGCCGCGCAGAGGTAGAACCACGCGCGGGCGCCGGAGCGCGAGGGCATCGGGGCGCGGCGCAGGAGGGCGCCTCCGGCGACGAAGGTCCAGAGCACGGCGAGGCCGAGGCCCCCGGCGGCGACCAGCGCCAGGCGACCGCGGAGGAGGGCCGCGCCGCCGCGGCTGACGTGGAGCGACGCGGCGCGCGAGACCCCGAGCGGCGCGACGACCGCGAGGGTGAGCGCCACGGCGACGAGCGCGGCGACCCCGACCGCCCGCAGCGGCGGCGCGGGAGCCGGGCCCACCTCGGAGACGGCGCTCGCGACGACCACCGCGGAGACGCGCTCGCGGGTGCCCGACCACCACCACGCGGAGGAAGCGAGAAAGGCCGCCACCGTCGCCGCCACCACCGCCTGGCCGGGCGCGTCGTAGCGCGCGGGAGAGGGCCCCGCGGCGGCCACCGCGCAGGCCGCGAGGCCGAGCGGAAACGCGCCCGCGTAGAGGAGCATCGCCCGCTCCGGGCGGGAGGAGGACTCGCGGACGCCCGCGCCGAGCGCCGCCAGCGGGACCGCCGCCAGCAGCCACGGCAGCACCGCCGCGCGGCGGGCGAGCAGCGGGACGAGCGCGAGCTGGATCCAGCAGGCGACCCCGAGCACCGGGGTCAGGATTCGGGGTGCGGCGCGCAGGTCCACGGCGGTGATGGGGGCGCAGCCTATCAGCTTCCGATGCGTCCGCGGCGCTGGTACGCTCCAGCTCCGTGTTGACCTGTCAGCAGTGCGCCACCCGATGCGCCGAGGACGCCAAATACTGCGCCTCGTGCGGGTTCCCCATCGGGGCGCTGCGCAACGGGTCCGGCGATCCGCTCATCGGGCGCAAGCTGGGCGCGGGGTACATCATCCTCGAGGCCGTCGGGGCGGGCGGCATGGGCCGCGTCTACCGCGCCGAGCAGGCCGCGCTCGGCAAGACCCTCGCGGTGAAGGTCATCCATCCGCACCTCGCGGGCGACGAGGCCTCGGTGGCGCGCTTCTACGCCGAGGCGCGCGCGTGCTCGCGGCTCAACCACCCCAACTCGGTGAGCGTGCTCGACTTCGGGCGCACCGAGGACGGGCTGCTGTTCATCGTGATGGAGTTCCTGCGGGGCATCGACCTCGCGAGGCTGGTGTGGGAGTCCGGGCCGCTGCTGCCGACGCGCGCCGTCGAGATCGTGCGACAGGTGCTCGCGGCGCTCGCCGAGGCGCACGCGGCGGAGATCATCCACCGCGACATCAAGCCCGAGAACATCCTGGTCGAGTCGCTGCGCACCGGCGACGACTTCGTGAAGGTGGTGGACTTCGGCCTCGCGAAGATCCGCAGCGACCCCTCCCCCGGGGTCACCCTCGACGGCCACGTGTGCGGCACGCCGGACTTCATGGCGCCGGAGCAGGGGCGCGGCCTCGGGGCCGACCCGCGCAGCGACCTCTACGCGACCGCGGTGGTGCTCTATCACATCCTCACCGGGCGCCTCCCCTTCGAGGCGGGCGAGCCGCTCACGGTGATGCGGATGCACGTGAGCGATCCGCCGCCGGACCCGCGGGGCTTCAACCCCGACCTCCCGGACGCGCTGGTGGAGGTGATCCTCCGCGCGATGGAGAAGGAGCCCGAGGACCGCTACCAGACCGCGGTGGAGTTCGCCGAGGCGCTGCAGCACTCGCTCGAGCGGCCGACCCCGGTGCCGCCGGAGCCGCCCTCCTCGCAGGTGCGCTGCCACTCGTGCACGGCGGTGCTGCTGCCGGGGCTGAAGTTCTGCGGGGAGTGCGGCGCGCGGGTGCGCCCCCCGACGGAGGGGATTCGGGAGCGCGCGTCGTCGCAGAAGCAGGTGCGCGTGAGCGTGCGGCCGGGCCCGGAGCTGCCGGTGCTGGGCGAGCTGCCCTTCCTCGGGCGCGACGCGGAGCTCAGCATGGTCGAGCTCGCGCACGCCCGCGCCACCTCCGGGCTGCTGGTCTCGCTGCGCATCATGGGCGAGGAGGGCTGCGGGCGTAACCGCCTGCTGCGCACCGTCGCCGAGGCGGCGCTGCGCAACGGCGAGCGGGTGGTGCGCGTGGGACCGGACGCCGCGTGGGCGGGCGTCCCCTACGCCGCCGCGGGGCGGTGCATGCGAGAGCTGCTGGGCGTCGGCGCGGACGTCGACCCGATGGCCTGGGTGGCGCAGCACGCGAGCGCGCTCGACCCGGTGGTGCGCGCGGGTCTGCAGGAGGTGTTCACGCCGGAGGGGGTGCCCACGCTCGACGCGCAGGCGCGCTCCGAGGCCGCGGTGCGGGCGATGCTGCACGCCCTGCGCGAGGCCGCCGCGAGGACGCGGGGGCGGCCGGTGTTCGTGGCCTTCGAGCAGGTGCACCGGATGGACGCGGCGACGGTGCGCCTCCTCGCGGGGCTGCACTCGCGGGCGGTGCAGGTGCCGGTGTTCCTGGTGATGACGCACGGGCCGCGCTTCGACGCCCCGTGGGCGCGCGGCGAGGTGGTCAACCTCAAGGGCCTCGACGCCGGGACCGTGGTCGCCATCCTCCAGTCGGTGCGGGCGCGGCTGCCCGTGGACGTGAGCCTCGACCTGCCCCGCGGCGAGGTGATGCCCCTGCACCTGGAGCAGCTCATCCGCTGGAACCTCGAGGGCGGCGGCGAGGCCCCGAAGGTGATGGTCGACCTCATCGCGCTGCGCAGCGAGCGGCTCCCGTCGCCGGCGCGGCGCACGCTCCAGGCCCTCGCGGTGCTGGGCGAGGCCACGCCGGACATCCTCGGCGGCATCAGCAACGTGCCGTGGGACGAGGCCCTGCGGGCGGAGCTCGAGTCCCGCGGGTGGGTCACCGTCGAGGGCTCGGCGGGGCGCGAGGTGGTGCGCTGGGCGCACCCGTTCCTGCGCGAGGTGGTGGAGGCCACGACGCCGGCGCCGCTGCGCTCGGAGATGCACCGGGCGCGGCACGCCCAGGGGGCCGACGACCTCCCGCTGGAGGTGCAGGCGCTGCACGCCCAGCAGGGCGAGGAGAGCTTCCAGAGCCTGCTGCTGCTCGACCGGGTGGGCGACTGCGCCCTCGCCCGAGGCGACGACTACGCCGGGGCCTTCGCGCTGCGGCGGGGCCTGGAGATCGCGCGGCGCGAGCTCACCCGCGGCGAGGTCGACGACCCGGAGCAGGCCATCGCGATCTTCGCTCGCAAGCTCGGCGACGCGCTGGTGCGCACCGGCGAGCTGAGCGAGGCCGAGGGCGTGCTGCGCGAGGGCCTCGGCGTGACCAAGCGCGGCGCGCCCGAGCGGCTGCGCATCGAAGGCGTGCTGGGGCGGGTGCTCTTCGCGCGCGGCCGCCGCGCCGAGGGCCTGCGCATCGTCGACACGGCGGTCTCGGTGGCCGAGCGGGCGGGGGCGCGCGCCGTCGCCGCCGAGCTGCTGGAGCTGCGGGCCGAGCTGGAGACCGTCGAGCGGGCGCACGTCGACGCCGCGAAGGCCCTGGAGGCCGCGGAGGTGCTGGTGCGCGAGGGGTGGCGCAGCACGCCGACGGAGGCGCAGCGCCGGCACCACGCCAACCTGCTGCTGCGGCTGGCGCGGTCGCGGCGGCTCGCGGGCGTCGACGACCTGCAGGCGCTCGAGGAGGCGCGCTCCATCGCCGCGAGCCTCGGGCACCGGGTGGTGGTGGCGCAGTGCGAGGCCGAGGCGGCGGAGCGCGCGGAGATGCTCGGCGACCGGCGCGCGGCGATGGCGGCGTGGCGGCGCGCGGTGAGCAACGCCCGGGAGGCCGGCGACGCCTCCCTGGAGCAGGAGTACGACGAGCGGCTGCGGCGGCTGGGGCGGAGCGACGCCTACGCCTGAGGGGCGTCGCCCTACCGCGTCGCCAGCTCCGCGCGACGGTGCAGCACCGCGCCGCCCGCCAGCAGCACCCGGTCGACCACCGCCCCGGTCGAGTGCGCCGCCAGCATCACCCACGCGCGCGGCAGCCCCCGCACGATGACCTCGCGCCCCGCCCCGCCCTCGCGGCGCAGCAGCTCGATCGCGTCGTGCTGCTGCACCAGCCGCAGGCGTGCGGTCGGGTCGACGCGCCGTCGCTCGCCGTCCACCTCCAGGGCCGGGTCGAGCTCGCGGCCGGTCGGGAGCGTCACCACGCGGCGCCACGACGCGCCGCCGTCGAGCGAGAGCATCGCGCGGTCGCTGGTGGTCAGCATCACCGTGCGCCCGGCGGTCACCAGCCGCGAGACCTCGCCGCGCAGCACCAGCCGCCAGCGCACGCCGCCGTCGTCCGTCGCCACCACCCAGCCGTCGCGCTGCACGAAGACCCCGCGCCGCGAGTCGACGAAGGTCCCCCAGAGCAGCGAGCGACCGCGCGCCGACGGAACCAGCCTCCAGCGGGCGCCGCCGTCCTGCGTCCACCAGAGGCCGCCGTCGAGCCGCCACGCCGTGTCGCGGTCGACGAAGCCCCCGGTCCCCCGCCCCGGCGCCGCGTCCGCGCGGGAGGCGTCGAGGTGCGTGGACATCGCGCGCCACACGCCCCCGAGGTCGTGGCTCACATAGAGCCCGCACGCCGGACCGAAGGCCACCACGCGGCGGTCGTCCACGCGGCGCAGCCGGTCGCAGCGGGCCGGGGCGCTGATCTCCCGCTGCACCGGGCGCTCGCGGCTCCACGGGCCGTCGTCGTCGGGCAGCAGCAGCCGCCGGGGCGAGACGCACGCGAGCTCGCCCGTGGGCGCCGTCATGCAGCGCGGCGCGTCGGTGACCGCGGCGAGGCCCGGGTCGTCCTCCCTCGCCCTCGCGGCGCGCACGGCCTCGCTGTCATAGCGCGACGGCTGCCAGCTGCGCCCCTGGTCGAAGCTCCACCAGCCCGGCACCGGCGCCCGTCCCGCCTCGATGCCGCCGCGCCAGCGAACGCACCGCACCACCGCCCCGTCGGCCTCCAGGCCCAGCGCCCCCAGGCGAAACGGCCGCCACGTCACTCCTCGGTCTTCGCTGCGGAAATAGAACGAGTCGCGGTCCATCTGCGCCCGCGCGATGAGCGTGTCGCCGCAGGCGTCGACCTCCCTCGCGGACACCCCCGGCAGCGCGCGCGGACCCTCCCACTCGTCCCCCTCCCCGGAGGTCCACACCTGCGTCGGGGTCGCCACGAAGAGCCGACGCACCCGGTCGTGGAAGACCCTCGCGCTCGCCCCCGCGGACTGCGCCCCGGGCGGCAGCGTCCGCTCGACCCAGTGGCCGCCCGCGTCGCGAGAGACGTACACCCTCGGCGCGCTCGGCCGCTCGGCGCTTCCCTGCGCGATCAGCACCAGCGTGCGCTCGTCGCCCAGCTCGCCCAGCGAGGGCTCGTCGAGCGGCCGGTCGCCGCCGAGCCGCGTGCGCCACGTCGCCCCCTCGTCGTCGCTCACGCAGAGCTCCCGCCGGGTGACCGCCACCAGCGTGTCGCGCCGCGCCCCGGCCGCCAGGACGTCCTCCAGCACCGGCCCCGGTCGGTAGCCCACGAGGGTCCAGCCCGGCGCCACCGTGGGCGAGAGCGCCACCGCGCAGCGCCCGCCGGTCTCCTCCTCCGCCTCCGCCGGGTCCGCCGCGCGCCGGGTCACGTCCCCCGCCCGCTGCAGCGACGCGCCATCGCCGCGCGCCGTCGCCCCGCCGTCCGCCTCGGACCGGGCCCGCGCGACCGCCGCGTCCCCTCCGGCCTCCACCTCCCGATCGCACGCGCCCATGAGCGCGGCGAGCGCCAGCACCGCGCCGACCGCCCTCCGCTCCAGACCGTCAGCGCGACCGATGGTGACCACTTCCCCCATGCGGTGTGACGCCCTCCCCCTCGCGGCGCAAGCTCCTGTCAGCGCGCGGGAGGCGTCGCCGCGGGGCGGGTGCCGTCGAGGCGGTCGTCGATGCTCACCGTACGGCGCAGCTCGCGGAGGTAGATCCCTCGCTGGCGCAGCATCTCCCGGTTGACCAGCGCGGCGTAGAGCCGGTCGCGCACCGACGCGAAGGGCGGCGGCTCGACCGCGCGTCGCGACACCAGCCGGATGACGTGCCAGCCCGCGGCCCCGCGCACCGGATCGCTCACCCCGCCCACGGTCAGCGCCGTGATGGCCTGGTCGAGCTCCTCGGGCAGCGAGCCCGGCTGGATCTCCCCCAGCACGCCGCCGCTCTCTCGCGACGCCGTGTCGTCCGACATCTGCCGCGCCAGGTTGCTGAAGTCCTCGCCCGCGCGCGCCCGCCGGACGACCTCCTGGGCCCGCACCCGGGCCGCGGCCACCTGGTCGGGCGTCGCGTCCTCGGCCACGCCGATGAGCACGTGCGCCACCGTCGGGACCGTCTGGTCCGCCGCCTCGCGCACCGCGCGCCGGTAGGCCTGCTGGAGGTCCGCGTCGGTGATGTTGATGCGCCCGCGGACGCGCGCCTGGAGCACCCGCAGCTGCAGCACCTCGCTCTCCATGTACGTGCGGTACTCGGTGCGCGACACGCCCTCCTGCTGGAGCGCCGCGTAGATCTGCTCCGGCGTCGCGCCTCGCTCCGTCGCCATGCGCCCGATGAACTCGTCGACGTCGTCCTCGCTCACGGTCAGGTGCGCCCTCGTCGCCGCCCGCCGGATGAGCTGGTCGTCGATCATCCGGTCGAGGGCCGTGCGCAGCACCTCCGCCCGACGCTCCGCTCGCTGCTGCGCCGAGAGCCCCGCGGGGATCTCCGCCAGGAAGGGCCGCGCCCGGCGCTCGAGCTCCGACAGGAAGATCGCGTCGTCGTCGACCACGCACACCACCCGGTCGATGACCTCCTCCGCCCACGCCCCGGCGCCGCCCAGGGAGAGCGCGACGCCCAACAGCCACCCGGCGCGCTTCGTCGATCGCTTCATCGCCCGCTCCCTCCCCGCGGCACCGCCGGCATCGGCACGCCCGGACCGCCCATCATCGCGGGCGGCGCCACGACGCCACCCTCCGCCGCCTGCGGGCTCGCGTCGACCCGCACCCGCCCGAGCGCCGCCTCGTCGATGCTCACCGTCGTGCTCCCGCGGAGCCTCGCGAGGAGCGCCGACACGGCCGCCTCCTGCGCGGCGTTGAGCTTCTCGCTCACCAGCCGCCGGCGGATGCGCTGCTGCTCGTCGTCGATGGTGCGGTGCAGCGCGTCGCGCCGCGCCGTCAGCCGGATCACATGGAACCCCGGCCCGTGGTTCACGCCCCCGTGCGCGCTCTCCACCACCCGGTTGAGGATCTGCCCGTTGCGCTCGATGGAGAACGCCGCCTCCGCCACCTCGGGCAGCACCGACGCGCCGCCGCCGCGGGGGAAGAACGCCAGGTCCCCCTCGCGCGCCTGCGACGGCACATCCACCGAGCGGGCCCTCGCCTGCGCCCGGAAGTACGCGTCGTCGGCCTCGTGGGCCCGCACGTCCGCCAGCACTCGCTCGGCGTCCGCTCGGGTGTTGAGCACGATCTGGCTCGCCCGCACCTCCGCGTCGGTGTCGTACTCCGCGCGGTGCGCGTCGTAGTAGGCCCGCACCTCCGCGTCGGTCACCGTCGGCGTCGGCACCGCGTCGCGCGTGGACTGCTCGAGCCGCCGCGCCAGCTGGATGATCACCGCGCGGCGCACCTCGGGCTCGCGGTCGAGGCCGCGGTGCTCCGCCTCGGCGGCGAGGAGCTCGGCGTCGACCCACGACTGCAACAGCGCCCGGCGCTGCTCCGGGGCGTTGAAGCGGGCGCGGAGGTAGGGGTTCTGCGAGTTCACCCGGCGGGTAAAATCACACAGCGTGAGGGACTGGTCGCCCACGCGCGCCACCACCAGGTCGCGCTGCGACGGCTCGAGGATCGCGCACGGATCGACCCGCCGACCCGCTCCCCCGTCGGCCGCGGCGACCGAGGCGTCCGCGCGCGAGGCGGCGTCGCGCGGGCCGTTCGCCCCGCCAGCCGGGGGCTTCGGGCAACCCGCCGTGACGAACATCAGACCCAGGAGCGAAGCCACGACTGCACGCATTCTCAGCGCCGCAGGGGCTACCACGTCGCGCGCTCCCCGGGCAATCCGGGGCCCCGAAGCTGGTAGAGCTTCACCCCACCTCGCGAATGACCGCCCCGAAGCCCTCCCCCCGCTGGACCGTCTACCTCCTGCGCTGCGCCGACGGGTCGCTCTACGCCGGCATCGCCCGCTCGCTCCCTGAGCGGGTCGCGGCGCACAACGCCGGGCGGGGCGCGAAGTACACGCGATCGAGGCTCCCGGTGGAGGTGGCGTGGTCGCGGGGGAGGCAGCCCCCCGGTGACGCGAGGCGGCTGGAGTACGCCCTGAAGCAGCTCACCCGGGCGGAGAAGCTCCGGCTGGTGGACGGCGACGAGGCCCTCTGGCGGAGGGTGCGCCGCGACACGCTGCGAGCGGGGTGAGCGGTTGCGTCGAGGGGGGCGACAGTGCAAATAGCGCCCCTCGATGATCACCCTGGAGAGCCTCAGCAAGCGGTTTGGACCGAAGGTCCTGTTCGAAGACGTGTCGATGATCTTCGACCCCGGGAAGCGCTACGCGCTGGTCGGCGCCAACGGCGCGGGCAAGTCGACGCTGCTGCGGGTCATCGCCGGCGAGGAGGAGTCCGACAAGGGGACGGTCAACATCCCCTCGCGCCTCAAGGTCGGCGTGCTGCGGCAGGACCACTTCCACTTCGACGCGTTCCGCATCATCGACGTGGTGATGATGGGCAACAAGGCCCTCTGGGACGCGATGCAGGAGAAGGAGACCATCTTCGCCGGCGAGATGACCGACGAGGCGGGCATGCGCCTCGCCGAGCTCGAGGGCATCGTCGCCGAGGAGGACGGCTACACCGCCGACGCGCGCGCCGCCGAGCTGCTCGAGGGCCTCGGCATCCCGACCTCGCAGCACGAGCAGCGCCTCGACTCGCTCGCGGGCGGCTACAAGCTCCGCGTGCTCCTCGCGCAGACGCTCTTCGCGGGCGCCGACGTGCTGATGCTCGACGAGCCCACCAACCACCTCGACCTCGACTCCATCCGATGGCTGGAGTCGTACCTGACCAACGACTTCCGCGGCACGCTGCTGGTGGTCAGCCACGACCGGCACTTCATGAACTCCATCGCCACGCACGTGGCCGACGTCGACTTCCAGACGGTCACCGTCTACACGGGCGACTACGCGGATTTCGTCGAGCAGAAGACCACCGGCAAGCGCCAGGGCGAGCAGGACATCGCGCAGAAGAAGAAGCGCATCGCGGAGCTCAAGGAGTTCGTGGCGCGCTTCGGCGCGAGCGCCAACCGGTCGAGCCAGGCGCAGTCGCGCGTGAAGGAGATCGAGAAGCTCGAGGCCAGCATGGTGGTGCGGCGGTCGAGCGTGGTGCGGCCCTACGTGAAGTTCGAGGTGGCGAGGCCCTCCGGCCGCGACGTGCTGCGGGCGACGGGGCTCTCCAAGCGCTTCGGCGACAAGCAGGTCTTCAAGGACTTCAGCTTCAACATGATGCGCGGCGAGCGCCTCGCGGTGATCGGCCCGAGCGGCATCGGCAAGTCGACGCTGCTGAAGATGCTGGTCGACGAGTACAAGCCCGACGCGGGCGAGGTCGTCTGGGGCCACGAGACCACCGTCGGCTACTTCGCGCAGGACCACCACGAGGCCCTCGAGGAGGGCTTCACGGCCTACGACTGGCTCCGGCGCTTCGACGAGAACGCGAGCATCGAGCAGGTGCGCTCGGTGCTGGGCAAGCTGCTCTTCAGCGGCGAGGCGGGCCTGAAGAAGACCGAGACGCTCTCCGGCGGCGAGGCGGCGAGGCTCGTCATCGCGCGCCTCATGCTCACCAAGTGCAACGTGCTGCTGCTCGACGAGCCCACCAACCACCTCGACGTGGAGAGCATCGACGCGCTGCTCCAGGCGCTCATCGCGTACCCGGGCACGGTCATCGTGACGAGCCACGACCGGCACTTCGTGAGCGCCCTCGGCACCCGGGTGCTGGAGCTCAGCGAGAAGGGCCCGCAGCTCTTCAACGGGACCTACGAGGACTTCCTCGCCGCGCAGGGCACCGAGTACCTGCGCCGTTAGTCCTTCGCGGCGACGGGCGCGGGGAGCGTGACGAAGAAGCGGCTCCCCCGGCCGAGCTCGCTCTCCGCCCAGACCCTCCCGCCGTGGGCGTCGACGATGCTGCGGACGATGTAGAGCCCCAGCCCCACGCCCCTCCGGTCGTTCTCGTCGGCCTGCCAGAAGCGCTTGAAGATGTTCTCCAGCATGTCGCCGTCGATGCCCGGACCGGTGTCGGAGACGGAGAGCAGGAGCCCCCCCTCGGTGCGCTCGCCGCGGACCCGGATGCTGCCGCCTGGACGGGTGAACTTGATCGCGTTCGCGATCAGGTTGGCGAGCACCTGGAGCATCCGGTCGTGGTCGAATTCGGCCCACAGGGGGCGCTCGGCCAGCTCCGTCTCCAGGTCGATGCCCTTCGCCGACGCGGAGCCCCGGTACATCTCCGCCGTCTCGGCGAGGAGCGCGGCCACGTCGCCCCGGACCCGCGCCACGGCGAGCCTGCCGGAGTCGATGCTGGCGACGTCGAGCAGGTCTCCGACGAGCCGGTTCATGCGGGCGGCGTAGCGCTGGATGCGCTCCGTCTCCGCGCGGGTGACCTTGCCCTCGTCGCCCTCGGGCGCGCGCTTCGAGAGCAACGCCGAGCTCACGACGATCGCGCCCAGGAGGTTGCGCAGGTCGTGGCTGACCATGCCCAGGAAGTCGTCGCGGTTCGCGAGCGCGTCGTCGGAGCGCACTCGCTCGGTCAGCAGGTGACGGTCGGTCTTCTCCCGCTCCATGGGCAGCAGCGGCGACAGGACGCGGGCGGTCTCCTCGCGCTCATGGCGCAGGGCCTCGTCCGCGGCGGCCCGCTCGACCTTGAGGACCTCGTCCTCGAGCGCGCGCTCCTCGACCAGCACGGCCGCCGGTGCGTCGACGGGCGCCGCGGCCTCTTCGAGCAGCTGGTCCTCCCTGGCTCGCGCCGTGGCGAGGACGGCGTCCGCGTTCTCCCTCGCGCGGTCGATGACCTCGTCCGCGTCCTCCTGGATGGCCACCTGGTGCCTGGCCAGCTCGCGGTCGGCCCTGGCCCGCTCGGTGCGCAGGCTCTCGTCGGTCTCGACCCGCTCCGGCTTCGCCTTCTTCCCGTCGACGGCCATTCCCCGCAGGCTACCACGCGCGCGGGTCCGGCCCTGCGCTCACCCCCGACCGAAGGGCGCCTCCGCCGCGGCCATGTCCTCCGCGGCGTAGTAGCCGGCGATCATCTTCTGCGCGCCGGGCCGCGTGTACACGTCCGCGCGAGGGCGCTCGATCACCTCGGCGATCACCGCGGCGACCTCCTCGGCCGACTGCGCCCCGGGCAGAGCGCGCGAGTCGACGCCGCCGTGCAGCGCCGAGAGCCCGAACTCCGTCGCCACCACCCCGGGGTGCACCGACGAGACGTGGATCTCCGGCCACTCGTCGCGCAGCTCGATGCGCAGGCTCGCGGTGAGGGCGTTGAGCGCGTGCTTGGCCGCGGAGTAGGCCGCCCGCTGCGGCGCCAGCGGGACCCTCCCCAGCAGCGACGAGACGTTCACGATGTGCCCGCGCCCGTGCTCCTTGAAGTGCTCCAGCGAGACCTGCATCCCGTAGAGGGCGGACTTCACGTTCACGCGCATCATCTCGTCGAGGTCGTCGTCGGTGAGCTCCGAGGCCATGCGCGAGATGCCGCGACCGGCGTTGTTGACCCACGCGTCCACGCGCCCGAAGCGGGCGATGGCGGCGGCGAGCGCGCGGCGCACGTCCTCCCGCACCGTCACGTCGCCGGTCACCGCGACGCAGTGCGGCCCCGAGCGGGCGGCCACCTCGGAGAGCTCCTTCGCGCGGCGGGCCACCAGCACCGCGAGCGCGCCGCGGCGACCCACGAGCGTCGCGAGCGCCGCGCCGATGCCGGAGCTCGCGCCCGTGATGACGATGACCTTGTCCTTCATGAGCTGCTTCGCCTCAGGGGCGCGGGGGATCGGGGATGAGCGTGGGCTCCATGCCGGAGAAGTCGCGCGGCGCGGCGATGAGCACCGGGCAGCGGGCGGCCTCGACGATCTTCTGCGCCACCGAGCCGAAGGCCAGGCGGCTGACCGCGCTGTGCCCGTGGGTGCCCACCACGATGAGCTCCACGTCGTAGTCGAGCGCGAGCTGGAAGACGGTCTGCACCACGTCGCCGATGCGCACGTGCAGCTTCACGTCGAGCGGCCGCTCGCCCACGCGCGCCGAGACGAACTCCGCGAGCTTCTTCGTGGCCTCCTCGAGCTCGGCGGTGTGCCGCTCGGTGACCGCGGCGCGGCCCGAGGTACTGGTGTCCGGCACCACGTGGGCGACCTGCAGCGGCGCGTGGCGGTGCGCCTCCGCGAAGCGCATCGCCAGCGTGAGGGCGTTGTGCCCCGTCTCGTCGAACTGCACGCACACCAGGATGGGGTAGGTGCCGGGGGCGTGCCGCGGCCAGTCGGGGCGGTTGATATGGGGGAGATCGAGCGGGTTCATGTCGTTGCTCATCGGTGTCCCTTCTTACGGATGGTTCGGTCTGGTCACAAGCGTTCTCCCCACGCGCCACCGTCCTCGCGGCGTCAGCCGATGATCATGTTCTCGTGCACCAGCTCGCCGCGGGCGAAGCGGTCGAGGGACCAGCGCGCGAAGAGCTCGCTGGTCACCCCGGTGTCGACGTGCTCCGCGAGGAGCCTCCCCATCACCGGCGCCATCATGAACCCGTGCCCCATGAAGCCGCACGCCAGCGTGAGGTTCGTCGGGTCGGCCACCCTCCCGACGATGGGTCCGCCGTCTGGCGTGAGGTCGTAGCAGCCCGCCCACTGCCGCAGCACGCGCACCCCCGCCAGCGTCGGCACCGTCCCCACCAGCGCCCTCGCGTACTCCGTCAGGAACCGCCGCGAGCTCTGCTGGTTGATCCCCTCGGGCACCGGCTCGACGGCGATGCCCCCGACGATCTCTCCGCGCATCGACTGCGAGAAATACAGCCCGTTGGTGAGGTCCGCCACCAGCGGCCCGAGCCAGGGCTTCAGCGGCTCGGTCGAACAGATCTCGTGCCGGTGCGGCGTGTTGGGGAGCGCCACGCCGAGCAGCGCGGCGACCTTCGGGCTCCACGCCCCGGCGCAGAGCACCACGTCGTCGCAGGCCACGGTGAACGCGTCGCCCGCGGGCAGCGCCTCGTCGCTCGCGTCGAGCGGCGAGAGCTTCGTCGGGCGCAGCCGAACGCCGGTGATGCGACCGCCGAGGGTGTCGAAGCCCACCACCTCGGTGAAGGGCTTGATGGTCACGCCGAGGTCCGCCGCGGCGCGCGCGTAGCCCCACACGAAGGGCCACGGGAAGACCACGCCGTCGCCCGGGTTGAAGCTCGCCGCGCGCACCCCCTCGGTCGACAGCTCGGGGACGATCCGTCGCATCTCCGCCGCGTCGACCATGCGCGTGGGGAGGCCGCAGCGGTTCTGCAGGGCGACGTTCTCCTCGAGGTCGCGGGCGCGCTCGGCGGTGCGCGCCAGGAAGAGGTAGCCCCCCTGGCGAAACCACACGTTGATCTTCATCTCCGTCGCGAAATCCCGGCAGATGGCGATGCTCTCTCGCATCAGCCGGATGTTGGTCTCGGACGAGAACTGCGCCCGCACCCCGCCGCCGTTGCGACCGCTGGCGCCGCCGCAGAGGTAGGTCCGGTCGACCACCAGCACGTCCCTCACCCCGCGCTTCGCGAGGTTGTAGGCCGTGGCGAGCCCGAGGATCCCCGCCCCGATCACCACCACCCTCGGCATCCTACTCGCCCTCCCGATCGCCCAGCGACGCGAGCACCCCGAGCGCCACTGGGTGCAGCGGCGGGCGCGGCGTGATGGGCAGCTCCGGCGCCTGGCCCGTCGCCTTCGCCAGCACGCGCGCGCAGGCCACCACGCACTGCTTGCCCTGGCACCACCCCGTCCCGAAGCCCGTGTAGCGCTTCACCGACTCGATGTCGTGGTGGCCCGCCGCGAGCGCCTCCATCACCTCGTCGAGCGTGACGTCCTCGCAGCGGCACAGCATCGCCTTCGCGCTCATCGCTTCAGTCCCCCCGAAGGTCGCGCAGCGCGCGCTCGCCCACCCGCGCGCCGTCCCTCGCCCTCGCGTCGTGGTCCACCCGGCCCAGGCGCAGCGAGCCCGTCACGTACACGCCCTCGCGGCCGGTCGCCCCCTCCGCGTCGCTCTCCGGAACGAAGCACTGCCGCCCGTCGCTCCAGAGCACCCTCGCCCCGGCCTGGCCCGCCAGCTCGTAGGCCGCGGCGAGCTCCCCGTCCACCACCAGCGCGTCGCACTTCACGGTCCACTCGCGCTCGCCCTCGCGCAGCCTCGCGCCCTTCACCGCGCGGCTGCCCAGCGCCTCGACCACCGCGGCGCCCGGAGCGTGCGTCACCCGCTCGCCCAGCGCCGCCGCGATGGACCGAGCGAAGACCCCGTCGCCCACCAGCGCCACGCGCTCTCCCGCGAGCACGCCGTGGCAGAGCGCCAGCGCGAAGGCCCTCGCGGTGAACACCCCGGGCACGTCGCCCTGCGGAAACACCCCCACGGACTCGCGCGCCCCCGTGGCGAAGACCCGCGCGCGCGCCCTCACGCTCACCCCGCGGCCCTCGTGGATCACCAGCGTCTCGTCGTCGTAGGTGGCGACCGCGCCCGCGCCGTAGCGCACCGTCACCGCGGGGTCGCACAGGAGGTAGGTGCCGTCGTCCATGGGATCATCGCGGCGCAACCCGCCGGGTCCCTCCCGGTCGTCGACGAGCAGCACCCGGACGGCGCCGCGGGCGAGGGTGTTGGCGCAGGCGACGCCGGAGGTCCCCGCCCCCACCACCAGCGCGTCGACGTCGAGGGACTCCGAGCGAGGGAAGGTCGCGACCGCGTCGGGCATGGTGCCGAGGCCCGCCATGCGCCGTGCGAAGACCTGCATGGTGCGGTTGAGCGCTCCGCCGAACTGCACCAGCAGGTGGTGGTGATCGAGGTGCTTGGGGAAGAACCAGTCGGTCACGCGGAGCACGTCGAGCCCCGCGGTGGGGAAGGCGTTCTGCGACTGCGCCACCATCCCGGCGCGAGCGGGCGTCTGGCAGGCCATCACGTTGGGCACGCCGTCGACGCGCACGAGGCACCCGTCGCAGTCGCCGCGCAGGCACATGGCGCCGCGGGGCCGGTGGTACTTCACGCTGCGCGCGAGGGTGAGCTGGCGCGAGGCGAGCAGCGAGACCGCGAGGGGCTCGCCCGCGACGGCGGTGACGGGAGAGCCGTCGTGCTCGACGGTGACGCGCTCGGCGGGGCTTCGGGCGGCGAGGCGGCGGGCGAGCGGAGAGCCCGGGGGGAGGTCGGTGGGGAGGATCCGTCGCGGCGCCATAGGGTGGGTGTGACTTCCGCGGGCGAGGATATACCTCAGCCGCGCGGCACGACCCTGGGTTCGTTCGGCAGGGGATGGATCGCGTAGCTCCGGGCGGCCTCGCAGCGGGGCGAGTCGAGCACGACGTGGACCGAGTCGGGCAGCCAGCCCATGCGCTGGAGGGCGCGGTGCGCGGCGGGCGACGGCAGGAAGAGGTCGAGGTGGTGGCCGTTGATGGCGCTGCCGCGGTCGACGGCGACGAAGCACCCGTCGTGGGTTGATCCGTCGGGGAGGGGCATGCCGATGAGCTCGGGGAGCTCGACGGTGCTGCCGAGGGGGACGAAGCGGGGGTCGACGGCGAGCGAGCGGTAGGGGACGAGCGCGAAGCCCGCGACGCCGATGCCGAAGGGGTAGAGCGTGGGGTCGACCTCGACGTAGCACGACCGCCCCTCGCGCCGGGTGGACCAGTTGAAGAGCCGACCGTCCCAGGAGCGGCCGGTGCCCTCCATGGCGAGCTCGTCGGCGAAGCGGCTGGTGCACCAGGTGAGGGTGCGGCCCTGCGGGTCGAGCACGCGGGCGGCGCGGCGGTCGTCGGGGCGCGGGGTCTCGTGGGCGATCCAGTAGCGGGTGAGCTGGAAGGCGCCGGGGACGGCGGTCTGAGCGCGGGCGACGGCGGGCGCGAGGGAGAGCGCGAGCGCGGCGACGAGGAGGCGGCGGGGCATCGCGGCGGAGTGTATGCCGGGAGCGGGAGCGATTGGGAAAGGGAGGGCCCTGCTGCGACTGCGTCGGGGAAGAAGAACCGCAAGGGTCGCAAGGGTCGCAAGTGAGCGACGGGCCTCGGCGGGGAGGGCCGGAGCGGGGAGGGCACTACGATGATCGCGGCCCTCGCCGAGCGCGCGGGAATCGTGCGCACCCTCGAACGTCTCAACGCCTCGACCATAGGTGCCGCGGATGCGCCGCTAGCGCGAAGGTCCCTGATTAGGTGGGGTGAAGAGGCGTCGTCCTGGAGTTGGCGAGTCGGCGATCGCGGGGGCGTGTGCTGCGGGGGCGCACGGGGCGTTGGATTCGGTCACTGACCTACCCATCGAGCTCGGCGGAAGCTCCGCGGGACAGCGTAGGGAGACTGCGGTTTTCTTCCTCAGGGCGTCTCGTCAACCCGAGCGGATCCGTCCCGTATTGGACGCCCCTTGTTGCCCTTGAGGGCGGCGACGGCGTGGTCGGCCGCCTGGGCGAGCGCGGCGGGGTCGCGCGGGAGCTCGGCGGGGAGCTGGAGCTTGCGCACCATCGACGGTCCGAAGAGGGAGTCGACGGCGCCCTTCACCTTCTTCAGCTGGGTGTAGAGCGCGAGGGCGTGGGCGTCGCGCTGGGCGCGGGGCTCGACGTCGTCGGCGCGCTCGGCGTCGAGGGACCCCTCCGCGTCGGCGTAGGCGGCGAGGGCGCGCTGCACCCGGCGACCGGCGAGGCGGAGGAGCAGCGCCGCGGAGGGCCAGCGCTCGCCCGCGCGGAGCTCGGACTTGAGCGCGACGTTGGCGCCGGCGTCGAGCTCATCGGCGTGGGTGTCGATGGCCGTGACGATGTCCTCCGCGAGCCGTTGGGTATCGGTGAGTGTCTGCGATGTCATCGGGTGCCTCCTCCTCCGTTGGGAACCGAAGAGGTCACCGTATCGACGGCGTCGGAGGCGCGACAAGGAGAACCAGTCAGTCGGGCCGAGATCGGGGAGGCGGTGTGGGAATGGGTCGGAGAGGGTCGCTGCTGCGGCTGCGTCGGGGGAGAAGAACCGCAAGGGTCGCAAGGGTCGCAAGGGAGCGACGGGCTTGGGCGGGCAAGCGCTCCAACCGTTCAACTCGTGTCGGAATCGCAGGCTCGCTCCTACGCTCTCGCGAACTCGATGCGCCAGCGCCGGCGGAACTCCTCCTTGCGACCCTTGCGACCCTTGCGGTTCTTCTCCCGATGCTGCCCCGACGAGCGCGGGGGCACATCGCGTAGGTGGGTGCTCTCCGCGCCCGGCTCCGGCTGATCCCCCTACCGCCCCGTTGAGCCCCTCCCCTGCTGTCTGCCATGATGCGGAGGTGACCGATCCCCTCGCCGGCCGGTGCGGCAGCTGCGCGCACTTCCACTCCGAGCGTTGGGACGCGGAGCGCAACGCGACCATGGGCGAGTGCGGCCACGGCACCTGGCCGAGGTACCGCCCGGACACCTCCTCGTGCCCCGACTACGTGGCCGAAGGCACCTTGCGCTTCGGCCTCGACCGCAACCGCATCCGGGCGCCGCGTGCATCGACGACGCGCCCATCGACGACAGTGACACCGACGCGGCGGCTGCCGGTCGAGATCGAGGTGGACATGGACGAGGCGACGTTTCGCGCGGTGCTCCGCGAGGTGCTGCGGGACGAGCTCGCGCTGGGGGACGTCCCCATCGCGGAGCGGTTTCGCGGCGGCGAGATGGTGTTGAAGCCCGGCAAGGAGGGCACCGCGGAGAAGCGGGTGCCGCTGGAGGCCTTCTTCCACAAGGTCGTGATGATGCGCGACAAGCTCCGGGTGCTGGAGCAGAAGATCAACGCGAACCCCAAGCTGACCGACGACGAGAAGGTCTCGCTCCAACAGTACGTGACGGGATGCTACGGGACGCTCACGACGTTCAACGTGCTGTTCCGTGAAGAAGAAGATCGGTTCCGTGGCGGCGGTGGTGAGGGGTAGTCGGGCGCTGGCGCTCGCCGGGTCGCTGCTCGTCGCCGGCTGCGCCCACCGCGCCGTCGCGGCCGCCCCGACCACGCCCGAGGCGCCCGTCGCCGCGGTCGACCTGCGCGAGGTGACGCTCGCGGTCGACGCCGTGGGCGGTCGCCGGGTGGACCTCGCGGCGCTGCGCGGTCGCGCCATCGTGGTGGCCGCGCTCTCGACCAACGACCTCGGCGGCCACGCGCTCGCCCGCAACCTGGAGCGCCTCGCGGCGGCGCACGGCGACGACCTCGCGGTGCTCCTGCTCGCGACCGACGGCTACGACCCGCCGACCTTGCAGGTCGCGCTGGAGGTCTTCGCCGAGGTGGTGGGGCTGCACCGCGCGGCCGTGGCGCCCATTCCCGCGGAGGTGCGCGCGGGCTCGACGCCCTTCGGCGAGGTGGGCCTCGCGCCGCTGGTGTTCCTGGTGAACCGAGCGGGCCGCGTGGCGCGCCGCCTGGAGGGCTACCAGACGATGGCCACGCTCCAGTCGCTCATCGCCCCGGCGCTGCCGCCGGGCCACTGAGCCCGTCGACGCAGCGCTCCCGATCGAGCGCGAAGACGGTGATCCCCTCCTCGCGGAAGGCCACCGTCGCCGCGCGCCGCATGAGGCGCAGCGTCTCCCTCATGTCCGCGACGATGTCCTCGTCCTCGTAGCCCTCCACCGCGGTCGGCGGGGTGCGCTGGTACATCGTCGTGTTGACGAGCACGTGGGTCACGCCGCGCCCTCGCAGCCACGCGCAGAGCCGCCCCTGCACCCGCGCGTCGTGGAGCTCGGCCCAGCTCGGAGCCCCCTGGTTGACGTGGAAGAACACGGTGTCGATGCCTCGCAGGTGCCACGCCCGGCTCTCGAAGAGGCTGAGCACCCGCGCGCCCCGGGGCAGACCCTGTCGGAGCGCGTCGCCGAGGCGCTCGGCGGGTTCGAGGCGCTCGACCCTCGACGGAGCGACGGGCCCGAGGGCGACGCGAAGCACCGGTCCGAGCGACGGGGAGAAGACGCTCCAGGTGAGCGCGAGGGCGACGAGGGCGACGCCCCAGGAGGCGAGGCGGGCGCGGGGCGTCGCGCCGTGGAGCAGGTCGTCGACGGCGGTCGCGGCGCCGAAGGCGAGCACGGGGCCGAGGGGCAGCAGGTAGCGCGCCTCCTGCACCGAGAGGAACCACCCGAGGAGATAGAGCGCCGCCGCGGTCCCGAGGGCCCGGCGCACCGGGGAGGCGGGCGCGATCGCGAGGGCGAGCGCTCCGACGAGGTGCAGCGGACCGACGACGTAACCGAAGCCGCCGGCGTAGTGGTTGGGCAGGGCGACGAGCGTGACGTTGATGGGCGCCATGAGCAGCGCGAGCGGTCCGTGGCCCATGCCGATGTCGTGGTTGAATCGGAGCATCTGGCGCAGGAAGAGCGGGTGAAACGCCCCTGCGGCGATGGGGTTTCCGGTGGCGAGGGCGTTGCGCGCGAACCACGGCAGGAGCATGAGCGCGACGCCCGCGGCGAGGGCGAGCGCGAGGCCGCGCCGTCGAGGGAAGGGGATCTCCGGCCGCAGCATCCAGGCCGCGCCGAGGGCGGCCGGGAGCAGCAGTCCGGGGTAGCGCGTGGCGGCGCAGGCTCCGGTGAAGAGGGCGGCGCGGAGCATCGGGGCGCGGCCCGGGTCGAGGCGTGCGGCGAGGAGCGCCTCGAGCGTGGCGGTGCCGAAGAGCAGCAGCGAGAGGTCGCTGTAGGCCACCGTGGTCTCCCAGAGGAAGGTCGGGTCGGCGGCGACGGCGAGGACGGCGAGGGGCCATGCGCGGGGGGCGTGGGCGCGGGCGAGGTCGGCGACGAGCAGCAGCGCGAGGGCGCCGCACTCCAGGTGCAGGAGCTTGGCGATCGCGGGCCCGTGCAGCGCGAGCCCGGCGGCGTAGAGCATCTCGGTGAGCAGCGGAAAGGACGTGTAGACCGACGCGCGATCGAGCCCCACGCGCCCCGTGCGGAGGAACCACTCGGGCAGCGCGAGGTGGTACGTGAGCGCGTCCCAGCCGTAGCGGGGGACGAAGGCGTGGAGGGCGGGCAGGGCCATGAGCGCGAGCACCCCTGCGAGGAGCCGGACGGTGGCCTTCGGGGGCGCCTGCCGCGAGAGACCCTGCAGCGCGTCCCGGAGCGAAGGGAGCCCTGCGAGCGCGGCGACGACCACCACGCCGAGCACCACCGGGGGGCGGAAGAACCCGGCCACGCCGACCAGCGCGAGCGCGGTGCCGAGCAGCGCGAAGCCCGCGGCCACGCGGAGCACCGCCCGACGGAGGCGGCCTCCCGCGGAGAGGAATCGGGCGACGGGCGCCGACGCGCCGACCGCGGCCAGGTTGACGACCGCGAGGGCCGCGAGGGCGCGCAGGAGCTCGACGAGTTTCTCCAGCTGGGGGATCGCCGGCTGCGGCAGCACGGGCCACTGCCCATGGCGCACGCCCCAGGCGCCGACGATCACCATCGCGACGATCAGCAGGGCAGCGCGGCGCAGTGGCATCGTGGGCTGCGAGGGGAGACCGGAAGGCGCCGAAATGCAAAACAGCCGTCTGAGCGGTTGAGGCTCAAACGGCTGCTTTTCTCGGAGCGGGTGAAGAGATTCGAACTCTCGACGTCAACCTTGGCAAGGTAGTCGGCACCCGTTTCCACCTGTTTCAGCCCGCGTCGAACACGGGTCCGAGTGTTTCCAAGGGAGCGCCGGACGTCCAGCCCGTTTCGACCCGAGGGTGTGAAAAGGGGTGTGAAGCGCGCCTCCCCGCCCCAGCCCCCGCGCCGAACACCTCCACCTCGCCCGGCGCCGCCGGCACCAGCCCCTCTCCGGCCCCGACCTCGCCCGCTACCATGCGCTGCACCACCAGCTGCGGCATCAGCACACATCGGTCGATCGCCACAGGGAGCAGGGGCGGAATGCCCGGCCGGAACCGGAGGCCGGAGGTGCCGCGGAGGGCGTTGGCGCTCCCGATAACGCTACCACGGGAGCACTATCCCGCTTCGCCATGGAGCTCAGCACGTACGCGCTGCTCAAATGAGCCGCAGTGCGGATGCACGACCGCGACGCTACCTCCCTGAAGGGGATCTTGCACGGGCAAGTCCGCCGCCCGGGCCGGGACCTACACCCCCGCGTAAGTTGTTCGCTATGGCTCGGCGTCCACGGCGACGGCGATGGAGGGCGTGGCGGCGAGCGCCGGGAAGCGCGCGGGGGAGAGCACCGCGTCAACGGAGGGAGAGGACAGCACCACGCGCCGCACGCCCGGCAGGTCCTGCAACACCTGGGTGATGCGAGAGCGCGGCACGGTGCGCGCGAACGCGAGCACGTAGCGGCCCGTGCGCCGATCGACCGCAACCGGGTCGAAGAGCGCCGTGACGGCGGCGATGGCCGCGACCTCGAGCGCAGCGCCGTCGGTGCCGTACTCGGCCTCGAGGGACGCCGCGACGGCCGCGGTCTCGTAGGACGCGGCGCGCACGTCGAGCAGGTCGAGGTCGCCGTGGGGGTACACCGTCGTGAGCTGCTCGGCGACGGCGGCGAGCAGCGCCGGCGAGGCCGTGCCGCCGTCGACGGGCACCACGTACACCCTGTGTGTGAGCCACGCGATGCCCGCGTCTTGGTTCCTCGTATGGCAGAGCGCGCGCGCGACCCCGTCGACCTGCATCGCGTGCAGCTCGAAATCCTCGCGCGCGATGGTGCGGCTGGTCGCGCGCACCGAGGCGGGCGCGGCGATGCGCGCGTGGGCGATGGTCTCCCGGTCGGTACCCCCGGAGCTGTCCCCGTTGGTCACGGTGAAGTCGACGGCCTGGCCCCCGTCGGTGGTGAGCCCGCCCTCCCAGCGCGTGAGGCGCCCTCGGCGCACGCGCCCGCGCACCCCGCCGCCCACGCGGTAGCGCACGAGGATCTGCACCGCCTCGCCCGGACGCATCCCGTTGGTGCCGTCGCCGAAGCGAAGCGTCGCGCGGCCCGCGGCGTCGACCTCCACGGTGGAGTGCCGGTCCGTCGAGGTCGACGAGAGGAAGTGATCGACGCGCGTCCAGAGGTCTCCCGCGACCCACACCCGCTCGGCGTTCCAGAGGAACTCCCCGTCATCGGACGAGGCTGGCTCGGAGAGGGCGACGACCTGCCCCTGGGTTGCCGCGAGGGCTGAAACCCCGGTGGTCGCGAAGTCGACGGAGCGGCCCTCGACGGCCGCGACCGAGAGCGTCGTGGCGAAGGCACCCATCACCGCCACCGCGGTGGTCTCGTACGTGACGGCGCCGTCCTCGGTGGTCACGCGCGAGCCCGCGGCGATCGGCGTCGGGTCGGGGTAGGCGCGGGCGAAGGCCAGGGTGAGCGTGGTGACCGCGGGCGTCGCGCCGCCGAGCCGGTAGCCGAGCCCCCGCGCGTGGTCGATGACCGAGCGGCGCAGGATCGCGCGCGTGAGGAAGGCCTCGTTGGCGTAGCGGTTGAGCAGGTACGCGAGGCGCGAGTTCGACTGCGCGAGCGCGCGCAAGAGGTACGCGTCCGGAGAGGTCGGCGAGAGGTCCAGGCCCTCCAGGCCCGGCGTCGCGAGGACGTCGGCCGTGGACCGCGCGAGGAGCGCCTCGAAGTCGAGCGTCGTGAACTCGAGGGGATCGGCCATCGACCCTCCCCGGCGGTCAACGGTCGGAGGGCAGGTTGATCGGGAGCCTGTCGGACTAGTTCCGGTTGTCGCTCGTCTTACGGTGCTCAAGGTCCCGAACGAACGGATTCCCGAAACGCGATCGCGCGACATCCTCTATGACCTTCGAACTCCCAGACAGTTTCAACGGGTCATCGCGTTCGATATCCCAGAGATATGCCAGCAGCGCCTGCAACTTCAACTTGTGCTTGTCGCTCCAGGAAACGCCAAGACGGCGCTGCACTTCCAAGAGTGAGTGAAGTACGCGCGAGTCGTAGATAACCACGTCGTCGACGACGTTCTGAAGGTAAGCGTTCGTCTTCAGGAGTCTCGTCAGGTAGTAGGAACCCGCCGTGCCGATTTCGACGAGATCGTCGGCGCCCCATGGGCCCTCTGCCTTGGTGCGGGAGTTGAGGAGGCCGAATTTTCCAAGGTGATTGATTACTTCCAAAATCCCGACGGGGAAGCCGGCAACACCGGCCGCAGTAACGAGATCGCCCACACGAATGTCACGATCCTCTTGCCTGGCTTCTGCGCGATGCAGAAGGAATTGAAGTATCCGGATCGAGACGAGGTGGCTGATCCGATGGAACCGTGACGCTTGGAATACGTCGAGAATTCTGGACCGCTGCTCCGTGTACCTCATGTTTTTGCCCCTCATCAGCGAGTTGAGGAACGAGTCCAACGGTTGCAGTAGCCTGCGAGCGCGGTAGTCCGCAAACAGGCGGTTCAGATTCGTATGCGGGCTGATCGCGAAGTCTGTCAGAAGGTCGAGCGCCGTTCTTACGTTCGTTCCCGCGATATTCTGAATGCACTCCGATACCTCGCCGCCCTGACCGAGCACCATCTCGGCCATCATCTCCACAAATTCAAACACTCGCTCGACGGGTGTGCCGCGCGCCGCAATCGCGAACTGAGCGTACAGCGAGTTGTCTCCCCGAAATCGCTGCCGCGCGTATGCAAGCCGCCTTTCAACTACCTTAGTGAATGGTGGCGGCGAGATGGTGAATTGGGCGTGCCTCGCAACGTCCAGAAACCCCGCGTTCTTCGCGTTGAAGAAGGTCGTGTCGCGAAGCGTCGTGACGATGGTCGCATTGGTGTTCTGGTTCAGATTCTGCGCGAGCTGAAACACCACCCGTTCAAACTCAACTGTTCCGCGATCGACGTTGTCGAGAAAGACGGTGGCCGGTACATTGCGGCGGCCGAGAAAACCCAGAAAAGCCTTTAGGTGCGACTCTGCGTCCTCCAGATGCTTCAGAATTAGGTCATCGACTCGGCGCTCAAAGTCCGGGGCTTCGCGGGATGCAGCAGACAGAGACGCCTTGAAGCGACGGATTTCCCCAGCGAAGATCTCGCGAAGATTCTCGTTGGCGAAGGGATTGAATTCAGAGTACTCGGTCTCCGCCTTGGTAAGGATGTCCTTGCAAACGCTTTCGATCATCCTGTCGTGGTCAAATCGGCTGGTCCCGATCTGGGTTCTGTTTCGCAGGTCGATATGAAGCAGTACCCAGCCGTCCTTGCCGTATCGCCGCTGTAGACGTTGTTTCAGGATCGCGAGGAAGGTCGACTTCCCGCTCCCAGCGCGACCGACCACCAGGATGGACTCGCCCTTCTGTTCCCCCATCAAGAACACGTCGTCTGGCGAGGCAGCGTCGAGTTCGCGCTCCCGACTAAGAGGCGGAGCTCGCAGCTCGTAAGGAAGCGTGTTCCCGATGAAGGTCTCCAGCTGCATCACGTCGGAGTTCGCCGCGTCGAGAGAAACATAGCAGTCTTCCAACATCTTCTGGTGGTTAAGGTCCACCATTTCGCCAAAGCAAATGGACATAAGTCTCTCAAGCGGGGCGGCTAGGTAGTTCTGGTTTTCTGGTGCGTTGGGTCGAAGTTCGTCATTGATGCACTTCGCGAAATCCGGCCTAAGCGACAAGCCGTCGACGACTTGCTGGAAGATCTTCTGCTGAGAGATGCCGATTGGAGAGAGCGACTCGGCAAAAAGCGTGAGGTTGTCGCGGACGTCCTCAAGACTGTAGAAGACGATCGCATTCATCTCATCAACGGGAATTCCTTCGACAAAGCTGGCGGACGCCACCCATTGGTTCCCGTTGGAAACCACGAAGCACGAGGTGCCGACTTTGATTGAGTAGCTGAGTACCTGACGAATCGCCTCGGCGATTCGTGCGCCTGCATTCGACTGGAGGGACTTCAGTGATACTCGCCTTGGCTTTCTAGCGGCGGGCAGGTCGAAGGTGGCACCGATTCGTTTCGCTTCGACCACGAGGCGAGAGCCGTTCGCATCGATGGCATGGTAGTCTAGCCATTCGCGAACAGCCTTCTGCGTCTCGTCAGTTCCGGGTAGATATTGCTCCGGGTTCAGGTCTTCGACCTTCCATCCCAATACATCTGTCAACACGCGATTGATCAACACGAGTCGTGTCGCCGCCTCATTCGCTCCATCTGATGACGTCAGCGTGTCGCGCAGTGCGATGATTTCTTCGATCGACTCTTCGGGGCTGGGCTTAACCATGTGCTGCGGCTCCGGAGGCTTGAACTGCTCGCTTCGGTTGGAGAGGGGCACCCTCCCGCAGAGGTCGGATGTAGATCATCGGCGGGAAGCGATCGTGAGGCAAGGAGATCGCTTCAACCACCCCGCTCGGACTCGCTCGCGCGGTTGCGGTATCGAGGCGCCGATCGGTCCTGCAACGCGGCATGCCGATCGACAGAGCCGCGAGCACCCCGCTCAGATCGTGGTCGTGGCTTCGGCGGCTTCGCCCGTGAGCCGTGCAGCGAAGGCGGCCGTCAGCGTCGTCCCGTGGCCCGCGTGCGCCGCCGTCACGCCTCGCGGCTGGAGTGTCGGCTCCCAGCGCGCGATGGCGTCGGCGACATCTTCGCGCAGGTCCGCGGACAACGTCTCGTCGCCCGGCTCGTGTCGGCGCAGGCGGCAGGCGGAGCCCAGCTCGGGCTCCATCTCCACCTCGCCGGGGAGCGTGTCGATCAGGGTCGCGACGCGCGCCACGAGCGACTCCCGGCCCGAAGCGCGAGCGAGGCGGCCGCGACCGTCGAAGGCGAGGGGGCGGGTGAGCGTCGAGGGCATCGCCCCTCGGGCCTCCGTTACCCGAACACGACGAGCTCGACCCGGGCGCGCGTGGGGATGCGCAGCACGGCGCCCACCTCGATGCCCCACGGGTCGACCACGTCGTTGAGGTCACAGAGGAGCCACCAGTAGCTTCGCGTCGCCCCAGGCCTCGTGGGCGAGGAGCCCGAGCCGGTCGCCCTCGCGCCAGGCGTGCAGCGTGTCGTCCTCGGCGGGCGCGAGGCTCACCGGAGCGCGGGGGCCGAAGAACACCGCGCCCGTCCGCCCATCCCAATACCGGGGCTCCTTCGCGTAGGGGCTGGTCGCCGAGACTTTGGCGGCGCCCAAGTCGTGACCCACTTGCGGCGCTCGGTCGTGACCCACCCC
>CBIHPK010000045.1:0-46186 GCA_966211675.1 uncultured Myxococcaceae bacterium
GGAGGGAGGGGCTCCGTACGCTGTCGATCGACAGTGTGCCTGGCAGCCGCGTCGAGCCCCTCCCTCCAAGGCTCGGCGTTGGGGGAGGGGTGCGCGGCAGCGCGGGTGGGGGCACGCGTCCAACCCGTCAGGACTCTTGGGATGAGGTACTAGGGCGAGCCGCGCGGAGTGATCTCCACCGCGGCGATCTCCAGCCGGGCGTCGGGAGAGTTCACCCGTTCCGGGGGGATGCGCTGGCCGTCGCCCTCGATCTCCAGCGACACGTAGCTCCGCAGCCGCACGGGTCGCATCTCCGGGTCGACGCGCAGCGAGACCTCGTCGCGGAGGATCTCCCCGGGCCGCCACTCGGTCGTGGGGTATCGCCCGTAGATGGGAGCGTGGCGGGCGACGAAGAGCGGCCAGATGGGCTGCCCGTCGACCGGGTCGAAGGACACCACGATGTACACCGGGCGCCGGGTGCGACGGAGCACGCGCCAGTAGAGCACCGCGCGGTAGGTCTCATCGATGGCCACGCGGTCCGTGGGGAGGTCGTAGCCGAGGAGCTCGGCCACGTCGCCGAAGCGGATGTGCAGCGGGTGCTGCATCGCGGGCTCGGCCGGCAGTCGCGCCGCGGCGATCTGCTCGTTGGAGCGGTTGGCGGCGAGGGCGCCGTGGTCGGTCCAGGTGACGAGGCGCTCTCGCAGGTCGGCGGCGAGCTCGGGCCGGTCGTCGTAGAGGTTGTGGATCTCGCCCCGGTCGCGACCGATGTCGAAGAGCTCCCAGGTGCCCCGACGCAGGTCGTGGATGAGCTTGAACGGCGGCGCGTAGATGGACTTCTGCTCCGAGGGGAAGAGCCCGTCGGGCGTCACCTCGGCGAAGAGCCAGCGGCGCCACCCGTCGGGCATGAGCGAGCCCGGCGCGGGGTCGTAGAGCACCGGCAGCAGCGAGCGCCCGGACACCGGAGCGACCGGCGGCCGCCCCGCGAAGTTGAGCATCGTGGGGTTGATGTCGAAGAGGTTGGTGAGCGCGTGGCGGGGGCCCGGCGCGACGCCCGGGGCGCGCACGAGGATGGGCACCCGCAGCGCCTCGTCGTGGAGGTCGAAGGAGTGGTGATAGACGCCGTGCTCGCCGAAGGCCTCGCCGTGGTCGCCGAAGACGATCACCACCAGCGGGCGCTTCGTCGCGAGCTCCTCGAGCTGCGTGAGGATCGGGCCGATGGCCGCGTCGGCGCCCGCGAGCTCCTCGTCGTACTGGTCGAGCTGCGAGTGGCCGAACTCCCTGGGCTCGGTGCGGTCGCGGTAGGGGTCGTGCGTCTCCATGATGTGCGACCACATGAAGAAGGGCCGCGGGTCCGACTCGCGCTCGCGCAGGAAGGCCTGCATGCGCGCGATGCTCGGGGCCACGTCGGGCTTGAACCCCGCCTCCTCGACCACCTGCTGGAAGCCCTGGAAGAAGCCCGCGGTATGGGAGAAATAGGCCGTCGCGGGGAAGGCCGCGGTGACGTACCCGGCGCCCTCGAGCTGCTCGGCGAGGGTGACGTTGGACAGCTCCAGCGGGGGAAACTGCACGTCGTTGCCCCAGGAGACGAGCGACGCGTAGCGGCCCACCCAGAGGCTCCCGAAGGAGCGCAGCGAGCGGGGCGAGGCGCAGTAGGCGTTGGTGAAGCGGGCGGCGCCGCGGGCGAAGCGGTCGATGTTGGGCGTGGTCGGCCGACGGTAGCCGTAGCAGCCGAGGTGGTCGGGCCGCATCGCGTCGATGGAGAGCAGCACGAAGCTCGGCGAGGGCTGCGCGGCCTCCGGGGGCAGCGGGACCAGGTGCCCGGTGCTCTCCTCGGTCTCCAGCCGAGCGTCGCGGCCGGAGCAGTTCTCGTCGCGGCCGTTGCCGGGGATGTCGTGGGCGCGCGGCGAGATGCGCGCGTCGCGGTCGTTGCAGTCGCCGCCGTTGAAGACGGCGGAGTAGCCGTCGCCGTCGAAGTCCAGGCTGAGCTGCAGCGTGCGGGCGACGCGCTGCGCGAGGAGGCTGCGGTTGAAGAGCGTCGCGGCCACGGTCTGCCGCGCCCCGAGCGTGAAGGCCGAGGTCACGATCGCCGCGATGGAGACGAGCGAGAGCGCGAGCGGCACGCGGCGTCGCAGCGGCGCCTCGCGGCGGACCACGCGGCGGCCCAGCAGCAGCAGGGCGAGCCCGTTGGCGACGAGGAGCGCGCCGAGCAGGGCGACCGCCCCGTACTCCAGGTTGCGAAACGCGGCCCAGTTGAGGGCGAAGAAGCGCACCGTCTGGGCGGCGACCGCCACCGCGGTGACGGAGAGCACGACGCCGGGCGATCCGAGGGGGCCGATGCGGTGGAAGAACCATCGCAGCGGACCCGACAGGAGCAGCAGCAGGACCGAGGCGGCCGCGGCGAAGGCGAAGGGCGAGAGGAAGATCGCGAGCGACGCGAGGGACTGCGAGTGGAAGGTGCGGTGGACCGTGTACGAGAGTGGATAGAGCGGTCCGAAGGTGGCGGCGACGCCGATCGCGAGCGCGGCCAGGGCGGCGGCGCGGTCGGGGTCGCGAGCGAACCAGCGGCGAGGGCCGCCCAGGGCCCACGCGGCGGCGCGGCAGAGCCACGGCACCGTGCGGGCGGAGGAGAGGATGAGCTCCTCGATGAGCCCGAGGCCGATGCCGAGGCTGAGCAGCGTGGCCGCGCACTGGAGCACGACCAGCAGCCCCAGCGACGGCGGCAGCGACCCTCGCGGGGCGCGCGACCAGGCGAGGAAGCCGTCCGCCAGACCGACGCCACCGAGCGCGACCAGACCCGCCGTGAGACCGAGGCCGCGGGTCAGCCGGGGGGTCACGCGCTCGCGGTCTTCTTCTTCATCGCGCCCAGGAGCGACGACTCGATGAACGGGTCCAGGTCACCGTCGAGCACCCCGGAGATGTTGCCCGTCTCGTGGTCGGTGCGCAGGTCCTTCACCAGCTGGTACGGCGCCATCACGTAGTTGCGCACCTGGTGGCCGAAGGCGATGTCCGACTTGTTGGACTCGAACTTCCCCTTGAAGGCGTCCTCGCGCTTCTGCTTCTCCAGCGCGTAGAGCTTGCCCTTCAGGGTCTTGAGCGCGATGCGCCGGTTCTCGTGCTGCGAGCGCTCGCTCTGGCACTTCACCACGATGCCCGTCGCCTTGTGCGTGAGGCGCACGGCGGTCTCGACCTTGTTGACGTTCTGCCCGCCCTTTCCGCCGGAGCGGAAGGTGTCCGTGTCGTAGTCGCCGTCCTTGAGCTCGATCTCGAAGTCCTCGTCGAGGTCCGGCGTCACGGCCACCGCCGCGAAGGCGGTCTGCCTCCGAGCGTTGGCGTCGAAGGGGCTGATGCGCACCAGGCGGTGCACCCCGTTCTCGTTCTTCAGGTACCCGAAGGCGTTCAGCCCGCTCACCTGGATCGACACGCTCTTGAGCCCGGCCTCCTCCCCTTCGGTCTCGTCGAGGAGCTTCACCGTGAACCCGCGCTTCTCGGCCCAGCGGCCGTACATGCGCAGGAGCATCTGGGTCCAGTCCATGGCGTCGACCCCGCCGGCGCCGGCGTTGATCTCGACGATGGCGTCGACCTTGTCCTCGGGCTCCGAGAGCATCTGGTCGAGCTCCAGCTTGCGCGTGCGCTCCTCCAGCCGCTCGGCGGTGACGGCCACCTCCGCCCCGACGGCCTCGTCGTTCTCCTCGGCGGCCATCACCAGCAGCTCCGCCGCGTCCGCGACCTCCCGCTGGAGTCCCTCCACCGCCTGGACCATCGCGTCCTTGTCCGCCCGCTCCTTCAGGAGCTTCTGGCTGGTCGGACGGTTCCAGAAATCGGGGTCGCCGCTCTCCGCATCGATCTCCTCCACGCGCTTCTTCAGCCTCGGGAGGTCAAAGATGCCTCCCGAGGTTCTCCGCCCGCCGGGCGAGATCCTCTAACTGGTTTCGGGTGTCGCTGATCATAGATGGCGCAGGCATTACCTCCGCGCCCGCACCGGGTCAACGGATCGCTTGCGCCCCTCACTGGGTTATCGTCGCTCCCACCTATGGAGACCTCGATCGACGTGCTGGTGGTGGGCGCGGGCCCGACGGGATTGACCCTCGCGGGCGAGCTGCTGCACCGCGGCCTGAGCGTGCGCATCCTCGACGCGGCGGAGGCCCCGCTGCCCTGGTCGCGGGCCGTCGGCGTGCACGCCCGCACCCTGGAGATCCTCCAGAAGATGGGCCTCGCCGACGAGCTCATCGGCCGCGGCCAGAAGCTCCACGGCGCCACGCTCTGGTCCGGCGGCGAGACCATCGCCCGCGTCGACTTCGCCGAGCTCGACACGGCCTTCCCCTTCCTCCTCTGCGTGGCGCAGCCGGAGACCGAGGCGGTGCTCCAGTCGCGGCTCGATCGCCTCGGCGCGACGATCGAGCGGGGCGTCTCGCTGCGCTCCTTCCGACAGGACGGCACCGGGGTCACGGCGGTGCTCGCGAAGGGCGACGCGACGGAGACCGTGCGCGCGGCGTGGATGGTCGGCTGCGACGGCGCCCACAGCGTGGTGCGCAAGGGCCTCGACCTCGCCTTCGAGGGCGACACCTACGAGGACCGCTTCTTCCTCGCCGACCTGAAGATCGCCTGGGACACCCGCGACGACCGGGTCACCACCTACTTCGCCGAGGACGGCCTGGTCGCGTGCTTCCCGCTTCCCGCCGGGCGCTGGCGGCTGATCCTCTCCTCGCCCGCCGGGGACGAGGGCACCGTTGCCCCGACGCTCGCCGAGATGCAGAGCCTCTTCGCGAAGCGCACCGGCAGCGGAGGGGCGCTCTCCGACCTCACCTGGTCGACGCGCTTCCGCATCCACTGCCGGCAGGTCACGCAGTACCGCGACGACCGGGTGTTCCTCGCCGGCGACGCCGCGCACATCCACAGCCCCGTCGGCGGCCAGGGGATGAACACCGGCATCCAGGACGCGCACAACCTCGCCTGGAAGCTCGCCCAGGTGCACCGCGGCCTGGCGCGCTCGAGGCTGCTGGAGAGCTACCACGACGAGCGCCACGCGGTGGGGCAGAGCGTGCTGCGGGGCACCGACGCCGCCACGAGGGTCGGCACCATCCGGCAGCCCGCGGCGCGCGCGGTGCGCGACCAGGTGGCGAGGATGCTCACCGGCTTCGAGGTGATCCAGCAGCGGGTGGCGCGCGAGGTGGCCGAGCTCACCGTCGGGTACGAGCGCAGCGCCATCGTGGCGGAGCACTCGCAGGGCATCCTGCAGGGCCGCCTCGGCCTGGCCTCCGGGGCGGAGACCCCGACCGTCTCGTCCATCCGCTCCTTCGACGGCGCGGTGCGGGCGGGGCAGCGAGCGCACGACGGCCGCGTCACCCGCGCGGGCGAGAGCGGCACCCGCGCCCTCCTCGACACCCTCGACGACCGCCGCTGGAACCTCCTTCTCTTCGACGGCCGAAGCGCCAGCGCCGAGGGCTACGCCCGCTTCGCCTCCATCGCGAGCGCCGTGAGCTCGCGCTACGGCGAGGCCATCGACGTCACCGTGATCACGCCCCGAAGCGCCCGCCCCGCGGAGCTGCCCGAGTCCATGGCCGTGCTCCTCGACCCCGACGCCGAGCTCGAGCGGGCCTTCGGCGCCGAGACCGAGTGCCTCTACCTCCTGCGCCCGGACCTCTACGTGGGCTTCCGCTCGCAGCCCGCCGACGAGGCCCGGCTGCTCGCGTACCTGCGCCCGCTGCTGCGGGTCACCGGCGAGGCGCCCGCGGGCTGACCGCCTCTCAGCGCTTCGCGTCGGGCGGGTGCGACGGCATCATGGAGTCGCGCTCGTAGCGACCGAGCTGCGCGTCGACCTGGCGGAAGCGCTCGGCGAGCGCCCGCACGAAGGCGCCCGCGTGCGAGTAGAGCCCGATCTGCTCGATGAGCAGCTCGCGCGTCACGCGCATCACCGTGAGCTCGTCGAGCGCGTCGACGCTCGCGGTGCGGGGCTTCTCGGTGAACACGGCGGTCTCGCCGAAGACCTCGCCGGGGCCCATCTCCCGCAGCGGGACGCGCCTCCCGTCGACCTCGCGGAAGACCTCGCAGCGCCCCGCGACGATGATGTACGCCGCCTCGCCGGTCTCGCCCTCGGTGACCACCCGGGCGCCCGCCGCGAAGCGCTCCCGCGGAAAGCGGTCGAGGCTCCGCAGGTGGCGCTCGAGGTCCGAGCGGAAGTCCACCACGCGCTGGTAGCGGTCCGCCGGGATCGAGGAGAGGGCCTTCATCGCCGTGCGGCAGAGGCCCTCCGGCAGCTCGAGCTGCGGCACCCGCTCTCGCGGCGCGACGACCTTCCCGCTGGCCGCCTCCCAGACCACCGCCATCAGGCTCTCGCCCGAGTGCGGCGCCTTCCCCGTGAGCATCTCGTAGAGCACGGCGCCCAGCAGGTACACGTCCGTGCGCTCGTCGATGGCGTCGTGCAGCCCGATGGCCTGCTCCGGCGCCATGTACGCCGGCGTGCCGTAGATGTGCACCCTCGGGCCGCCCGGCTCCGGCGGACCCAGGCGCTCGGGCGGAAGCACGTCGTCGCGCCCGAAGGCCGCCGGATCGAACACCCGAGCGACGCCCCAGTCCATCAGGTAGACCTGACCGAACTCGCCCACCATGATGTTCTCGGGCTTGATGTCGCAGTGCACCACGCCGCGCGAGTGCGCGAAGGCCACCGCGTCGCACACCTTCAGCAGCACCTGCACCAGGTGATCGAGCCGACCGGAGGGCCACGGCAGGCCCGCCGCGTCGAGGATCTCCGCCCGCAGCGTGCGCCCCTCCACCAGCTTCATCGAGAAGCACGGCAGCCCGTCGGGACCCTCGCCGAGCAGGTGCACCGGCACGATGTTGGGGTGCTCCAGCGCCCCGGTGATCTGCGCCTCCAGCACGAAGCGCCGCACGAGGTCCGGGCGGTCGCTGATCGAGTCGTGCAGCAGCTTCACCGCGACGTGCCGGCCCAGCGGGCGATCGAGCGCGCGACGCACCGCCCCCATGCCCCCGCGCGCCACCAGCCCGAGGTCGGAGTAGGGCTCGCAGAGCGACGGCGGGCGATCCGAGTCGGCCTCCGCGGTGACCGCATCGATCGACGACTCGAGGGCCATCGTGGTCATCGACTCGAAGCCCTCTTGGTCCCGTAGCGCTCCCATCGGAGGGGGACAGTACGACGATCCCGGAAACCCGGTCCAGCGACCCCGGCCCGCGGGCTCGGCTACGCCTCGGGCATCACCGTCGCTCCGCCGCTCAGGGTGATGAGCAGCGCCTCGGCGTCCATCCGATCCTCCGCCGAGGGCCGACCCTTGAGGAAGCGCTCCAGGCACTCCATCGCCTTCGCCTTGCGCCCGGTCTCGGCGTAGCTGAGCCCCAGCAGGTGCAGCGCGTCGTCGTCGTCGGCCCTGATCTCCAGGGCCCGCTCGCCGGCGTCGATGGCCTCCTCGAAGCGCCCCAGCTCGTACAGGCACCAGCCCCGGTAGACCTGCGCGCCGAGGTGCCCAGGGTCTCGGTCGAGGGCCTCGGCGAAGGCCGCCAGCGCCGCGCCCGCCTTCTCCTTCCGCATGAACGCCAGGCCCAGGTAGTAGTGCGCGTGCGCGTTGCCAGGGTCCGCGAGCAGCACCTCGCGCAGCGCCTTCACCGCCCCGTCGACGTCCTCCTCGTGCAGCATCTCGATGGAGTCCTCCACCGCCGCCCAGCGCTCCTCGTCCGTCCGTCCGCTCATCGCTCCCTCAGCTTCCCTTGCGCTCTTCGTCATCGTCCGACCCCTGGGCCTCGCCCAGCCACCGCTGGATCGTCCTGCGGTCGACCCCCAGCAGCCGCGCGGTGCGCTTCTTGTTGTTGCCCGTGCGCTCCAGCACCCGGTGCACATAGGCCATCGTGAGCTCGTCGAGGGTCATCTCCCGCTCCGCCGCAGCCGCCAGGACGTCCACCGGCGCCGGGTGCTGGAGCGAGGCCGGGAGGTCCTCCGGAGAGATCCACTCCTCGCGCGCCATGGCCACCGCGCGCTCGACCGCGTTCTCCAGCTCCCGCACGTTGCCCGGCCAGTGGTAGGCCTCCATCTTCCGCAGCGCCGCCCCGGAGAAGCCCTTCACCGCGCTGCCCGAGCGCGCCGCCACCCGCTTCAGGAAATGCTCCGCCAGCGGCACCACGTCCTCGGGCCGGTCGCGCAGCGGCGGCACCCCCACCTCGATCACCGCGAGCCGGTAGAAGAGGTCCTCCCGGAAGCGCCCCTCCCGCACCGCAGTCCGCAGGTCTCGGTGCGTCGCGGCCACCACGCGCGCGTCGATGGGCTCCGACTTCGTCGCCCCGAGCGGCCGCACCTCGCGCTCCTGGATCACCCGCAGCAGCTTCGCCTGCAGGGCCATCGGCAGGTCGCCGATCTCGTCGAGGAAGATCGTTCCGCCTTGCGCCTCGCGGAAGAGCCCCGGCCGGTCGACGCGCGCGTCCGTGAAGGCCCCCTTGCGCACGCCGAACAGCTCGCTCTCCAGCAGCGTGTCGGGGATCGCTGCGCAGTTGATCGGCACGAAGGGCCCCGAGGCGCGCTTGCTCTCGGCGTGCAGCGCCCGCGCGATGATCTCCTTGCCGCTGCCGCTCGGGCCCGTGATGAGCACCGTCGCGCCGCTGTCGGCCACCCGCCGCACCAGGTCGGAGATCTCCGCCAGCGCGGTGCTCCGGCCCACGAGCCCGCCCACGAGGAAGCGCCCGCCGAGCTGGCCGCGCAGCCGCTTCACCTCCGAGCGCAGCGCCGTCGCCTCCAGCGCGCGGTCCACCGCCACCCGCAGCGTCTGCGGCTCGAAGGGCTTGGTCACGAAGTCGTAGGCGCCCAGCTTCAGCGCGCGCACCGCCGTCTCGATGCTCCCAAAGGCCGTGATGGCGATCACCGACACGCGCGGGTCGAAGGCCCGCACCCGCTCGATGAGCTCGAAGCCGTCCATCCCCGCCATGTTCATGTCGGTGATCACCAGGTCCGGCGCGCGCTCCTCCACCGCCACCAGCGCCGAGGCCGCGTCGTGGAACACCGTCACCTGGTGGCCCGCCGCCGAGAGCAGCTCCTGCAGGAAGGCCGCGAGGTCCTCGTCGTCGTCGACCACGAAGAGCCTCCCCCGCCCCGGCTTCAGCATCGCGCTGGACATGCTCACTGCCTCACCGCCCCACCGTAGGGGCCCTGCGCTTCATGGTGCATCGATGGCGCCGCGGGCAACCATACCGTGAACGCCGCGCCGGGGAGCTCGCTCCCGGCCTCGCCCTGGTCGACCATCACCCGGCCGCCGAGCTCCTTCACGAGCCCCGCCACCACCGCGAGCCCGAGCCCCGTCCCCCCCGACCCGAGGCGCGTCGAGAAGAAGGGATCGAATACCTTTCCCCGTATTCCTTCGGTCACGCCCGGCCCCGCGTCGCGCACCGTCACCAGCACCATCTCCCGGCCGCCCTCGCGGCCCCGCGCGACGGAGACCTCCAGCCTCCCGCCCTGCGGCTGCGCCTGCACGCCGTTGAGGCACAGGTTGAAGAGCACCTGGAACATCTGGTCGTGCGGCGCCTCCACGATCAGCGACTCCCCGGCGGAGACCGTCAGGTTGGCGCGCACCTTCGCGCGGCGGCACTCCTGCCCCAGGAAGCCGATCACCTCCTTGGCGACGGCGCCGAGGTCGCTCCGGTCCGAGGCGCTCTTCGGCGACGGCCGCGCCAGCGACAGGAACTGCGACATCACCTTCGCGATGCGCTCGCACTGCGTGGCGATGCTCTGGAGGCTGCTCTTCAGGTCCTCGGGCACGTCCTCCCGCTCCGCCGCGACCCGCGCCCGCCCGAGGATCACGTTGAGCGGCGACCCGATCTCGTGCCCCAGCGTCGCGGCCACCTGCCCCGCGACGGCGAGCATCTGCGCCCGGTGCAGCTCGACCTCCAGCGCCGCCCTCGCGCCCTCCTCCTCCGAGAGCTGCTCCCTCGCGCGCTTGAGCGAGCGCGTGAGCGCGTTGAAGGCGTCGCCGAGGCGCTGCGTCTCGTCGCCGCCGGTCGACACCACCGTCTCCAGGTCGCCCGCGGCCACCCGGGTCACGCCGTCGATGAGCTGCTCCACCGGCCCGGTCATGGAGCGCGCGAGTCGCGCCGCGAGCAGCGCCATCACCGCCGTGAGCACCCCCGCCATCGCCGCCAGCTGGATGCCCCACGACCGCAGCGCGTCGCGCAGGTACTCCAGGTCGCGGATGACCACCACCGCGCCCACGAGCGTCGCCTGCGCGGGGCGCACGAGCTCGACGCGCACCAGCGCATCGTGGTTTCCGAAGGGGCGCATCTCGCGCCGGTCGCGGCGCTCCCGGAAGGCGTCGCGCACGATGCGGTCGAGGTCCGAGCGGTGCGCGGAGGCCACCTGCGAGCCGCCGAGCCAGCGGCCGTCGGGGCCGTAGATGCCGATGCCCAGCACCCGCGTGTCGTGCGTGAGCCGCTCGGCGAGCGCGTGGAGCTCGTCGAGCTCGACGTCCTCGGGGAGCGTGGTGACCGTCTCGCCGAGCAGCGTGGCCGTCTCGCGCACCTCCGTCTCCGCCTCGGAGAGCAGCTCCTGGCGGTGGTAGCGCGCCCCGAGGACGCCGTAGACGCCGAGGCACACCACCACCGGGGCGGTGAGCATCAACCAATAGCGATCGACGAGGCGCATGGGAGGGGGACGTCTCTTAGTCCCCGGCGGGGCGGGAAGCGAGCAGAGGTCAGCGGTGGACGCGCAGCACGTAGCGGAGGCGCACCTGGCTCTCCTTGTAGAGCAGGTACTCCGACTGAGTGAACGAGCTCTTGGAGTGCGCGGGCACCTTGATGGGCTTGCCCTGCGGGACGACGACCTTCTTGCCGTCGATGGTGATGGTGATGTCGTGCTGCGGATCGGGCTCCGTGTGGCCGCGAGCGACGATGGAGTCGTAGCCCTTCGGCGCCTCCTTGAGCGAGGAGTCGTCCCTCAGGATGGAGTGCTCCTTGCCGAGCGCCGCCTCCGCCAGGAACATCACCCCCGTGCTGCCCGCCCAGCCCACGTAGTTGACGGACTTGCCGTTCTCCGAGGCGAGGTAGATGCCCTTGCCGACGCGGCCGCCGGAGTGCGGCATGATGCGCAGCCCCGAGCCCAGGATCGCCGCCACCACCGCGACGTTGGTGCCGTGCCAGAGCAGCTTGCGCTCGGCGATGGTGTCGTGCGCCTTGAAGCGCTCGTGCTCCCCGTGGCGGTTGAGGCGGAACACGTCCACCAGCTTGAGGTTGTAGTAGCTGGCCCCGGTGGACTGCAGGTACTTCTGGATCCAGGCGTACTCCTCGGAGCTCGGGTCGATGTACTCGAGGTCGGCCTTGATCTTCTTGTAGTTCTCGTCCGCGGGGTGAGGCACGGCCTCGGGCTCGGGACCCGCCGCGGCGGCCTTCTCCATGCTCAGCGCGATCTCGATGTCGTTGAGCACGTTGAGCATCTCCACCTTCTTGTGGAGCAGCTCCGGCGTGTTGATGGGCGGCGGGATCTTCCGCCCGAAGCTGTGCGGGATGAGCGTGTAGAACTTCGACGAGATCGTGTTGATCTGCGTGGGGCTGTTGGCGTTGATCGCCTGCTCCAGCTCCTCGAGGACGTCGTAGCCCTTCTTCACCTGGGACTTGGAGATCTGCCCGAGGGGCATCTTCTTCACGTCGATGTCGAAGGACGCCATCGCGCCCTTGAACATGTCCTGGTCGAAGATGAGCTGCATGAAGTTCTGCACCGAGGTGTGCAGCGCGCTCGGGAGCACCTTCTTGGTCACCTTCGGCTGGAGCGACGCGGCGGCCTTGTCGATCGCCTTGAGCTTCTCCTCGACCTCCGCGGCCTTGGCGCTGTCGGCCGAGCGCTCGATCTCGATCAGCGCGTACTTGCCCGCCTTCGCGACGAAGTTCTTGCGGTTGTCCCAGCTGTTGCCGGACTTGTCCTTGAACTTCGACTGGAAGTCCGCGATGGCGCTCGCCGCCGCCGGGTACGGCCCCTTCAGCGCGGTCTGCCCGACCTCGCCCACGCGGCCCCAGCGGTTCCACGCGTAGAACTTGCCGCCCGACTCCAGCACCTGGATCACATAGAACTTGTTGTTGTTCGCCCCGATGTTCGTCTGGTTGAGCATGCAGTCGTAGTCCTCGTGGACCTTCGCCGTGCTCTTGAGCGGACAGTTGTCGTCGACCGGGATGTTCACCGCGCCCGCAGCCGGAGCCGCCGCCGCCGCGGTCGCTGTAGCCGTCGTGCCCGTCGTCTTCGCCTTCGCCATGGACTCGCCTTTCCTCCTGCGCGACCCGTCCGTCGCGGGGCCGCGGTTGTACAACGCCAGGGGGCCGCCGTGAAACTCGGCCTACGACCGGCGTCGCCGGAGCCCGAGCCCCACGCCCACCGCCGCCACCAGCGCCGCACCGACCCCCCACCACACCGCGGTACCCGACGACCCCGGCGCGCTGACCGGAGTCACCGCGGGCCGGGCCGCGACCGGCGCACCGGCGTCCGGAGGCGTCTCCTCGATCGAGGGAATGGCCGGCACCGGAGGCCTCGCGGCCGACGGGACGGGCGCGGACACGGCGGCGAGCTCGGCCCCCTCGCAGGTGCGGGCGCAGCGCGCCTCGCCGCCGCCCTCCACCACCCCGCAGCGATCGTCCACCGAGCCCCAGCGGGAGAGCGGACCCGCCACCCGCAGGTCGCCCAGGCGATTACCGCATAGGGTATTCGAGCGCAGCGCCGCGGTGACGCAGCGGCCGCCGCGGGCGTAGCCCTGACGGCCCGCGGTGCGGCACGCCTCGGAGAAGGCCACCACCTCGTCGGGCGAGCCCACGGTGCGGTCGATGGCGAGCTCCCGGTCGCCCTCTCGCCGCTTCCACACCTCGCCGCTCGCCGGGCACGCGTAGTTGGGCACGCAGCCCGGAACCCCCAGCGCGTCGACCACCTCGGGCCCGCAGTGCCGGATGTACCCGTCGAAGCGCGCCTGCTCGACGCCCCCGTCCGCTCCGCCCGTGCGCGCCCGGATCACCGCCCCTCGCGCCCGCTCCTGGGCGAGCCAGCTCTCGTGCACGGTGCAACCGCCGCAGCCCGACGAGTACAGGAGCAGCGTCCCCGCGGCCGTGCCCCCCGGCGCGCAGGTGCACGCGTCCCACGGCCCGCCCCGGGCGCCCGACCCCTGCGCCTGCACCTCGCCGAGCAGCACCCCGTGGTCGTTGCTCGCCACGGTGTTGCCCATCAGCACGGGCATCGCGTCGCAGGCCGCCACGCCGACCCCGCCGCCCTCCACCCGCGACCGCACGATCACCACCCCGGTGCTCGCGAGCGGCATCGCCCGGGCGCACTCCCCGGCGTCGTCGGCCCCCATCGACACGCCGACGCGGTTGCGCGCCAGCACCGCGCGCACCACCCGGACGTCGTGCGACCCCTCGATGCGAACGCCCACGCGAGCGTCGCTCACCACGGCGTTGAGGAGCGTCACCGTGCGCCCGCCCGCCACGCGAAACCCGACGCCCCCCTCCTGCGCCTGGACGTTGCGGACGACCACGTTCTCCGCCGCGACCTCGACGCCCACCGCGGCGCCTTGCACCGTGTGGCGATGCCCGTCGAAGGTAGCCCCCCGACCGGCGATGCGAACGCAGGTGGTGGCGCTCGACGCGTCGATGTCCCCGCGCAGCTCGGCGAAGGCGTTCTCTCGCGAGAGCGCCTCGGTGCACGACTGGCACGAGTCGCAGGTCGCCCCGGAGGGCTGAGCGCTCGCGGCCGAGGGCAGGGCCAGCAGCGCGGCGAACACCCATCCCCAAGGCCAGCGACCCATCACGGGCGCCCCCAGGTCCCGACGTCGCGACGGTGCTGCTCCCCGGCCCAGTGGATCTTCTCGACGACCGCGTAGGCCCGACGCGCCGCCTCCTCCAGCGAGGCGTCCCTCGCGACCACGCTGAGCACCCGGCCCCCGGCAGCGCGCAGCACGCCCTGCTCGTCTCGCCGCGTCCCCGCGTGAAACACCTGGCTCGACTCGCTCTCGACCCCGCCCAGGCCCGTGATCTCCGCGCCGGTCACCGGGCTCTCCGGGTATCCCGCCGCCGCCATCACCACGCACGCGACCGCGCCCGGGTGCCACCGCGGCGTCCTCGCCCGCTGTCGCTCGTCGTCCCCGCTCGCCTCGAAGAGGATCTCCCCGAGGTCGTCGTCGAGCCTCGCCATCAGGGCCTGGCACTCCGGGTCGCCGAAGCGGACGTTGTACTCGAGCAGCATCGGCCCCGAGCGGGTGAGCATGAGGCCGGCGTAGAGCACGCCGCGAAAGGGCGCTCCCTCCTCGCTCATCGCCTTCACCGTCGGCCGGATGATGGTCTCCATGACCTGCTCGACGAGGGCGGGCGACTCCATCGGGTGCGGGGTGATCGCGCCCATGCCGCCGGTGTTCGGCCCGACGCCGCCGTCGCCGAGACGCTTGTAGTCCATGGCGCTGGCGAAGAAGCTCGCCGTGCGCCCGTCCGACAGCGCGAAGAAGCTCATCTCCGGCCCCACCAGGAACTCCTCCACCACCACGCTCCGCCCCGCCTCGCCGAAGCGCCCCACGCGCAGGGCCTCGTCGACCGCGGCGATGGCCTCCTCGACGGTCGTCGCGACCACCACCCCCTTGCCCGCGGCCAGCCCGTCGACCTTCACGACCACCGGCGCTCCGCACGAGCGCACGTACGCGCTCGCCTCGTCCGCGTCGGTGAAGCGCCGATAGGCCGCCGTCGGGATGCCGTGCCGCGCGCAGAGGTCCTTGAGAAAGCCCTTGGAGCCCTCCAGCCTCGCCGCCGCCGCGCTCGGACCGAAGACCCTGATCCCCTTGCTCTGGAGCCGATCGGCGAGCCCCGCCACCAGCGGTACCTCGGGCCCCACCACCACCAGGTCGGCCGCCATCGCCACCGCCGCGGCGACGAGCCCGTCGATGTCCCCGACGCCCACCGGGAGGCAGCGCGCGATCTCCGCGATCCCCGGGTTGCCCGGCGCCACGACCAGCTCGTCGACCGAGCGGGACCTCTGGAGGGACCACGCGAGGGCGTGCTCCCTTCCGCCACCACCGACCAGAAGAACTCTCACCCCTCCCTCGTTACCACCCTCCGGCCCCGCGCGAGAACCCGCTCAGGGCACCCGACCGATGGCCGCGGTCCAGACCGCGACGTCCTCCTCGGTCATGGTGCCGCCCGGGGCCAGCCGGGCGTCGACGCAGCCGCGGTCGATATCGACGAGGTACTGCTGCCGCGAGAGGAAGGTCCCGTTGCACACCGGCGGTACCGCGGTGTCGGGCTTCTCGGCCACCACGCGAGCGCAGAGCTCGGTCATCACCCACGCCGGCACCCTCGCCCGCTCCGCCGGAAACACGTAGCCGAACAGCACCAGGTGCGACAGCAGCACCCGGGCGTGCTCGCCGAAGCGCGCGACGAGGCGCTCCCAGTCCAGCCGATCGCCGCGGGCCAGCAGCAGGTGGTGGACGTCCGCGCCGTCGTAGCGCTCCCGCTCCATCACGAAAGCCTTGGAGCAGAGGGTCTCCTCCGCGGGGCAGATCGCGACCGGGACGCCCAGCAGCACGTCGGGCTCGGAGTGCTCGAACCAGGCACGATCCACCGGGCCGAAGCCGTTGCCCGCGTTGAAGATGATGTCGATGAAGCGGTCGCCCACCCACGCCTTGGCGAGCCAGTGGGGGAAGGCGATCTCCGTGCGGAACCCTGCGCCCTCCAGCGTCGAGAGCGCCCCGGCCAGCGCCGAGCGCTCGACGAAGAGGTCGACGTCCTTGGTGTCGCGGTTGATGGCGCAGTAGTGCTTGAGCGCGTAGGCGCCGCCGACGAGGTAGGGCACGCCGCGCTCGTTGAGGGCCGTCAGCGCGCCGGCGAAGAGCGCCAGCGTCGCGGCGTTGAGGGCGGGCTCAGGGGGAAGGAGGGATGCCAGTCTCATGCGTCGTCCTCCGCGCCTCTGGGTCGGGCGCACGCGACCTCGATCGTTGCTGCCGACAAAGCCTGCGACCGCAGCGAGCGATGCGCCATTGGCGGAATGGTGCCCGCTGGCGACCTCGGGCCCTCGTCCCCAGAGAGGCGCCCATGCGCATCGCAGCCGTCGGTGACCTCCATTGTCGAAAGGACGCCGCGGGCACCATCGCCCCCCACCTCGCGCCGGTGAACGACCTCGCGGACGTCCTGCTCCTCTGCGGCGACCTCACCGACTACGGCCTCGCCGAGGAGGCCCACGTCCTGGTGAAGGAGCTGTCCGTGGTGCGCATCCCGATGATCGCCGTGCTGGGCAACCACGACTGGGAGTCCGGCGTCCCGCAGGAGGTGACGCACATCCTCCGGGAGGCCGGGGTGCAGGTGCTCGACGGCGACTCGTGCGAGCTGCGCGACGTCGGCTTCGCCGGGGTGAAGGGCTTCATCGGCGGCTTCGGCCGCGGCACCCTCGGGCCCTGGGGCGAGCCCGTGGTGAAGCGCTTCGTGCAGGAGGCCATCGACGAGGCCCTGAAGCTGGAGTCCGCGCTGAGCCGCCTGCGCACGGCGCGGCGCGTGGCCGTGATGCACTACGCGCCCATCCCCGAGACGGTGATGGGCGAGCCCTCGGAGATCATCGCCTTCCTCGGCAACAGCCGCCTCGCCGAGCCGCTCGGCCGCTACCCCGTCGACGCGGTCTTCCACGGGCACGCGCACCACGGCTCCCCGGAGGGCCACACCGCCACCGGCACTCCCGTCTACAACGTCGCCATGCCGCTGATGAAGCGCGCCTTCCCCGAGTCGCCGCCCTTCCGAGTGCTCGACCTCGACGCGGCGTAGCCATCGCTTGCGACCGCGCTCCGATGCGCGCGATGATGACCGACACCCGTGCGACCTCCGCCTTCCGCACTCCCCTTCTGGATCGTCGCGCTCCTCGCCCTCCTGCTCGGCGCGCCCGCGGCGACCGCCACCCCCCTCGGCGACACCGCGGTCATCACCCTGGCCCAGCAGACCGGCGGTAGCTTCGGCGGGTCGCGCTGGGGCAGCGGGTCGTCCTCCTCGTCGGGCGGCGGGTCGTACTCTCCCAGCAGCGGCTCGTCGTCCTACGGCGGCGGCGGCAGCTCGCACTCCGGGGGCGACAGCGGCGACGCGTTCCGGATGATCTGGATCCTCATCCAGATCGTCGTGTGGTGCTTCTCCATCAGCCCCGTCCTCGGCTTCGGGGTGCTCGCGGTCGGCCTCGGATTCCTGGTCTTCGTCTGGATGCAGCGGAGCTGACGACACCCCCCCATGGTTGATGCCCCCTCACACGAGTTCAGCGCCGAAGACGACGAGACCTTCCTCGCGCTCGCGAGCTCGGCCGCGCGCGTCGGCGTCGCGGGCTACGGCCTCGGCGTCCTCCTGGCGGCGGCCGGGTTCCTCGGGATCATCCACCCCCCCTTCCACCTCCCTCCGCGCGCCGCCCCGGTCATCGCGGTGATCTGCGTCCTGGGCGCGATCCCGCCCATCCTGGCCGCGCGCCAGCTCCGCGCCGCGGCCGGCAGCCTCCGCTCCGTCGCGACCACCGCGGGCGACGACGTGGCCCACCTGATGACGGCGACGGACTCGCTGCAGCGCGCCTTCGCGACCCTGGTCGCCATGCTCGCGGTGGACGCCGTGGGCCTCGCCGTGATCGTGGCGCTGATGTTCCCGAAGGGGGGTTGAGACTCGGATGTCGGCGCATGAATTCACCCCCGCGGAGAACCTCCGCTTCGCCGCCCTGGCCCACCGCCTTCGCCTCACGGCGATGCTGCTCGCCGCCCTCGCCGCGCTGGTCGTCGCGCTCTCCGCCGAGGCCCTGCACTCGCTCTGGTGGGCCGGGCCCGCGGGCTCTCGCTTCGGCATCCTCGGCGTCGCGGGCCTCGTGCTCGCGATGGTGCTCGCCGTGCTCGCCCGCTGGATCCACCGCGCCTCCGGCTCCTTCCGCGCCGTGGTCGAGACCGCCGGGGCCGACGTCACCCACGCGATGACGGCCCTTCGCGCCCTGGTCCGGTCGTTTCGGGTGCTCGAGGCCGCCGCCCTCGCGAGCCTCGCGCTCACGGTCCTCGCGGTCGTCGCTCACCTGCGCTGAGCAGTCCGTCGAATGTCCGCGGCCGGGTCCGCGTACACTGCTCCCCGTGAGGACCCTCCCCGCTCTCGTCGCGCTCCCCCTCCTCGTCGGCTGCGCCCACACGCTCCAGATCCCCCGCCCCCCGGCCGCCGGTCCGGGCGCCGTCCTGCCGCCGCTCCCCTCGGCCTCCATCGAGCTCCCGCTGCGCGCCGACATCCGCGGCACCCTCCGCTCGCTGGAGTCTCTCGTCCCCGAGGTCTTCGACACCGGCGGCCGCTTCCAGATGATCGGCCCCACGCCCGTGGGAGTGCGCTACCGGGTGCAGCGAGCGCCCTTCCGCTTCGAGCCGAGGGAGGGCGCCATCCACGTCGAGACGACGCTCGCCATCACCGCCGAGGCCTGCGTCGGCGCCCCGATGGGCATCCCCATCCCCTTCATGCCGAGCTGCCAGGTGGTCGCCTCGTGCGGAGTCAACGAGGCCCCGCGGCAGGTGGTGGTGAGCGCCGACACCACCATCCGGCTCGACCCCTCGTGGCACATCGTCTCGCAGACCGTGCCCTCGGCGCCGGTGTTTCGCGACCGCTGCGAGCTCACCATGTTCCACGTCGACGTGACCGAGTTCGCGGCGGGCTACGTCGCCCAGCAGGTCGCCGCGGCCACGCAGCGCATGGACGCCACCGTCAACGAGCACGGCGACCTCACCCCTCGCGCCCAGGAACTCTGGTCGAGCCTCAACGCCCCGATGGACCTCGGCGACGGCTTCTGGCTCACGCTCTCCCCGCAGCGCGTCTTCGCGGCGCCCTTCTCCCTCACCACCGAGACGGCGAGCACCCGCGTCGGCATCCTCGCCCAGTCCGCGGTGACCTCGGGACCGCGCCCGACCCCGGCGGCCGTCCCGCTGCCGGCGCTCGAGCCCGCTCCCGCGGGATCACAGGGCGACCGCTTCGCGCTGACCCTCGACGCGAGGGTGAGCTTCGAGGAGACCACCGCCCTGGTCGCGCAGGAGTTCCGCGGACGGGTGATGGAACTCGAGGGCCACCACGCCCTGGTGCGCGAGGTGCGCGTGAGAGGCAACGGCGGAGCGCTGCTCTTCGAGCTCGAGATCACCTTCCAGGACGGCCCCTTCAACGGCACCCCCGCGACCCTCTACCTCGCGGGCCTGCCGGACTACGACGCCGCTCGCGAGGCGATGGTCGTGCGCGACCTCGACTACACCCTCGACACCCGCAACACCCTGCTCCAGGCGGGCGACTGGCTCCTCCGCGGATCGCTCCGCGACGGCCTCGCCCGGCGAGCGGTCTTCCCGCTGGGCGACCGCATCCGGAGGCTCCGCGACAACGCGCAGCGGGCGCTCACCCGCCCGCTCGGCGGCGGCTCCACGATGCGCGGCGAGCTCACGGCGCTGCGACCGGTGGGCGCCTTCGTCGTGCCCGACGGCGTCGTGGTCCGGGTGCAGACCGAGGGCCGCGCCGAGATCTCCCAGGACCTCACCAGCCTCGACCTGACCGGTCAGCGCCCTTCGCCCTGAGCCCGCTCCGCGCCCCACGCCGCGGCGCAGGCGCAGGCCAGCGCGACGAACACCGCCCGCGCGGGCGCCACCCTTGGTTCCACCGCGCTCCACGCGATCACCACCGCCAGCCCGATCGCCGCCGGGGCCAGCGGCCACCGTCGCAGGCTCCGCTCCCCGGCGTCCTGCAGCGCCACCAGCATCGCCGTCGCGACCCAGACCTCCCTCCCGTCGGCCACCCACCCCAGCGTCAGCGCCAGCGGGATCGCGAGGCGCATCCCCGCCAGCAGCGCGACGCCGACGGTCTCCGCGCGAGCCCAGGCCGCGGGGCGCAGCGCGAGCGCGAAGGAGACGGCCCCGAGCCCGAGGCACATCGCCGACAGCCACGGCCCGCCGAGCAGGAAGGCCGACCCGAGGCGGCGCACCAGCCCCGCGGCGACCACGGCGCCGAGCGCGCCCAGCAGGGACCCGATGCGTTGGGCGGTGTTCACGTTCGGGTCCGGTGGGCGCTTGATACACCGGATCGGCCCGCCCGGCGCCTTGACCGTGCGCGCGGCGGCCCCGTACCGTCCCGCGCAACGTGGTGGCGGCGATTGTTTCGGTCGGGTCGGAGATCACTCGCGGTGAGGTCGCGGACAGCAACGCGGACTGGCTCGCCTCCCGGATGACCTCCCTGGGCTTCGAGGTGAACGAGCGCGTCTGCGTGGACGCCAGCCGCCCCCGGCTCGCGGCGACGCTGTCCCGGCTCGGCCAGAGCGCGAGGGTCATCGTGGCCACCGGCGGCCTCGGGCCGACGGGCGATGACGTGACCGTCGACGCCGTCGCCGACGCGCTCGGGGTGCGTCGCGCGGTCGACGCCCGGCTGGAGGAGGTCTCGCTGCGTCGCGTGAGCGGCACCCTCGACCTGCGCACCCTGGAGCTTCCCGAAGGGGCGCTCTGGCTCGGCCGCGAGGCGAACGAGCGGGCCTTCGCCATCCGCCTCGGCGAGGCGCAGGCGATCTTCCTCCCCGGCGACCCGGCGGCGATGGAGGGCGTGTTCGAGGCGACCGCCCTGCGACACATCATCGGGCTCGCCCAGCCGCTCGACGTGCGAGCGCGGCTTCGCACCTGCGGGCTCTCCGAGGCGGCCCTCGACGCTCGGCTGCGGGACCTCGCCGGGCCGCAGCTGTCCTTCGGGTTCCGAGCGACGACGCCGGAGGTCACGCTGACCGTCCGCGCCTTGGGGCGCGACCGCGCCGAGGCGAGCGAGCGTCTCGCCCGCGTGGTGGAGGAGGTGCGGGCCCGCCTCGGCGGGGCGGTGTTCGGCGACGACGACCAGTCCTACGCGGCCTGCGTCGGCCGGGCGCTGCGCTCCCGGGGCCTGACCCTCGCGGTCGCCGAGAGCTGCACCGGCGGCCTCATCGGATCGATGCTCACGGCGGTTCCGGGGTCGAGCGAGTACCTCCTGCTCGACGCGGTGACCTACTCCAACGCCTCCAAGGAGCGGGTGCTCCAGGTCTCCAACGAGATCCTGCTCGGGCACGGGGCGGTGTCGAGGGAGTGCGCTCGGGCGATGGCCGCCGGGGCGCGCCGGGTGAGCGGGGCCGACCTGTCCATCGCCGTGAGCGGCGTCGCGGGCCCCACCGGAGGGAGCGCGGACAAGCCGGTCGGGCTGGTGTTCCTGGCGTTGGAGGGGGCGGGCGGGGTGACCGAGCGCGTCGCCCGCTTCGAGGGCGACCGCACGATGGTGCAGCGACAGGCGGCCTACCTGGCGCTGTCGATGGTGCGCGAGGCCTGCGCCGGGCCGGTGCCCGCGGTGCTCGCCTCCGTGTGCGGCTGAAGGGGAGCGATGGAGACCGTCCGCGCGTTCATCGGCTGCACCCTCGACCTCGGCGCGACCCGCAAGGTGCAGGAGCTCTCCCGCGCGACTCGCGCGCTCGCCGAGTCCGCGGGATGGGAGGTGCGCTGGGTGCCGGCGCCCAACCTGCACTTCACGCTCCGCTTCCTGGGCGACATCGACCAGGGGCTCGTCGAGCCGGTGGCCGAGGCGATGCGCTCCGTGGCGAGGGCGACCCCGACGCTGCTGGTGGGCGTCGGCGGCCTCGCGAGCTTCCCCGACCGAGACTCGCCGCGGGTCCTCTACGCCGACGTCTCCCGCGGCCACGACGGCCTCGCGAAGCTCGCCGAGAGGCTCGAGACCGCGCTCGGAACCATCGGCTTCCCGAAGGCCGACCGGCCCTTCGTGGGCCACATGACCCTCGGGCGTGTTCAGTCCTCGCGCGGCGGCCTCGGGTCGATCACGCCGCCGCACACCGACTGCGGCGTGGGCACCGTCGCGGCGATCACCCTCTACCGCAGCGACCTGTTTTCCAAGGGCGCGGAGTACCTGGCCCTGGCGCGCGCGCCGCTCGGCGCCGACGGCTGACGGACAGGATATGTCACGACGGTCGGGACGAAGCCTTGTCGTTTGTTCAGTGGCAGGGCATACATCGGCTGCGTGACGCGGCGCCCTGACGGCACACACCCCGTCACCCCACGTCACAGACCTCAGGAGAGACCACCATGGACGAGAACCGCAAGAAGGCACTGGAACTGGCGCTGCTCGGCATCGAGAAGCAGTACGGCAAGGGCGCGGTCATGCGCCTCGAGGGCGACAACAAGGCCGAGCGTCCGGACGTCGCGACCATCTCGACCGGGTCCGTGTCGCTCGACATCGCGGTGGGCATCGGCGGCTACCCCCGCGGCCGCATCGTGGAGATCTACGGGCCGGAGAGCTCCGGCAAGACGACGCTGACCCTGCACGGCATCGCGGAGGCGCAGAAGGCGGGCGGCGTGTGCGCGTTCATCGACGCCGAGCACGCGCTCGACGTGAACTACGCCAAGCGCCTCGGCGTGAAGGTCGACGAGCTGCTGGTCTCGCAGCCCGACAACGGCGAGCAGGCGCTGGAGATCGCCGACATGCTGGTGCGCTCCGGGGCGGTCGACATGATCGTGGTCGACTCCGTCGCGGCGCTGGTGCCGAAGGCGGAGATCGAGGGCGAGATGGGAGAGCAGCTCCCCGGGCTCCAGGCGAGGCTCATGTCGCAGGCGCTGCGCAAGCTCACCGCGACGGTGCACCGGTCCAACACGCTGCTGGTGTTCATCAACCAGATCCGCATGAAGATCGGGGTGATGTTCGGCAACCCGGAGACCACGACGGGCGGCAACGCGCTGAAGTTCTACGCGTCGATGCGCCTCGACGTCCGCCGCATCGGCGCGCTGAAGAACGGCGAGCAGGTGGTCGGCAACCGCACCAAGGTGAAGGTCGTCAAGAACAAGATGGCCGCCCCCTTCCGCGAGGTGGAGTTCGACATCCTCTACGGGCAGGGCATCTCGCGCTCCGGCGACCTCCTCGACATGGCCGCCGAGGCGGGCATCGTGGAGAAGGCGGGCGCCTGGTACTCGTACAAGGGCGAGCGCATCGGCCAGGGCCGCGAGGCCGCCAAGGCCTTCATCGAAGAGCGCGCCGAGATGATGTCGAAGATCGAGCAGGAGGTGCTCGTGAAGCACGGCGTGAAGAAGCCCGGCGCGACCAACGGGGCCTCCACCGAGAAGGCCGTCACCGAGGCCGCGGCGTCGAAGAAGGAGCGCCCCAAGGCGCAGGCCTGATCGCAGGATGGGCCTCCACCGACGAGCCGGGCGTGTGCGGTGGGGACGTTGCTTCCTGCTGGCCTCGCTCGGCGCGTCGTCGGGCTGCGCCACCCGCGGCGCGGCCCCTCCTCCCTCCCCTCCGACCTCTCCCAACAACCCCACGAGCCGGTGCCCGACGAGCCTGAGCGCGATGGCGCCACCGCACGCCGGGCGCTGGCTCTGGCTGAGGCCGCGCGCCCTCTTCGATCACCCGCAGCTCGGGCCGCTGCTCTCCGAACTCACCCGCGACTCGGGCGAGCGGGCGCTGCTGGCCGAGGCCGAGCGCGTCGGCGTCGACGTGCGCACCATCGACCGCGCGCTGCAGGTCGAGCGGGGCGGCGCCTCGGTCTCGCTGGCCGCGGGCTCCTTCGACGCCCGCCGCGTCGTCGACCTCCACTGGGAGCGGATGCTCCCGCCGCAGCATCGGGGCGACGGGGCGCTCGGCGTCGCGCGCATCGAGGGGATGCTCGGAGGCCATCCGGTGGCCCTCGCCGCGGACGCCGCGTGCGGGCTGCTCGCGAGGGCCGAGCGCGACCCTCGCCTGGTCGATCGGCTCCTCGACGATCGCCGGATGGGCGGGGCGCCCGATCCTCCGGAGCTCATCCGGTGGCACCTCGAGGGAGCGCCCGCGGAGGTCGAGGGCCCCGAGTCCGCCGCCCTCACCGCCTCACTGCGCTGGACCGAGCTGCGCGCCGACCCCTCCGCGGACGGCTTGCAGGTGACCGTCGTGCTGGCGGGCCCCTTGCCGGCGAATACTCCAGCCCGTATGACGCGGCTGCTCACCGCGATGGCCGCGAGCCCCATCGGGGCGGCGGTGGGCGCCGACGATTGGATGCGGCCCACGGACTCGGCCTGGAGCCATGAGGGTGAAGAGTGGCGGGGAGCGTTCGTGATCCCATGGCGGGGACTGCGAGCGCTGGTGTCGCTCGCCAGGGGCGCCGTCGACGCTCCACAGCGCCGTGAACTTTGACGCGGCGCGTTCGGTGTGATAGCTATGAAAGGCTACGGTGGCGATGAGGCGACCTGCACCTTCGGTCCGCGACGGTGCTCTGCTTCACCAGAAAAAGATGAGCCGTAGTGACCAGGGAACGGTACTCTCTGTGAGGGTATCGCAGCGATGTTTGGCGCGCGCGGAGGTACAAGCGGGATGCAATCGAGCTTCCAGGTTGGAGACAACGCGGTTCACCCGGCACACGGGCTTGGCGAGGTCACGGGCATCGAGCGACGGGAGATCGCAGGAGCCACGAAGGCCTTCTACGTCGTGAAGATCCTCGAGACGGGCATGAGAGTCATGGTTCCGACGCAGACCTCGGACTCGGTCGGGCTGCGCGGGGTGATGTCCCGGGTCGACGCCGACGCGGTGATGGACGTCTTCAAGACCGCCGACAAGGCCGTGGGCGCCGGCCCCTGGAACCGTCGGCAACGCGCCTACAACGAGATGATCAAGAGCGGCTCGCCGCAGGAGGTCGCCAAGGTGCTGCGCGACCTCTACCGCATCAAGTTCCGCAGCGAGAAGGACCTCTCCTACGGCGAGCGCCGACTGATGGACCAGGCGCGCGGCCTCCTCTTCAAGGAGCTCGCGATGGCCCGGCACATCACCGAGGCGCAGATCGAGCAGGAGATCGAAGCGATCTTCGCCGAAGCGAGCTGACCCGCTCCCTCCCCCTCTTTAGCCCCCTGCGACGGGCGGAATCACCGCCACCTCGTCGCCCTCTCCCAACACCCGATCGTCCTTCGCGTACTCGCCGTTGACGGCGAAGCGCAGCGAGCGAGCATGCCCGGCCAGCGCCGGGTAGCGCTCGAACAGGTCTGCGCGAAGCGTCGCGACGGTCGACCCGTCGGCGATGGACCACGCGAGCTCACCGACGCCGACGATCTCTCTCGCCGCCGCGAAGCACAGCACCTTCAGGGTGATCGGGTGGCTCATCGTCAGAGGTCCTTCAGGCGCAGGCATCGCACGGGCGCTCCCTCGTCGAGCCGTGTCACGTCGGCCTCGATCTCCGCCAGCGCGTCGGCCCAGGCGAAGGACGTGAAGGCCCCCGACTGCTGGTTGTCGAGCGGGGTCACCGTCGGCAGCGGGCGCGTCGTGGAGTCCAGGGCCACCCGGACGAACTCCTTCCTCCCGGGAGCGCGGGTGATCGCTCGCCCCAGCGTCGCCTCGAAGCGCGGCGCCACGGGCCGGGCATCGCCCTGGAGCGCGCGCAGCAGCGGCGCACCGAAGAGCGTGAAGGTCATCAGGGCCGAGGAGGGATTGCCCGGCAGCCCGAGCACCCGCACGTCGTCGCGAGAGCGGCCCAGGCAGAGGGGCTTGCCCGGCTTGATCGCCACCCTCCAGAAGTCGAGCGCGACGCCTTCGGCCTCCAGCGAGTCGCGCACCACGTCGCGGTCGCCGACGCTCACCCCGCCGACCGTGAGCACCAGGTCGGCGCCGCGCAGCGCACGGCGCACCGTCGCCCGCACCGCGTCGCGGTCGTCGCCCACCGTGGGCTCGACGCGGGCCAGACCGCCGCACGCGGTCACCAGCGCGGAGAGCCCGGGGCCGATCACGTCGACGATGTGGCCCCTCCTCGCGGGGGTGCCGGCGTCGCGCAGCTCGTCGCCGGTGAGGACGATGGACACCACCGGGCGGCGAGCGACGGAGAGGCGCAGCGCCTCGACGCCCACCAGGGCAGGGATGTGGAAGGGGGTCACGCGCGTTCCGGGGCTGAGCACCACGGCGCCCTCGGCGAGGTCGCTCCCGGCGCGGTGGACGCTGGTGCCGGGCTTTACCGCTCGGGTAAAGCGGGCGCTCTCGCCCTCGCGGGTCACCTCCTCCTGCCTCACCACCGCGTCGGCTCCCTCCGGCAGCGGGGCGCCGGTGAAGATGCGCACCGTGGTCCCCGCCGCGAGGGCGCCGGGCCACGCGCCCCCGGCGGCGGACTCGCCCACCACCGGCAGCGCACACGGGGCGCTCGCGAGGTCGGCGCTGCGCACCGCGTAGCCGTCCATGGTGCTCCGGTCGAAGGCCGGAACATCCACCCGCGAGCGCACCTCCGCGGCGAGCACCCGCCCCACCGCGAGGGCGCAGTCCACGCGCTCGACGCCCGCGACGCTCACATCGCCGAGCACCCGCCCGAGGGCCTCTTCGTAGGTCCACATCGCCCGCTCCACCTCTCAGCTCGAAGGCGCCGTGCGCAGCAGCGCCACCATGTGCCCGAGCACCGGGCCCAGCACCGCGTCGACGGCCAGCGCGACCGCCTTCGGGCTCCCCGGGAGCAGCACCAGCAGGCGCTCCCTCGCCACGCCCGCGAGCGCGCGAGAGAGGATCGAGCGGGCCCCCACCTGCTCCCAGGAGAGCCGGCGGAAGGCCTCGCCGAAGCCGTCGAGGGTCTTCTCCAGCAGGGGCGAGAGCGCCTCGATGGTCTGGTCGCGAGGCGCGATGCCCGTGCCGCCGGTGGTGATCACCGCGTCGAGGCCCGGCGCCGAGAGCAGCATCTCCACCGCCGCTCGGATCGCCGTCGGGTCGTCGGTGACCCTCGCGTGCGAGACCACGACCGCTCCCGCGGCCCGCAGCCGCTCGCCGAGGATCGCTCCGCTCAGGTCGTCCCCGGCGGTGCGCGTGTCGCTGATGGTGAGCGTGGCGACGCGAGGGGTGTGCGCTCCCTGGTGATCCATCGCGGCCCTCAGAGTCCGATGCGCACGGGGCGGGTGGAGGTCGAGGGGGCGAGCTTCACCCAGACCCAGCGGAGCGAGGGCTCGACCCAGAAGCCCTCGACCGCGGCGTCGAAGGCCTCGCGGGTCTCGTGCCGGGTGACCCTCGCGTTGTCCACCGAGACCGCGCGAGCGCCCGGGTCGAAGCGCACCCGCAGCAGCACCGGCGTCGCGACCGGGCCGATGGAGAGCGTCGCCGAGTCGAGGCCGCGCACGGCGGTGACCGGGCTCGGGGTGGCGCCCTCGTGCAGGTTGAAGCGGCTCGGGTTGGTGTCGGGGTAGATCAGGATGGTGAGCGCCCCGCGGCCGGAGGCGTTGCCGAAGCCGAGCGAGGCGTCCTCCAGGTTGAGCGGGATGATCGCGCCCGAGGCGACCCAGATGGGGATCTGGTGGATGTTGCTGTAGTCCTGGTCCTCGATGACGCGGCCGCCCGCGAAGGACGGCGCGTCCTGGGCCCACCAGCTGTACCAGGCGCCGTTGGGGACGGAGACGTTGCGCCGGCCGGTCGCGTCGAGGATGGGCGCCACCAGGAAGGCCGGGCCCAGCCGGTACGTGTAGTTGTGCGGCCAGTTCACCATGTCGCCGAAGGGCCTCACGATGGGCGGACCGCCCGCGTAGGCCTCCTCCGCCAGCGCGTAGAGGTACGGCACCAGCGCGTGGTGGAGCTTGGAGTAGTAGCGGTAGATCTCCGCGATCTCCGTCGCTCGCTCGGGCACCGTCCAGGGCGTGAAGTTGCCCCGTCCGTGCAGCTGCATGAAGGGGCTCATCGCGCCCACGGCCGTCCAGCGGGCGAAGTTGACCGGGTCGAAGGGCACCTCGGTCATCAGGTTGCGGTCGTCGCGGTCGAGGTAGCCGCCGACGTCCGAGCCCAGCATCACGTAGCCCGCGGCGGCCGAGCGGAAGATGTGGTCGAGGGCGTCTTCGAGGCCGATCCAGTCGCGGCGGTTGTCGCCCACCCACGCCACCGGCGCGTGCTCGCGGCGCGCGAAGAAGCGCCCCGGGAACTGATACGACTCGTCCCACGGGCGCACCATCGTCACGAACTCCCGGCCCCGGCGCTGCACGCCGTACGAGAGGTAGTCCCGGTAATACGCCTCGCTGTATTCCTGGTGCGGCCGGGTGCCCGCCGCGGTGCTCACGGTGGTGCCCGTGACGTAGCTCTCCCCGAAGTCGAGCTTCCAGCCGTCGATGCCCGCGTCGAGCACCCGGTTCTGCTGCGCGTGCCACCAGGAGCGGGCGCGCGGGTTGAAGAAGTCCACGCCCGCGCCTCGGCCCTTCCACCAGGTGTAGAGCTGGCCGTCGTTCACATAGAACTGGCAGCGCAGCCCCTCGGCGAAGTTGGGCGACGGGCCCAGGTAGGTGTCGCCGCCGGTCTCCAGGTCGTAGCCCGACTGGTTCACCATCTGGGTGATCCAGAGGACGATGCGCACGTCGCGCGAGTGCAGGTCGCTCACGAGGCGGTCGAAGTCGGGGTAGCGCGAGGGGTTGGGCTGGAAGGTGTTGTAGTGCGTCTCCCAGGGGCTATCGAGCACCACCGCGCCGACGGGGATGTCGCGCTCGCGGAAGCCGTCGACGAAGGCGTAGGTGTCGGCGGTGGTGGAGATGTCCTTGGAGATCCACGGCTCGAAGGCCCAGCGCGGGGTGTGGATGGGCGGCACCGGGACGTCCTCCACCGCCGCGTCCCAGGTGCAGGGCCCCGCGTCCTCCGCGGGCGGCAGGTCGAGGGCCGCGGTCGCGTCGACGGGGAGCGCGAGGTCCGTCGTGGGGACGTCGGAGCCGAGCCCGTCGAGGGCCACCGCGGTGGTGTTGCTACATCCGAGGGCCGCGAGGGCGATGGGGAGGAGGATCGGTGCGCGGGTCACGGCTACTCGTCACTGGCCCGTCCACGCGAGTCGGCGCCGTGGAGCGATCGGCCCGTTGGAAGGGATCAGTCGTAGTACTCGACGCCGAGGTGGGTGATGAGCTCGACGCCCTTCATCCACCGCAGCGTGTTCTTGAGCTTCATCAGCTGGATGAAGAGGTCGTGCTCGGGGTAGAGGCCCGGCGCGGTCATCGGGCTCTTGAAGTAGAAGCTCAGCCACTCCTGGGTGCCCGACATGTTGGCGCGGCAGGCGAGGTCGAGGAAGAGCGCGAGGTCGAGCACGATGGGCGCCGCGAGGATCGAGTCGCGGCAGAGGAAGTCGACCTTGATCTGCATCGGGTAGTTGAGCCACCCGAAGATGTCGATGTTGTCCCAGCCCTCCTTGTTGTCACCGCGAGGGGGGTAGTAGTTGATGCGAACCACGTGGGAGTAGTGGCCGTATAGCTTGGGGTAGAGCTTCGGCTGGAAGATGTGCTCCAGCACCCCGAGCTTGGAGACCTCCTTGGACTTGAAGCTCTCCGGGTCGTCGAGCACCTCGCCGTCGCGGTTGCCCAGGATGTTGGTGCTGTACCAGCCGTCGAGGCCCAGCAGCCGCGCCTTGAAGCCCGGCGCCAGGATGGTCTTCATCAGGGTCTGGCCGGTCTTGAAGTCCTTGCCCGCGATGGGCATCGACTCGCGCTTGGCCAGCTCCTGCAGCGCCGGGAAGTCGAGCGAGAGGTTGGGCGCGCCGTTGGCGTAGGGGACGCCCGAGCGGATGCAGGCGTAGGCGTAGATGGCGCTCGGGGCGATGTCGTCGGAGCTGTCGCGAAGGCCCTGCTCGAAGGCCTCGAGGCTCGCGTGCACGGCCGTCGTGGCGCGCCAGGTCTCCGTCGACCCGCACCACACGGCCACGCAGCGCTCGACGTTGCGCTCGCGCTTGAAGGTGGCGATGTCCTCCATCAGCTGCTCGGCGAGGTGCATCTTCGAGGTGCCAGTCTTCACGTGCGTGCCCTCGAGGCGCTTCACGTAGCCCGGGTCGAACACGGCCTTCATCGGGACGATGCCCTCGAGGAAGTCCTTCACCAGCGCGAGGTGCTCCTTGGAGAGCACGCCGGCCTTGGAGGCCGCGGCGTAGGCGCTGTCGGGGAAGATGTCCCAGGCGCCGAACTCGATGCTGTCGAGCGGGGCCAGCGGGACGAAGTCGGAGATGCGGGGGGAGGTCGCGTCAGTGCGCTTGCCGACCCGGACGGTGCCCATCTGGGTGAGCGATCCGACGGGCTCGGCGAGGCCCCGGCGGATCATCTCCACGCCGGCGATGAACGTGGTGGAGACGGCTCCGAGGCCCGGCAGCAGGATGCCCAGGCGGCCGGTGACGGGACGGGGTGCGGGCGGTGTCTTCATGGGAGGGCGCGGACCCTAACAGACGGCCCCCCCGACCATCAACGCGCCTCGGCGCCGCCGGAGGCGCTCCGGGGCACCGTGGCCCAGAGCGGGAGCGCCGCGAGGGCGGGCAGCGCGGCGGCGATGCTCCAGCCGTGCAGCCAGCCGCGGCCGATGAGCGCGCCGGAGAGCAGCGGCCCCATGATCTGCGCGACGGAGGTGATGGACTGCGTGAGCCCGAGCACCACGCCCTGCTCGTCGCGCTGGCACTGCTGGGTGATCATCGCCGTGAGCGGCGCGCGCAGGATGCTCTGCGAGACCGCCGAGATGCTGGCGCTCACCAGCAGGATCGGCAGCGCGTACGTCACCCCCAGCAGCGCGTAGGCGACGCCCGCGCAGACGAAGCCCAGGCCGACCATGGGGCGCTCGCCGAAGCGGCGCACCACGCGGCCCACCAGCCCCCCTTGGAGGAAGATTCCGAGGAGGCCCGAATACGCGAAGACGTAACCGACCTCCCGCACGCCCCACGGGGCGCCGGCGGCGGTGTGCAGCCGGCGCTCGGCGAAGAGGGCGAAGCCGGAGGTGAAGAGCGAGAAGGAGAAGGCGAAGCAGAAGAAGAGCCCGAGGAGCGTTCCGAGCGTGCGGCGGCGGAAGTACGAGCTGTAGCCCGCCCAGGAGAACACGTTGAGCCGACGCCCCGCGGGCGGCGCCGGGCCGGGGTCGGCGGAGGGGGCGTGCGCGGCGTCCTTCTGCTCGGCGGTGGGCTCTCGGAGCAGGAAGGCCGTGGCGGCGATGCTGGTGGCCGAGAGCCCGGCGGCGGCGTAGACGGGCCAGCGCGGGTCGTGCTGCGCGAGCCAGCCGGAGATGGCCGGGCCGAGGAGGAAGCCGACGCCGAAGGAGATGCCGATGACGGCGAAGGCGCGGGCGCGGTGCGCCGGGGGCGTGACGTCGGTGATGTAGGCCTGGGCGATGGTGAGGTTGCCCGCGGTGGCGCCGTCGATGACGCGAGAGAGGAAGACCACCCAGAGCACCTCGGCGCGGGCCAGCATGAGGAAGCCGAAGAAGGTGCCGATCTGGGAGACGAGCAGCAGGGGACGGCGGCCGTAGCGGTCGGAGAGCTGGCCGAGGACGGGGCCGGAGACGAGCTGGCAGGCCGCGAAGGTCGCGCCGAGCAGGCCCACCATCATGGGCGAGGCGCCGAAATGCTCCGCGTAGAAGGGCAATAGCGGGAGGATCAGCGTGAGTCCGAGGACGTCGACGAGAATGACGAGGAAGATCGGAACCAGGGCGGAGGACATCGGTGGGCGTGCGGACCGGATGCACCGGATGGGTGGGCGAACGCAAGGGTGGCCCGCGACGTGACCCTGGGCCCCCCGCCGTGCTAACGCTCGCGCCGCTTCGATGGCCGACCTCAGCTTTCGCGCATCCATCAAACCCCCAGAGGTCGAAGAGCTCATCGACCTCTTCGTCCACCGGCCGCTGGCGCACCTGATCGCCCGCAGCGCCTACCCCACCGCCGTCACCCCCGACCAGCTCACCCTCTTGTCCATGTTCGTGGGCATCGCGGCCGGCTGGTGCACCTGGTCGTCGCTCTCCCGCGGCGCCCCGTGGCTCGCGGCGGGCGGCGCGCTCCTCATCGCCTCCGCCGTGGTCGACTGCTCCGACGGCCAGCTCGCCCGCATGCGCCAGTCGAGCTCGCGCTTCGGCCGCATGCTCGACGGCCTCGTCGACGCCATCGTGCAGGTCGCGGTCCTGCCCCCGGTGCTGGTCCACGTGTGGATGGAGCACCGGGCGCACCCCGCCGAGGCCGCGCTCTGGGCCGCGGTGGGCCTCGTCGCCGTGGTCACCGGCTCGCTGCACACCACCCTCTACGACCATTTCAAGAACGTCTACCTGGTGCACACCCAGCCCTCGCGCCGCGAGGGCAACGACGACCCGGAGGACGTCGAGGCCCACTACGCCGGGCTCCAGTCCCAGGGCCTGCGCCTCTTCGACGCGGTGCGCTTCTTCCTCTACCGCCGCTACGTCCCGCAGCAGCGCGCCCTCCTCGGCTGGATCGACCCGTCCATCCCCGCGCGCTACCGCGACATGCCCGAGTACTCCATCGAGCGCGCCGCCCGCTACCGGCTCCTCCACCGCGGCGTGATGCGCGCCTGGAGCTTCTACGGCATCGGCACCCACATCTTCGGCCTCGGCGTCGCCATGATGACCGGCCAGCTCGCCCTCTACGTGTTCTTCCGCGCGGTGGTGTTCAACCTCGCGCTGCTGGCGCTCGTCCCCGCGCAGCGCCGCGCCTCGCGGGCCTTCTTCACCCGCGAGGGGATGTCATGACCACGGCGATCCTGCTGGTGGCTGGCGTGGGGAGCCGTCTGCGGCCGCTCACCGACCACCGCCCCAAGTGCCTCGTCTCCATCGGGACGGAGACCATCCTCGCCCGCCAGGTGCGGTTGCTCTCGGCGGCGGGCGTCACGCGCCTCGTGCTCTCCACCGGCTTCGCCGCCGAGGCCGTGCACGCCGCCCTCGCGGGCTGTGCCCTCCCGGTGACCTTCGTCCACAACCCCGACTACGCCAGCACCCAGAACATCGTCTCGCTCCACCGCGCCCTCGGGGCCGTGACGTCCGGCGACGTGGTGAAGCTCGACGGCGACGTGGTGTTCACCGGGGCGCTGCTCCCGAGGGTGCTGCGCCAGGGCGCCGACGCCGTGGTGGCCGTCGACGACCGTCAGCCGGTGCGCGACGAGGCCATGAAGGTGAGCGCCCGCGACGGGGTGGCGGAGCGCTTCGGCAAGGGCCTCGCGCCCGCCGAGGCGATGGGCGAGTCCATCGGCGTCGAGTGGTTCGGCGACGGGGCGCGGGGCGCGCTCGCGGCCGCCGTGGCCTACGCCGTGGGCGCCGGGCGGACGGACCTCTATTACGAGGACGTGTATGCCGACGTCATCGCGAGGGGCGTCCGGATGGCCTGCGCCCGCGTCGGCGACCTGCCCTGGACGGAGGTCGACGACCCGGCGGACCTCGCCCGGGCGGTCGATCTGGTGCGCTCCGCAGGTTGATTGCGACGCCGAGGCCGACCGTGTTAGAGCCGCGCGGTTGAATCGGGACGGCCATAGGGACCGTCTGCGCTGTGTTGTGCGACGAAAGACCGGTGGCTTCGTGAGGCATGTGATTCCATGAGCGGGGCGGCGAAGCGTCGGGTCGAGCGGGCGATCATCCTGGCGGCGGGGCGCGGCTCGCGACTCGACCGTGGCGATGCCCTCCCCAAGCCCCTGCGCCCGGTCGCGGGCGTGCCGCTCATCGGGCGCATCCTGCGCACCCTGGCCTCCGAGGGGATCCGCGAGGCGGTGGTGGTCGTCGGCTACGAGGGCGACCGCATCCAGGCCGCGCTGACGGACGAGGCCCTGCACGCCGGGGTCACCGTGCACTTCGTGGAGAACACCCTCTGGGAGCGCTCCAACGGGCTCTCCCTGCTGGCCGCCCGGGAGTACCTCGACCGCGAGTGCCTGCTCACCATGGCCGACCACCTGGTCGCCCCGGCGCTGCTGCGCCGGCTGATGCGCGCGGAGATCCCCGCCGGGGCCTGCGCGCTGGGGGTCGACTTCGACATCGAGCGCTGCTTCGACCTCGACGACGCCACCAAGGTGCTGGTCGAGGCGGGCCGCATCGGCGCCATCAGCAAGGAGCTCGACGCCTTCAACGCCATCGACACCGGCATCTTCCGGGTCAACCGCGCCCTGGTCGACGCCCTCGACGAGGTCTTCAGCCGCAGCGGCGACGCGTCGCTCTCCGAGGGCGTGCGCTCGCTCGCCGCCACCGGCCGCTTCGTCGCGGTGGACGTGGGCGACGCCCGCTGGATCGACGTCGACACGCCCGAGGCGCAGGCCCGCGCGGAGGCGATGCTCCGGGTGTTCGGCGACGGGCTCGACGACGCCGACGGCGACCATGTGCCGGGCCACCCCATCGAGCCCGAGGCGATGGAGATGTTCGCGCCCTCGTGGGTGCGCGGCGCCTCGCCCTACCGGGAGGACCACTTCGCGCTGGCCGACCAGGAGGCCCGCAACGGCAACGACGAGTTCGCCCGGCTGATGTCCAACGAGAGCCCCTTCCCCCCCTCCCCTCGGGTCATCGAGGCGGTGGTGAAGGCGCTCTCCCGCGGGCACCGCTACCCCAACGCCTCCATGGCGCGGGAGCTCCGATCGCGGCTCGCGGGCTCCGTCGGCCTCGACGCCGAGAGCTGCGTGCTGGGCGCCGGGTCCAGCGAGGTCATCGACCTGCTGGTGCGCGCCTTCGTGGCCCCCGGCGAGGAGGTCGTCATCGCGGTGCCGACCTTCTCCATGTACGAGGCTCGCACCCGGCTCGCGGGCGGCATCCCGGTGCTGGTGCCGATGCGCGACGACCTGGAGATCGACGCCTCGGCGGTCATGCGCGCGGTCACCGAGCGCACCAAGCTGCTCTTCCTCTGCTCGCCCAACAACCCGACCGGGCGGCGGCTGGACGAGAACACCCTGCGCCGGGTGCTGCGCCCCGGCATCCCCGTGGTGGTCGACGAGGCCTACGTGGAGTTCAGCGCGGAGAACCACTCGGTGGCCTCCATGATCGCCGCGAACCCCAACCTCATCATCGCGCGTACCTTCTCCAAGGCCTACGGCCTCGCGGGTCTGCGCGTCGGGTACGCCCTCGCCTGCCCCCCGGTGGCCCGCCTGCTCAACCGCGTGAAGCTGCCGTGGAACGTCTCCACCCTCGCCCTCGCGGCCGCCCTCGCGGTGCTCGACGACGCGGCCGAGTTCGACCGGCAGCGCGCGCTGCTGCGCGAGGAGCGCGACGTGCTGCGCCGCGAGCTGGGCTCCCTGCCCGGCGTGTCGGTCTTCGACGGCGACGGCAACTTCCTCCTGCTGGACATCCACGACACGGGCTGGAGCGCCGAGGCCCTGGTGCAGTCGATGCTCACCGACGGGGTGTTCATCCGCGCCCTGGCGAGCCACCACCTGCGCCGCGGGTGGGTGCGCGTCTCCGTCGGCGCCCCCGACGCCAACCGGCGCTGCATCGACTCCATGCGCCGCTCGCTCTCCCGCGCCCGCAGCCGCCCCGCCCTGCACTGACCGACCGCGAGACGCACGGACGGGAGCGGCTCCCACCCGCGGGTGGGAACCGATCTCGGCGCCGGTGCTTCGGAGGGGGGAAGCGCTACGCCGTGGCGAGCGTGCGGATCATCTCGATCGAGGCCACGGAGGGCCCGGAGAGGTCGTACTGGTCCATCGAGGAGAGGCCGACGCCGGAGGCGAGCGCTCGGACCATCTGGCGGTTGGCGCGCGCCGTCGTCGTCTGGATCATCTCGTAGTCGGGCGAGAGGGTCTTGAGCAGCGCGAGGCCGGTGAGGTCGGCGGCCACGCGGTCGCGCGAGATGATCACCGTGCGGGCGTCGCTGACCTGCGCGGTCCACCCGGTGGGCGCGCGGGGCGGGGCGTTGGAGGGGAGAGGGCCGCCGGAGACGAGCGTGCGCCAGCCGTCGAGCACGACGAGCGAGACCTCCGGGCCGGCCTTGTTCATGAACGCCACCTGCCGGTGCAGCTTGTCCGCCGCGGTGGTGTGGTTGCCGAGGTTGTTCGCCTGCGATCGATCGCGGGGGTTGATCACGCCGATCATGTTCTTCATCGACATGGTGTAGGTCGCGATGAAGTGGGTCTTCACGCAGGGCATGGCCACGATGTGGTCGGCCTGCGCCACCATCGCGGGGATGCGCATGGTGCCGGTCCAGTAGGCGCTGCGGGCCCCGAGGCCCTCGACCTCGGCGGGCAGGTCCATCCAGTCGACGCTGTTGGCGGCGCTGTCGGTCATCGGGTCGCCGAACACGTGCAGCTCGATGCCGAGCTCGTCGCACACGGCCGCGATGCCGTTGCGCTGGAAGTTGCTCGCCGTGTTGCGGTCGCCGAAGAACGACCGGTCGCCGACGAAGACCTCGCCGCCGCGCGCTCGCACCTTCTCCGCCACCCAGCGGATCATGTCCGGCGAGGTCGAGTACGGGAACTCGTCCCCGGAGTTGGTGTTGACCTTCAGGTACACGCGCTGCCCCGACTGCACGAAGTCGAAGCCCGCGGTCTCCATGAGCGCGAGCTCCGCGGCGCGGATGTGATCGTCGTCCTGGCCGACCCCCACGAGGTGGGTCGTGCGCATGGGCGGCACGTCGACGGGCGCGGGGTTGTCCGTGGGCACGTCCGCGCCGCCGCCGACGTCGGGCATCGCCGTGATCGGGCTGCTGGAGCCGTCGGAGCAACCCACCGCGGCGGTGGCCGCCGCGAGGGCGCCCATCAGCAGGCGTCGGCGCGAGAGGTTCTTCTCGGCGTACTCCTGGAGGAGGTCACGGGAGGCGACGACCTGGCCTCCGGTCTTGCGAGCGGTGACGTGGGGCTTGATGGGTGCAGCCATGACAGCGGGGGGCTCCTCTTCGGTCGATCCGGCGGTAGTGCCCGATCGGACCACGCTTGCAGGGCCGCGTGAAGTGGCCCCCCCGCACAGGACCGACACGAGGGCCTCGACGGTGTTGCCCCCGGAGTCCGACTCGCGCAGTCTCGCGCCCCAATTCGATGCACTCCACCATCCGAGCCTATGCACAGCGCAGCCCTCGCGCGGCCCTCGAGGCGATCGAGCTCCCCCACCCCGGCGCTCCCCGCGGTCGCGACGTCGAGATCCAGGTCGAGCACTGCTCCGTCTGTCACAGCGACGTGCACCTCCTCGATGGCGACTGGGGCGAGGTCGCTCGACCGCTCGTTCCGGGCCACGAGATCGTCGGCCGCGTGGTCGCTCGAGGCCCCGACGCGACGCTCGCCCAGGGCGCCCTCGTCGGCGTCGGCTGGCAGTGCGGCGCGTGCGGGCGCTGCCCCGCCTGCCTCTCCGGGCGCGAGCACCTCTGCACGGGTGGCAAGGTGCGCACTTGCGTCGGCCGCCAGGGGGGCTTCGCGACCAGCGTTCAGGTCGACTCGCACTTCGCCTTCGAGCTGCCGCCCTCGCTCGACGCCTCGACCGCCGCGCCGCTCCTCTGCGCCGGGCTGACAGTGTTCTCCCCGCTGGAGCGGCTCGGCGCGAAGCCCGGGCTGCGCGTCGGCGTCGTGGGCGTCGGAGGCCTCGGCCACCTCGCGGTGCGCTTCGCGTCGGCCATGGGCGCCGAGGTGATCGCCTTCGACCCCGACCCCAGCAAGCGAGCCCTCGCTCTCTCCCTCGGCGCTCGCGAGCTCGTCGATGCGAAGGCGGCGCTCCCCGCGGGCGCGGTCGACCTGCTGCTCGTGACCACGCACGCCTCGCTCGACTGGGACGCGTGGATGAAGGTGCTCGACCTCGAAGGGACGCTCTGCCTCATCGGCGTCCCGAGCGAGGCCCTGCGCGTGGGCGTCGACCCGCTGCTCGACGAGCAGAAGCGCATCACCGGGAGCGTCATCGGCAGCCGCGCCACCATGGGCCGGATGCTCTCCTTCGCGGCCGAGCACTCCATCGCCCCGATCACCGAGCGGCTGCCGCTGGAGCGCGCCAACGAGGCCGTGGCGAGCGTCCGCGAGGGCCGCGCGCGCATGCGCATCGTCCTCGACGTGACCTGAGCGCGAGGGCGCTACGGCACCGGGTACACGATCGGCGCGGTGGCGGCCCCGACGGCGCCGCGCTGCACCACGATCACCGGAGCGCCCGCCCTCGTGCCCTCGAAGAGGATGTCGCCCAGCCCGTCGCCGTCGAGGTCCGTGTCGAACCACGGACCGAGCGTGAGGGTCACCGAAGGGTCCACCGCGGCGGGGTAGGGCTCGTCCGTGCCGAGGCCTCCGGGGCCGCCGAGCAGCCGCCGGGTGCCGTCGCCGGTGCGGGCGAAGAGGTCCTCGAAGCCGTCGCCATTGGTGTCCATCATGGGCGCGAGCTCGGTGACCGGGCCTCGCAGCGAGCGCGACTCGGTCTCCTCCCGGCGGATCCCCATCGCCGACCCGCGGTAGACCGTGAGGCGCTGGTCGACCTCGCCGTCGGGGCCGAACACCGTGGCCGCGTCGTCGTACCCGTCGCCGTTCACGTCCCCCACGAAGCTCGCGAAGGCCACGCCCGCAGCGGGCGGTGACGAGAGGCCCACCCGCCACGACGGCGCCGAGAGCAGGCCGGACTCCTCCCCGGTGCCCGCGAAGAGCTCGAGCGCGCCGTCGCCGCGCATCACGCCGAGGTCGCCCACGCCGTCGCCGTTCAGGTCGCGGTAGAAGCGCACGACGGGGCCGACCCTCAGCACCGAGCGACCCATGGAGGACTCCCGGATCACCTGCCGACCCTCCGACCCGAGCCCGGTCACCGAGCCCCGGTAGAGCCAGACGCGGGCGATGGCGTCGACGAAGATCGAGTCCGCGTAGCCGTCGCCGGTCACGTCTCCGACGCCCTTCACCGCGAGACCCGTGCTGCTCCCGGCGGGCATCTCCAGCCGCTGCACGGGCGAGGTCGAGAGCCCGCTCGGGCCGCCGTTCCAGACTAGGATCGAGCGCGGCGACGAGGACATCAGCGCGAAGTCCTCCCAGCCGTCGCCGTTGCAGTCTCCGATGGAGTTCAGCGAGCCGATGTGCCCCGCGGCGCAACTCGAGCCCGTCCCCTGAAGCGGCACCGAGCCCGCGACGTCGAGGCCCTCCGCGCTGCCTCGCGCGATCACCGTCTGGCCCGATCGGTTGCAGAGCGGGACGTCCGCTCGCCCGTCGCCGCTGGAGTCCCACATCAGCCGGAACGACCGCGACCCGCCCTCCACGTCCGAGGCGTTGCGACGCACCACCAGGGGCCAGGTCGGGCCGGGCGAGCCCACGCTCTCCCCGTGCGCCCCGCGAAGCCGCCAGAACCAGAGCCCCGGCGTCAGCGCCTCGGGCGCCTGCACCTCCGAGCCCACCGCGTCGATCCTGCGCTCGACGCGCTCGCACGCCCGGTCGCGGCAGAGCTCGACGCGCGCCCCCTCCACCCCTTCGGGCAGCGACCAGCGGAACATCGGCCGCGACGCCACCGTCATCACGCTCGACTGCGGTGAGAGCGGGCGCGGCGCCGCGACGGCGACGGTCGGATGCACGTTGCGACGCACCACCCACGCCCCGCAGGCCAGCGCCGTGAGCACCGCGAGGCCCCCGACCACCCAGCGCTCGATGCCCCTCTCCGGCGCCGGGGTCGGGGCGGTCACGCGGCTCGGCCCGAGGCTCACGGTGCCGATCTGCGTGCCCGTGAGCACGGTGCCGTGCGTCCCCGGCGGCATCGCGAACTGCGGCATCTCGGTGGTCTTCACGAGCTGCGGCATCTCGGTGGTCTTCGCGAGCTGCGTGCGGTCCGGCGGGAGCACCTGCCCCACGGGGCCTCCCACCATGGTCGCGTTCGATGGGGTGGGCCTCCGTTCGCCCGACCCGGAGATGCGCCCGGGGTCGCTGCCGACGAAGGCCGTCCCCTGCTGCTGCCACGCCGAGCGCAGGGCCTCGCGCATCCGACCCGCGTCCTCGAAGCGGTCGGCGGGCGAGGGCTGCATCGCCTTCGCGGCCACGTCCCAGAGGGCGCCTCCCACGTCCGCGCGCAGCCCACCGAGGATCGCCCGCAGCTCCCCTCCCCGCTGCATCGCGACGGTCCACCAGACCTCCTCCTCGCTGAGCCAGGGGCGCAGCGTGAGGAGCTCGACCAGCATCACGGCGAGGGAGAACACGTCCGTCGCAGGACCCACCTGCGAGGCCCGCCCGAGGCCCTGCTCGGGGGCCATGTACACGGGCGTCCCCATGAGCCCGCCGGTGCGGGTGCGCATCCGCGAGCCGAGCTGCGCGATGCCGAAGTCGAGCACCTTGGCCTCCGGCGCCTCGCCCGGCGTCTCGCGCAGCATCACGTTGGCGGGCTTCAGGTCGCGGTGCACGATGGGCCCGGGGACCTTCACCGAGTGCGCCGCCGAGAGGCCCGCGCAGACCTGGTCCATGATGCGCGCGACGAGCCCGAGGTCGGGCAGCACGCCGCTCGCGCGGTAGGGCTGGAGCCACGCGTCCAGGTCGCGGCCTTCGACGTACTCCAGCACGAAGTAGCGGAAGCGGTTCCAGTCGCCGCGGTCGATGACGGCGACGACGTTGGAGTGCTGCACCCGGGCCAGGGCGTTGGCCTCGTTCTCGAAGCGCGTCACCGCCTCCGCGTGGTCGAGGAACTCGGGCTTCAGGAACTTGATCCCCACGACGCGCCCGGCGAGGCGCTGGTCCTGCGCGAGCCAGACGGAGCCGAAGGTGCCCTCGCCGAGCTTGCGTTCCAGACGGTAGCGCCCGTCGACGACGGCGCCGGGTTGCATCGGGTCCATCATGACGTCGGCTCCTGCGGCGCGGGCCTGCGGCGGAAGATCGAGGAGAGGGCGCCCGTGCCGGAGCCCGGAGCGATGCGCGGCAGCAGCACGAAGTGCGAGAAGGTCAGGATGAGCGCGGGGATCAGGTAGGCCAGGGAGAACAGGATGCTCTCGCTCCCGCGGGACCACGGTGAGTGCCCGGCGCGGTAGGAGCCCCACGCGACGAGGGCGGCCGTCGCGCCCCAGTAGACGGCGAGCGACCAGTGCCGGTGCGTGGGCGGCATGAGCAGCACCACGACCTTGGCCAGGAGGCAGAAGAACACGCACCCCGCCCACATGACGGGCCCGAGGAAGAAGAACGCGATGGCCGCGCAGAAGTACGCTCCATCCTTCCCACCGGCCGCCATCGGAATGATCACGGCGAAGTCCAGGTAGATCAGCGCCGCCGCGAGGAAGGCCTCGAAGAAGCAGAGCGAGAGATAGCCCAACAAACGCCGCCCGAACGACGGTGCCACCATGAGAGCCTCCAGGTCGGGAGAAATATCACGACCACCCGTTCGGAGGATCAGGGGCCCGAGCTCACCGACGCGTAGAGGCCTCGCGTGGGCCCCTCCGGAGGCGTCAGAAGAAGTTGCCGATGGTGAACTCGAAGACCGAGGCCTCTTCGTAGGGGAGGCGGTTGAGGGGGAAGCCCCACTCGAAGCGCAGCAACCCGAGGGGGCTCTGCCAGCGCACGCCGAAGCCCGCGGAGAAGCGGAGGTTGAGGGGGTTGTCCTGGAAGCGGGTGCAGGGGTCGACCACCGAGGCGAGGCCCGTCCCGCCGGCGCCGCAGTACTGCGACTCGGTGTTGAACACGTTGCCGCCGTCGCTGAAGATCACGCCGCGCAGGCCCACCGCCTGGAGGATCGGGAACTCCACCTCCAGGTTGTAGTACCCCTGGATGTTGCCGCCGATGACCGCGCCGTTGGAGACGAGGGCGGCGTTGGGGTCCTGCGAGAGCGGGAGCTGGAGGCGCGGGGCGATGGTGCGGAGGCGGTAGCCGCGCACGTCGAAGATGCCGCCGAGGAAGAAGCGCTCGAAGATGGGCACGCCCTGAGCGCGGTGGCTGAACACCACGCCGCCCTGGACGTTCATCTTGAAGATCACGCCCGCGAAGAGCGGCCGGTAGAAGCGGAACCAACCGGACACGCGGGTGTAGACGTTCTGGCTGCCGAGGAGGTTGTCCGCCACGTCGACGCCGAGGCGGGCGTACACGCCGTCCGTCGGGGTGAGCCGGTTGTCCCGGTTGTCGAAGGCCATGGAGAGGCCGACGGAGCTCGTGAAGCCCGACTGGAAGATGTTGGCGAGCGGCAGGCTGCGGAAGGCCGACGGCAGCGTGGTCTGACCGAAGAGCCCGGTGGACGTGCTGGTGTTCGCTCCGACCTGCTCGCCGGTGTAGCTGGCGAAGAGGCGCAGGTCCTGCCCGATGATGGGGTAGCCGAAGGTGAGCGTGCCGCCGGTGCTGGTGCGGCTGAAGTCCGTGTACGCGCGCACCGTGTTGTAGAGGTCGACCGCGAAGGTCCAGTTGGAGTCGAGGAAGTAGGGCTCCACGAAGCGCAGCGAGAAGATCTGCCGCAGGCCCGAGAGCTGCGCCTGGAGCGTCAGCGACTGGCCGCGACCGAAGAGGTTGAGCTGCTGGATCTGCGCCGTCGCGATGAAGTTCTCCACCGAGGAGAAGCCCGCGCCGATCTGGAAGGTGCCGGTGGGCCGCTCGGCGACCTCGACGTTGACCACCAGCTGATCGGGGTGGCCCTCGACCGGCTCGGTGGAGAGGTCGACGCGCTCGAAGTACCCGAGCGCCATGATGCGACGGCGCGAGTTCTGGTAGTCCGTCTCGCTGTAGCGCTCGCCCTCGAAGATCTGCATCTCCCGGCGGATCACGCGCTCGCTGGTCTTCGCGTTGCCGCGCACCTCGATGCGGTGGATGGTCACCACGGGGCCGCGCACGATGCGCACGGTGAGGTCGACGGTGCGACGCCCGGTGTCCGGCTGGATGTCCGGCGTGACCTCCACGTTGGCGTAGCCCGCGTCGCGGTAGTGCGTCTGCACCGCCACGATGTCGCGGCCGATGACGCTGCGGGAGAAGTACTCGCCCGGCACCGCGTGGACGCGCTCGCGCATCTGGCGGCGGCCGCCGAGGGGCTCGACCTCGTTGCCGTCCTCGTCGACCTCCTGCACGCGCAGACGCCCGATGCGGTAGCGCGGCCCCTCGCGGATGGGGATCACGATGTCGATGAAGCGGCGGTCGGGGGAGAGCGCGACGCGCGGGGTGGAGATCTCCACCGTGAGGTGCCCGCGGTCGTAGTAGGCCGCGTGCAGCAGGTCCATGTCGTTGCGGAAGGCCTCCTCGCGGTAGGTGCCGCTGGAGGTGATGAACGAGAAGAACCCGCTGGTGTTGGTGCTCATCACCCCGCGGAGCTCGGCGTCCGTGAGGCTGTGGTTGCCGATGAACTGGACGCTCCGCACCTGCACCTGCGTGCCCTCGACGATGTGGAACACGATGTCCACCTCGTTGCGGTCGCCGCTGCGGGCCTCGACGGTGTGCGTGACGCGCGCGAGGAAGAAGCCCTTCTCCTCGTAGAGGTCGAGCAGCTTCTGGACGTTGCGGCGAACCGCGGACTCGGAGAGCACCGAGCCGTCGCGGATGTCGATGGTCTCGCGGAGCTTGTCCTCGTCGACGTCGTCGTAGCCCTCGAAGCGCACCGCGTGGACGCTCGGCCGCTCGCTCAGGTGGTAGCGGACCTCGACGCCCCCCTCGGCGCGCTCGACGCCGACGCGCACGTCACGGAAGAAACCGAGGTCCCAGAGGGTGCGGGCGTCGCGAGAGGCGCGGGCGCGGTCGAGGCACTCCCCGGTGCGAACGCGCACCGACTGCTGGAGGTCCTCGGCGTTCACCCGGCGCAGACCCATGAAGCGGATGTTGACCACCCGCTGGCAGGCCTCCTCGGTCGGGGTCGCGGTCGTGGCCGCGGGGACCTGGGCGGGCGTCTCGGCCGCGGGCTCGCTCGTCGCGGCGCCGGGCTCGGCCGCCGGGGGCGGAGGCGGGAGCTGCAGGGTCTCCGTGTCCAGGCGGAGCCTCGGGGGCTGCGGCTGGGCCTCGGCGCGCAGGGAGAGGAGCGCGCATACGCACGCGAGAAGACACCCCAGCCGCCATCGCAAAGGACCCATCTATATGCCGCGCGGCGCTATAACCCGGCCTCGCCGACAGCGGCAAGGCCGTCCGGCCCGCTGCCGCTACGGCCCGCCGTCCTCGACCACCCGCCAGAGCGCCCCGTCCCGCTGCGAGCCCGCGTAGAGCGTCCCGTCGAGCACCGCGAGCGGCGCCGCGCAAAAGCCGTCGCCCAGGTCGAAGGGTCCCTGCGGAGTGCCCCGCACCACCGGGCGCTCGACCGGCGCCAGCAGCCGCGGCGCGTCGCCGTCCAGTCGCCAGAGCCCCCGCGTGGTCAGCAGCACCAGCCCGTCGCGCCAGCGGGTGAGGTCCGTCGGGGCGCCCGCCTCCGGGGGCAGCGCGACCATCGACCAGTGCTCGCCATCCGTGGTGCGCCAGAGGTGGGCGCCGCGGTGACGCTCCCAGGCGATCCAGTAGAGCGCTCCCTCGTGGGCGTACCAGCGCAGCGTGAGGGACGCGCCCTCCGGGGTGACCCTCACCCCTCGCAGCGCGGCCTGATCGAGTCGGGTCGCGCCCGGCGGGGCGTCCACGACGACCATGTCGTTGGGCTCGCGGCCGTCGTAGTCCTGCAGGCCGCCGAAGAGCCGGCCCCGGAAGCGCACGAGGAAGGAGATGCGCCACACGCCGTTGCGCCACGGGTGGGGGTAGTCGATGCCGTAGGTCCAACGCTGGAGGCGCTCGTCGGCGACGTGCAGGGCGCCCGGCGAGGCCCCGTACCAGGCGCGCTCCCTCGGCGGGACCGAGCCCGTCGAGGCCAGGGTCATCCCTCGATATCGGATGACGTCGAGCACGTGATAGGCCCTCGGGAGCACGGCGGCGCCCGCTCGCCCCGACGCGTCGGGCAGGCCAGGCGGGAGGAGGCGCTCGCCCCGCGCGGGGGCGAAGGTCCCGTCGGGGTCGGAGAGGAAGACGTAGCCTTCGGTGCCGTGGTCGACGAGGCCGAAGCCGCCGTAGGGCGGGTCGGCGTCGGGCACGAAGAGCCGTCCCCCGATGTTGTGGACCCGGATGAACCCCTGCCCCGCGCCGCCGCCGTTGGCCGGGCGGCCGGGGCGGTTCCAGTCGAAGGCGATGCGGAAGGGGCGCGAGGCCGCCGACGGGTCGTAGCGGAGGATGGTCGCGCCGTCGCTGCCGAGCGACGAGATGGCGTGCGCGGAGTAGAGCGCGCCGTGGAAGGGCGTGAGGTCGCAGATGCGGCGCAGCGCGGAGGGTCCGCGGCCGACGCGCTCGAAGCGGGCCCGCTGGGGGATGGTCCCGGCGCCCGCGTCTTCGGGCTCGTCGTTGCCATCGGGCTCTGGGGCCGCCGGGGTCTGGGCGAAGGCGGAGGGGGTCAGCGACAGGCAGGCGGCGAGCAGCGCGTAGCGGGGGAGCATCGCTGCATTGGACGCCCGTCGAGCGTGTGGGTTCTGGGATTTTCGCGGTGCTGCGAGCAGACCGGGCAACGAGGCCGCGCACGTCCCGACGCGCTCACCTGCGTCGCCCTGCCCCACCGTGGGCGGTGCGACGCGGGCGATGCGTGGCGCCGGAGAGACAGACCGACGACGGCAACGGCCTTGCACCACGCCCTCGTCTGGCCCGAACGCAAGGAGAGAACGCAGCCATGAACATCTACGAAGAGCTCAAGAAGGATCACCAGACGGTGCTGAGCCTGCTCGACCAGCTGATCGCCAGCGAGAAGGCGGGCCCCGAGGCCTGGGGGGCGCTGGTGCAGAAGATCCGCGACGAGCTGATCCCGCACGCTCGCTCGGAGGAGGCGATCCTCTACAACTCGATGCGCGACATCGACCAGGCGAAGGACAGCGTGGCTCACGCCTACGGAGAGCACGCGCAGGCCGAGGCCGTGCTCCGCGGCCTGCAGGTCGGGAGCGCGGTCGACGTGAACTGGGCGTCCGCGGCCCGGCAGCTGCGCGAGGCGCTCTCGCACCACATCCGTGAGGAGGAGACCAAGGTCTTCGCGGCGGCCCGCAGCGTCTTCTCCGAGCAGGAGGCGAACGCCATGGGCGAGGCCTTCGTCCAGATGAAGCCGCGCGTCCGAGAGCAGTCCTTCGCGGGCAACACCATGGAGATGATCGCCAACATGCTGCCGACCCGGCTCCGGGCGTCGGTGCTGAGGTTCGTGCCGGAGGTCGACCAGCGACCCGCGGCCGGCCGCGGGGCCTGAGAGGAGCGGAGGCCGCTCCCGCTTTCCCCCGCTGCCACTCGACAGCGGGGGAACGGGAGGCTCTCCTTCACGCGGCCGGTGATGTTGTCCGGTCGCTGCGCCCTGCGTCCGCGGGTTGGAAACCCTGATCCTTCCCGGAATGTTCACGATGGCTCACACAAGGTCGTCCTCGAGCGTGCGTCTCGTGAGAGAGCGCCCACTCCGCGGTTGCGGTCGGCCCGCGAGCGGGCCTGCAACCGCTGAAGTGGGAGCCTGGAACGGAGCGTCCCGCCTTCGCGGGACTCTCTGCAGGAGCATCGAGCGCTGGGGCGCTCGATGAAGAAGTCGTAGATGCTCACGCGCAGCCGCGGGACAAGCCACTGAGCGTCGCATGGAGTTCCCTCGCGGCGACCGAGAACCTCCCGACGGTTGCACCAGCAACCGGCGCTCCTTCAGGAAGCCCCGTGCAGACCTCATCAATGATCACTCTTCGTGAGGGCCTGATGTTTCTGCATGGATCAGGCTG
>CBIHPK010000046.1:0-45677 GCA_966211675.1 uncultured Myxococcaceae bacterium
CGACGAGAGCGCCCGCTCGCTCCCGAGGAGCGCCGCCGCGACGACCCTCGCCGCGCACTCCACACGGTCGTCCGAGGCGAGCTCCAGCAGGCACTGCTCCGCCCTCGGCCCCCCGACCCGTCCGAGCGCGATGGCCGCCCGGTTGCGCACGAAGGCGTCCGGGTCCACGAGCCGTCCCTCCAGCGCCTCGAAGACCCGATCCTCCCTCGGGGCGATCTTGCCCAGGCCGTTCACCGCCGCCGCCCGGGTGCGCGGATCGCGGTCGCCGAGCGCCTTCATCAGCGCGTCCACGGAGGCCGCCCCGGGGATCTTCCCGATGGCCCCCGCGGCGCTCGACCGCAGCCTCGCGTCGGGGTCGCGCAGCGAGCGCAGCAGGTAGGGCAGCACGGCAGGGTCTCCCTGCTTGCCGAGCGTCCAGCAGAGGCAGATCCGCAGCTCCATGTCGGGCGACGTCGCGAACTCGTCGAGGCGCTCCCGCAGCATGTCCCCCTTGCCGTCGTCGCCCCCGAAGGCCAGCGCGTCGGTGATGCGCTCCTTGGACTCGATGGAGGCCCCGGACAGCGCCCCCAGCAGCGCGTCGACGGACTCCTTCCGTCCGCGGCGCCCCCGTCGGCCGAGCGTGTCGATCGCCGCGAGGCGCACCGAGTTCTCCGGATCCTCGAGGCGGGCCACCAGGGACTCCACCGCGACCGCGCTGTTGCGCGACGCGATCAGCTCCAGCGCGCTCAACCGCACGGCGCCGTTGGGGTCCGAGAGCGCCCGCTGGAGCAGCTCCAGCGCCTCCCGACCCTCGAAGGTCGCGATGGGCTTGAGCACCGCGAGGCGCACCGCGACGGAGCCTCGCCGGTAGGCCTTCGAGAGCTCGGGGAAGAAGCGCTCCAGGTCCTTCGCGTGCTGCTGCGCGAGAGCCTCCGCGGCGGCGTCTCGCACCACCGGCTCCGGGTCGCCCAGCAGCGCCACCAGCGCTCCGGTGCCCTCCTCCACCTTCAGCGCCCCGAGGGCCTCGGCGACGCGAGCGCGCACCGGCCACGACGGGTCCTCGCTCGCCGCCGCCAGCAGCGCCCCGAGGCGGGGCACGCCGAGCTCTCCGCAGAGCCTCGCGACCTGCGCCCGCACCCGGAAATCAGGGTGGTTCAGGTGCGCCGCGACCGCGTCCGCGAGCCCCGCCTGCCCCAGCTCCAGCACCGCGGTGTAGGCCCTGCGCGCGACCGGAGGGTCCTCCGAGGTGAGCTCCGCCACGCGAGCGCCGAGGTAGCCCACGCGGTCCAGCGCGAGGGCCGCCCGCTTGCGCACGTCCGGGTTGTCGTCGCGCAGCGAGCGCTCCAGCGGCCCGGTGTCCCCCGGCTGGATCATCTCCAGCGCCTCCAGCGCTCGCACCCGGGTGCCGTAGTCCGGGTCCGCGAGCGCCGCGATCAGCACGTCGATGGAGGCCTCCGCGCCCATGCGCCCGATGGCCCCGGCGGCGTGGGCCCGCACCTGGGGCATCGGGTCGCTGAGCGCCGCCCGCAGCAGCGCCTGCGCGGCGCGCCGATCGCCGAGGGCGCCGAGGGCCTCCGTGGCCGCCATGCGCACCGTGTCGTTGCGGTCGTAGAGGCGCTCCAGCAGCGGGGCGGTGGCGGCGTGGTCGCCGATGCGGCCCAGCACCCTCGCCGCCCAGACCGCGGCCTGCGGGTGCTCCTCGTCGCGGAGGAGTTCCACCAGCGGCGGCACCGCGGGCGCGCCGAAGCGGGTCAGGGCCTCGGCGACGCGCGGCGACGAGCCGGTGTCGGTGGTCCGAAGCTCGCCCACCAGCAGCGGGATCGCCTCCTCGGCGTGGATGCGCGCCAGGGCCATCGAGGCCGCGGCCTTCACCGAGTCCACGTCCTCGTGCGGGTCTCGAAGCGCCGCCACCAGCGCCGGCACCGCGCTGGGGACGCCCACCAGCCCGAGCACCTCCGCGGCGTGCGCCCGCTCGCTCCAGGTCGCGGCCTTGCGCACCCGGGAGACGTAGCTCTCCATCAGCCCGAGGCGCTCGAAGGTGGAGACCACCCACTGCTTCCTCGCGAGGTCGGGGTCGTGCAGCAGCAGGAGCATCACGCGCTCGATGGTGGTCGCGTCGAAGCCCTGGCGGAGGCGCCGCGCCAGCTCGTCGGGGTTCTGGCTCTCGCCGCTCGCGAGGAGCTTCCGGGCCAGCTCCAGCCGCTCGAGGGCGCGGCGCGCGGAGAGGCGGCTCCAGCCCTCGCGCAGCAGCACCCACGCGGTGGGCACGGCCGCGAGCAGCACCAGCACCAGGGCGATGTACGCCACCAGCGCGGCGGCGCTCATGTCTCTCCGAGCAGCGCGGCCACGCGCAGCGCGAGCGCCTCCGGGTCGACCGGCTTGGTGAGGAAGAGGTCGGCCCCGCACTCCATCGCCCAGAAGCGGTCCGCGGGCTCGGACTTGGCCGTCAGGATCACCACGATCGGAGGGCGCTCGAGGCGCTTGAGCGCCCGGCAGACCTGGTAGCCGTTCACCTCCGGGAGCATCACGTCGACGATCGCGAGGTCGGGCCGATCGCGGCGCGCGGACTCCAGCGCCTGGGCCCCGTCGTGGAGCACCGTCGTGACGTAGCCGAGGCCATGCAGGCGCGCGTTGAGCGGCTCGATCGCGGCGGGGTTGTCGTCGACCAGGAGCACGCGGGAGCCGTGCTTCACGGAGGCGCCCGCCCGGACGGCGTCGACGGCGCCCCGTCGAGCAGCTGCGACGAGCCCGCCGCCTTCTCGCGGCGCAGCACCGCCTCGAAGGCGCCGCCGTACCTCCCCCGCGGGATCAGCACGACGGCCTGGCACGCCGCCGCGGCGCGCAGGAAGACCTCTCGCTGCGACGGCTCGACCGCCGCGAGCCCCTCGGGGCCGGCCGCCATCATCGCGTCCATGAAGGGCTCGACGGCGCCCGGCTCTCGCACGAAGAGCACCCCCGACGGCAGCCGCGAGCGCGGGTCGACCGGGAGCGACACCCGCAGCAGCGCGCCGCCGCCGGGCGCGTCCTCCGCCGCGATGGCCCCGCGGTGCTGCTCCACGAGGTCGCGGCAGATCGCGAGCCCGAGGCCCTGCCCCGGGGTGCCGCGGTCGCGCTCGCCCCGCTCGCCTCGCTCGAAGACCCGCTCCCGCTCCTCCAGCAGGATCCCGGGGCCCGTGTCGCGCACCACGATCTCCGCCCTCGCCGCAGCGCGCACCCCGTCGGCCTCGCTCGCCGGGATGAGCCTCGCCGCGCAGGTCACCGTGCCCCCTCGGGGCGTGAACTTGAGGGCGTTGGAGAGCAGGTTGAGCAGCACCTGGGCGATCTGGTCGCGCTCGCACCACGCGGCCACCGCAGGAGAACGAACCCTCGTCAGCGCGACCCCTCGGGCTCGCGCCTCGGTGGCGAACAGCGCGACCACGCCGGCGATCAGCTCGTTGAGGTCGACGTGCGTCCGCCGCCCTCGCGCGGCGCCGAAGGCCTGGAGCTCGGAGGGCTCGAGCGCCTCGCGCACGCCCTCGTGGAAGCGGTCGAGCAGGCCCGCCGCCCGGAGGCTCGCGTCGGCGATGGCCGTGGCCTGCTCCTCGCGCGCGCCCTCGACCACGTCATCGCGCAGGTTCGCCGCGTTGCCGAGGATCACGCTGAGCAGCGAGCGCACCTCGTGGTGCAGGTCGCCCGCCGCGGAGCGCAGCAGGTCGCGCCGGCGCTCGTGCGCGCGAAACTCCTCCTCGACCGCGCGGGCCCGGGCCTCGGCGCGGTGCGCGGACTGCGCCGGGGTCGCGAGCGAGTGCACCGCCCGGAGCAGCGCCTCCGGGGGCGCGTCGAAGGCCAGGGCGGCGACGCCCCACTCGCGCAGCAGCTCCGCCGGGGTCGCGGTGTCTCCAGGGCCCACGAGCATCAGCACCGGAGGGATCGTCCCCGCGGCGCAGTCGTGGACGACCTGCAGGGCGCCGATGGGGGTCAAGCCCCCCGCGACGTCGGCGATGACCAGCACGCCGACGGGCGCGTCGCGCAGCGCCACCAGGAGGTCCTGAGCGACGCCGCAGTAGCGCACGTCGAGCCCGGCGTCCTGCATCGCCAGGGCGGCCGGCTCGGCCCACGTCGCGCCGTTGGAGAGGAAGGAGACCACGGCGCCTTCGTTCGACATATCAGGTACCGCCCGCAGTAAATCCCTGTCTCGCGAACTTATCCCACCCCTTCTTACCCTTCAAGAAATCCCACAGTCCGCGGAGCTGCCAGATGGCGAGGTACTGCCGGTATCCGAAGCTGGAGAGGAAGCCCATGGCGATGAGCAGCAGCACGTCGCGGGCGCGGCGGTAGGGGAAGAGGGCCAGGCCCTCCGCGGAGCCGCCCCCCAGCCGCTCGGCCCGGATGCACAGCAGCACGGAGAGGGTGGAGAGGCAGAGGTTGATCGCCGTGGCGAAGGCCAGGAAGGCCAGGAAGGCCGTGAGCGAGAGGTACCCGACGATCGAGGACACCACCAGCAGCGCGTAGCCGAAGAGCTCGAGCACCGGGGCCAGCGCCTCGAAGACCAGCTGGTACGGCAGCGCGAAGAGCCCGATGCGCCCGTAGCGCCGGCGGAACATCATCGCCCGGTGGTAGTTGAGCACCTCCAGAAGGCCGCGGTACCAGCGCGAGCGCTGCTTGCCGATGTCGCGGTAGTTCTCCGGGGCCTCGGTCCAGGCGGTGGGAAAGGGGAGCGCCACGATGCGGCCGGGCAGGCCCTTGTCGAGCAGGTAGCGGTGCAGGCGCACCACGATCTCCATGTCCTCGCAGACGGTGTGCGAGCCTTCGCCGCAGTACTCGATGCCGATGCGGCTGCGCATGTACTTCGTCAGGAAGCCTCCGATGGCGATGACCAGGTCTCGCCGCATCAGGGCGAAGACCCCGGAGAGGATCAGCACCGAGTTGAGCGCCGTGAGCGCCGTGCGGCCCTGCGCGAAGGAGCGCATGTACTCGACGATCTGGAAGCGCGCGATCCAGGCCGCGGGGATGCGGGCCTCGACGATGCGCCCGCCCTCGACCACGGAGCCGTTGGTGAGCCCCACCTGCACGCCGACCGCGACCACCTCCCGGGGCGCGGCTTGAATGGGCCTCGCGGCGAGCAGCAGCGCGTCGGGCACCAGCAGGCTGTCGGCGTCCATGCTGGTGACGAAGTCCCCTCGGGAGACGTTGATCGCGGCGTTGAGGGCGTCGGCCTTGCCGCCGTTCTCCTTGTCGATGAGCACCAGCCGTCGCAGCCCCGGGGGCAGCGGGGCGCGCGACTCGTAGAAGGCCCGGATGGGCGCCGTGCCGAGGTGGTCGTCGTACTCGAACTCGGCGCGCACGAAGTGAAACTCCTTGAGGAGCACCTGCACCGTGCGGTCCTTCGAGCCGTCGTTGCAGATCACGATCTCGTAGGCGGGATAGGTGAGGCGGAGCAGCGAGCGCACGCTCTCGGCGATGGTGACCTCCTCGTTGTACGCGGGCACCAGCAGGGTGATGAGCGGGAGGAAGCGCTCGTCGAGGGTGCGCGCCGCGGGGTTCACCTGCTCGGCCTGGAGCTCGCGCCGGATGGCGAAGAAGCTCACCACCACGAAGCCCAGGTTGAGCAGGAAGAAGGTCGAGACGTAGGCCACGACCACGCTGTCGAGGACGATCAGCAGCACCCGGAAGAAGTCCATCGGCGCGCTCAGCCCCCGAAGACGACGCGGCGGTGGTCGCGCCGCTCCAGCTCGAGGAAGAGCAGCCACGCCGTCGGGGCCGCGGCGGCGAGCTCGGGGAAGTCCTCCGAGGCCGGAACCGCGTACACGACGCCCCCGTCGCCCTCGCGCTGGAGCGTGCGAAGCGAGTCGGAGAGCTCCCCGGCCTCGCGAGCGCGCCCCACGCGAAGGAGCGCCATGGCGACGCCCGCGGTGCCTTCGGCGAAGAGCGTCTCGGAGAAGTCCTGGTCGGGGTAGTCGGACACCCTCCCGGCGTAGGGGGTGAATCCCCGGAGGCCTCCGCCTCGGCGGGAGAAGGCCCCGAGGGTGTAGTCGAGCGAGAGCACCGCGCGAGCCCGGTCGCCGCGCGCCAGCAGGAAGAGGGCGCCCCACGCCCCGGCCGCGTCGAGGGCCCGCTCCGTGGCCACGCCGCGCTCGGTCACCGCGACCGCGAAGCGCCCCTCGGTGGGCATCCAGAGGGCGTCGACGACGCGCTCCCCGAGCTGGTCCGCGGCGGCCCGGTAGCGCCCGGTGGGGTCGCTCTCCGCGAGCGCGTCGAGGAGGAAGTAGGTGTCGATCTGGTGCTCGGTCGCGCAGTAGGAGGCGACGTGGTCCGGGTCGAAGCGGCGGTAGTGGTCTCGCCACGCTCCGCGGCCTCCGGGGACGAGGCCCTGGCGCGGGTCACCGGGCGCGTCGATGCGGGAGGCGAGCAGGCGATCGGCGATGCGCTGCGCGGCGGGGGTGAAGCGCCGTTCGTGGTGGATCGCGTCGTAGAGGGCGAGGGCGTAGCCGGCCCAGGCCATGGTGCCCGCGCGCACATACCGGACGTTGTAGAAGCTCGGCGACGCGAGGCTGAAGGAGAAGCCCAGCGTCGCGTCCGGAGTGAGCAGCGCCGTGAGCGTGTTGCCGATGGCGCGGGCGTCGTCTCGGCGCCCGAGCAGCGAGAGGGCGATCATCGCGAGCGCGTCGTCGTAGACGAAGGATCGATCGGCGAGGTAGGGCTCCAGGGGATGTCCCGGCGGGATGTGATAGCTCCTCACCGCGCGGCGCTCGCAGTCGCGGGAGGGGCAGCGCGCCAGTGGGAAGGCCCGGCCGTCCTCGTCGTAGCCGTCGGTCGCGACGAAGGGCCTCGGCGTGAGGAAGCGCTCGGCCTGGCGCATCGACTCGTCGACGGAGTACGGCCGTGGGACGCAGCCGGACGACCCGACGAGCGCCGCGGCCACGAACCCGAGGCCCCTGCGCAGCCCGGCGCGGCAACGGTTCGCAGGCCGAGGCATGGGGCGATCTGTGTCGGGTTCGCGCCGGGCCGTCAAGCCTCATGGGCGGTGCTCTCGGCGGCGCTCATGGGCTGCCACGCGACCGCAGGCCCTCCGCCCGCGGTGTCCTACGCCTCGCGAGACCTGCTGCTCTCCGAGGCCCGGCGAGAGGCGCGCTCGGGCTCTCGGGAGCGAGCGAGGGAGCTGCTCGACGAGCGGCTGCGGGCGGCTCCGGGCGACGACGAGGCGAGGTCCGAGCTGGCTCGCCTCGACGCGTGGGACGGTCGCTGGGCCTCGAGCGAGGCGGGGTACCGGCGAGTGCTGGCGAGGCACCCGGAGGACGCCGAGGTGCGAGCGGGCCTGGTCGATGTCTTCCTCTGGCAGTCGCGCTGGGAGGCCGCGGAGGCGGAGATCGTCGTCGGGCTCGCTCGGGCTCCGGGCAACGCGATGCTGCTGCTACGGAGGGCGCGGCTCGCTCACTGGCAGGGCGACGCGACCGCGGCGGCGGCCTACCTCGACGAGGCCGAGCGGGCGAGCCCCGAGGACGCCGAGGTGCGCGCGATGCGCGACGCGGTGTTCCGCGGCGAGGCGAGGATGGTGCTGCGGGGGGACGTGTTCTTCGCGCCGGGCGGGGTGCAGGGCTTTCCGGCGGCGGAGGTCTCGGCGCTCCAGGCGTGGCGCACGCTGCGGCTCTCGGCGCGCTCGGAGCACTCGCTGCGCTACGGCGTCGACGCGGGCTCTCGGAGCTACAACGGGCTTCATTTCCTGGGCGCGGCGTGGGTGCCGAGCGCGGGCTGGATGGTGCACCTGGAGCTCGGGGTGGGCGCTCCGGCGGTGGCGGTTCCGCGCTGGCTGGGGCGGGTCGGGATGAGCGCTCCCATGGGGAGCCGGCTCACGGTGTCGGGGAGCTACTCGCACTGGCGCTACGACAGCGGGCAGGTGGTGCACCTCTTCAACCCCGCGGTGGGCGTCGCGGTGAGCAGCACGCTGCGGGTCGAGGCCCGGTACTGGTTCGCCTATGTAGTCGCACCGGGCGCGCTCGGGGAGAGCGTCGAGGAGGGGGTGTCGTCGTTCGGGCTGCGCGCGTCGTGGCGTCCGACGTCGCGCTTCGAACTCGGCGGCGAGTACACCTACGGGGTGCAGCTCGACCGGCTGCCGGTGGGGCTGCAGCTCGTGGCGATCCGGGCGCACATCGTGTCGATCAACGCGGACGTGCGCATCGCCCGCGCCTTCGGGCTGCGGCCCTCGATGCGCGTCGAGCTGCGCACCAGCCCGGGCGAGCTGCTGCCGATCGTCGGGCCCGAGCTCGGGGTCTACACGCGCTGGTGAGCGAGCGTCGTGACGAGAGCGGGCGCGGGGCTGGCGGGGCGACTCGTGTGGACAGGCTCGCGGGCACGGCGCGGGCGGCGTCGATCTGCGCGGCGAGCGCGACGAGATGGGGATAAGTGGTTCAACGGGGGACGCCTGTGGCCCGAGTTCGCTCGGGTTGACGAAGGACGCAATGTGCGAAGTTCGAGGTGTCCCACGCTGTCGGGCGGAGCTTCCGGCGAGCCCGGTGGGGAGTTCAGTGACCGCTGATGTGCTGGGGTACGCAGTTCCACGACAGCTTCATGCTGCCGCACTTCCTCTGGGCCGACCTGCGGGGCGTGATCGACCACCTCGTGGCGAAGGGCGTCGCGCTCGACCTGCGGCGGCAGGGGCTCGCGGGGTATCGTGTCTCTCAAAGCGATCGAGAAGGGTCAGGTCGCGGGCCAGCCTGCGAAGTCGAAAGAGAGTGCGACCGCGGCGCCAAAGCGCGCGAAGGGTGGATCGAACAGCGGCGGCGCCGGTACGGTTGCGGTGCCGCTGGCACCTCCGCGAAAGAGCTCGGCGGGGCCCTCCAAATCATCGCCACCCTGGTGAACGACCAGCACGTCGTCGTAGCCGTCGCCGTCCACGTCACCGGCCGCTGCCACACCAGATGTGAAGACGCGCATACGACGCACAGAGAATGACGATGGCGCGAAGCCGCCTGCTCCCCCGAGGAAGACGTAGAGATCGTCGTTGGAGTTGACTCCAACCACGAGGTCGCCAAAGCCGTCTCGATTGACGTCGCCCGCGCGGTCGACGAACAAGAAGGCGGCAGACCCCCAGGGGCTACCCGCGACGGATTCGCGACTGAGTCCAGAGCGACTCCCAAGGTACACGAACACTTCGCGAGTACCTCCGATGGCGAGGTCGGAGAAGCCATCGTGGTTCAGGTCGACGGCCCCGGCGATCGGCGCCGCGTACCCGAAGTCCCGTCTGGTCAGGACGGCCATGGGTGAGGTGTTGAAACCCGTGGGCCCTCCGGCGTAGACGATCACAGAGCCCATTCCCTCGTAGCCGTTCGCGACCGCGACGTCGGCGTAGCCGTCGCCGTTGAGGTCTCCAACGCCCGCCACCGAACTCGCATAGGCGCCACCCCCGGGCTCACGCAGGGTCTGTGTCGGCGTCGTCGACAGACCCGTCGCGCTTCCAAGATGGAGGGCCAGACTCACGCCCTCCCGCGCCACGACCACGTCGGCGTATCCGTCATGATTGACGTCGCCCGCCCCGGCCACCCTGACGTAGTGGACGGCCCCGGTGCCGGGCAGGGTCGCGCTCGGCGTTGCCTCCAGTCCGGCCGGACCTCCGAGGAAGAGGTACGCCGTGTCGGGCGAGTAGGCCGCGACCACGAGATCCCCGTATCCGTCACGATTGACGTCGCCCGCCGCCGCGACCGATGCGCCGAAGCCGGAGTCTCTCGAACCGCGAAGCATCGCGGTGGCCCGTCCCCCAAGACCGGTCGTGCTCCCCGCGTAGACGAACACCCGGTCATTCGCCTTGTCACCCACGGCGACATCCGCCCGCCCGTCGCCGTTGATGTCGCCAATCCCCGCTGCGGAGTGCGAGAAAGGATTCGCGCGAACAGGCGCTGGCAGCGTCACCGCGAGTCTCGGAGTGGCCCCCGCTGTTCCCCCAAGAACCTCATGGGCGGTACCAGGAATCCCGCCAACGATGACGTCCGCGTAGCCATCCCGATTGAGATCGCCGGCACCCGAGAAGCTGCATCCATCCGATGAGTACTCCAGGCGCATACGCTCGGTCGCCGAGCCGACTCCCGTGACGTCGCCGAGGCGTACGACCGCTTCACAGCGGAACCAGCCGGCGCCCACCAGGTCGCCGTATCCATCGCCATTGAAATCTCCGATCTGAGCGATCGAGCTGCCAAAGGCGGTCGCTTCGAGCGCGTAGTGGGCGGACGAGGTCTCGACGATGCCCGCAGGGCCGCCTAGGTAGACGTGCGCCTCGCAGGCTTCCGGCAAGGTCGAATCGCAGTACCCACCGCCCGTCACAACGTCGGCATATCCGTCCGCGTTGACGTCGCCGGCACTCGTGCTCGCGATGGGCCACCGGGGATCGCGCCACGGCGTGAGCAGTGCGCTCGAAGGGGTCGCCGCGAGGCCGGTCGCCGTCCCCAGGTAGATTTGTGGTCCGTCGGGATCCGCCACGAGCAGGTCCGCGTTCCCGTCGCCGTTGACGTCGCCCGCACTTGCCGCGAACGCCGCTCCGGGCGCGACGGCCAGCGCGAAGGCTGCGACTGGGAACGTGCCTGAAGGACCCCCGAGATGCACGGACACCTGACCTCTGGTCGCGACGACCACATCGGCATATCCGTCATGGTTCACGTCACCCGCGTCCGAAGCCGCAGTGCGCTGGTTGCTCACCGAAGACCCCGGAAGGACCGCCAAGGCAGTGGTCGCCAGGCCGGTCGAGCCGCCGAGGAAGACGTAGGCAGCCTGGTTGGCGCCCACGACGACGTCCGCGTATCCGTCGCCATTGACGTCCCCGGCGCTCGACACATCCCATCCAAAGCTGCTTCCTCCCGGTCCGATGAGCGTCGCGGCAGGCGTGGTCGCAACCCCACTCGAGCTTCCCATGTAGATGTACGCCACGGAGGAGCCGGGGTCGCCGACGATAACGTCAGCGAAGCCGTCGCGGTTGACGTCGAGCTCGGTGCCCCACGAGGTGTCGACGGCAGTGCTCCGTACGCGGACCCGGAACGCCCACGTCGGCGAATACGTGGTCGCCGCTGCGAGGCGCACATGCCAGAAGTGCAATCCGGCCGCGAGGGGCACTGGAGGTGCGGCGGATGACCTCTCGGCATCGAACGCCTGCTCCACGCGGGCGCAAAGGGGGTCTCGGCATATCTCGATATGAGCGCGCCCGCCGAGCCAATGGAGGGTCGGCGTGTGCGAGGTCACGGTCGATGTCGACAGTGGCGCGAGGTGACGGCCCACGCAGGAACCGGCCGCGCAGGTTTGTTGCGGCGCGCATGTAGACTCGCAGGCGCCGCAGTGGGTCGGGTCGGTCGAGAGCTGTCGACAACGACCCGAACAGATCGTCGAAGTACCACCGCAACTCGTGGCGCAGGTCCCCTCGGAGCACAGCATCCCGCTAGGGCACGCCAAGCCGCAAGCCCCACAGTGGGCGGGGTCAGACTGCACGTCGACGCACGTCCCGTCGCAGGATGTCGACGCGTTCGGCGGGCAGCGACATGCGCCGTCGATACACCTCAACCCGGTGCCACACGCCCGACCACACTCTCCGCACGCCCCGTCGTCGCGAGCCAGGTCGCGGCAGGTCATGCCGCAGACCGTGAGCCCCGGGGCGCAGATCAATGCGCAGACTCCGCTGACGCAGGTGAGGGCGTCGTCGCAGTGGACGTCGCAGGTGCCACAGTGGGCGCTATCTGCCATCACGTCCACGCACACCCCTTCGCACCGCGTCGCGTCGGAGGGGCAGGTTCGATCCGGGGCGATCGCGGCGTCGACGCCAGCGTCGGATGCGTCGACACCAACACGGTCAGCGTTGATCGCTTGGACGTCGACGAAAGCGACGTCGATGCCGCCGTCCACCTCGACTCTCGCATCGTGCGAGGCCCGTGCGTCCATCTCGGCGTCCATTGCAGCCGGTTCATCCGCGCCGACATCTGGGACGGCGGTGGCGACTGACCCTTCAGCCGTGGCGTCGCCGCGCGTGGCGGGCAACGGGTAGTCGTCGAGGCAACTCGCCGTGAACAAGGCGACCATGACCGGGAGCCGGAAGGGAGAACCCAACCTCATCGTCCCGACTCCGGACCACGAGCGACCGACTGGTCTCATGCGCATGGGATCGCCACCTCCGCGCACTGTTGCGCGCAGACGCCCGGAACTTCAATTCCGGCATCATCGCGATCGGATGCGACGGCAGTCCGCTACGACGTCGAGTCGGCGTCGAGTTTGAAGAGCACGCCGGCCGCGGGTGGCGTCGATCGTGAGTGTGCGACCGTCAGGCGAGAGAGCGAGGGCCTTGACGCCGTCCTCCGGAGGGAGCGTGACCGTGCCGATGGGTCGCGACGGCGAACGCAAGCGCCAGACCTTGAGCCGTCGGCGCCAAAGACCGACGCCGCCGCGATCGAGGACGAGGACACTCGGGCGCTCTGCGCGGAACGCGACCCCGGTGACCTCCGCGCCGTCGGTCTCCTGCACCCAGCGCGTCTCTCCAGAGACCACATCGTAGCCCCGCACGTCACCGTCCCTCTCGCCGCTCGTGAGGAGCCGCTGTCGCGTGAGAGGGCCAGGCAGGTCACCTCACCCGCGCGACCGTCGAATGCGGTTAGGTCGGGGGGATAAGTGGTTCAACGGGGGACGCCTGTGGCCCGAGTTCGCTCGGGTTGACGAAGGACGCAATGTGCGAAGTTCGAGGTGTTCCACGCTGTCGCGCGGAGCCTCAGGACATCCCCGGTGCCGACGCGCTCGCCGATGGGGTGCTGATCGACTTGACGGCTGCGGCGCGCGCCGTCGGGCTCACCCTGCCCGTCGCGCTGACGGTGGGTCGACGCCTGGGCGACGGTGGGACCGGGCGACGATCCGCGGCCGGTGATGACGGTGATGTTGGAGGGGGAGGATGGAGACAGGACGGGAGGTCGCTTCCGGGGGCGTCCTCCGTCAGCCCGCGAACGGGTGCCGCGGGCACCCCGTCGGCGGGCCGTCGCGGTAGGTCGCCAGCGGGTCGGCGGCGGGCGGCGGGAGCGGCGTCGAGGCGCGGCGGGATAGGCGGCTCGACAGGGCACCCACGACCGCCGAGAGCGACGCGGCCACAAGCGCTAGAAGCCACAGCCGATCGAGCCAATGCTGCCTCGCAGGAACTTGAAGCATGAGCACTGGAAAAGTGAGCGCGAACAACACGAACGTTGCGCCCGCGAGCGCGAGGCAGGCGGCGTCGAACCGCCGAGACCGCCGCTCCGCCACGCATCGAGGGCAGCCCGTTGAGTTCACGGCACGAGCGTACGCCGGACGCCGCGATGAACAACGCCCTCGGCCTGCGAGGAGCGAGGGCGAAGGAAGAACGCCGGAGCGGGCCGCTGCGCGACCTGCGGAGGAGTACAGGGCGCGCGGGTCCGCCCCGGCGCTGCGCTTCGCGATACGCTCCTGCGATGCGCCGAACCCTCGCCTTCACGCTCGCCGCCTCCCTCGCCGCCTGCTCTCAGTCCGTCGTCGGAGACGGCACGCCCGACGCCGACACGCCCGACGCCGACACGCCCGACGCCGGCACGCCCGACGTCGGCACGCCCGACGCCGGCACGCTGCTCTGCACGCCTGGCACCCAGGTGGCGTGCGCCTGCCCCGGCGCGGCCCAGGGCGTCCAGGTGTGCGCCGCGGGTGGCACCCTGGGGCCGTGCGCCTGCGGCGACGCCGGCACGACCCCCGCCGGGCCGGGCGCCTACGAGGCGTGCACCCCCGGCCAGGTATGCGGCGGCGGGACGGCTTGCGCCTCGGCGAGCTTCACCAGTGGCGGCGCGGCCAACCTCTGCACCACCACCTGCTCGATCGGGGTGGCCTGCCCCGACGCCGGCACCAACCCGGCCTACCTCCCGACCTGCGTGGTCAACGGTTTGACGGGCGTCGGCCAGTGCTACGACAGTTGCTCGACCAACCTGGACTGCGGCGCCGGCACGCAGTGCAGGGTCATCCCGGGCACCAGCAGCCAGATCTGCGTGCCCATCGGCACCGGCGGCACCATCCAGTCCCCACTGCCCGCGGCGTACACCAGCTGCACCCCGGCCGGCGCCGCGTGCGGCAGCAGCACCACCTGCATCCCGTCGATGTTCTCCCGCGCGGGCGCCCCGCAGGGAAACCTCTGCACCCTCGCCTGCACCAGCGGCAACGCCGCGATGTGCCCGGGCTACGTCCCAGGCGCGGCCTTCCAGAGCGTCGAGTGCGTTGCCCCGAGGGGCAACCCCATGACGGCGCAGTGCATGCGCCTCTGCAACCCCGCCAACGCCAACCGCGACTGCGCGCCGTACTTCACCACCTGCGCCGCCGTGCAGATGGCCGCCGGCCCGATCAACGTCTGCGTTCCCTAGCCGTCCGCCGCGCAGGGCGTGGGTCACGCGCCCGTCGATGCCGATGACCCAGCGGAACCCGAACGCCCCGCTCAGCCCGGGGTTTCGCCGCAGCGCCCGCTCGAAGCACGCCCGGAGGCCGCCCGTGCTCTCGGCGACGACCGCCCGGATCGCCTCCCGGTCGATGGTCCCCAGCACCCTCGGCGTGGGCGCGCCTGGCGTCACCGTCGGGCGTTCGCGGAGCGTTCCTCCGTCGTGGTTCCTGGTCTGGGCCCGGGCCCCGCCCGCCGCCAGCGCGACGGCCGCCATGACCAGGCCGGAGTGCATCGATCGCGTGCTCATCGGACACCCGACAACGGCGCGCGGTGAAGGCTCCGTCGCTTGAGGATGACCCGCGCCCGACGACGCGAGTCTCGCGGAAGGAGTGTCCCTACGCGCTCGTCGATGCGGACTCGTCTCTTCAGTCCGAGCCCCTCGCGTCGCGGACGCCCGCGTCGTTGTCTGCGAGCGACGGATCACACGTACCAAACGCCCCGGTCGCCAGGCACGGCGCGAAGCCGGCGCGGTTGTCGGGGGTCGTGCACGCCTGATAGGTGCCCTCGGTGCAGAAGGGAGCCGGGTGGGTGCCGCCGCCACCGCACCCCGACGCGAGCGCGACGCCCGAGACGATGCGACCCACGCCGACGACCCATCCCCACCGCGCGCGCGTCCCCATGTCGTAGACCGTTATCACGCCGAGAGTGCGGTGCCCAGCGCTCTCCCCATGGCGATCGGCGCGATTCACCCACGCCGACCGCTGATCGCACACACGCACTTCCTCAGTTCGACGCTTGACGGAGGCGACGGAGGATGCGCACCGTGGCGCCCGTTTCCCGGGACGGTTGACGTTCCGGGACCCTTCAGGCCGACGGCGGGAGCGTCCGCTCTGGGCAGGCCCATGGACTCGATGCCTCGAAGGAGAAATTCACGTTGAGAAGGGGATAGTCGGTCCAACGCGGGACGGCTGTGACACGAGTTCGCTCGGGTTGACGAAAGACCCGATGTACGAGATTCGCGGCCTCCCTCCTTCTCCACAGGTGGCAGCGGAACCACCGCGACCCGCCAGGGCGAGTTCGGCGCGAACGCGAAATCGGGGCGACGCAGGCGCAAGCGCGTCGAGCCGAACGTCGAAGAAGCGCTGGCGATCACCAGCCGTCGTCTGACGTTTTCGAATCGCCCCTTGAACGAGGATCCTGGAAATGTTGTTTGTCCTTTGTGCATTCCTTCCAGACCACGCTCCGATGCTCTCCATCGAGTCGCTATCCGCGGATCTGAAGCGACTCTTCCGCAATGAGGACGGCTTCTCGGCGTCATTTGAAAGGCTGCCTTTTGCCGACCCCCAAGCTTGATTCTGCGCTGGGACCTGTGGCGGATCCGGATCGCCTACCAGGAGGGCGATGCGGTGAGCGAGGAGACGACGCAGATTCGCAAGGTGCTTGGCCCTGGCGCTCCCGACCAGCTCCCTGGCATGCGCCGCAAGATCAATGTCGTCTTTGGCGATGACAACGATCGAGAATACACGAACCAGATCATCTATGTGATGGACTTCCTTCGTGCGCTCCCTGGAGTGATCCTCTTCGATCCCCAGCAGAGCAACTTCCTCTGATCTCGGCCCGCCTGGACCGACGTCTGGATCTGCCCCCGCCCCGACGGCTGACCTCCAGGCGACGGGGTGGCGGCGTGAGAGGCGCGCGGGCGGTGGCCGCGGCGGGAGGCGACCGGAGGGCGGCCGCAGGCCAGTTTCAATGGTACGTGAGCGTACCGAGCAGCGTGACGCCGCCGCTGGTGACGTCCTCTCGCTCGCCGCGGGACAGCACGTTGTTGCGGTGGACGAAGCCCTGCGCCCCGACGCCGAAGCGCCAGCCCGAGGAGACCTCGAACTGCTTGCCGACCATGAGGACGACCCCGACGCCGAGGTCGGCGCGGGCGATCACCACGACGTCGGAGACGGTGGTCTGGAGGTCGATCGTCGAGAGGCCCACCGAGGCGCTCACGAAGGCGCCGAGCGGCGCGACGACCCAGGTGACGCCGACGCCGCGGCCCGTGACGGCCGGCGTGTTGCCGCGGGAGACCGAGGCGCGGCCGGCGGGGCTCGTGCCCGTGGGGTTGAAGGTGAGACCGTTCCAGATGGTGCCGTGGAGGGCGATGGTGGGGATGAGGTACCAGCCGACCGCGAGGTGCGTGCCGAAGGCCCCGCCGGAGAGCTGCAGCGCGCTGTCGTCGCCGCGCACGGCGTCGTGCCCGAAGCCCAGCGCCGCGCGGATCATCAGGCCCGCGTGGGCGGCGTCGGGACGCGGCGACGGATCGGCGGCGGCGGGCGACGCGGCGAGGAAGGCGGCGAGCGCGAGGCGGGCGGAAGCGCGGGGCACGCGCCCAACGTACTGCGGGGCGCGGGGCGGCGGTGGGCGCTCGACTCGCGTCGTTCCGCTCGCCTCTCACCGCCTCCGCAGCACCACCATCCCGATCGCGCCCAGCCAGCCGAGCACCCGCAGCACCGCGTCCCGGCCCCCCCGCGCCCGGTAGCCGTCGTCGCTCGGGCCCGCCCGGTACGGCTCCCGCTCGAGCTCGGAGCGAGCGCTCCACCCCCCCGGTGGCCCCGAAGGGCCACGCTCAGGGCGGGAAGCTCACCCGCTGGGGGGTCTCGGAGCTGACGGTGTCGCCCGTGCCCAGCTGGCCAACGCTGTTGTCGCCCATGCACTCCACGGAGCCGTCGGCGCGCAGGGCGCAGAAGTGGCGGGTTCCCAGCGCGAGGGAGAAGACGCTGGTGAAGGGCAGGTCGCGCGGACCGACCGCGGCGGTGCGGCCGTTGAGGCAGCGCACCGTGAGGTCGTCGCGCAGGGCGCAGACATACGCCGCAGGACCCATGTAGTTGGCGAAGGTGGTGGTGTAGAGCCGCAACGCGCCGCGAAGGGCGTCGACCGGGGTGAAGGCGCGGGTGCCCGCCGGAAGGAAGGGCAGCACGCCGGTGCAGCGGGTGACGCGGTCGCGGGTGGCCACGCAGGTGAAGCCGCCCGCGAGGATGCTCCCCGAGGTGCCGAGCACCATCGAGACGATGTCGGGGGCGATGGCGCGCGCGGCGTCGACCTCGAGGGGGAGCACCGAGTCGGGCGCGTAGTCGATGCCGAACTCGCCCGCGCTGTTGGCGCCCGCACAGTAGAGCCGCCCCGTGGCGGTGACCGCACAGGCGTGGCGGCTGCCAGCGACCGCGAGGCGCACGGGCTCGCGCAGGGCCGCGCGCAGCGGGTCGGTGTGCACGCTGCTCGTCCCGTCGCCCGAGAGGAGCACGGCGTCGTCGTCGAGTCCCCAGCCCCACAGGGCCCCGGAGGTGGTGATGGCCAGGGACGCGCGGTGCGAGAGCGAGAGCAGCCCCACGGGCTCGGCCAGGGCGTGGGGCGTCGGCGCGATCACCTCGGTGTCGCCGGTGAAGCCCGCCTGACCGTAGCGGTTGTTGCCCCAGCAGAGCACCTGTCCCCCGGCGGTGCGAACGCACGAGTGCCCCGCCTGCGTGTTGCGCGCGGTGAAGGTCGGCGCGCCGCAGGCGAGCAGCGTGGCCCCCTCGGCGGCCTCGATCGCCACGGGCAACGGCGAGAAGCCCAGCGTCGCGGGGCGCGCGAGCCCGCCGGCCTCGTTGCTTCCCCAACACCAGACACGCCCCGCCGCGCTGCGAGCGCAGGTGCGGTCGCCGCTGGCGCAGAGCTCGACGATCCCGCGCGAGGGCGGCACGTCGACCGCGACCGGCGCATCGGGCACGTCGGGCACATCGGGCACATCGGGCACATCGGGCACATCGGGCACGTCGGGCACATCGGGCACGTCGGGCACGTCGGGTGCGCCGGGGCGGTCGGCGGCGAGGTCGTCGAGGGGAGGGCCGGCGTCGAGGGCGGGCTTCACGTCGGGCGGAGCGCCGGCGTCGAAGGCGGGAGCGGTCCACGAAGGGACGCAGCGTCCGAGGTTGCACGACTGGGTGGAGAGGCAGTCGCCCCCCCGGTCGCAGGTGCGCAGGCAGAGGCCCTCGAAGCAGCGCTCGCGCTCGCCGCACTCGCTCGACATGCGGCAGTAGCCCGGACCCTCCTCGGGGATGCACGCGCGCCGACCGTCGCCCGCTCCGGTGCAGCGGGTGCCCGGCGCGCAGTCGCGCCCATCGCGGCAGGTGATCCGGCAGCGTCGACCGGCGCAGACGAGGCCCTCGGCGCAGTCGTTGTTGAAGAGACACTCCTCGGCGGGGCCCTGGCGCGCGGTGCAGGACCCGAGGGCCGCCGCCACCGCCGCGGCCATGACGGCGCGACGCAGGGCGCGGCTCACGGCAGCTCCGGCGCGAGGGGCACGCCCACGCTCAGGGCCACCGGGCCGAGCACCCCGGGGCCCACGTTGCCCCAGAACAGGATCGCCCCGCCGGCGCTGCGCGCGACGAACACGTTCTGCGTGATGTTGATCGAGCGCGCGGTGAAATCCACCACGTCGGTGACGCCGCGCGCCGCGCGGGGCACCGCGGTGGAGCCCGCCGACGAGGCGGGGCCATCGCCGAGGGGCTGCATGCCGAAGCAGCTCACGCCGCGGGCCGCGCCGTGCACCACGCAGGTGGCGTGGCCCGTGGTCTCGATCGCGTGCACGTCGGGCGGGAGGTTCATCACCCGCACCGGACTGGCGCGGTCGGTGAAGGTGCCGTCGCCGAGGGCCTGGAAGGTGTTGGCGCCCCAGCACCAGGCCGACCCCTCGGCCAGCAGGGCGCATGAGCCGTGGTAGCCCGCGGTGATCCAGGTGACGTTGGCGAGGCCTGGCACCACCGTGGGCGAGGACACGGCGACGGAGGCGGCGCCGATGCCGACCTGGCCCGAGTTGTTGAGCCCCCAGCAGCGCGCCGTGCCGTCGAGCAGGCGCGCGCAGGTGTGCCCCTCGCCGAGGGCGATGGCGGCCACGCCGGTGAGGGTGCGGGGCGAGACGGGCGTCGCGCGGACGTTGCCCGAGGTGCCGTCGCCGAGCTGCCCGTAGGCGTTCGAGCCCCAGCAGCGCATGGTCGCGTCGTCGAGCAGGGCGCAGAAGTGCGACTCCCCGGCGCGCAGCGAGGTGACCCCGGTGAGACCGGGCACCGGCGCGAAGCTCGTGGACGAGGCCGTGGTGCCGTTGCCGAGCAGCCCGCCGCCCGAGCCGGCGCAGCGCACGGTGCCGTCGCGCAGGCGGGCGCAGGTGGTCTCGTACGCCATGGCGATCTCCTCGGCGTCGGCGAGGGCGGGCACCTCGGTGGGGGTGGTGACGGGGTTGGGCGCGGCGCCGAGGCCCAGCGACCCGGAGGGGTTGGGGCCCCAGCAGAAGGTGCGGCCGTCGTCGCGCACGGCGCAGACCCGCGAGCGCCCGAAGAAGCCCCGCAGCCGGGTCGCGGGCCTCGCCTCGGAGGTCGGCACGTCGAGGAAGCTGTACGTCGGCGGCTCGCCCGCGTCGGGCCGCGCGTCGGGCGCCGGGGCGTCGAGGGGCGGAGGGCCCGCGTCGGTCGCCGGGGCGTCGATCGGGGCGGGCGAGTCGGCGGGCGCGGAGGCGTCGAGCGCGGCCGCGTCGGGCGCGTCGGCGGAGACCGAGGGCGCGTCGGCGAGGGCGTCGAGGGAGGGCGCGTCGGAGGGCGCGTCGGAGGGCGCGTCGGCCGCGGGCGCGTCGGGGGCGCCGGCGTCGTCGACCCGGCAGAGCCCATCGGCGCAGCGGGCGCCAAAGGCCATGAAGCGGCAGTCGTAGTCGACGCGGCAGGCGGCCTGGCACTGGCGCGTGGGGCCGCAGACCTGGGGGGCCTCGCAGTCCTCCTGCGAGGCGCACTCCCAGGGATCGCCCGGGGGCAGGCAGACCCTCAGCGCGAACTCGCCCGACGGGCGGCAGACGGTGCCGTTGAGGCAGTCGCGCGAGCTGCGGCAGCTCGCCCGGCAGCGGCGCGCGGCGCAGACCAGGGGCTCGGCGCAGTCGCTGCCGAAGAGGCAGTCGTCGCCCACCTCGTGGCGCACGGTGCACCCGGGCACGATGGCCAGGCCCAGGCACGCCACGAGGGCGTGCACGACCCGGCGGCCCCATCCTGTCGGCGACGCGCGCATGACCCTCGGCGCGAGGTTGTGACGTAGGATCGCGCCCCGATGCAAGCCCCCTCCCGCCGACTGGCCGTCGTACTGCTCGCGGGGCTCCTCGTCGCCTGCACGTCGGGCCGCGAGCAGGGCGAGGAGTGCCTCTTCAACGAAGACTGCGCCTCCCCGCTGGTGTGCGCCGCCCGCCGCTGTCGGGCCGAGTGCCACGACGCCCGCGACTGCGTCGCCGGGTGGAAGTGCGCCGAGCTCCACCAGGGCGCCCGTCGGGTGTGCGTGCCGGGCGACCACCCCGGGTTCTGCCGCTACCACTCCGAGTGCGCGCCCCCGCAGGCCTGCGGCTTCGACGGGCTCTGCCGCTACCAGTGCCGGGCGCCGCGCGACTGCGCCGACTTCTCCCCGTCGCTGCGCTGCGAGGCCGACGCGGGCCTCTGCCTCTGGCCCGAGGAGCCCTCGCCCTTCTGAACACCACCGGGCCGCGCATTGTATGGCGCTGCGATACGGTGTTGCATCGAAGTGATCGATTCTCCATCCAGTGGAATCGCCGAGCCACGACGGGCCGGAGCTCAGCGGCTCGTGGTGGCGGATCGCATCTCGCTCCTCGGGCGCCCCTCCCCAACGGTGTCGTACCGTCGCGCCCATGACGCCGACGATCACCCGGCTGGGCCGCCCGGAGAAGGGATGGATCCAGGGCCTCGCCCTCGGCCCCGACGGCGCCCTCTGGGCGTTGCTCTACCGCTCCACCGTGCTTCGCTCGAGCGACGGCGGCGACACCTGGGCGGAGGTCCCTTCGCCCGCGGGCCGGTGGCTCACCGCCATCGCCGTCACGCCCGAGGGCGCGGTGCTCGTGGGCGACGAGAAGGGCGCCCTCCACGAGACGCGCGACCTCGGCCAGACCTGGGAGCACACGCCCCTGCGCGGGGCGAGGCACCTCTGGTCGGCGCTGGTCACGCCCGACGCCGCGCTCGTGGGCGTCGGGGGCAACGTGTATCGGCGGCGCCACGGGGAGCTGGGGTGGACGCCCGCGAGGAAGGGGCCGCGTGGGTCGGCCGTGCGCCGCCTCTCGCGCACCGACGACGGGACCCTCTTCGTCTCCTGCGCCCACACGCACCTCGACCGCGCGGCGTGGCGCTCGCTCGACGGAGGCGACACCTGGCAGCGCATGCTCGAGGACGTCTCCAGCCAGCTCCTCGACGTCCACGCGAGCGGCGACCGCGTGTACGCGCGTCTCGACTCCGGCGACCTCCTCGCCTCGGACGACCGCGGCGTGAGCTGGCGCCGCCACGTCCTCCCCTTCGACGTCCGCGGCCCGAGGATCTGGTCCGCGGGTGTGGTGCTCTACGCCTTCGACGTTCCGCACAGGCTCGCGACCGATGGGGCGATCGGCGAGGTGTGGCGCTCCCCCGACGGCGGCGAGACCTGGACCATGCTCTGCGCCTTCGCCCTCGCGGTGCGCTCGGTCGCATCCACGGCGGCCGGGGACATCGTCCTCGGCGGCTGCGTCGACGACCGCGGCGCCCTCGCCCGCTGGCGCGACCCCGAGGTGGCGGCCTTCCTCATGGCGCGCGCCATTGCGCCCGCGAGGGCGGCCGTCGTCGGCTCGCCCGTACCCGAGGCGCCGCGATCGCCCGAGGCGCAGATGCTACGCCGGGTGCTCGTCGCGTGGCGCGCGAAGCGGCACCCCGCGCTCGCGAAGCTGGTCGACGCGCTGGGAAGGCGCTGCGCCCCGGAGCCCGCGCCTGTCGCGCAGGGGCCGTGGATGGCCCTCGCGAGGCCGCGCCGCCCGGAGGACCTCAGCGCGCTCACCGAGACATGGCTCCACGGCACGATGGAGGAGGCGCGGCTGCGCTTCGACGCGCTCGGGCGCTTCGACGACGACCCGCGGGTGGCCCTCGCCCTCGCCGCTTTCGTGTCCGACTTCGCCTTCGGGTCGACCTCGTCCAGGGCCCTGTGGACGGCCGTCGGCGCGAAGCTCGTCGCCCTGCGCGACCCCGGCACGGCGGCCGTGGTGCGGGAGGCCGTCGGGGGGGAGCGCCTGGTGAAGGGGGTGACCATGAGGGCCTGGCTGGCGCGGTATGTCCCGAAGCTCGCCGACGACCTCGCGCGCGCCTGCGGGGAGACCCCCCCGCTCGACGCCGGCGAGCTCGCGCTCTGCGACGAGGCCGGGCGCCTGCTGCGCTGAAGCCCTTCGCATCACGCGATCTCGCCGCGAAGTGCGACCGCACGCCACACGTGGTGCTCCCGGCCTCGTGGGCCTGGCGTCGCGTATCCATCCGTCCATCGCGCGGCTCGCGCTTCTCGCGTCGTCGGTACGGCGCGTGCTGCCAGACGTTGGCGCCGATGCCCACCGCCGAGCGATCGCACCGACGCACGCGCTCCCACGATCCAGACGTCGCGCCCGCTCCATGCGATGCGATCCCCGCGGCCGACCCGGTCGCGGCCGCCCGGGAGGCCGGGCTCCGGCATGTGAGCGACGCGTCGCCCGGGTTCCGCCGCGTAGGGAGCGGGGACGCGGTCTCCTACCGCGACGTGGCGGGGCGCCCGCTGCGCGACCGCGAGCACCTCGCGCGCATCCGCTCGCTCGCCATCCCGCCCGCCTGGACCGACGTCTGGATCTGCCCCCGCCCCGACGGCCACCTCCAGGCGACGGGGCGCGACGCCCGCGGGCGCAAGCAGTACCGCTACCACCCGCGCTGGGCGCAGGTGCGCGACGAGACCAAGTACGGCCGCATGATCGCCTTCGGCAAGGCGCTGCCGCGGGTGCGGGCGCGCGTCGAGGCCGCCCTCGCGGCCCCCGGCCTCGACCGCGAGAAGGTCATCGCCACCGTCGTGCGGCTGCTGGAGGTCACGCTCATCCGCGTGGGCAACGAGGAGTACGCGCGCGCCAACGACTCGTACGGGCTCACCACGCTGCGCACCCGCCACGTGAAGGTCACGGGCGATCGGCTGCACTTCGGGTTCCGCGGCAAGAGCGGGGTGCGCCACGCCATCGACGTGCGCGACGCGGGCCTCGCGCGCGTGGTGAAGCGCTGCCGCGAGCTCCCCGGCCACGAGCTGTTCACCTACCTCGACGAGGCCGGCGAGACCCGCACGGTGGACTCCGCGGACGTCAACGCGTGGCTGCAGGAGGTCGCCGGCGAGGCGTTCACGGCCAAGGACTTCCGCACCTGGGCGGGCACCGTCCTCGCCGCGAAGGCCCTCTGCTCCGTCGGGGCGGCCGCGTCGGAGGCCGAGGCGAAGCGCGGCGTGGCGGCGGCGGTCGCGTCGGTCGCAGCGCGGCTGGGCAACACCCCGGCCGTGTGCCGCAAGTGCTACGTGCACCCGGCGGTGGTCGAGGCCTACCTCGCCGGCGAGCTGGTCCCCTCGCTCTGCGGGCGCCTCGGCGCGAGCGACGGCGACCCGGCGCTGTCGGCCGACGAGCGGGCGGTGCTGGCCTTCATCGAGGCGCGGGGGGCGGCGTGAGCGACGAGCGCCAGCGCGGGGGGAGCGGGCCCTCCCCGAAGTCCCCGCGGCTCCCGCGCTTCAGCCCCACGCGGCTCAACCTCTACCGGTTCTGCCCGCGGGCCTACCTGTTCCAGTATGAGCGGGGGCTGCGCTGGGGCGGCGTGTCGTCGGCGCAGTCCTTCGGCGGCAGCGTGCACCGCACCTTGCAGGCCTTCCACGAGCGCGGCGGCGCCGGGGCGGTCTCCCTCGACGACCTGAAGACGGAGCTCGCCGGGCGCTGGTCCGACGCGGGCTACGGCTCGCCCGAGGAGGCCGCGGCCTTCCGCGCCGCGGGCGAGGCGATGCTGTCCCGCTACCACGACGCGGCGGCCGAGCCCGGGCGCGTCACGCTCGCCAACGAGGTGACGGTGCAGCGCCGCTACGCGACCTACGTCCTCTTCGGCAAGATCGACCGCCTCGACCGCCGCCCCGACGGCGCCCTCGAGGTCATCGACTACAAGTCCGGCCGGCGCGTCTACGGCGAAGACGACGTGCGCGCGAGCCTCGCGATGACCGTCTACCAGCTCCTCGTCGCGCGGGAGCACCCGGGCGTCGCCGTGTACACCGGCATCCTCAACCTCCGCACCGGCGACTCGGCCTTCGTGCTGCGCAGCGACGCCGAGCTCGACGCGGTCGAGGCCGAGGTCGCCGCGCTGGTGGGGACGATCCTCGGCGACGCGGAGAAGGCTCCCATTCCGGGTGCGCAGTGCGCGGACTGCCCCTACCCGAGCGTGTGCCCCGAGGGTCGGGCGTGGCTGCGGGCCCATGCCTCGTCGCAAGGGACGTGACGGGTCGGGGGAGCTGTTCCTGCGCGACGGGGCGTCAATGGTACGTGAGCGTACCGAGTAGCGTGACGCCGCCGCTGACGTCCTCGCGCTCGCCGCGGGACAGCACGTGGTTGCGGTGGAGGAAGCCCTGCGCCCCGACGCCGAAGCGCCAGCCCGAGGAGACCTCGAACGGCTTGCCGGCCCTGAGGACGACCCCGACGCTGCGGCCCGTGACGGCCGGCGTGTCGTGCTCGACGTGGGGCGCGAGAAGCGGGCCGACCCGCGGTGGCGCATCCCGGCGCTGTGCCGCTGGGAGGGAAATTCCCAGGCCCGGCGGTATTTGTTGAACGCCCGTTGTGCGTTGAGACACAGGGCTCGTGGCAGGTTGCCGTGCGTGGGTCGCGGGCGTCCGTCCGGTAGGTTGAGGGAGATGGCCACACTTCACGCGCTGACAGGTTGGGTGCAGCGAGCCGCCGCGATGGTGCAGCACCCGCGGCGGCTGGCGAGCTACCTCGGGGTCCGCGCTGGCTATCGGCTGCGGCTGACCAAACCGCCGTGCCTGCCCGTCCGGCTGGAGATCGAACCCAACAACAACTGCAACCTGCGCTGCGAGCACTGCCAGGTGACCCATTGGTCGAAGGCCACCACCCACCTCACGCCGGAGGCCTTCCGGCGCATCATCGATCAGTTCCCTGCGCTCTCGTCGGTGAAGCTCCAGGGCATGGGGGAGCCGCTGCTCAACAAGCGGCTGACGGAGATCCTGACGATCGCCGAGGCGCGGGGCGTGGCCACGCACTTCGTCACCAACGGCACCGTCTATACGAAGAAGATCGCGGAGGCCCTCGACGCGCTCCGCCTCACCACCATCGCCGTGAGCATCGACGGCGCGTCGGCGGAGGTCTTCGAGGACATCCGCGCCGGCGCTCGCTTCGCGAGCTTCGTCGAGAACGTCACCGACCTCGCCAGGCGCCGCGCGGGGTCGGCCCGCACCCGCGTGTCGGGGTGGAGCGTCCTCACCCGGCGCAACCTGCACGAGGCCCCCGCCATCGTGCGCCTGGCCAGGGCGATGAACATCACCACGCTGACCTTCCAGCCCTTCCTGACCCACTGGGGCAAGGACGACATGCGGGCGCGCATCGACCCCGTGCGCATCGACCCGAGCGACCCCGCCGTGAAGGCCGTCCTCGACGAGGCGCTCCGCGTCGCGCAGGAGGAGGGGGTCGCCCTCCGCGTCGGGAAGGACGCGCCCTTCTCCAGGGAGTCTCCCTGCACGTGGCCGTGGCTGAGCGCCTACATCACCTCGACCGGCGACGTGGTGCCGTGCTGCCTCCTCGCCGACGCCGACACCATGAAGATGGGCAACCTCTTCGAGACGCCCTTCCGTGAGATCTGGCGCGGGGAGCCCTACCAGACCCTGCGCCGACAGATCGCGAACAACGCCCCGCCGCGCTCGTGCCGCGGCTGTTACGGCGAAGCCTCGACCCGGCAGGAGACGCTCGTCCAGATCAAGGCCCGTCCATGATCGTTCTCATCACGGGTTCGTCGGGTCTCATCGGCGTCCCGCTCGCCGCCGCCTTCGCCGAGCTCGGGCACGCCGTCTCGAAGCTCGACCTCCGCGCCGCGAGGCCCTCCGAGCGCGTCGACGTCCTCGACCTCGACCGGGTGCGGGAGGCGGTGTCGGGCGTCGACGGCGTGGTGCACCTCGCCGCGGTCTCGCGCGTCGTGTGGGGGGAGAGGGACCCCGAGCGCTGCATGCTCGTCAACGTCGGCGGGGTGGACAACGTGCTGCGCAGCGCCGTGGAGTCGCGGCGTCGACCGTGGGTGATGACCGTGAGCAGCCGCGAGGTCTACGGCGAGCCGCGCGGCCTGCCGGTGCGAGAGGACGACCCGGTGGCTCCGATCAACGTGTACGGGCGCTCGAAGCTCGTGGGCGAGCAGCGCACGCTGGCGGCCCGAGAGGCGGGCCTGGCGACCGCGGTGGTGCGGCTCTCCAACGTCTACGGGAGCGTGCACGACCACGCCGACCGGGTGGTGCCGGCGTTCGCGAGGGGCGCGGTGGAGGGGCGCGACCTGCGCGTGGACGGCGGGGAGCACACCTTCGATTTCACCCACGTTCGCGACACGGTGCGCGGCCTCGTGGCCACCGCTGAGGCGCTGCGCCAGGGCGAGCGCTCGCTGCCGCCCGTCCATCTCCTCACCGGCCGCGGGACGACCCTCGGGCAGCTCGCGGCGCTCGCGCTGTCCTGCGCGAAGAGCGGCGCGAAGGTCGTCGAGGGCCCCACCCGGCGCTACGACGTGGCCCGCTTCTACGGCGACCCCGCGCGGGCGGAGGCGCTGCTCGGCTGGCGTTCGAGGCTCTCCATCGAGGAGGGCATGCTCGACCTGACGCGGCAGTTTCGGGAGCACCTCGCCGCGGCCACGGTGGACGGCCTTGGGTGAGGCGCCGACCTTCTCCATCATCGTCCCGGTCTACAACCGCGCCGGGATGATCGGTCGCGCGCTGGGGAGCTGCCTCCGGCAGGACTACACCGACTTCGAGGTCATCGTCGTCGACGACGCCTCGACCGACCAGACCGCCGAGCGGGTGGCGTCCTGCGGCGACCCCCGCATCACCCTGCTGCGGCACCCGGTCAACCGCGGCGTGTGCGCCGCCCGCAACACGGCCATCGCCGCGGCGCGGGGGCGCTGGTGCGTCATGCTCGACAGCGATTTCGAGCTCCTCGCCGGCGCGCTGGCGGGGCTCGCGCGGCGCTGCGACGAGGCGGCGCCGGACGTCGGCAACGTGGCCTCGATGTGCACCTGGGACGTCGGGCCCGACACGCCCGTCCCCGCGCCACGCGAGGACGCGGTCTACGACTACGAGGGCTACGTCCGGTACTGGGGAGCGCTGCGCATCCCGGAGTCGTTCAACTGCATCCGCCGCTCGGTGTTCGAGACGCTGCGGTACCCCGAGGGCCGGGCCTACGAGGGCGGGTTTCACCTGGAGATGGCGCGCACCCACCGCTTCTCGCTGACCCGCGAGCGCTTCGTGCTCATCCACACCGACGCCCCCAACCGCATCACCGCGTCGCCCCCCGCCGAGACGGCGCGGCGGCTCCTGCGCGACGCCCGCGATCGCGCGGAGGACTTCGAACGCACGCTGCGCCTCCACGGCGAGGTGATGGCGCGCCTCACGCCCGCGCTCCGCGACGCCTACGTCCTGAACGCGGTGATCCAGCGCCTCCTGGCCGGGCAGCGCCGCGAGGCCGCGGGGCTCCTCGCCGACGCTCCGCTCTCGCTCTGGCGTTCGGTGAGGCTGTGGGTCGCCCTCGGGGCCGGGCTGCTCGGACCGGAGGCGCTCGCCTTCACCCAGGCGCACGGGGGCGAGGCGCTCCGTCGACTCCGTCGGCTCAGGGGCGGAGGGCCTCGGTGAAGACCCGCGCGACGCGGGCCGCCACGCGCCGGGCGTCGTAGTCGGCGACCTGCGCGGGGCCGCGGTCGGCGAGGGCGCGCCGGCGGTCGTGATCGGCTCGGAGCTGGAGGAGGCTTCGGGCGAGGGCCTCGTGGTCGTCGACGGGGAAGTACCCGGCCGCGGCGCCGGCGGTCTCGCGGTTCTCCGCGATGTCCGAGCAGAGGCAGGGGGTGCTCGCGGCCAGGGCCTCGATCAGGGCGAGGGGCATGCCCTCGAAGCGCGAGGGGAGGAGGAAGAGGTCGGCGGCGCCGAGGAGGGAGAGCACGTCCGGGCAGAGGCCGAGGAAGGTGATCGGGGCCGAGAGCGACGCGGCGAGCGCGCGCATGGCGGGCTCGGTCGAGCCCTGACCGGCGAGGTAGAGGCGCACCGGCGCCTCGCGGGCCGCCGCGGCGACGGCGCGGATGGCGACCTCGTGGGCCTTCTGCCGCTCGAAGCGAGCGATCATCAACACGCAGAACTCCTCGGGCTCGAAGCCGACCGACGCGCGGAGCGTGTCCCGTCCGCCTCGCAGGGTCCGGTCGAAGGCGCGGAGGTCGACGGAGTTGGGGATCACCTCGACGAGGCGCGGGTCGACCCCGACGTGGCGCACGTAGGCGTCGCGCGTGGCGGCGGAGACGGCGATGAAGCGTCGCGCGGGCACGGCGGTGGCGCGGTCGAGCGCCTTCTCGAGGGCGGTGCGGAGTCGCCGCCGGAGGGGCAGGGCGTCGACGTCGGACGGCTTGTAGCGCGCGAGCTGGAGCGTCGTGACGGAGGGGCGTCGGGCGAGGGCCGCGGCGGCGCGACCGAACACGTCGGAGCGGGGGAGCTGGGTGTGGACGAGGTCGACCTCCCTCGCCATGGCCGCGAGGTGCGGGATGGTGAGCGCCCCGAGTCGGTCCTCGAGCGCGAGCTCGCAGCGGCGAGTCCACGGCGTCACCTGCGCTTCGAAGGCGTTGCCGGAGACGAGGGTGACCAGGGTGTTTTCGATCCCCAGGGCGGACAGGGGTTCGAGGAGGTTGGCGAGGTGACGCTCGGCCCCCGAGCGACGCATGGAGTTGATGACATGGAGCACGCGCATCGTGACGGGCGTGCGTTGCGGGCCCGATCGCCCCGATTCACCCCCGACGACTGCCGACGCCGGAGGTTGAAGGGGATCAGGTCGTCCAACGCGGGTCGACGAGACGCCCCGCCTGGCAAGCGAGGCTCAGCCCCACGCCGCCAAGGCCAATGCGAACGCCAGGACTGCCGCGGCGAGGCCCACTCCGTCAGATCGCACCATCCGTCGCTCCGCCATGCACCGAAGGCAGCCCGTCGGGTTCTCCACCGCGAGCGTACCCCGCCGGCGCCCGGGTCAGCGGGCGATGGGCTCGCGGGCGTGGTGGAGCAGCGCAGCACCCGGACCACGCCGGGCTCCCGCTCGTAGAACACCACCACGGGGTGCACGAACCACCGCAGGCACCGGTCCCCCGACAGAAGGGTCACCGGGCGGCCGTCGAGCCGGGGGGCGTCGCGCGCGAGTCGCGCTACGGCGTCCATCACATCGCGCCGCACTCGCCGCGCGGCATCGGGGTTGCGCTCGTCGAGCCAGGCCACCAGCTCGTCGAACTCGTCGGCCGCGTCGACAGTGAACTCGGCGCGGTCGACCGTCACCGCGCTGCGCCGCGGGCGAGGGTCTCCTCGAGGCGCGCGTCGAGCTCGTCAAACGACACCACGCGACCCGCTCGGGCGGACCGGATGCCCGCCTGCACCTTCGCGTCCGCCTCCGGCGTCAGCGTGAACCCGCCGGGCACGTCGCCCGCGTCGACGACGGGGACCACCTCGAGTCGGTAGCGCCCTGGGGGGAGCCCGGTCAGCAGGTCACCCAGGTTCGCCGGGATGTCCGTCCCGTTCCAGTCGATCACCTTGGCCGCGTCGCCCATATCCTGGCGGTTGCCCCACCGGACCCCGTCACCCGGTGATGGCCTCGCCGGTGACCCCCACCCGACTGGCGCTCCGGACCGCGGGTCTTATCGGGGAGAGAGGACCGACCAACTCCTCCAACCATGGCTGGAGTGTCGATGAACCCGATGGGAGGTGCAGTGATGACGACGACCAACAGCAAGCAGGTGTACGCCTCGGGCAAGGGCGACGTGGGGACGCCGCCGGCCAAGACCCCGTCGCCGGGCCAGGCCGGCCCCGGCCCCGACCCGGGCACCAAGGGCGGCACGGGCCAACCGCTCCCCGACGCCGTTCCGGGCCAGAAGGGGGCCTGGGACCCGTCGCAGGACGCGCCCAACAAGAACCAGCCCCCGCCCAGCAAGGTCTAGACCCCACCCACGCCGACCGTCGTCGGCCTCTCCCGCTACAGCCGCCGGAGCTGGACCTGCTCGACGGCGTGGTCGGCGCCCTTGCGCAGGATGAGGTGCGCGCGCATGCGGGTGGGCCGAACGTTCTCGCGGAGGTTGACGCCGTTGATGGAGGCCCAGATGCCCGCGGCGGTGGCCCGCGCCTGCGCCTCGTCGAGCGCGGCGTACCGGTGGAAGTACGAGCGCGGGTCCTGGAACACCGTGTCGCGCAGCCGCAGGAAGCGGTCGACGTACCAGCGCTCGATGTCGGCCTCGTCGGCGTCGACGTAGATGGTGAAGTCGAAGAAGTCCGAAGCGAACACCTGCGAGTCGCCGCGCTCCGGCGGGGCCTGGAGCACGTTGAGCCCCTCGACGATGACCACGTCCGGCTGCCGCACCGTCTGCAGGCGGTCGGTCACGACGTCATACTGCTGGTGCGAGTAGACCGGCGCGTCGACCGACGGGACCCCGGCCTTGAGGTCGGCGAGGAAGCGCACCAGCCGCGGCCGGTCGTAGCTCTCGGGGAAGCCCTTGCGGTGCATGAGCCCGCGCTCCGCGAGCACCGCGTTGGGGAAGAGGAACCCGTCGGTCGTGACGAGGTCGACGGAGGGTGTGCCCCGCCAGCGCGACAGCAGCGCCCGCAGGATGCGCGCGGTGGTGCTCTTGCCCACGGCCACGCTGCCCGCGAGCCCGATGATGAACGGCACCTTCGCGGCGCTGTCGCCGAGGAAGGTCTGCGACGCGAGGTGGAGCTGCCGCGTCGCGCTCACGTGGAGCGTGAGGAGGCGCGACAGCGGGAGGTAGATCTCCTCGACCTCGGCGATGGAGACCGCGTCATCGAGGCTGCGCATCTCGGAGAGGTCGTGCTCGGAGAGCGTGAGCGGCGTGTGGTCGCGCAGCTTCGCCCACGCCGACCGGTCGAACACGAGGTAGCGCGATGGGAGTGACGAGGTGTCGGGCATCGGCGGGTGACGCGGGAGCCTACAACGGCCCGACGGGTTCGCGCCCGCGGCTCGATGGCGCCCGAGGGCTGAAGCGGCCGCCGCGGTTGACGTCCGCGTGATTGTGGCGCTGTGATCGCACTGCGATCGCACCGTCATTCACGCCACGAGGGAGACCCACCGCGATGAGACGAATCAACCTGGCGCTTCGCGACGAGGCGCAACGCGCTCCCTCCATTTCCCCGTGGCTGGCGGGCGTCGCGAGCGGCTCGCTCGTGCTGCTGCTCGCGGGCCTGCTGACGGTGCACGCCACCTCGCGCGGCGCGATCAGCTCCGCGGCGACCGCCAACGCGCAGCAGCAGGCGGCCATCGAGTCGATCACCGCCCGCGCCGCCGACCACCCGACCGTGCGCGCCGAGCTCGCCGACCTGCGCCAGCGCGAAGCGGTCGTCACCGGCTTGCAGCAGCACCGGGTCGACGCCGCGACGCGCCTGCTCGAGCTCTCTCGCGTGCTCTCGCGAGGCGGCGGCCCGACCCTGGGCGAGGCGACGATCGAGCGCATCTACCGTCACCGCCACCCCATGCAGGACATGCCGTGGTCGCCGACGTGGGACCCACACCGCCTGTGGCTGACCGCGCTCGACGAGGACGGCGACCGGCTGGTCATCCGCGGCGAGGGTCTCACCGTCGCCGACGTGGGCGAGCTGCTGCGCCGCCTCCAGCTGAGCGTCTACTTCAACGACGTGCGCCTGGAGCGCACCGAGCAGGTGACGTCGGCCAACGACCCGCAGGCCCTCCAGCGCTTCACCCTGGTCGCGCGGCTCTGATCACTCGACGCTGCTGGCGCTGCTCGCCCTCGTCTCGCGCCTCACCTGAACGACCCGCCACTCGTCCTCCCCCACCTCATCGTCGAGCCCGAGCCGACCGGCGAGGTTGCTGCCCCAACACCACGCGCGCCCGTCGCGCGCGAGCGCGCAGTGGTGGGATCCCCCGTAGCGGCTCGCCTCGGCGGAGACCACCTCGCGCGCGAGCGGGAGATCGCCCAGCACGGACACCCCGCGCACCCGCGCCGGGTCGGACACCACCACGCGCCCATCGGGGAGCAGCGACGGCCGATCGGGTCGCACCATGTACTCGCTGCGCGGCACGGGCTCGCTCGCGAAGGCATCGGGCACCGCGTCGCTGGCGACCCAGGTGTCGTCGGCGGGCGTGTCGCCGAGGCGATCGGTCGGTCGTCGCTCCGACCAGGGATCGTCGGTGCCGCCCCAGCAGCGGGTGGTTCCGTCGCGCAGGCGCGCGCAGAGCACGTCGTGCGACGCCGCGAAGATCGCGTCGGCCGCGACGGGCAGGCGCACGTCGAGGGCCCGCGTCGCCCGCCGCGCGCGCGGGTGACCCGGCCACGCGCGGCCGATCGCGCCCCAGCACCAGACGGCGCCGTCGCCGGTGAGCGCGCAGGTCGCGGTGCCGTCGGCGGCGAGCGCGACGGCGGGGGCGAGCTCCTTGCGGCGGCCGACGTGGGTGAGCTCGTCGGGGTCCCAGCACCAGACCTCGCCCTCGGCCGTGAGCGCGCAGGAGTTGCCGTCGCGCAGGGTGATCGCGGTGACCTGAGCGGGTCCGTCGACGACGCGGACGGCCGGTCCCCAGCACGCGACGGTGCGATCGGTGGTGATGCCGCAGGTGTGGTGCTCGCACGCGCGCAGGGCGGTGAAGCGCAGCGCGCTGGCGATGGGGTGCGGGCGCGTGGTGTCCTCGAAGCCACCATCGGAGAGGCCCCCCCGGCACAGCACGGTGCCGCCCGCGAGGCGACGACAGAGCGGCGGAGAGGGCGCCTCACGGGGCGGCGTCGGGCGATCGGGCCCGCAGCGAGCGGTGCCGTCGACCGCGAGGAGGCACGCGCCGTAGACCTCGTGCGGCTCGCGGTCGGCGGGCCACACCATGCCGACGACCTCGGCGGGTCCGTTGGTCCAGGGCGTGGGGTCGATGGGTCTGTCGTCGGGGATGGCGACCCGGCGCCCGCCCGCGCTCCTCCCTGGATCGAGCGCGAAGGCGCGGCCGCTCGCCTGCATCGCGACGAGGGCACCCTCCCTCGCGGCGAAGGCGACGACCCCGCGGAGCGCCTCGACCTCCTCGTCGTCGAAGTGGGCGACGTGCAGCGCGGCGGGCGTCGCGCGCGTGTCGACCGGGTGCTCGACGGTGGCGGGAGCGAGGCGGTCGGAGAGCGCGAGCGCCGCGGCCACGATGGCCCCCGCCACCACGACGGCCCGTCGGGTGCGTGGCGGCGGCGCCGGAACCATCATCCGCACCTCGCGATACGGACTCCCGGGAGCGAGCTCGGTGGGGATCACGGCGAGCGCCCACACCACGCTCCGTGCCATGGCACACGGGCTGCGACGCACGGCGCTCGTGACCATGAGAAGCCCACGAATCGCGGTCGACGGTGGTGTGTCGCGGCGGCGCTCGGCGTGGCCGTGGAGCCTCGCGCTGTGTCTCGCCGCACGCGCCGCCGACGCGGTCGACCTCGCGGAGGTGCCCTACCGCGACGCGCTCTCGCTGAGGTTCCAGTACATGGGGGACGCGCGCTGGCGCGACGACGACCCCGACCTCGTGCGCGCGGGTGTAGCCGCGCAGTGGCGCGATGCGGTCGCGGAGGGCGCCACGATCGATCAGGTGCAGGTCATCGACCTCGACGGCGACGGCGTCGACGAGGCGGTGGCGCGGGTGACCCCGTCACGCGACCCCTCGCCACAGAACGAGCACGCGGGCTTCGTGGTGTTCCACCGCGACGATGGGGCGTGGCGGGCGTCGGTGTTGTTCCGCCCTCATACCGATCCCGACCCGGAGGAGCGACGCCAGGCGCCGACGGCGACGCTCTCGTTCCACGGTCGCGGCCGCGGGCTGCGGGCGGTCTTGACCGTCGAGGTGCGCGTCGTCTCCGAGAACCCCAGCGGGCACGGTCACGGCGAGTTCCCCGAGCGGCTGATGCTGCGGCTCGCGTGGCGACCCGAGCGCGTCGTCACCGAGGGTCTCTGCGCGTACGGCTACACGGGCCCGTGGCGCGGCGCGCGCGTCGTCGACGACCGCGAGCCGGTGGGTCACTACCTCGCGGACGCGCCGGTGCCCGCGTGGTGTCGCGCCGAGGCGAGGACGCGCGCCCACGCGCTCTCCACCGAGCGCGAGTGAGCGTCGTCCCGCAGGTGTCTCCGAAGGCCGGACTCTCCCTCGACGAAGGCCGCCCACTCCGCGGTTGATCGCCCGACTTTTTGACCCCGCCCGCGGCGGCGGCTCGGACGAGGCCGCGCCGCAAGACCACGGCTTCATGTACGACTGGAGCTTCTTCGACCCCGACGGCCACCGATGGGGGGTCTTCTGGATGGACCCCGCCGCGGCGCAGTAGCGCGCCTTCGCGCCCACCCCCTACGGCGTCGGCCCGCGGTGCCCGAATCGGTATAGAACCTCTGGCACCACCGATGAGACGCAGCCTGCTCGCCACGTACTCCTGGCTCGCGCTCCCTTTCGCGCTCGCGCTGAGCGGGTGCGGCGCCGACGCGACGCCCTCGGACACCTCCGACGCCGCGGCGCAGGACGTCGTCGCGACGCCCGACCTCCCGACCGCGATGGACGTGCCCCCGGTCGACGCCGCGGCGCCCGACGCCGCCGCCGACGCGTCTCCGCGGACGGACGCGCCGATCGCGCGCGACGTGCCGGTGATCCCCGATGTCCCCGACGTGCCCGACGTGCCCGACGTGCCGGTGGTCGCCGATGTCCCGACCGCGCCCGATGTCCCGGTGGTCGCGGATGTGCCGCGTGACGCGCCGGTGCAGACCGCGCCCAACGCCGACTGCGCGGCGGCGACGCGGCTCTCGGGCACGGCGCACCTCGCCGCGGAGAACCTCGCCCGCGCGCTCGGGACGCCGACCAGCGCGAGCTGCGGCGCCGGCGACCGGCTGTACTACGCGGTGACGGTGCCCGCGGCCTCGTCGATCCTCGTCACCGTGACGCCGACCGGGGCGCCCTCGTGGGACCCCTACCTCCGCGTCCTCGATGCCTGCAGGGACAGCCTCCCGCTCTGCTCTCGCGTCGCGTCGTACGCGGGCGCCGGGGCGCCGGAGCACCTCCGTTACGTGAACACGTACTCCTCCGGGACCACCGGGCTGCCCGTCGACCACGACGTGATCATCTCCGTCGGCGCGGTCAGCGGCGCCGGGGCCTTCGAGCTCGACGTGCGCGTCGACCCGCCCGACGCCAACGCGACCTGCGCCGGTGCGCTCGCGCTCCCCACGGACGGATCGGCGATCCACGCGGACCTCGGTCATGGCCAGTCCACGGGCTACCTGTGCCTGGGCGGGCTCACCGGCGTGCCGACGCTCTACTACCAGGCGATGGTCCCGCCGGGGAGCGAGCTCATCGCGACGATGACGCCGACGGGCGCTCCCCCCTACGGCGCCGAGCTCTTCTCCTACGAGACGTGCCCGGGCACCTGCAGCGCCCGCGTGCACACGGGCAGCGACGGCGCCCCCGAGGCCATCGTGGTCGCCAACAACGGAGCGGTCGCGCAGACGGTGCACATCGGCGCGTCGGCCAGCGCCTCGACCCCGCTCGGCACCTTCGACCTCACGGGCCTCGTCGCGCCGCAGTTCTACGTGACCTCGAGCATCACGGCCGCGTGCGACACGGTCCCGTCGGTGGGTCACTTCACGTCGCCCAACGGCGTGACGGCGGTCGGAGCGCTGCCGTTCCCGTTCTCGCTCTACGGTGACGCGGTGGGCGGATACGGCCTCAGCGCCAACGGGTTCATGCGGCTGCTCACCACCGCCACCGGGACCATCACCCCGACGCCGATCAACCGCGCGATCCCGCTGCCCGAGACGCCCAACGGCCTGGTCGCCCCGTTCTGGGACGCGCTCGCGCCGCGCGCGACCTTCGGCAGCGACCTGCGCGCCGGCGTCGTCGGCACCGCGCCCGCCCGTCGCTTCGTGGTGGAGTGGAGCGACTGGGGGCTCGTCGAAGACCCCACCGCGCGCCTGCGCTTCCAGGCCAAGCTCTTCGAGGCGACGCAGGTCATCGAGCTGCACTACTGCTCCCTCGCCATGGGGACGATGACCGACCTCCAGACGGGACGTCACGCCACGGTCGGCGTCGAGAACGTCGCCGGAACCCGAGCGGTGCTCATCGGCGCGAACAACCGTCGCGTGGTCACGAGCGGCGGCGGGTTCCGGATGAGCCCGCGGCGGTGAGGTCAACCGGTCGCCCTTGCACCCCTTCGGCAACGCGCTCTGGCGCGAGATCGCTCAGCACAGGTCTACGAACGGCGCTCCCCCGTTCACGACCGTTGTGATCCCCGTTCACGACCGTTGTGATCCCACGCGCACGTCTTCGGTCGCGCCACCGGCGCTGCGCCCCGCAGTGCTGGTCCATGGCCTTCCATGAGGGCGCCACCCTACTGGCTCGCGACGGAGGCGCCGAAGGAGGACGAGAAGGTAGACGTCCGCGGCACGCTCCAGGCGTTGGTGTTCTCGTCCAGGTTGCACGGGCCCCGGGAGGGGCAGTTCTGGTAGTAGAACCTTGCCGGAAAGACGCCGGTCGTGCCGACCGCAAGGCTGCGGGGCTCGCGGTTGCGCTGCGCGGGGGACGCGTAGTCGCGCAGGAGGGTCGCCCCGAAGCGCGACCCGGCCGCGCCGGTGAGGGTGAAGCTGGCCGTGGTGCCGAGGCCCGCGGTGGCGCCGGGGAAGACGTACGCGGCGTCGGCGCCGGGCGCCCCCACCATCAGGTCGTTGGCGACATCGAGGTAGGACGTGATCACGCCAGGGTTGAGGACGGCGCTGCCGAACTCCGAGCCCGCGGCCCCGGCGAGCGTGACGGAGGCCGGGGCGCGGATGCCGGTGGCGGCGCCGTAGTAGACGTACGCGGTGTTGATCCCCGGCGCCCCGACGGCGAGGTCGCCGAAGCCGTCGTGGTTGACGTCGCCCGCGCTCGCCACCGCTGCGGCGAAGCGCGACCCGGCGGCGCCGGAGAGCGTGGCGGACGCGGTCGTCGCGACCCCCGCCGCCCCGCCGGGGAAGACGTCCACCCGGTCGTCGGAGGCGACGGCGACGTCCTCGCGGTGGTCGCCGTTGAGGTCGCCCGCGTTGACGACCAGCCGGCCGAAGCGTGATCCCGCGGCGCCCGCGAGCGTGACGGGCGCGCGGGGGAAGCCGGCGCCGCCGAGGTAGACGTAGACGCGCGCGGCATCGGGCGCGCCGACGATGGCGTCGTTGACCCCGTCGCCGTTGACGTCCGCGGCCGCGACGCTGCCGCCGAAGCCGGAGCCCGCCGGGCCCGTCAGCGTCGCGCCGAGGCGGCCCTCCCCGATCACGGCCATCAGGTAGGCGGTGTTGCTGCCGGGGGCGCCGACGAGCGCGTCGGGCTGCCCGTCGGCGTCGACGTCCGCGACGTAGGCGATGGAGGCGCCGAAGCGCGCGCCCAGGGCGTGGGGCCAGAGGAAGCACGGGGCGGTGAGCTCGGCGCGCTCGCAGTAGAACACCGAGGTCGCGGTCGCGTAGAACCCGCCGAACAGCGGGATGGCGGTGTTGGAGGACAGCGACCGCACCACGCCGACGGCGCTCACGAACTCCGGGTCGGACAGCGTGAGGGCCGCGGTCGAGGTCGCCCCGCCGGGCCCACCCGGAAACACCGTGACGGCGTTGAGGTTGACGGTCGTGTTGGCGGCGAGGTCCACGTAGCCGTCGGCGTCGTAGTCCCCGGCGGTCCCGCCCTCGGCGTAGGTCGCGCTCGACGTGCTCAAGGGGATCGTCCGGATGCCGCTCGCGCTGCCCGGCAGGACCCGCAGCTGCGAGCCGGCGGCCATCAGAAGGTCGTCGTACCCGTCGCCGTTCACGTCGCCGGCGCGCGCGCCAGAGCCGACGCTCGCCGTCGCCAGGGGGTCGAGGCCCGCCGCGCCGCCGTGGAAGAGCAGCCCGTTCGCGACGACGTCGCCGTAGCCGTCGCCGTTGACGTCACCGAGTCCGGCCGCCGAGGCGAAGGCCCCGCCGGAGCCGTCGGCCACCGTGGTCGCGGCCGCCGCGGCGAGCCCGCCGGCGCCGCCCGGGTGGAGCTCGAGCCGGTTGCCGCTCCCCATCAGCGCGTCGGCGTAGCCGTCGCCGTTGACGTCCCCGGCGCCCGCTACGAGCGCCCCGCACCCGCCGGGCAACGCGCACGTGAGCGCGCCCGCCCGGGTCACCAGGCCCCCCGCGCTGCCGTAGTAGACCGCGGTGGTGGTTCCCGTGCCGACGACCACGTCGCCGTAGCCGTCGCGGTCCACGTCGCCGAGCGCGGTGCAGGGTCCGACCGTCGCGCCCGTCGCGCCGAGGCTCTGCGCGGGCGTGGTCGCGAGGCCCGCGGCGCCCCCGAGGAACACCCGCACCCGCCCCGCCGCACGCACCAGCAGGTCGCCGAAGCCGTCGCCGTTGACGTCCCCCGCGCCCGCCACGGTGGCCCCGAACTGCTCGCCCATCGCGCCCGCCAGGGTCGTCAGGGGCGCCGCACGGAGGCCCGTAGCGCTGCCCGGGTAGACGTAGACGGCGTTGGCGCTCGGGGTGCCCACCGCGAGGTCGTCGAAGCCGTCGCCGTTGACGTCGAGCGTCGGCAGGACGCCCACGGCGGCGGACGCCCGCGCGCCCACCCGGAAGTGCCAGGTGGCGCTCACCGCGGCGCCGGTCAGCGCACCTTCGCGGCCGCGCAGGCGCCAGAACCACAGGCCCGGGGCGAGGTCGGCGGCGGGGGCGGCGCTGGTGCCGGCCGCGTCGAAGGCGAGGCACCCGGTGGTCAGGGCGGCGTTGCGGCAGAGGTCGACGTGGGCGCCGTCGCTGCCGGCCGCCAGCGACCAGCGGATCGTCGGGCGACGAGACGAGACGGATGTGAGGGAGCCGGGCGCCAGCGGGCGCGGGGCCCCGATCGCGGGGCCGACGGGCGCGTCCGGCGCGGGGGCGTCGGTGCCGGCGTCGGTGCTGGCGTCGGTGGTCGTCGCGTCGGGCGCAGGGGCGTCGATGGTCGTCGCGTCGGGCGCAGGGGCGTCGGTGGTCGTCGCGTCGGTGGTCGTCGCGTCGGTGGTCGCCGCGTCGGTGGTCGCCGCGTCGCCCCCGCCGTCCAAGGTCGCCGGGACGTCCCCCGCGCCGCCGTCGGTCGTGGCGGGCGCGCCGACGAAGCCGTCGCTGAAGTGCTCCACCGTGGCGACCACCGTCGTGGCCGTGACGACGCCGCTGCGCCGCTCATAGCCCGCGCCCGCGGCCGACGACCAGTAGAGCGCCGCGCGCGAGGCGTCGCCCGCGAAGGTCACCTGCACCGTCGCCGGGACCGCGAAGGTCAGCCCCGCGGGCGCGAACCGCCAGACCGGCGAGTAGCCCACGTACCCCGGCGGGACGGGCACGTCGGCGCGCGTGACCGTGATCGTCGTCGGGGCGGCGAGCGCGCCCGGCGGCACCGTCAGCGTGAGCCCTGGGGCGAAGACGGTGCCCCCGGCGGGGCCGATGCCGGCGGCCGCGTCGGCCTCCGTCGGCACGGGCGTGTCGTCGCCGCACCCGGCGAGGGGCGCGAGGACCGAAAGGCAGACGAGGACGCGGCGCTGGGAGGGGGACATTCGTGCAACGGTTGCCCTCTCCCGCGGTGGTGTTCAATGGACGAAGATCGCGGTGTCCCTCCGCTGTCGCGCGGAGCCCCCCGCCGCGTGCGCTGCAACGCCGCGATCGAGCTGTAGCCGCCGCGCATTGCGCTCCCGCCCCGGCGGGACCACGTAGCCCCCCACCCTCACCCCACGGGAGCCCCTCCGATGCAACGACGCACGCTTGGAACCAACGGTCTCGACGTCTCCGCCCAGGGCCTCGGCTGCATGGGCATGAGCGCCTTCTACTCGGGCCGCGACGACACCGAGTCGCTCGCCACGCTCGAGCGCGCCCTCGATCGGGGCGTGACCTTCTTCGACACCGCGGAGATGTACGGCCCCTACACCAACGAGCAGCTGCTCGGGGGCTTCCTCAAGGGCCGGCGACAGCGGGTCCAGCTCGCCACGAAGTTCGGCATCCGAGTCGACCCGGACCGCCCGGCGGGGCGAGTGCTCGACGGCTCGGCGGCCAACGTGCGCCGCTCGGTCGAGGGCAGCCTCCAGCGCCTCGGCACCGACGTGATCGACCTCTACTACCTGCACCGGGTCGACCCGAACACGCCCATCGAGGAGACCGTCGGCGCGATGGCGCAGCTCGTCACCGAGGGCAAGGTGCGCCACCTCGGGCTCTCCGAGGCCGGTCCCGAGACCCTCGAGCGCGCCGCGAAGGTGCACCCCATCGCCGCCGTTCAGACCGAGTACTCGCTCTGGAGCCGCGACCCCGAGGACGGCGTGCTCGCCGCCTGCCGCCGCCTCGGCATCGGCTTCGTCGCGTACAGCCCGCTCGGGCGGGGCTTCCTCACCGGGCAGATCAAGCGCTACGAAGACCTCGCCGAGGACGACTACCGGCGCCAGAGCCCGCGCTTCCAGGGAGAGAACTTCCAGAAGAACCTCGACCTCGTGGCGCGCATCGCGGAGATCGCCCGCGAGAAGGGCTGCACCGCCTCGCAGCTCGCGCTCGCGTGGGTGCTGGCCCAGGGGCCCGACGTGGTGCCCATCCCCGGCACCAAGCGGCGCGCCTTCCTCGACGAGAACCTCGGGGCCAACGACGTGGTGCTCGACGCGGCCGACCTCGCTCGCATCGACGAGGCCGCCCCGCCCGGCGCCGCCGCGGGGCTGCGCTACCCGGCCGCCATGATGGGTGCGATCGCTCGCTGAGAAGCTCAGCGCGGGCGGCGAGCGGGGGAAGAACGGCATCCGTGCCGTTTGGACGGCATCGATGCCGCTCGCGGGGGCCGCTCGCGACGGAGAGGATCAGTCATCCCACGCGGGTCAGCTCGGTCACGCAGCTCGATCCGACCTCCCCGAAGGCCTGAGGCCTGGTGGGCGGCTGCCCTTGCCACGGGCCGCGAGCAAGGGCGTCACACCTTCCCCATGGGCCTGTACGGCATTGCCCCAGCCGCGGGTTCAGCGGCGCCGGTTGTCCGATGAGATCGGCTGGTCTTCTCGATGAGATGGCCTGATCCGTCATCACGGCATACCCGCTGCAAAGTGCGTCGCAGCCAACCGCAAGCGGGGGCGTCCCGGTTCGTCGGCCACGATGGTCGGCCAAAGCCCTTTGGATGCCTGCGCCTGCCCCCCCCAAAGGACCGAATACCCATGAACAATCCCAAGAACCCCAGCAATCCCCCCGACGCCAACCGTGATCCGATCACGGGCGCTCCCGGGGCGCACCCGGTCGGCGTCGGAGTCGGCGCCGCGGGCGCGGGTACCGCGGGGGCGATCATCGGCGGCCTCGTCGGCGGCCCGGTGGGCGCGGCCATCGGCGCGGCGATCGGCAGCGTCGGCGGCGGGATGGCGGGCAAGGGCGTCGCCGAGTCGGTGAACCCCACGGTCGAAGACGACTACTGGCGCACCAACTACAGCACCCGCTCGTACGTGGCGCCCGGAACGAAGTACGACGACGTGCGCCCCGCCTTCCAGCACGGCTGGGAGTCGCGCAGCCGCTACTCGGGCCGCGCCTTCGACGAGGTCGAGCCCGACCTGCGGCGCGACTGGGAGAACACCCCGCACGCCACCCGCATGGGCTGGGACAAGGCCAGGGGCGCCGTGCGCGACGCCTGGAACCGCGTCGAGACCGCCATCCCCGGCGACTCCGACCACGACGGCCGCTAAGGCCCCTGAAACCCCCATTGATGGGTGCGATCGCGCGCTGAGAAACGCTCAGCGCGGGCGGCGCGCTCCGCGGGGCTCGATGCCGTCGAAGGCGAAGACCTGGACCGCGTCGAGGTCCTCCAGCGAGACGCCCCACTCGGCGGCCGCGGTCTGGATGTACGCGAGCGCCGCCGCGTCGGCCGAGGGCGCGGGCGCCGCGGCGGGGACCGCGGGTCGCCGCGCCTCGGCCTGAGCGAGCAGGCGCGCGAGCCCCGCGGTGGCCTGGCGCAGCTGCCGGATGCCCGCGACCGCGATGCTCTCCTGGAAGCGCAGCGCGAGCGGGCTGCACGCCGCGAGGAGCTGCTCGAAGGCGTCGCGCGAGAGCTCGAGGGCCACGCAGGCGGTGAGCGCGCGCACCGTCGCCGAGCGCGGCCCGCGGTCGACGAGGGCGATCTGCCCGACGAAGGCCCCGGGGCCGAGCGTGGCCAGCACGCGGTCGCCCCCGGCGGTGGCGCGCAGCACCTCGGCCTCGCCCGACACCAGGAGGAAGCACGAGCGCCCCGGCTCGCCCTCGCGGCAGAGCGCCGCTCCAGGGGCGACGCGCTGCTCGACGGCCGCGGCGGCCAGCACGGCGAGCTCGGCGTCGGGGTACTCGCGCAGCGCAGCGAGCGAGCGCAGGGCGGCGGGGCTCACGCTCGCCCCCGCACCCGGTCGAAGAGCCGCTGCAGCCCCGAGCGCTCGGGCGCGGCAGCGGGCGGCGGGGAGGAGCTCGGCGGCGGCGGGCGTGAGGGCGCGACCCCCTCGCGGTCGACGCGCCCCTCGATGTCGCGCAGCCGTCGGGTCACCTCGCGGATGACCGCGCCCACGACCAGCGCCGACAGCGCGGGCGCGCCGTCGCGCAGCGCGCGGAGGGCGTCGCGGCTGAGCTCCGCGGCCGTCACGGGCGAGAGCGCGACGAGCGTGGCCGAGCGCGGCGCCGGGTCGACGCAGGCCATCTCTCCGACGAGCTCGCCGCGGCCGACGCGCGCCACCTCGACCGGCCCGTCGGCGCCGCGCACCCGCACGGAGAGCGATCCGTCGACCACGACGACGAGCGAGTCGCCGTAGTCTCCCTCTCGGAAGAGCACGTCGCCGGGGCTCAGCGTGCGCCAGCGCAGGCAGGCCAGGAGGGTGTCGAGGTCGGCCGGAGCGGCGCGCGCGAAGGCCGCCACGCCCCGGAGCCCCTCGCGACGTTCGTCGGGTGTGCGCATGACCGGCGCGACGCTACCACGCTCGACCTCGCCGCGACGCGAGCGCGCCCGCCGTGGAGCCCCCTCCCCTTCACCAACGACCTTTCCAACCCCTCGGCCGGGCTCCACGCTCGCTCCCATGAGCAAGGCCTTCACGCGCGAGGACGACGCCGTCGATGCCGCGCCGATCGTTGCGCGCCCACCGCTCGCGGCGGTCCTTCGACTCACGCGCGGCGCCACCGACCTCTTGCGCGCGGAGGCCGCGACCACCGACGACCTCGCGCGCCGCGAGCTCCTCACCGAAGCCCTGGGCCGCGCGGTGCTCGTCCCGGCCGATCCGCCCACGCGCGTGGTGCTCGGTGCGCGGGTCACGGTGGAGTCCGACGCGGAGGGTCGCCGCGAGGAGTCGCTGGTGAGCCCCGAGGAGTTCGAGCTCACGGGGCGCGGGTGGAGCATCGCCTCGCCGGTCGGTCGCGCGCTGCTCGGCGCCGGGCCTGGCGACGAGGTGGAGATCGACCGACCGCGCGGCCGCATCACGCTGCGGGTGCTGGCGGTCGGCGCGTGAGGGAGGTCACGATCGCCCGCGGTCGCGGGGCGAGGTGCGCGACCCACGGCCTCGACAGCCTAACGGCTCCGGGACTTCGCCGCGGACGCGCCCCCCTGCTCCGCGGACGGCTCGCCGGGAATCGCCGCAACGTCCGTCGCGACGCGCACGCGGGTCGCGGGTAGAGCGCGGGCGGCGTCGATCTGCGCGGCGAGCTCGGCGGGGTCCGCCGCGGAGAAGAGCAGGCGCTTCGTGGCGCCCGCGTCGGTCCAGGAGAGCAGGACCGATCCGCGGTTGGCGAAGAGGGCCCAGCCCGCGCCCGTGGCCGCGGTGGGTCCGCCGGTGACGGGCTTCGCCTCGCAGACGGTGATGGCCGCGAGCGGGACGTTGTGGGTCGAGAGGCCCCACTGGATGAGCACCTCGTCGCGGGTGACGGCCGTGCGCACCACCATGCGGGTGAGCAGTACGTAGACCATCCAGAGAAAGGCCGCGAAGGGCAGGACGGCGGCGAGGCGAGGCGCGGCGGGGTCGGCGCCCGTGGCGACCGCGAGGGTGGCGAGGAGCGCGATGAGCCCGCCGGGGATCATCAGCGCCGCCGCGGTGCGGGCGACGTGCTTGTCGCGGTGCAGCGCGTGGGCGTCGTCGACCATGGCGCGCTCCTGCGCGTCGGTGGCGGTGCTGCGGGGGCCGGTGTCGCTCATGGTCCGCGAGGGGATCGCCGCGCCGGCCGCGAGGTCAAGCGCGATGGCGATTCACGCGACCGGACAGCAGCACGAGCCGTCTGCATGAGGACAACGTTTGGGAGCGGCTCACCGGGCGCAGCGAAAACCGAGCGAGGCGTCATGGTAGTCGGGTCGCAGCGCATTGCGCGCAGTGGACCTGCAATGCCAGGCATCATAGGCGCCACCGCGCGCCACGCGTTCGCCTGAAGGGTGGCCGCCGAGATCGCCATAGGCCCGGTACGCGTCCTCCACCCACTCATCGACGTTTCCGGCCATGTCGAGGACCCCGAAGGAGCTAGCGCCCGCTGGACGCCTGCCCACGTCGTCGGGCGCAGCGCCGCAGTCGTGTGTGAAGGCCTTGTCGCAAGAGGGAGCGGTGTCTCCCCAAGGGTAGATGCGCCCGTCGGTGCCGCGCGCCGCCAGCTCCCACTCGGCCTCCGTGGGCAGACGCCTCCCATTGAATCGGCAGAAGGCACTCGCCTGCTGCCAGGTGACCTGCACCACAGGGCGCTCCGGCCTGCCGACCGGATCGAATCCGCTCGTCGGAGGCGTACAGCCACCGGCCGCGAGACAGCGTGCATACGCGGCCTGGGTCACCTCCGTGCGATCGATCTGGAAACCCGGAACCTGGATACGGTGTCGTGGCAGCTCGGTCGGGGCGCAGCCCGGGTCGCGAGCAGGATCACACCCCATCGCCAGGGGCGCGCTCGGAATCACGATCGCTCCTGAAGATCCATCCAATCGCACACTCGCCGCTTTGTCTCGCGCGCAGCCGACCATCATCAGGCACGGACAAAGGAGCCATACGAGAGCCGGCCTCACGACCCGGGGAGTACCATGCGAGGAAGGCGCTCATCGAACACGCTTCAGGGTCCCGCCGGGGACCTGAGCCTCGCTCGCGCCCGCGGGTTGAGGTACCGTCGCCCGATGGCCCACCCGATCGACGCCGACCGCCTCGCCCGATTGCGCGCCCGCCTCCTCGTCGCCGCCGGCGTGGCCGTCACCGCCGCGGCGTGCTCGCACACGCCCGACCCTCCGCCCACCCCGCCGAGGCCGCCGGTGGTCAACCGCCCGGCATCGGCTGGTTGGGCGGAGGGTCGGGCGTGTGCGAGCACGCCG
>CBIHPK010000047.1:0-44802 GCA_966211675.1 uncultured Myxococcaceae bacterium
ACGTCCTCTTCATCGAGCGCTCCAGCGCTCGATGCGCCTGCAGAGAGTCCCGCGACGGCGGGACGATCAGTTCCGGGATCCGACTTCAGCGGTTGCAGGTCCGCTCGCGGGCCGCCCGCGGGCGCGGAGTCGGCGGTGTCTCGATGGCGTCCGCGCCAGAAACGCTCTTGCCCAAGAACACCAAAGGACCCCGGGAAGGATCGGGGCTTCATCCCGCGGGGACTGAGCCCAGCCCATTGAGAGTGATGCCCTTCTCTCCTCAGCTCACCCGCTTCGCCAGCGTCTCGGCGAAGGCCATGGTCCCGACGTCGCCGCCCAGGTCGTAGGTGCGCACGTCCGTCTCCGCGTAGAGCCACGCGACCGCGCTCTCCACCTTGCTCGCCGCCTCCCGCTCTCCCATCGCGTAGAGCATCATCGCCGCCGACAGGATCAGCGCCGTCGGGTTGGCGATGCCCTTGCCCGCGATGTCCGGGGCGCTGCCGTGCACGGCCTCGAAGACCGCGCAGTTCTCTCCGAAGTTGGCCCCCGGCACCACGCCGAGGCCGCCCACGAGGCCCGCGCAGAGGTCGCTCAGGATGTCTCCGTAGAGGTTGTCCATCACCAGCACGTCGTAGCGCGAGGGGTCTCGCACCAGCTGCATGCAGCACGCGTCGACGATGGCCTCGTTGGCCTCGATGTCGGCGAAGCGCTTGGACACCCGCCGCGTCACGTCGAGGAACATCCCGTCCGTGAGCTTCATGATGTTGGCCTTGTGCACCGCGGTGACCTTCTTGCGCCCGTTGCTGCGGGCGTAGCGGAAGGCGTACTCGGCGATGCGCTGGCAGGCCCGCTCGGTGACGATCTTCAGGCTCTCCGCGACGCCGGGGATCACCATGTGCTCGACGCCCGAGTAGAGCCCCTCGGTGTTCTCTCGCACGATCACCAGGTCGACGTCCTCGTAGCGCGAGGGGACCCCTTTGATGCTCTTCACCGGGCGCACGCACGCGTAGAGGTCGAGCGCCCGTCGCAGCGTCACGTTGACCGAGCGGAAGCCCGACCCGATGGGCGTCCCCACCGGCCCCTTGAGGGCGATGCGGTTTCGTCGCACCGACTCGATGGCCGCGTCGGGGCAGGGGTTGCCGTACTTCTCCGCCGCCGCCGCGCCCGCCTCGAAGGGCTCCCAGCGGACCTTCACCCCGGTGGCCGCCACCACCAGCTGGGTCGCCGCCGTCACCTCAGGCCCGATGCCATCACCCGGAATCAGCGTGACCGTGTATTCCATTGTGCCTTTGAACTCCTCTTCGGCCTCTTGCGGTAGCCGATCGCTCGGCCGCCGGTCCACCGATAACTTCCTGACGCTCTGCGTCGCGCGAGGCGACCTACCTCGGTGTGCGACAGGGCCTGCGGATTGCACAGCCCCCGTGCGAGACTCGTAGAGCTTATGGAGGCCTTCGTGCTGATGCGACGTGCGATCCCGCTGCTGGCGGGGATGTTGGTGGGGTGTGCCAGCACCATCGATGGCACAGGTGGCCTGGACGGTGGCCGGGACGGTGGCGGTGACGGGTCCACCCGTCGCGACGCCGCGGCGGACGCGAGAGACGTCCCCTATTTCGACACCAACGCCTACGACGTCTTCCGAGAGGACGCCTGCCCCGGCACCCGTCCTCCGGCGCAGCGCGCCTACGAGTGCGACCCGCTCGCCCGCACCGGCTGCCCGGTGGGCCAGGGGTGTTATGCCTTCATCGAATACCCCTCCGTGCGATGCGGCAGCGAGGTCTACCGCTCGCGCTGCTTCGACGTGGGCAGCACCGAGCCCGGGCTCTTCTGTCGAAGCGGGACCGAGTGCGCCGCGGGCGCCGGGTGCTTCGTCACCGGCGCCATGAACCGCTGCCTTCGCCTCTGCCGCCTCGACGGCAGCGAGCCGAGGTGCCAGCGCGGCACGGTGTGTGAGCCCACGGACCTGCCGGACTTCGGTGCCTGCCAGTGATCACCCGGTGGCGACTCGGGTGGCTCCCCTGGGCGCTCCTCGGCTGCGGCGCCCGCACGGGCCTGGAGGTGCGCGACGCCGGTCCTCCGCCTCCGCAGTGCGTGACCGACCAGGACTGCGATGACGGTCTCTTCTGCAACGGCGCCGAGACCTGCCGGGAGGAGCGCTGCATCGTCGGCCCCCCGCTGCTGTGCGCGGGCAGCACCGCGTGCTCCCGGGTGGAGTGCGACGAGGAGATCCGCGCCTGCCGCACCACCCCCGCCACGGAGGACCGCGACCGCGACGGCTTCCGCGCCCCGAGGCTGGGCAGCTCGCCCGGGGCGCCGGACCGCTGCGGCGAGGACTGCGACGACACGGACCCGGAGGTGCACCCGGGCGCCGTCGAGCGCTGCAATGGCATCGACGATGACTGCAATGGGGTCATCGACGACAACGCCACGCTGACGCCCACCGGAGAGGCGGTGAGGGTGAGCGAGGCCGCCGTGGCCCCGAGCGGCCCGGGCGGTGTCCAATGGACAGGATCGCGATATGGGGTGAGCTACTGGGGATACGACAGCGGCAGGGCCCATGTGTACTTCCGTCAGATCGACCAGGCGGGCGCGCCCTCGGCGATGCAGCAGCAGGTGACCACGACGCCCAATGACGCCTTCGGCGCCGGGCTCGCGTGGAGCGGCCATGTGCTGGGCGCGGTGTGGCAGGACCGGCGCGACCCGTCGGGCGGATACGAGATCTATTTCAATCGACTGACGCCAGAGGGGGAGCGGCTCGGTCCCGATCAGCGCATCACCTTCGCCCCGGGCTTCTCCGTCAATCCCTCCATCGTGTGGACGGGGGAGGAGTTCTTGCTGGTGTGGCAGGACGAGCGGGACTCGGTGGGCGAAGGGGGATATGAGATCTATGCGCAGCGGGTGGACGCGGAGGGGCGGCTGATCCAGCCCAACCAGCGATTGACCCGCGATCGCTCCAACAGCGAGGCGCCCTCCGTGGCGGTCAACGACACCGGCGCCGCCATCGCCTGGATGGACGGTCGCAGCGGCCGTCGCGCGGTGTGGTTCGCGACGTTCACCCGCGGTCTCACCCGGGTCACCCCCGACCGCCAGGTGTCCCCCGACGCCCAGAGCGCCGTCGGCCCGCAGGTGGTCTGGAGCCGCGACCGCTGGGTGCTCGCCTGGTTCGATGACGACGAGTCCTCGCCGGACCACGAGGTGTGGGGCGCGACGCGCGACGCCTCGGGCAACTCGCAGGTGGCGGCCCGACGGCTCACCACGGACCCGGGCTTCAGTCGATATCCCAGCCTGTTGCCATTGGGCGACCGGGTGCTGGTGGCCTGGGCCGATGACCGCGAGGGGGCGCAGTATTCATTGTGGGCCCGGGTCTTCCATACAGACCTCACTCCCCTGAGCGCCGAGTCGAGGGTGACCCGCACCGCGATGGGCCCCACCGCGAGCGTGTACCCGGCGCTCGTGCGGGGTCCGGAGGGCGACGTGGGGGTGCTCTTCCGCGATCAGCGAGAGGGGCGCATCCAGGCGTGGTTCACCCGGCTGCGCTGCGCGATTCCGCGGTAGGCCTCAGTCCCGCAGCCCGGCGTCGCTGAGCTCGACGCCCGGGTCGTTGCAGCCGCTCTTGTCCTCGCCGGGGATCACGATGACCACGTCCTGCGACCCGAGGTTGGCGCGGCCGTCGCCGAAGAACTGCACCCTCGCCGGGAAGCGCTGCGCGGTCGCCATGCGGGGCAGCCGGTTCTGCAGGTCGAGCGCGAAGGTGAGCTGCGTGCCCGGGACCACCCCGTAGAAGGTCGTCCCGTCGAGGCGCTCGATGTTGGACATCGGCGTGGCCGTGGCGGGGCGGATCGCCAGCACGAACTGCGACGCCGGGTGCGTGGGATCGAGGTCGACCAGGCGCGCCGAGGCGTTGAAGCGCACCTGCTGGGTGAAGGTCTCCACGGCGGTCACCACTCGGGTGTCGAGGTCGCGGCCGTCGGAGCCGATGTCGAACACCAGCGGCGTGCCCGTGGAGGTCACCGAGCCCGTGTCGATGGCGAGGCGGCGCATGTCGTCGCGGCCCGAGAAGGGAGGCACCCCGGAGCTGATGCCGATGACCCTCGCGTTGAGCGCCCGCAGCGCCGTCACGGCCTCCTCGTAGACGTGGGGGCCCCGCGCGGCGGCGCAGGCCGGGCGGCTGGGGGGGCAGCTCAAGGGGGAGGTGAAGGAGCCGGGGTTGTAGCCGTTGAGGTTGAGCGGGCCGTTGTGCGAGGGCGCGTCGGAGACCAGCACGATGATGGGCTGCGCGTTGGGGCGAAGGCAGCCGTAGCCCAGACGGCCGGGCACCGGGCAGGCCACGCGGGGGGTGATCCAGGGGAAGTACCCCTCGCCGGTGGACACCTGGTAGAGGGCCTCGACCATGGCCTCGGGGTTGTCTCCGCCGCCGCCGGTGACGATGCCGTCGACGGCGCCCTGCACGTTGGCGATGCCGCGGTCGATGGGGGAGACGAGGGTGAAGGGGATGTCCGTCGGGTCGCCGTAGTCGACGCCGTTGGGCGCGCGCAGCGGGAAGTCGGCGTAGGTGGCCACGCCGAACTGCACGTCGTCGATGGCGCGCGCGATGGCGGGGACGATGCTGCGCTGGAGGTTGGCCTTGATGTTGTCGATCTCGCCGTCCATCGAGCCGGTGCGGTCGATGAGGAAGAACACGTCGGCGACGCTGACCTGCGGCCGGGTCTCCAGGTTGACCGTGATGACCCCGGCGTCTTCGGTGAGCTCGATGCAGGTCTCCGGGGGTCTCGGCCTGGGCGAGTCGACCGGGGGCGAGTCGGTGAGCACGTCCGGGACCCGCAGTCCCGTGCGGGCTCCGCACCCGACGACCATCGCGAGGAGCAGCGGAGCCACGCGAGCCAGGCGAATCATCCGGTCAGTGTAGAGAGCCGTTGCGAGAGCGTCCACCCGCGGCCTACTCGCCCGATGACGTGCGCGGACGCTCTCGCCCTCGCACCCGGGCGGCGTCGCGGGCGGCCTCCCAGCGGGCCCGGTCGTCGGCGAGCGCGTCGAGGTAGTCGATGGCCACCTCGGGCGAAGGCTCACCCGCCGCGGGCGTGTCCCGCAGGGCGTCGGCGAGGTCGATGAGCTCGTCGGCGGTGAGGTCGAGCTGCGGCGCGCTGTCGCCCAGGGCCTCGGCGATGCGGCGCACCACGTCCGGAGCGAGGTCGCCGCGGCGCACGAGGGCGTGCAGGCTCTCGGCGATCTCGACCACCGGGAGCTGCGTCTCGGTGTGCACCGCGGCGGCGATGGGGGCGAGCGCGTCGGTGCCGAGGAGCCCGTCGGAGACCAGCACCGCGGCGGCCTGGAGGTAGTTGGAGACGGGCACCACGCGCGGGCCGTAGATGCGGAAGAAGCCCGGGTCGCTGCGGCGCTCGAGGTGGATGAAGATGCGCCGCACGACGTCGCCCCGGGCGGTGCGGTGCACGAGGCGGATGATCTCCGAGACCACGTCGGCGTAGGTGCGGGACTGCTCGAGCACGGCCGTGAGCTGCCGGTCCGAGACCTTGCCCGCGAGCACGTCGGCGTAGAGGGAGTAGACGAGCGCGTCGGCCTCGGCGTCGTCGCCGAAGAGGGTCTCCGGCACGCCCTGCGGGACGCGCGTTCGGGCGTCGAGGAGGGCGGGGAGCTTGTAGCCGACCTGGTCTCGCAGGGCGCGGAAGCGCAGCCGGAGGATGTTGCGCACGGAGGGCTTGAGGGTGAACTCGTCCCACACGATGCCGTCGAGCCGGAGCTTGGACTCGAGGGTTCCGCGCATCTGCTCGGGGCTTCCGGAGAGGATGGTGACGCGGCTCGGCTGGTGGAGGCGAAGGGCGCGGATGAGCCTCGCGGCGCCGGGCACGGAGCGCTTGGTCTCGGGGGTCTCGACGGCGGTGCGCAGGAGGTCGAGCCAGTGGTCGAACTCCGTGTGGAGGTAGGTCTTGTCGAGGTCCCAGCGGAAGACGTGCCGGGGGGCGGACGAGGGGTCGAGACTCACGCCCCGGACGGTACCACCACGCGAGCGCGGGAGGCACGGCGCCGGCGTCGCACGAGGCCCAGCGCCAGGCCGAGGGCCGCGAGCGGGACGGCGGAAGGGCCGGAGGTCGGAGCGGCGGTCGTGCAGGCGCAGCCGCCCTGGGCGTGCGGCGCGATCGGCGTCACGACCTCGTCGACGATCACGACGTCCCCGGCGTCGGGGGTGCCGGCGTCGGGGGTCCCTACGTCGGGGGTTCCCACGTCGGGGGGCCCAGCGTCGGGGACGACGCCCGAGTCGGGGGGCTCGACGAAGGGCGTGGTGGCGACGAGGCGGGAGAGGTTGCCGCTGGCGGTGTCGTAGCCGAGTGCGCACGACTCGATGGCCTGGTCGAACTCCGCCGCGAGGTCGTCGTCGACCTGGTCGGGCTGCACCCAGAGCACCCAGACCACGTCGAGGTCGCGCGGGGTGTCGGGGTAGGCGGGCGTGCGGCGCCCGTTGGCGGCGATGATGTCGTCGATGGAGACGTCCACCCGGCGGCCGCGCAGGGTCACCTGGCGGCCGGAGTACTCGGGCGCGGAGTCGCGGGTGACGTTGCGGGGCACCAGCGTGGGCTCGGCGATGAGGAAGGTCGGGCGCACCGCGCTCGGAGGCACGAGGCCCATGTTGTAGAGGTCGAAATCCGAGAAGCGGAAGGACGGCCGCTCGGTGCGGAACTCCCCGGGGCTGACCTCCGTCCAGAGGTTGCCTTCCATGGGCGATCCGCCGGTGTTGAAGAAGTAGCTCCAGTGCGCGCGGTTGACGGTCATGCCGTTGACGTCGTTGCCGCGCCCCAGCAGCGCGTCGCGGGTGAGCGGACCCGGCGGCAGGGCGGCCCCGTCGGCGACCGCGCCGTCGCGCGCCGAGCCGTCGGAGGCGGTGACGTCGGCGGAGAGCACATCGGCGGAGGGCACATCCGCGGAGGGGACGTCCGCGACGTCGAGGGGGAGGCTCGCGTCGACGCCCGGGGTCATGGCGTCCGTGTCGAGGCCGCCGTCGTTGCCGGTGCCCGCGTCCGGCGCGCCGAGGGGGAAGGGGTTGACCTCCACCCGAGGTCCGTAGCGGTGGCCGAACTCCTGGGTGCAGATGAGGTAGCGCCCGAAGTTGATGGAGCGGGGGTCGGTGTAGAAGCGCAGCGAGTTGAGGTAGAGGAAGCCGTCGAGGGGGAAGGCGCTGCCGAGGGCGCGGTTGTTGTCGAAGATCTCCGCGCGGGCGTCGGAGCTGCTGCGCTGACCGATGCCTCGCACGTCGTTGCGGATCGGGAGGTAGAAGGCCAGCGGCTGCTGCGTGCTGGGGAGCTGCATCGTGGCGAGGTAGCGCCCCTCGTGGAAGCCCTCGACCTCGCTGAGCGCCGTGGTGGCCTCGTAGATGAACGTGTACATCTCCCGGGTGTTGGTGACCGGGAGGTTCTCTCCGTAGACCGGGTCCGCGGGGTCGTCGGTGAGGATGTATCCGTGGCGCGTGACGCGGGCCACGACGATGGCCTCGGCGGCGGGCGCGACGAGGGAGAGGGCCGTGGCGGAGAGCGCGACGGCGGCGATCAGGCGGCGGGGGGCGGGCTTCACGAGCGGACCTCTCACGGGCGTTTAGAGGGCGCGGACCCTATCACCGCCGCACGGTGGGCGGAAACACCGGGGCGCCGCGGCGCAGGCTCCACGGAAAGCGCCGTCAGCGGGTGCGTGGCCTCGGCGGCAGGGGTATACGCTGCCGCACTGGTGAACCATGGGTGAAGGTCCGGGTGCGTATCGGGATGAGCGCGCGTCGCTCACGGCGGAGAACGCACGGCTGAAGGCCGAGCTCGCTGGACTCCGGGGCCGCCGCCGCTCGCGGGCGCAGCGGGCGCTCATCGCCGTGGCGATGCTGGCCGTGGACGCGGGGGTGTTCACGGTGATCGTGGGCCTGGTCAACGCGCCGCGCGACGCGGACGTGTGGCTCGGCTGGGGCCTCGCGGTGCTGACCGTGGGGATGAACGTCGCGGTCGCGCAGCGGGTGCTGCGCTCGCGGGTCTGAGAGGCAGAGAAGCAACATGGCAAAGACAGGGAACACCGTTCACTTCAACTCCGAGGGGGTGGGCGGCATCGTGCGCAAGAGCCTGCTGACGCTGGGGCTGCTGGTGGTGGCGTGCGTGGTCGGGTCGGCGAGCTGTACGCGCGTCGACCCGGGCCACGTGGGCATCCGGGTGAAGCTCGCGGGCACCGCGCGGGGCGTGCAGGACGCGCCCATCGTCTCCGGGTGGGTCGCGTACAACCCCATCACCGAGATGGTCGTGGAGTTTCCCACGAGCGTGCAGAACATCGTCTGGAGCAAGGACGCGCACGAGGGCTCGGTCACGGATGAGTCCATCACCTTCGCCTCCTCGGAGGGCGTGACCGTCAACGCCGACGTGGGCCTCGCCTTCCATGTCGAGGCGCAGCGGGCGCCGAGGCTCTACGCTCGGTTCCGCCAGCGCGACGTGCTGGTGCTCGCCCACGGCTACGTTCGCAACGTCGTGCGCGAGGCCCTCAACGAGGGCGCCGCGGTGATGCCGGTGCAGCAGATCTACGGAGCGGGCAAGACGCGGCTGCTCAACGAGAGCCTGCAGCGGGTGATCGCCCGGCTCGGCGACGACGGCTTCGTCATCGACCAGCTCACCTTCAACTCCGCGCTTCGGCTGCCGGACAACGTGGTCGCCGCCATCAACCGCGCCATGGAGGCCACGCAGAACGCCATCCAGGCGGAGAACCGCGTGCGGCAGATTCGCGCGGAGGCCGAGCAGGCGGTGGCGCAGGCGCGCGGAGCGGCCGAGGCGGCGAGGCAGCGGGCGCAGGGCGAGGGCGACGCGCTGCTCATCCGGGCGCGCTCCGAGGCGCAGGCCAACGAGATCATCCGCCTCTCCATGAACCGCGACGTCATCGCGTACCGGCAGCTGGAGCGATGGGACGGCCACCTCCCGGTGGTCACCGGCGGGACCAACGTCCCCATGATGACCCTGGACACCACGCAGGTGATGCAGCTCCCCGAGGCCGAGCGCCGGGCGCGGCTGCGCGAGCTCCTCGGCGTCGCGGCGCCGGCCACCTCCGCGGGCGCCACGCCCACCGGCAACGAGCCCGACGCCAACGCCAACGCCCCCGCGCCGCCCGCGCTGCCCACGGGCGTCGCCATCACCCCGACCCCCTGAAGAACCCCTACGGCGGGCTACGACCGGGGGTTGCTGGTGGAGGCGATCCAGTCGAGCACCGTCGAGGCGTTCTGGTCGGGGGGAAAGACCGGATAGAAGACCTTTACGATCCGGCCGTCATCGAGCACCCAGGCCATACGCTTCAACAGCGTCTCCCCGGCCGCCTGGAAGGTGGGCAGCGAGAGCGAGCGGGTGAGCGCGAGGCCCGCGTCGCTCAACACGGCGAAGGGCAGGTGGAGCCTCGCGACCATCTCCCGCTGGTAGGCGGTGTCCTGGGTGCTGAGCCCCAGCACCCGGTAGCTGCGCTCGGCGAACTCCGCGTAGTGGTCCCGGAAGGCGCAGGTCTGCGGGGTGCAGCCACGGGCGCCGGGGACCGCGTCCCAGTCGGCGATGAGCGGGGCTTTGCCGGGCTGGCCGGTGCGCGGATAGACGAAGACCACCGTGCGCCCGGCGAGCGCCGAGAGGTCGACGGAGCGCCCGTCGGTGGCCGGCAGGGCGATGGAGGGGAGCAGCCTGCCGGTGAGGTGGTCGCAGGCGCCGTCGTCCTCGGGCACCGGCAGGTCATCGGGGAGTCGGTCGAGGTCGTCGATCTTGGACATCTCAGCTCATGGCTCCACTGGCGCCCGGCGCGCCGCGGCGATCACCTCTCGCGCGGCCCGCTCGCCGGACTCCACCGCGCCTTCCATGTAGCCCGGCGCTCGCCGGCTGGTGTGCTCGCCCGCGAAGTGCACCGCGCCCACCGCCCCGGCCTCCTCGCCGCCCAGCCTGCACCAGTCGCCCGGCCCGTAGCAGGCGTAGCTGCCCTCCTGGAAGGGCGCCGCGGGCCAGTGCATCCGCGCCGCGCGCCCGGTGAACGCCTCCGCGCTCCCGGGGAACACCATGTCGAGCGCCTCGGCGAAGCGCCTCCCCTGCGCCTCCGGGTTGCTCTCCCCGAGCGACACCCCGAGGCGCCCGCCGGAGAAGGCCGTGAGCAGCGCCACGTCGGTGTTCGCCGAGCGAACCGACTCCCAGCTCTCGTGGTAGACGCCGCCGTCGTGGAAGGTCGTCCCGCTGCTGCGCGCCTCGCGCCAGGGGCGGCCCGCGGTGGTGATGAACACCTTGGTGTTGGTCCCGTAGGGGAGCTCGGTGATGGCGCGGCGCTTGGAGGGCGGCAGCTCGATCGCCAGCTCGCAGCGCTTCAGCTGGTTGAAGGGCAGCGCCAGGATCACCCGGTCGGCGTCGACCTCCACGGTGCCTCCCTCTCGGTCGAAGACGCAGCGCACCCCGCCGCCCTCGCGCGGTCGCAGCGCCACCAGCGCGTGCCCGGGCATCATCGCGTCGCCCAGGCGGGTCGCCATCGCGCGCGGGATGGCGTCGGTCCCCTCGGCCACCACGTAGCGCTCGTCGCTGCCGCCGTAGAGGGAGAAGTGGTCCGGGTCGCCGCCGATGGCGTAGAGGAAGGTGAGGGCGCTCTGCGCGTCGAGGTCGCGGCCCAGCTCGCTGGTGAAGGCCACGTCGAGCAGCGCGCGAAGTGGGCCGCGCACCCCGTTGCGGTCGAGCCACGCGCCCGTGCTGAGCGCGTCGAGCGACTCCGCCACCGGCGTGTGGTGCGCCCGGCTCACCTCGCGCTCGCCCAGCAGCGCCCGGTCGCGACGGATGAGCCCCGCCACCGGACGGAACATCTCCACCACCTGCCGCTCGCTCCAGCTCTGCCCGAGCATCACGTAGCGCTCTCGCTCGACCTCCGGCGCGAGTCCCCGGTCGCGGTCGACCAGGGTCAGCCCGAGCTCCGAGACCAGCGCCCGGATGGCCGTGTGCCGAGTGTCGATGAGCTCCCCGCCGAGCTCGGCCTTCGTGGGGAAGTGGCCCCGCAGCGTGAAGGCCCGGCCGCCCACCCGGCGCTGCGCGTCGAATACCCGGGAGCGTATTCCCGCCTGCGCGAGGCGCGTCGCGGCGGTGAGCCCCGCGAGCCCGGCGCCCACGATGACCACCCTCGCGTCGCGCGATCCGTTCGTGGCGAGGGCCGTGGGGAGCGCGGAGCTGGTCGCGCAGCCGAGGGCGCCGACGGCCCCGGCGAGCAGCGCCCGGCGTCGGGCGCGGTGCTCCTCGCGGCGTTCGAGGCCCTCGGCGGTGGAGACGCGGTGCGCGTCGAGCCACGAGGCGAGGCGGAGCGAGTGCAGGAGCCGACCGAAGAGGGGGGAGCGCGCCACGGAGGTTGGGTCGGTCATACGCCATCGCGCGCCGCGAGTGAACGCGGGCTCCCCGCCGCGAGGGCCGCGGAGAGAGCGCGCTTGTTGCGCAACGGGCCCACCTCATACGATCGTGTGATCGGGAGGACTCGCCATGGCCTGCATCCAATCAAGAGCCCTCGGCCCGATCCGGTCCGTGACAGGCCCGGATGAGGCCGCGGTCGGGGCATGAATGCCCTGCTGATCGCGCTCGAGGGCTTCTTCGGGGGCCTTCCGCTCCCGCTGCTCAACGTCTGGGGCAGGCTCGCCTACGGGGCGGGCGCCGTGCTGGCGATCGCGGCCTTCGGCGGCTTCACCTTCAAGCCCGGCGGGCGCTGGGCCCTCGGGCGAGAGCGACAGGCCTGGGACGCGAAGGCCATCCTCAGCATCCCGCTCACCTTCTGCCTGATCATCGCCACCGGGTACCTGGGCTCGTTCATCGTGCTGGTCCCCGAGGCGCAGACGCTGGAGTCGGTGAAGGACCTCACGGTCTTCCTCTGCGTCGTCCTCTTCGGATACCCCGCGCTCATCACGGTCCCCTTCGCGTATGCGCTCTCCGACGTGATCGAGGGCATTCCGCCCGCCTTCGTCCTGGACTGGCTGCCGGGCTATTTCATCAACCCGGCCTTCTTCTGGATGGCCTATCAGCTCATCGGCAAGGACCCGGATTTCCGCCGGGTCAGGACGTGGCGGGCCTACCTGCTCTTCGCCGTGGCCTTCATGGCCCTGGAGCCCGTGCTCTGGGGCTACATCTGCGCCGGCAAGTTCACGCCCGAGATCTCCTACCGGCACATCAGCTCGGCCCTGGTCTTCACCACGAGCCTCACCTGGATCATGGCCCCGGTGGCCATGCTGGGCGCCCTCCCGCTGGCCCGACGGACCGGGATGTTCTGGGCCGAGATTCCCGGCCACGTGAAGGAGCGACTCCTGCGCTCCAGGGCGTGGGTCTGGGAGGCCGGTCGGGGCCGCGGCCGGGACGTCTCGAAGGGGCTCCAGGAGGGCTGGCCGATCCGGATGATGATCCTGACGCCCTTCATCGCGCTGATGCTGCTGATGGTCGGCGCCACGGCCTTCGTGACCCTGCGCAGCGCGGAGGGGGACGCCAACAAGCTCGCGGCCCATCTGCACCAGGAGATCGCGACGAACATCGACCTGATCCTGGATGAGCACCTGTCGCGCGCCCCCGCGGGCTCCTCCGGCGCCGAGGGCGTGAGCGCGCTGCTGCACCGTCTGCCCATCGCCCGTCACGGGCTCGCCATGGTGCTCGACACCTCGGGCCGGGTGCTCGCCTCCACGACCGGCGCGTCGGACCCGGTCGCGGCGCTGGCCGTCGCGGCCTTCCGCCGGGCGCAGCAGCGCGAGCCCGAGATGGAGTCTGGCCTCCAGTTCCGCTTCGATCAGGTGTCCGCCAGGCCCCTGGCCCGCACGACCTGGCTCGCCAACGGCGCCGCCTATCGGGACCGCACCGGCGGGCACCGACGCTGGACCCTGCTGACCGTGCTCCCCGAGTCGTACTACCTCGCGGGCATCAAGGAGGGCAGCAGCCGCTCGGCGGTGATGTTCTCCATCGCCCTGATGCTCTCCCTCGCGGTCGCGGCCCTGCTCGCCGCGGCGGTCACGCAGAGCCTCCGCCGCATCTCCTCCGCCACCCGCTCCCTGGCCCGCGGGGACCTGACGCAGCGGGTGCCCGGGAGCCGCCTGGAGGAACTGGACGACCTGGCGGTGTCGTTCAACCAGATGGCCGAGAAGCTCACCAGATCCATCGAGGAGCTGCGCGCCGAGGAGCAGCGGCTGCTGCACGAGAAGCGCCTCGTCGACACGCTGATGGACACCCTCCCCGGGACCGTCGCGCTCTTCGACGAGGAGGGCACGCTCTTGAAGTGGAACAAGGTGCTCGAGCGCGTCAGCGGCCGAGACGCGCAGGCGCTCGAGGGGCGGAAGGCCGCCGACTTCCTGCCCGCCGAGCAGGCCGAGATCGCGGCCCGCTCGATCCAGGCGGCGCTCGCCCGCGGCTACGACGAGGTCGAGCTCTCGATGCTGAGCGGGGCCGGCACGCGCGTGCCCTACCTGTTCAAGAGCGTTCGCATGGACACGGCGCAGGGCCCACGCATCCTGGGCATCGGCTTCGACATGTCGGACCGGCGCGAGTTCGAGGACCGCCTCCGTCAGGCCCAGAAGATGGAGGCCATCGGCGCGCTCGCCGGCGGGATCGCGCACGACTTCAACAACCTCCTCACGGTCATCCTCGGCTTCTCGGAGGTGCTGCGACGGCGGCTGGAGCCGCTCGACCCGGCGCGGGGCGACGCGGACCAGATCGCCCTCACCGCGCACCGGGCCGCGCAGCTGACCCGACAGCTCCTGGCCTTCTCCCGCAAGCAGCTGCTGCAGCCGGTGATCTTCGACGTGACCCAGTGCATCCGCGACATGAGCCGGATGCTCCTGCGGGTCATCGGCGAGGACATCGAGCTGGAGACGCTCCTCCCGGAGTCGCCGATGCGGTGCAAGACCGACCCGGGCCAGATCGAGCAGGCGATCCTCAACCTGGTGGTCAACGCCCGCGACGCGATGCCCAGGGGCGGCAAGCTCACCATCGAGGCCCATCAGGTCTACCTGGACGAGGAGCACTGCCGGCTGCACCCCAACGCCCACCCCGGCGAGTACATCCAGATCAGCGTGGCCGACACGGGCTCGGGCATGAGCCCGGAGGTCCTGGCGAGGGTCTTCGAGCCCTTCTTCACCACCAAGGAGGTCGGCAGCGGGACCGGGCTCGGACTGGCCATGGTCTACGGGATCGTCCAGCAGAGCGGAGGGCACGTCGAGGCCCGCACGCAGCCCGGCCACGGGTCGACGTTCACGCTCTACCTCCCCGCCACCGACGCTCCTGCGACCGCCCAGCGCGCGGCGGCCCTGGCCACGACGACGCCGGTGTCCATCGGCACCGAGACGGTGCTGCTGGTCGAGGACGAGAAGGCGGTGCGGGAGCTCACCTCGCGCGTGCTGACCTCCCGAGGCTTCACGGTGCTGGAGGCCGCCGACGGGAAGGAGGCGCAGCGTCTCGCCGAGGCGCCGGGCCAGGCCATCGACATCCTGGTGACCGACGTGGTGATGCCCGGGCAGAGCGGACCCGACCTGGCCGTGACGCTCCGGGCGCGCAGGCCGGGACTGCCGGTGCTGTTCGTGAGCGGCCACACGGACGACGCGGTGGTGCGCCACGGGCTGGCGAACCACACCATCGACTTCCTGCCGAAGCCGTACGTGCCGTCGGACCTGGTGAGGAAGGTGCGAGACATCCTGGACCGCGACGAAGCCCGGGCCCGAGCGGCCGAGGCCTCGCCGCAGTCCGCGGACTGATCGGTTGGAGTGGCGGGTGTCGGCCGCGCTCAGCGGCGGCTGGGGATGTTGGGCTCGCCGGAGAGGCGCTCGCCCGGCTGCGAGAGGCGCTCGAGGGCGTCCTGGTCGACGTCGACCTCGGTCTTCTTCACCGTGTCGCGCACGGTCTGGGTGCGCTGGCGAACGTCCTTGTTGACCACGACCTCCTCGACCACGCGCGCGGTCTTGGCCACCACGGGCTCCTCGACGGTCTCCTTGAACTCCATCGTGCCCTCGCGGAAGGCCGACTGGTCGGCCGCGTTGAGGGGCCGGTCGACGGCGCGGCGTTCGACCTTCACGCGCTCGTCGCGCAGGTTGACCTGCTGCTCGACGGGCGACTCGACCACGCGGCTCGACACGCGCACGCCGCCCTTCTGGACCTCGCGCTTGCCCACCGAGAGCTTCTCCTCGACCACCGGGAAGGCCACCTGGCCCTGGTTGAGGTCGCGGTTGGTGTAGAGCGAGCGCTCGCGCCGGATCTCCTCCGCCGACAGCGCCGGGGCGCTCGCGTCGAAGCCCCTCCAGCCGCCCTCGCGCCACTTCGCCGCGCGGTCGTTCACGTTCACCGCGTGGTAGCGGTTCATCACGTCGGTGACCCGCTGCGCCAGCACGTCCGGCGAGCTCACGGTCACCAGCGTGCCGCCTCGGCGCACGGCCTCGGCGTAGTGCTGCGCGTGCTCCTCGGGGACGCCCACGTGCGTGAGCGCGCCGATCACGCCGCCGGTCACGGCGCCGATGCCCGCACCGGTGAGCGCCGCCGCGATCGGGCCCGCCGCGATCACCGGGCCGAGGCCCGGGATCGGGAGCGCCACCAGGCCCACGATGAGCCCGCCGATGCCGCCCGCGACCGCGCCGATGCCCGCCCCGGCCATGGCGTCCTCGCCCGTGGTGGTCACCTCCGGGGCCGTGTCCCTCGTGAGCGCCTCGGCGCTGCGGTTGGCCATGAGGCTGATCTGGTCGCGGTCGATGCCGAGGTCTACGAGCTCGCGCACCACCGCCTGCGCATCGGAGGCGTCATCGAACAATCCGACAATCGTCTTGGCCATTGGGTTCATTCCCTTCACTCGAGTCGTTGCGTTGCGAGCCACCGCCGCACCGTGCGGCGGGGAAGGCCATCGGAGGGGTCAGTGCGGGCGAGACGGCCGGCCCGCGTCGGCGTCGGCGTCGCGCTCCACCACGATCTCCTCACTGCGGAGGGTCACCCGCTGCGAGGTGGGCTCGGTCACCCTCGTCCTCACCACGCGCACCTCCTCCTTCAACACGAGTCGGCGCTCGACCACGAGCACCTCCTCCAGCACCGGCAGGATGAGCGTGTCGCCCTCCTGCCGCGGCGCCACCGGTCCGTCGACCACGCGGTTCACCGGCACGCGCTCGACGGTCACGGTCTCGCGCGTCACCGGCTCCTCGACCAGCTCCTCGCGCTCGTGGACCACCTTGCGCAGCCGCACGGTGCCCGTCTCGGTGACGCGCCGGCCCACGTCCAGCCGCTCGGCCATCACCGGGATCACCACCGACGCCGCCTGCAGCTGCGCCTGCCCGATGGGCAGCAGGTAGCTGTCGTCGGGCCCCGCGCTGAGGGCGCTCGCAGGCACCCAGAGCCGCTTGCCGTCGTCGAGGAGGATCAGCGCCTGCGCCCCGTTGCCCTGGTCCGCCTGCCAGGCCTCCACCCGCCCGCCGACGCCGTCCTGCAGCAGCACCCTCTTGTCCTTCTGTATCTGCATCGACCGTGTCTCCTCCCTTGGCAGCCGCGTCAGGCCCACTGCCGGATCGCGAAGATCGCGAAGCCCACGAGCGACAGGAGCAGCCCGACGAGCACCCCGATGTGCTCGCGCAGCCACGCCGTGCGCGGTCGCTCGTAGACCCCGACCCCGTCGGGCATCGAGATCCGCGCGGGCGGACCTCCCTGTGTCGAAGTCGCTGGATCAGCCATCGGCGTGCGTCGCTCCCATCGCTGTGGCGGTGGCTCCCTGCGACCGCCCAGGGCCAGATTGCAGCGATCGGGCCGACGCGACGGATGCGAGAAATGGCCTTGTTTTCCAGTGCAATTGTCGATGGTCGAGGCGTCGGCAAAAGCGCCACAGGCTGTGACGGCACCGCGCACGCCGGTGGGGCAGCCCTGCCCCGAGAGGGATCGCACCGCGGGAGGCGACCCGAAGAACCGCGCTGCCCGCTCGAAGGGGAACACGCGTTGCACCAGTCGACGGCCATAGGGGACCCCGCAGGCGGATTCGAGGAAGGAGCGACGTGGGATGCAAACGCGATCGATGACCAGACATCAGGGCGACGGCCACGGGGCCCACGGCCCGGAGGGGGCCTCGCTGGCCAGGGGGCTGGGCTGGATGAGCCTGGGGGTGGGGCTCGCCGGGGTCGCCGCTCCCTCCGCGCTGGCGAGCGTCGTGGGCGTCGCGGACAGCCCCCGCACGCGGGCTACGCTCCGCGCGCTGGGGACGCGAGAGATCGCGAGCGGCGCGGCCATCCTGGCGGGCGGGGCCTCGCCGGCTCCGATCTGGGCGAGCGTGGTGGGCGGCGCGATGGACCTCGCGGTGCTGGGCCTGGCGCTGCGGTCGCGGCGCACCCGTACCCCGAGGGCGCTCCTCGCCATGGCGGCGGTCGCGGGGGTGGCCGCTCTCGGCGTGTTCACGGCGCTGCGACTGCGGCGCTCCATCGCGGTGGCGAAGCCGGTGAGCGCGACCATCACCATCCAGCGCACGCCGGTGCAGGTCTACGCGGCGTGGCGCAACCTGCACGACCTTCCGCGCTTCATCGAATCGCTGAGCTCCGTCGTGCCTCTGGACGAGCGGCGCTCTCGCTGGACCGCGAAGGGCCCGGCGGGGATGAGCGTGGAGTGGGAGGCGGAGCTCGTGGACGACCTTCCGGGCGAGCGCATCGCGTGGCGCACCGTGGCGGGCTCCGAGATCGAGCACGAGGGGTCGGTGACCTTCCGCGTGGCGCCCGGGCAGCGGGGCACCGAGGTGCGCTGGGAGATGCGCCGAGGAGGGCGCGTGGGGCGCGTGGCGGACGTGGTCGCCGGGGCCTTCGCGGCGGAGCGGATGGCCGCCGACCTGCGGCGCTTCAAGCAGGTGATGGAGACCGGGGCGCTGGTGCACTCGGACGCGAGCGTCCACCGGGGCCTGCACCCGGCGCAGCCGTCGCACGTGAAGGGAGAGCTGCCGTCATGATGGCCACGCTCTGGATGGGCAAGAAGGACGTCCGCGTCGAGCAGGTGCCGGACCCGTCGATCCTCGACCCGGACGACGCGATCGTGAAGGTCTCCTCGACGGCGATCTGCGGCTCGGACCTGCACCTCTTCAACGGCCTCGTGCCGACGATGGAGAAGGGCGACATCCTGGGCCACGAGTTCATGGGCGAGGTGGTGGAGGTCGGGCGAGGGGTGAAGAAGCTCCACGTCGGCGACCGGGTGGTGGTGCCCTTCCCCATCGCGTGCGGCTCGTGCTCGATGTGCCAGGCGCAGATCTACTCGTGCTGCGAGAACTCCAACCCCAACGCGGCCATCGCGGAGAAGCTGCTGGGCCACTCGCCCGCTGGGATCTTCGGCTACTCGCACATGCTCGGCGGCTACGCGGGCGGCCAGGCGGAGTACGCGCGCGTTCCCTTCGCCGACGTGGGGCCCATCAAGGTGCCCTCGCGGATGACCGACGAGCAGGTGCTCTTCCTCTCGGACATCCTGCCGACGGGCTACATGGGCGCGGAGATGTGCGACATCCGGCCGGGCCAGGTGGTGGCCGTCTGGGGCTGCGGTCCGGTGGGGCAGTTCGCCATCGCCAGCGCGAAGATGCTCGGCGCCGAGCGCGTCATCGCCATCGACCGCTTCGCCTACCGGCTCCGCATGGCCGAGAGCCGAGCGGGCGCCACGGACGTCATCAACTACGAGGAGCAGGACGTGGCCGAGGCGCTGCTCGAGCTCACCGGCGGCCGAGGCCCGGACGCGTGCATCGACGCCGTCGGGATGGAGGCCCACGGCCACGGGGTGCAGTACGCCTACGACCGCGCCAAGCAGATCGCCGAGCTCGAGATGGATCGGCCCATCGCGTTGCGAGAGGCGATCCGCAACTGCCGCAACGGCGGCGTCGTGTCGGTGATCGGCGTGTACGGCGGGTTCATCGACAAGTTCCCGATGAACGCCGTGATGAACCGCTCGCTCACCATCCGCTCGGGGCAGTGCCACGTGCAGCGCTACATGCAGCCGCTGCTCGAACGCATCGAGCGAGGCGAGATCGACCCGAGCTTCATCATCACCCACCGCCTGACGCTCGACCAGGCGCCGCAGGGCTACGACATGTTCCTGCACAAGCAGGACGAGTGCATGAAGGTCGTGCTGAGGGCCTGAGCACGGCGGCGGTCACGCCGGGGTCTCGCGGGCCCGGCCGATGCTTCTCACCACAGGGCTGGACCGGAGCGACCGGTCCATCGGCAACAGGGAGAATCCCATGCGAACGCGTGTAAGGGTCTTCGGTCACCCGCTCCACCAGATGCTCGTCCCCGTTCCCCTCGGGCTCTTCGTCGTGGCCTCGGTGCTCGACCTGGTGCACAGCCTCCACAGCGCCTCGTGGATGCCCGGCGTCTCCTACTGGAACGCCGCCATCGGCGTGTGCGCCGCCCTCGTCGCCGCCCTCTTCGGCTTCATCGACTGGACCTCGATCCCGTCGGAGACGCGCGCCCGGCGCATCGGGGCGCTGCACGGCCTGGGCAACGTGGTGGTGACGTCCCTCTTCGCCGTGGCGGTGTACCTGCGCCACGAGCACCCCGCGGACGCTGCGCCGACGGCGGCCCTCGGGCTCGAGCTCGGCGGCCTCGCGCTCGGCGCCGTGACCGCGTGGCTGGGCGGCGAGCTCGTCGACCGCATGGGCGTCGGCGTCGACGAGGGCGCGAACCTCAACGCCCCGAGCTCGCTCACCCACGAGACGGTCTGAGCGGGCGGGGCCCCGGACCATGAGCAGCCCGCACCCGGCGGTCCTCGCGTGGCGGGGCCCCTCCCTGCTCGTGACGTCGCCGGGAGGCGAGTGCGGACCCGAGCAGCCATCGAGCGGCTTCTTCCACCGAGAGACCCGCTTCCTCAGCGAGCTGCGCTTCGAGCTCGACGGCCGACGGGCGTGGGCCTGCGACGTCGCCACGCCCGACCCGTCGGAGATCGCCCTCAGCCTCGTGTACCCGGAGCCCACCCGCTTCTCCGGCGGCGGCAGCGACACCGCGCAGGCCCACGGTCCCGTCGAGGCGGGTCGCATCCCGGACCGCGCCCTCGAGCTCTGGCTGCGGATGCGAGTGCTCCCGGGCCTCCTCGAGGTCTCGCTCGAGGCCACCAACCGCGCGCTCCAGCCCATCGGCTTCGAGCTCGCATGGGCGCTCGACGCCGACTTCCGCGACCTCCTCGAAGCGTCGCTCCCGCAGCCCCAGTGGGCCCCTCGGGTCGAGCCGCTGCTGGTCGACGGGGCGCTCGAGCTCTGCTGCGCGGACGACCGCCTCCCCTTCCGCACGCGAGTGATGGCCACGCGCCAGTCGGGCGAGGAGGGCGCTGCCGTCGAGGCGCTCGCTCCCCCGGCCGGGTCTCGCCGGCTGTCGACGCGCGTCTCCCTCGCGAGCCAGGGCCGTTGCGTGCTGCGGCTGCGCATCGAGGCGCTCGACCCGGGCGCCGCGCTCGACGACTCCGACCGCTCCGAGCGGGCGCTGGCGCTGGCGCGGTGGCGTGGGTCCTTCGCGACCATCGAGGCCCGCGGGGACGGCGACGTCGGGAGGATCATCCGACACAGCCTCGACGACCTCGCCTCGCTGCCGCTGCTCGAAGGCGAGCGCGACGAGTGGCTCGCCCTGCAGGCCGGCGTCCCGCTCTACCCCGCGCTCTTCGGGCGCGACGGGCTCACCGCCGCCTGGCAGATGGCCATGGTCGACCGGGGCCGTGGGCTCGACGACGCGCTCACCCGACTCGGGCGCCTGCAGGGCGAGCGGGTCGACCCGGAGCGCGACGAGGAGCCCGGGCGCATCGTCCAGCAGGTGCGCGCGGGTCCGCTGGCCCGCCTCGGAGCCAACCCCTTCGGCCGCTATTACGGCGACTTCGCGAGCCCGCTGATGTTCGTGATCTCGCTCGCTCACCTCTACGCCTGGACCGGCGACCGCGCGCAGCTCGCCCGGCACTGGGACGCGGCGCGGCGCGCTCTCGACTGGGCCCGCGACTACGGCGACCGCGACGGGGACGGCTACCTCGAGTACCTCACCGCCTCGCCGCACGGCCCGCAGAACCAGGGGTGGAAGGACAGCGGCGACGGCATCCCCGACGAGCAGGGCCGGGCCGTCCCGAGCCCGGCGGCGACCTGCGAGCTGCAGGGCTACTGGTTCGCCGCGCAGCAGCTGATGGCGATGCTCAGCCGCGTGATGGGCCACCGCGCCGACGCCGACGCCCACTGGCGCAGCGCGATGGACCTCAAGGCGCGCTTCAACCGCGACTGGTGGCTCGACGACGAGGGCTACGTCGCGCTCGCGCTCGACCCCTCGAAGCGACCCGTGCGCACCGTCGCCTCCAACGGCGGCCACTGCCTCGCCTCGGGCATCGTGAGCGACGAGCACGTCCCGGCCCTCGTCGGGCGGCTCTTCGCCCCGGACCTCTTCAGCGGCTGGGGCATCCGCACGCTCTCCTCGCGGCACCCGAGCTACCATCCGCTGAGCTATCACCTCGGGAGCGTGTGGGCGGTCGAGGGCGCCACCACCGCCTTCGGCCTTCGGCGATACGGCTACGACGTGCGCGCCGCCGAGCTCGCGCGCGGCCTCTTCGACCTCGCGGCGCTCCACGACGGCGAGCGCATCCCGGAGGCCGTCGGAGGCCACGCTCGCGGCGAGCGCTCCCGGCCCGGAACCTACCCCCGGGCCAACGCCCCGCAGGCCTGGAACCTGAGCGCCGTGCCCCTGCTGGTGCACACCCTGCTCGGGCTGCAGCCGGTGGCCCCGCTGGACCTGCTGGTGGTCGACCCGGCGCTGCCGGCGTGGCTCCCGGAGGTCGTCGTGCGCGACCTCCGCCTCGGCGGCGCCACCGCGACGCTTCGCTTCTGGCGCGACGCCGACGGGGCCTCGCACGCCGAGGTTCTCCGAAAGCGCGGCACGCTGCACCTGGTGCGTCAGCCCCCGCCGGAGTCCCTCCGCGCCGGGGTCTCGGACCGGGCGCGCGCCCTGCTGGACGGGTTGATACATGGGTGAAGGAGGAGGAGGAGGGTAGTTCCATGGGCGTGCATCTGAAGCCGATCAGCGAGCAGGTCGTGGTCGTCACCGGGGCGTCGAGCGGCATCGGGCTGGTCACCGCCCGGCTCGCCGCGCGCCGGGGCGCGTGCGTGGTGCTGGCCGCGCGCAACGGGCCCGACCTCGAGCGCGCCGTCGAGGAGATCCGACGCGAGGGCGGTCGCGCGGCGCACTGCGTCGCCGACGTGAGCCGCCCGGAGGAGGTGGAGGCCATCGCGGAGACCGCGCTGCGCGAGTTCGGGCGCATCGACACCTGGGTGAACAACGCCGCCGTCGCGATGTACGGCCGGGTGATGGACCTCGACCTCGCCGACATGCGACGCCAGATGGACGTGAACTTCTGGGGCCAGGTCCACGGCTGCCGCGCCGCCGTGCCCCACCTGCGGTCGCGCGGCGGGGCGCTGATCAACGTCGCGAGCGCGCTCGCCGACCGGGCGATCCCGCTGCAGGGCGTGTACTGCGCGGCCAAGCACGCGCTCAAGGCCTTCACCGACACGCTTCGCATGGAGCTGGAGGAGCAGGGCGCGCCCATCTCCGTGACGCTGGTGAAGCCTGGGAGCACCGACACGCCCTTCTTCGAGAAGGCCCGCACGCTCCTCGGCGTCGAGCCGCAGCCCGTGCCCCCGGTCTACGCGCCGGAGGTGGTCGCGGAGGCGATCCTGGAGTGCGCGCAGCGACCCGTGCGCGACGTCGTCGTCAGCGGCATGGGCAAGGTGCTGGGCCTCACCAGCCTCGCCCCTCGCCTGGCCGACCGGTACATGGAGCGCACCACCTTCGCGTCGCAGCAGACCGCGCTCCGCGTCTCGCCCGAGCGCCGCGACAACCTCTACCAGCCGGTGGCCTTCGACGGCGGCGAGCGAGGCCGCCACTGGACGGGCCGCTCGATCTCGCACAGCGCGTACACCTCCGCGGCGCTGCACCCGGGCACGGCGGCGCTCCTCGCGACGGCCCTCGGGCTGACGGTGGCCGGGGTCGCGCTGCACGCCACCCGTCCCCGCCCGACACTGCTGACGCGGCTGTGGCGGGGTGCCACGAGGGGACGCTGAGCGGGCCTGCTCAGCGCCTTCGCCTCGCGGCCAGGCAGAGCCCCAGGAGCAGCGTGCCCGCGGTCCACGGGAGGGCGCGCTCCGGGCCGCGAGGCGAGGCGCTGCACGTGACGCCCTTGCCATGGAAGCCGAGGCCGTGGAGCGCGGGATCACAGGCCGACACGTCCCTCGGGGGGTAGACCGAGCAGATCCCGAGCGCGTCGTCGGCCGTGGGCGTGCGGCGCTGCTCGTCGAAGCGGACCACGGCCCACATGACGGCGTTTCGGTCGGCGCTGTGGGCGAGGCCCTGCACGTGGCCGAGCTCGTGCGAGAGGGTGGTCTGCAGGTCCGTCGCCTCGGGGCTCGGAGCGCCGAGGGAGAAGGCCATCCCGCGGGGGTTGGCGGGGCCTCGGACGTTGAGCTCGACGTCCGTGTCGAGGATCTCGGCGCTCTCGCTGGCGAAGGTGACCACCGTGAGCGCGGCGGCGTCCGGGGCGTGGAAGGCGTCGCTGCTCCAGCGCGAGGGGACCGACACGGTGCTCGCATTGGGCCCGCCCTCGAAGTACCCGACCGGCGCCGAGAGGTCGCCGAGGAGCTGCAGCCGGAAGCCCGGGTGGGTGCCTCGCTGCGCGTCGCAGACCACGGCGGCCCAGCGCTCCATGGCCTCGCTCGTCAGCCGTCTCAGGTCGCCGAGCGCCAGCGTCCCGGCCGGGATCCTCGGGTCGAGGTGCAGCGCCGCGCAGCCATGGGACCACGCGACCGGCACACCCTCCGAGGGGCAGGCGAGGGGGTCGGGCTGCGCGGGCATGGTGGTCGTGCGGCACCACGCGAGCGCCTCCGTCGGAGCGAGCACCGCCGCCACAACCGCCAGGGCTCGCAGTGTCCGGCGGGCTCGCACCCGGACCACGCTACCAAAGGATCACCCCCTCGCGAGAGCGCGCTCCGCGTACTGGCGCGCGACGGGTCGACCCCTATACGGTGCGTCGGGTGTGGGCTCTCGCTCGAGTGACCGTCGGTGGCAGCGGGCCGACGAGCCCCCGCGCGCTGGCGATCGTGTGGGCGCTCGCTGCGGTCCTGACCTGGGCTCCGTGCGCCGCGGCGCAGTCGTCGGCGAGGGGCTGGGCGCTCGACCGCTACGAGCCCCCGGTGGCGGGCGACGCGTTCCTGCTCGCGGAGCACCCGTGGTACCGGGGCACCCGCCTCGTGGCCGCGGCCTTCACCCTCGACTACGCCGCCAACCCGCTCTGGCTGCGCATCCCCCGCGATGGACTGGAGACCCTCGACCAGGCCGTGGTCGCGGGGATGCTCACCGGGCACCTCGGCGTGGCCGTTGCGCCGCTGCGCTGGCTCGGCGTGCACCTGTCGCTGCCGGTGGCGCTCTCGCAGTCGGGCGCGGCGATCCCCTCGGGCGCGGGCAACCTCGGACCCTCCACGGGCGTCGCCCCGGGCGACCTGCGCCTCGGTCTGCGGCTGCGCCTCGTCGGCGACGCCGAGCGAGACCCCGTCTCTCTGCACCTCGGGGCGCTGCTCTGGATCCCCACCGGGAGCCCGACGGACAACACCGGCGACGGGTCGGCGCGCGCGGAGGCGAGGGTGGTGGCCGCGGGGCGCTCGTCGTGGCTGCGCTGGTCGGCGGCCGTGGGGTGGCACGCCAGAGGCGCGGTGGAGGCGCTCGACCTGGCCGTCGGGCACGAGCTCCGCGCGACGGCGGCGCTGTCGCTCTCGCTCCTGCGAGGGCGCCTCGACATCGGGCCCGAGGCCTCGGCCTTCACGGCCCTCCGCGATCGCCCCGACCGCCGTGGCAGCGCCGCCTTCACTCGGGGACACTGGGGCGCCGAGGCCATGCTGAGCGCCCGCTGGCGCGTCGCCGACCCGGTGCAGCTGGGCCTCGCCGGGGGGATCGGCCTGGGCGACGGCTACGGCATCCCGGAGGCCCGAGCGCTGCTGGCCATCGTCTATGCGCCGACCGAGCGCGCCCCCGCACCGCGCGCCGCCGCGCCGCCCCAGGTCGTCGCGCCGCCCCAGGTCGTCGCGCCGCCCGTCGAGCCCGAGGCCGTCGAGGAGCGTCCCGTCGAAGCGCTGCCCGTCGCCGTGGCGCCCGTCGCCGTGGCGCCCGTCGAAGTGGCGGCGATCCCTGGCGTGGCGGCGGTGGACTTCCGAGTGCACCGCGAGCGCATCGTCGGCGACCGGAGCTTCGAGGCGCTGGACGCCGTCGCCGCGGCGCTGCGAGCGACGCCCGGGGTCGTGGTCGACGTGCAGGTGCACAGCGGCCACCGGAGCAACCCGGAGTTCTACGTCGAGCTGTCGTCGCGGCGAGCGGAGGCGGTGAGGCAGTACCTCATCGGCCGCGGCGTCGACCCCGGTCGGCTGCAGTCGCACGGCATGGGCGCGGCGTGCATGGGTCGCCATCGCGACCACGGGGACGTGCCCCGGGTGCAACTGGTGTTGGTCCCACCAGGGGCGACCGGAGGGCGATGTGTTCGCGCGCAGGGGGACGGCGAGCCCTCGCCGGGGAGCGCGCGGCACCGGCATTGAGCGTAGGTCGGCGCTCGCCCTGCGCTCGGGTCAGCGAGTCCAGTCGGCCTCCGGGGCGGCGCGCTCGCCCATCGCGGACCGCACCTTCGCGGCGACCCTGGGCTTGAGCGCGTCCATGAAGAGCAGCCAGCGAAAGGCATCGCGGAGCACGTCGTCCGCGGGTCGAAAGCTCGCGCCCAGCTCGGTGCGAGCGCGGGTCGAGTCGTAGAGGAGGTGGCGGCCGTAGACGTCGGCGACCTGCGAGCGCGTCAGGCCCGCGTCCGTGTCCGCCGCCGCGGCCTTCTTCTCCATGCGGCCCGCGAGGAAGGACAGCAGGAAGCGCGGCGGACGCAGCGTGGGCGGCCGCACGCCCGCCACGGCGGCGAAGTGCGCGGACACCTCGTCGGGGCGCAGCCCATCGCCGGTGAGCAGGTAGCGGCGGCCGCTCTTGCCGAGGCGCGCCGCGAGCACGTGCCCCGCGGCCACGTCGCGCACGTCCGTGACGCACACGCCGAGGAAGGACGGATCGCCCTGGAGCAGACCGACCAGCGCGCTCGACGCCGGGGTGATGCGGTAATCCCTCGGACCGAACACGCCGCTCGGGTTGGTGATCACCACCTCCAGTCCGCCGACCTCGGCCTCCTTGCGGGCGAGCGCCTCGGCCTCGATCTTCGCTCGCGTGTAGGGGCTCTCCGCGACGGTGAGGAAGTGCCCCTCGTCGAGCGGCTTCGACACGTCGTCGGTGAAGCCCACGGCGGCGCCGCTGCTGGTCACGACGACCCGGCGAACCCCCGAGGCGCGGGCCGCGTCGAGGACGTTGCGCGTGCCGACCACCGCGGGCCTCACGATGGTCTCCGGGTCGCGCGCGAAGTTGCGATGCGGCGACGCGACGTGGAACACCACCTCCACCCCTTCGCAGGCGCGCCGAAGGCTGTCGGCGTCGAGGAGGTCCCCGACGCGGCGCTCCACGTCGACGCCCGCGAGGGCCCGCAGGTCGGCCTTCGATCGGACGAAGGCCACGGGCTCGATGCCGTCCGCCAGGCAGGCCCTCACCACGTGGCTCCCGATGTGCCCGTTCGCTCCCGTCACCAGCGCTCGCATGGTCTTCCCCTGATCCTTCCCGGCCTCCGGCGCAGCATCGCGTGTGCCGCCAGCGCCCCTGGCGACCCGGCGCGCGGAGTCCCTGGAGCGAGACGCCGTCGACCAGAGGGCGCTTGCGCATCTCCTGCGCTCGCCTCGGGCCGCTCCTGCAAGGCGTGCATCGACGCGCCCGCGGAGGTCCGCCGACCCGACGGCGAGGCGAGGGCGATCAGGCCTTCTCGATCACTCCGAGCTTGGCCCTCTCGATGCGGCGGGGGAGGCCCCTCGCGGCGACGAACTCGTCGAAGGCCTGCAGCGCTCCGTCGAAGCTCCCCGGAGCGCAGTCGTCGACGACGATGATGGCGCCCTTCGGCAGCCGGTCGTAGAGGGCGTTGAGCACCGCGAGGATGGGGCGGTAGAGGTCGACGTCGAGGAGGCAGAAGGACGGCGCCGGGAGGCTGGCGAAGTCGTAGGTCGAGGCGTCGCAGCGCACCGAGCGCACGTTGGTGAGCCCGTTGAGGGCCATCGTGCGGTCGAACCACACCTGCTTGTTGTCGGTGAAGCCGGTCATCTGGTCGGGGCGCTTGCCTCGGACGCCGACCTCGTGGGCGACGTCGGCGGCGGTGAAGCCCTCGAAGGTGTCGAAGGCGAAGTAGGGCTTGTCGATGCCCTCCGCCGCGAGGTGCTTGGAGAGGAAGAGCGTGGTCGCGCCCGCGAAGCAGCCGACCTCGAAGACGGGCCCGGGCACGTCGCGGGTGCGCGAGGCGCACTCGCACATGAACGCGAGCTGGCTGGGCGAGTGGTTGAACTGCCAGCGCGGCGCCAGGAAGCGGGCGAGCGGCGAGTGGTAGACGGCGTCCTTCAGGGTGCGGCGGACGCGGGCGACGAGCGACGGCGGGAGGTTCAACACGCCGGTGGCTATGCACCCCGCGAGCGCCGGGTGTCAACGCGCCCTCGGGGCCCGCGGATCGTCGGGAATTTCAGCCTGCCGTGCAGAAGCTCGACGCGCAGCGCAGCCCGGCGTTGCACGCGGGCGTCACGCTGGTGCAGCAGGCCTGGCCCGCGGCGCCGCAGGGGCGGCAGGTCGAGCTCGCGCAGAGCTGTCGCGCGATGCACGGGGTCGCGCCGGAGCAGCACGGCTGGCCGCTCGCCCCGCAGGAGGCCGTGGCGCCGCAGTGGCCGCCGCCGCAGGTGAGCCCCGGGCCGCAGGCGGAGACGCCGCAGCAGGGCTGGTTCCAGGCGCCGCAGGGGCTCGCCTCGGCGCACACGCTGCCGGCGCAGCGGAGGTTGTTGCTGCAGGTCGAGCCCGCGCAGCACGGCCTCCCCGCGGAGCCGCAGGCGCCCGAGTCGACGGTCATTGCGACGTCGCGCGCGGGGCTCCCCGTGTCGGGTGGAGCGCTCGCGTCGAGCCGCGCCTCGGGGATGTCCGGCGTCGGCTTGATGGGGTCTCCGTACTCGTCCACCGCGCCGTCGAGCACCGGCTCCGGGTCGACCCTCGGAGACATCCCGGAGATGGGAACATCCGTGGTGCTCTCGTCGAGGCGCCCCTTGGCGCAGGCCTCGAGGCTCATCGCCGAGAGCAGGGCGCCCGCCCCGAGCAGCGCGCGGACGGCGGCGCCCCGAGGCCTCATGGGATGCCGAGGAGCTTGTGGGTCTGGAGCGAGAGGCGCCACCTCGGGTGAGCGCGGCACCACTCGACGGCGCGTCGGGTGTGCTCGGCGCGCAGGATCCCGTCGCAGGGCTGCACGAAGAGCCGCTCGAAGTCCCAGGCCTCGAAGTCCGCCGGGTCGACGCCCTCCTGCGGGATCACCAGCTTCAGCTCGTGCCCCGAGCGCACCACCACGGTCGACCCGGCCTTCGGGCTCACGCAGACCCAGTCCACCCCGGCCGGCACCGGCAGCGTCCCGTTGGTCTCGATGGCCACCTCGAAGCCCTCGCGGTGCAGGGCGTCGATGAGCGCCTCGTCCAGCTGCAGCAGCGGCTCGCCGCCGGTGCACACCACGTAGCGCGCCTCTCGCCCCGGCCCCCAGGCTCTCGCCGCCGCCCCGGCCAGGGCCTCCGCCGTCGCGAAGCGCCCGCCCCCGTCGCCGTCGGTGCCCACGAAGTCCGTGTCGCACCAGCGCGCACACCCTCCGGCGCCGCGCTCCCGGTCGGCCTCGCGGCCCGACCAGAGGTTGCAGCCCGTGAAGCGCACGAAGACCGCGGCGCGCCCGGCTCGCGCCCCTTCGCCCTGCAGCGTGTAGAACAGCTCCTTGATGGTGTAGGCCATCGTCGCGGGCGCATCATGCCACATCGGGGCATCGCGTTCGTCCTCGCGGTGGCGCGGCGGGTATTGCTATAAAACCGATGCCTCAGCGCCTGGAAGGTCGGGCGCGGGGTCCACAAGAGGCGCGGCGGTCGCATGCGACAGATCGACAAGCTGGTCGGACACCTGATTCGCTTCGCGGGCGAGGCGCTCGTGGTCGTGTCGGGTGCTCCGGTCTCGGTGCAGACCACCGCGGGGGAGAAGACCTCCAACCAGGTGCTCGACCACGCGAGCGTCACCTCGATGATCACCGAGGTCGCGCCGCCGGGATGCCTCCAGGAGCTGCGCACGGGCAAGACCACGCGCTTCATCTACGGCAGCACGGCGATGAACTCCGTCACCGTGGAGGTCGCGCCCTCGCAGGGATCGTGGAAGGTGACCTTCACCCCGGGCGCCTCGCCGGGGCTGCCTCGCTCGGCGGTGCTGCCGGAGGGGATGCCCGCGGGCGGTGCCCCGTCGATCCCGGTGGGCGGCGAGGCGGCCATCGAGGCGATGCTTCGGGCGATGGCGCAGCGGAGCGCGAGCGACCTGCACCTCACCTCGGGGCTGAGCCCGATGCTGCGGCTGCACGGCGAGATCCAGCGCGCGGACGACTCGGCCCCGCTCTCTCCGGAGGCGCTGCGCTCGCTGCTCTGGCCCATCGTGCCGAAGCGCAACCGCGAGGAGTTCGAGCGCCGCCACGACACGGACTTCGCCCACGAGATGCCCGGCGTCTCTCGCTTCCGCGTCAACCTGTTCATGGACCGCAACGGCATCGGCGCGGTCTTCCGTCGCATCCCCTTCGAGATCATCCCCGCCGAGCGGCTCGGGCTCTCGGTGCAGGTGCTCGAGCTCTGCGACCTCAACCGCGGACTGGTGCTGGTCACCGGCCCCACCGGGTCGGGCAAGAGCACCACGCTGGCGTCGCTCATCGACCGGGTGAACGCCACCCGCGACGACCACATCGTGACCATCGAAGACCCGGTGGAGTTCGTCCACAACGACAAGAAGTGCCTGGTGCGACAGCGCGAGGTGGGGGTGCACACGGACGGCTTCCGCTCGGCCCTGCGCGCGGCGCTGCGCGAAGACCCGGACGTGGTGCTCGTGGGCGAGATGCGCGACCTGGAGACCGTCGAGATCGCCATCGAGACCGCGGAGACGGGCCACCTGGTCTTCGGCACCCTGCACACCAACACCGCGGCCAGCACCGTCGACCGCATCATCGACCAGTTCCCCGCCGATCGTCAGTCGCAGATCCGGGCGATGCTCTCCGACTCGCTGAAGGGCGTCATCGCGCAGACCCTCTGTCGCAAGATCGGCGGCGGTCGCGTGGCCGCCTACGAGGTGCTCATCGGCACGCCCGCGGTGTCCAACCTCATCCGCGAGGGCAAGACCTTCCAGCTCCCCGGGACCATGCAGACCAGCAAGCACCTCGGCATGGTCACCATGGCCGACTCGCTGGTCGACCTGGTGCTGCGCGGCGTCGTCGAGCCGCGAGAGGCCTACCTCAAGGCCATCAACAAGACCGAGATCCGGCAGCTCTTGCACAACGCCGGCGTCACCATCCCGGACGCGTAGGAGGAGGTTCGGCGATGGCGCAGATCGACAAGTACATCCAGCACCTGCTCCGCTTCGAGGCGCTCTCGCTGATGGTGACCTCCAACGGCCCGGTGGTGGCGAGGCTCTCCTCCGGCGCCGAGAAGGCCTCCACGCAGACCGTCGACCACGCGCTGCTCGTGGCGGCGGTGCACGAGAGCGCGCCGCCCGGCGCCCTGGCGGACATCCGGGCCTCGCGGATGACGAAGTTCCAGTACCCCGTCGAGGCGCCGACGGTGACCGTGGAGGTGACCCCGACGCCGGGCCTGTGGAAGCTGGTGCTCACGCCCCTTCCCTCGGAGGCCGCCGTCCAGGCGCGCCGTCCGAGCGAGGTGCACCCCGTGGTCTCCTCCTCCGCCTCGATCCCTCCGTCGGCCGCGCGCGGCGTGCCGTCGCCGTCCCGCCCGGTGATGCCCGCGGTGGATCGCCCGCCGCGCGTCGAGCCCGTGCGCCCGCTGGCCCCGGAGCCCGCCCGCGTGCCCGTCGCCGACTCGCCTCGGCTGAGCCGGCCCGACCTCGCGCGGGTCACCATGCGCCCGGAGAGCCCGCGCGAGTCCTCCTCCGCGGTGCCCTCGCGGGCCCCGGAGCCGGTCGCCGAGCGGGTGACCTTCGCGCCCCGCGCGCAGGAGCCGATGCCGTCGATCAGCCTGGTGGAGGAAGACCGGCAGGGCGACACCACGGGCATCGACCTGCTGCTGCGGCAGATGACCCGGCTCGGCGCGAGCGACCTGCACCTCGCCACGGGACGGCCGCCCCTGATGCGGCTGCACGGCGAGATCAAGCCCCTTCCCGGCGACCACCTGCCGCTGTCCTCGGAGGCGCTGCGGGCGCTGATCCTGCCGACGATGCGGCCCGCGTCGCGCAAGGAGTACGCGGCGCACAACGACGCCGACTACGCCCACGAGATCGCCGGGCTGGCGCGCTTCCGCTGCAACGTGCTGGTCGAGCGTCGAGGCCCCTCGGCGGTGCTGCGGCGCATCCCGATGGACATTGTCTCGGCGGAGGAGCTCGGGCTCTCTCGCGCGGTGCTCGACCTCTGCGACCTGCCGAAGGGCCTGGTGCTGATGACCGGCCCCACGGGATCGGGCAAGAGCACCACCCTCGCGTCGCTCATCGACCGCATCAACAGCTCCCGCAAGGACCACATCATCACGATCGAGGACCCGATCGAGTTCGTGCACAAGAACAAGCGCTGCCTGGTGAACCAGCGCGAGGTGGGGGTGCACACCGACGGCTTCAAGCACGCCCTGCGCGCGGCGCTTCGCGAGGACCCGGACGTGGTGATGGTGGGGGAGATGCGCGACCTGGAGACCACCGCGATCGCCATCGAGACCGCGGAGACGGGCCACCTGGTCTTCGGCACGCTGCACACCCGCACGGCGCCGAGCACCGTCGACCGGGTGATCGACCAGTTTCCCGCCGAGCGTCAGCCGCAGATCCGCGCGATGCTGGCGGACTCGCTGAAGGGGGTGATCTCGCAGTCGCTCTGCAAGCGCGTCGGCGGCGGTCGCGTGGCGGCCTACGAGGTGCTGCTGGTGACGCCCGCGGTGTCCAACCTCATCCGGGAGGGCAAGACCTTCCAGCTCTACGGGGTGATGCAGACCTCGCGTCAGGTGGGGATGATCACGCAGCACGACGCCCTCTGCGAGCTGGTGAAGGCCGGCAAGGTGGACGTGCGCGAGGCCTACAGCCGGAGCTTCAGCAAGGCCGACTTCCGGACGGCGCTGCACCACGCGGGCATCACGCTCCCGCCGGGGCTGATGGTGCGCGATGGCTGACGGCGTGAACCGGGTACGGCTGTCGGCCGCGGCGCTCCGGCTCGCGGGGTGGCGCTTCGACGGGACGCTCCCGCGGGAGAAGCGCTACGTCTGCCTCGGCTATCCCCACACCAGCAACTGGGACGGGCTGCTGATGATCACCTTCGCCACGCGCCTCGGGCTCAAGGCGCGGTGGATGATCAAGGACGACTGGACCCGAGGGCCCCTCGGCGCCGCGCTGCGCGACCTGGGCGCCGTGGGCATCGACCGCTCGACCTCGCACAGCGTGGTCGCGCAGATGGTCGAGGAGTTCGGCCGTCACGAGGAGTTCGTGCTGGGCATTCCCCCGGAGGGGACGCGCTCTCGCACGGAGTACTGGCGCTCGGGCTTCTATCACATCGCCCTGGGCGCCAAGGTGCCGGTGGTCCCGGGCTACATCGACTTCGGTCGCAAGTGCGTCGGCATGGGCCCGCCCATGTGGATGACCGGCGACGTGCGCGCGGACATGGACCGCCTGCGGGAGTTCTACGGCTCGCTGCACCTGCGAGCGTACGAGCCCGCCAACGTCGGCCCGATCCGGTTGCGCGAAGAGGACTCGGCTCCTCGCTGAGACGGCCTCAGGAGGGCTCCCACGGGGCGGCGGGGGGAGCGCCCTCGCGGGGGGCGGTGGGATTACCACCCGGGGTAAGGTGACTGGCCCCGGAGCGGGTCTGCCAGGCGGTGCTGAAGGTGCAGCGGCGCCGCTCGCGCTGCTCGACGCTGCCCCACGGCAGGTGGAACCACTCGGCCTGTAGCCGCTCGGCGGTGACGTCGAGGAGGATGTACCCGCGCTGCGACGCGTTGCCGTAGCGCATGTGGGGGTTGTCTCGGAGGATCCCCGGGATCTCCGCCTCGACCTCGGGTGGGTGCCCCGGCGAGGTGACCCCGGGGACGATGAGCTCCACCGCGAGCGAGCCTTCGCCGGTGCGGGGGTCGTAGCGGCGGCGGTCGAAGGGGTCGAGCGGGAGGTCCATCGCCCAGGAGGTGTGGATGTCCCCGGTGAGCACGGCGACGTTGCTGGCGCGCATGCGGGAGAGCGTGTCGAGGAAGCGCTCCCTGGCCACGGGGAAGCCGTCCCAGGTGTCGGTGTTGAACTTCGGGTGCAGCGGCCCCATGCGCACCTGCTGGCCGATGAGCTTCCACCGCGCCGCGGAGGTGGCGACGGCCTCGAAGAACCACCGCTCCTGCTCGTCGCCGAGGAGGGTGCGGTGCGGGTCATGGATCACGGGCGAGTCGCCGGGCGCCTGCGGCGGCCGAGCCCACATGCGGGTGTCGAGCATCACCAGGTCGACCAGGTCGCCGAAGGCGAAGCGTCGCCAGATGCGCCCGTCGGGCTGCTCGCGGATGGGCATCCACTCGAAGTAGGCCCGCATCGCGGCGGCCTTGCGGTCGCGCCACGCGCCCTCGGTGGCGGGCATGTGCGCCGGGGCGCCGTCGACGGAGGCGTTGTTGGCGAACTCGTGGTCGTCCCAGACGGCGATCATCGGGTGCTGCTGGTGCACCGCGCGCAGGTCCGCGTCGCGCTTGTACCAGGCGTGCCGGCGTCGGTAGTCGGAGAGCGAGACGATCTCCGTGGGCGGGTCGTAGGGCCGCACGCTGCCGTAGTGGTCGGACGGATACTCGTAGATGTAATCGCCGAGGTGCAGGACGGCGTCGAGGTCGAGGCGCTCGGCGAGCTCGCGGTAGATGTGGAAGTACCCGTGGGCGAGGCTCGCGCACGACACCACCGCGAGGCGCAGCCGGTCGGCGGGGCCGACGGAGGCGGTGCGGGTGCGGCCCACGAGGGAGCGCGCGTCGCCCGCGGCGAAGCGGTAGTAGAGCGTGGAGCCGGGCGGGAGGGAGCCCGCGTCGACCTTCACGGTGTAGTCGCGCGCCGGGGTGGTGACGACCTCGCCGGAGGCGAGGAGGGTGGAGAAATCGAGCGAGGCGGAGACCTCCCAGCGCACCGAGACGGCGCCCGAGCGACCGCCGCGGGGGGTCACTCGCGTCCAGAGGATCACCCGGTCGGAGAGGGGGTCGCCGCTCGCGACGCCGTGGAGGAAGTCGACGGCGTCGAGGAGGGGCCCGGCATCGGAGGAGGAGGCGTCGGAGTCCTGGCCGGAGTCCGAGGGGGGAGGCGGAGGAGGGTCGCCGCAGCCCTGCGCCACGGTGCTCAGCGCGAGGGAGGCGCCCACACCGGCAAGGAGCTCGCGTCGGGTGATCATCGGGCGGGGACCATAGCGCAGTCCGCGGGCGCGGCGAGGCGTCCGCGGGCGGAGGGACGGACGCGGATCAGACGTCGAGGGTGTCGACCTGGACGACGCGGCCGCGGGAGGGCGCGGTGTGGCGGGTGCGAGGCGCGCGAGGGGCGGGAGCGGGGCGGGCCGTGCGGGGGGCGACGGGCGCCGACGGCGAGGCGACGGCGGGCGCCGCGGCGGAGGAGGGGATCTCCACGCGCACCGGACCGAAGGGCGTCTGCACCGTGTAGACCTGCGTCGCAGGGGCGGCGCGTCCGGCGCGGGGCGTCGAGGGCTGGCGGGTGAGGCCGAGCCCGGTGAGAAACTGATCCAGGCCGGGGATGCCCTGCATCGGGAGCCCGGAGAAGCTCGGCGCCGAGGGAGCGACCGGCGCCGCGGGGGTCACGGGAGCGGCGGCCGGAGCATCGCTGCTGTCGTCCTCATCGCTGTCCTCGTCGCCGTCCTCGTCCGCGTCCTGCGAAGAGGGCGCGACGGTCGGGGCGGGCGCGGCGGCGGGGGCGGGGGCAGGGCGGGCCTCGGCCCGGGCCCCGCCGGGGGCGGGCGACGCGGGCCCGCCGGGGGGGGGGGGGGCGGCGGGGGGGGGGGGGGCGGCCGGCGGGTGCGCGGCGATGAGGGCGGGAGCCGCGGTCGGGGTGCTGGGGGCGTCGTTGAGCGTCGCGAAGAGCTGGGTGACCCAGACCTGTTCGCCGTGGCGCACGATGCCGACGCCGACCGAGCGCTGCACCGGGTCGACCATGTTGTCGTGGTGCCCGGGGCTGCGAAGGAGGGCCTGCTGCGCGGCCTCGGGCGACTGGTTGATGGCGATGTTCTCGGCGACGGCGCTCCAGTGGAGGCCGGCGTGGGAGACCCGATCGGAGGGCTGGCCGGTGCTCGGCGAGTCATGGGAGAAGAAGTGGGCGCGGGCCATCTCCATGGAGTGCGACTCGGCGATGGCGTCGAGCCTCGGGTCTTCGCTGAGGGCCGGGAGGGAGAAGCGGGCGCGCTCGGCGTTGATGGCGCCGACCATCGAGGCCACGTCGGTGTGGTCGACGGTCTGCGCGGACGCGAGCAGGGGGCAGAGGGCGAGGGCGGCGGACAGGATCAGGGTATGGCGGACGATCATGGGCACTGACCTCCAGGGAGACGTTCCACAGCACGGGCGGTGCCACCGGGTGGGAGCGCCCGAGGACTGAAGCACGAGGCCGATGAAACGAGGGCCGTGGTCCACGGGCCGTGGCAGGTCGTTGGCAGGGGAGGGTGCCAACGGATGGTCACGCCCCTCGGGCTCAGCGCGCTCCGCAGGCGAGCCACTCGCCGAGCTGCCGACGCTGGGCCTCGGTGGGCGCGGCGCCTCCCTGGGGCATCGAGGTGTTGACGGCGCTGGCGCCCGCGGCGGCCGAGGAGTCGATGGCGGTCGAGTTGGCCTGGATCTGCGCCAGGGTGTTGAGCGCCGGGCGAGTGCCCGCGGCGTGGCAGCGGTCGCAGTAGTTCGCGAAGAACTGCCGGCCGAAGTTGTCGTACGTGAGCGTGCTGGTGGTGGGGCAGGTCGCCCCGGAGCCGCCGCCGCCGCAGCCGATCGCCAGGAGCCCGAGCACGAGGGAGAGCTTTTTCAAACGAGACCTCATCGGTGAGGAAGTGGAAGGGAGGTCGAGGGCGCGCGCACAGGGGGTGCGGGTGCGCCATCGAGGTCGTGCTGGTGGATGGCCGCGGGAGCGGAGAACCTTCAAGGAATTCTCCGCGGGGCATCGCACGCGGTCAGCGCGCGGCGCGGGGGGCGCGGAGGCGCAGGTGCATCGCGACGTCGTCCCGGATGAGGTTGTCCGGCATGCCCGCGTAGACGATGCCGTACTCTCGGCGGTTGATGACGAACTCGGCGGTCGCCGTGACCTCCGAAGGGGAGACGGTCACCGTCGCGGGGAAGGAGATGGAGCGCGTCACGCCGTGCAGCGCGAGGTTGCCGGTGATGGTGTGCGTCGCGCCGTTGGCGCCGCCCGGGGCGATGGCGGTGGAGGTGAAGGTCGCGCGGGGGAAGCGCTCGACGTCGAAGAAGTCGGCGGACTTCAGGTGCGTGGTGAGACGAGGCGTGTCGGTGGTGACCGAGGTGGTGTCGATGTCGACGGCGACGCGGCTGCGCTCGACCTGCGCCGGGTCGAGGTCGATGGTGCCGGTGAAGGTCGGGAAGCTGCCGTTGTGCTGGCCGGTCACCTTGGCGCCGGTGAAGCCCACGCTCGACGCCGCGGCGTCGATGGTCAGGTGCTCGGTGGCGCTGGCGGGCGCGGCCGCCGGGGCGGTGGCGGCGCTGCTGGTGGCGCGGGCGACGTTGGCGTTGGGATCCTTGCAGGCCGCGAGAGCCGCGATGCTGAGCGCGGCGAGGGTGAGGGAGAGAGAACGCATGGGAGGCCTCCTGGAATTCGGCGTCGGGCGCATTGTCCGAGGTCGTGGGGACAGTAGTAGGGCGTTCCCCAGGGTGAGACCATGAGGGCGAAATGAAACATCAGGTTGCGGAGACGGAAACGCCCATCACCGACGTCGACGACCTGCGCGCGTTCTGTCGCGTGGTCGACCTGGGCTCGATCACCGGCGCGGCGAAGGCCCTCGGAGAGACCAAGGGGTCCGTGAGCCGGCGCATCACGCGGCTGGAGGCCTCCCTCGGGGTGGTGCTGCTGCGGCGCTCGCCGAGGCTGGTGCAGGCCACCGAGGACGGCGCGGCCTACCGGGCCTCCATCGGGCGCGTGCTGGAGCTGCTCGACGACGCCAACACGCAGGCGCGGCGGGCCCTCTCGGCGCCGAGCGGTCACCTCCGGGTGACGGCCCCGGTGGACGTGGGGCTCACCCTGATGGCGCCCATCATGGCGGGCTTCGTGGAGCGATACCCGGAGATCACGGTGGAGACGATCCTCACGGAGAAGCTGCTGGACTTCGACGGGCACCAGATCGACGTGGCGGTGCGCGCGGGGGCGATGCTCCAGGACTCCGCGCTGGTGGCGCACCGGCTGCTCGACATTCGAGGCCAGCTCTACGCCTCGCCTTCGTACCTGAAGAAGCACGGCGCTCCGAGGCGACCGGACGACCTCGCCGGGCACCGGCTGCTGCTGGTGCAGACCGGTCGCGGGGCGGCCTCGCTCACGCTGCACCGCGGGGCCGAGGAGCACCGGCTGCGGACGCGATCGCAGGGTTCGCTCTCCGGGTCGGACTTCGCGTTCACCCGAGAGCTGGCGCTGGGAGGGAGCGGCGTGGCGCTGCTGCCGGACATCGTGGCGAGGGGCGCCCTGGAGGCCGGGGGCCTGGTGCCGGTGCTGAAGGAGTGGGTGGGCTTCTCCGGGACGCTCTTCGTGGTGCACCTCGCGTCGAGGCTGCTCACTCCGAAGGTGCGGGTGTTTCGCGACTACCTCATCGAGGCGCTCGCGGAGGGCGGGAAGAAGCCCCGGGCGCTCAGCGCGCGCCCGGTGAGGCCATGAGCCGCGCGATGCGCTCCTCGAGCGGAGGGTGCGAGGCGAAGAGCTTCGCGAGGTTGCCCCCGTGGATGCCGAAGGCCGTCATGCTGTCCGGCAGGTCGGCGTCGGTCTGAGCGCGGCGCAGCGAGTCGAGCGCTCCGGCCATCTCGCGAGGGCTGGTGAGCGAGGCGCCGCCCGCGTCGGCGCGAAACTCCCGGTAGCGGCTGAACCACGCGACGATCATCGAGGCGCCGAGGCCGAGCACCATCTGCGCGATCATCACGGTGATGAAGTAGCCGATGCCGCCGCGGCCCCGGTCGCGGTCTCGGCCGCCGGAGAGGGCGGCGTCGACCATGGTGCCGATGACCCGAGAGAAGAAGATCACGAAGGTGTTGAGCACCCCTTGGATGAGCGTGAGCGTGACCATGTCGCCGTTGGCCACGTGCGACACCTCGTGGCCCAGCACGGCGGAGACCTGCTCGGGGCGCATCGACTGGAGCAATCCCGTGCTGACGGCGACGAGGGCGTGGTCGCGGCTCCATCCGGTGGCGAAGGCGTTGGGGTCGGGCGAGTCGTAGATGCCCACCTCGGGCTGGCCGATGCCCGCGCGGCTCGCGTGCTGCTGCACCGTCTGGACGAGCCACGCCTCGGACTGCGACGCGGGCGCGTCGATGACCCGCACGCCCATGGACCACTTGGCGATGATCTTGGAGAGCAGCAGCGAGACGAAGGAGCCGCCGAAGCCGAAGACCGTGGCCATCACGAAGAGGCCGCCCCACTGGCCCTGAGGGAGCACCCCGGCGACCTCGAGGGCGAGGAAGACCAGGCCGAGGAGCAGCGAGACCGCGAGGTTGGTCGCGATGAGGATCAGGAAGCGCATGGTGCGTCGAAGCCTGGATACCGCCGGGGGCCCCGTCAACGGCCGCCGCGAGGGCGCTACACCGTCACCCGCCGGTGCCAGGTGGCCCACTCGGCCACCACGATGAGCGCCGCCGCCGCGAGCAGCGCCACCCACCACTCTCGTCGCAGCCCGGGGCGGCCGGGCAGCGGAGCGGTGGCCCGGGTCGCGCCCAGGGAGAGCGTTGCGCGCGGCGCGCAGGCCGACTCGTCGGGGTCGCCGAGGTTGCCCGCGACCAGCGTGTGCGAGCCGCCCGAGTGCAGCCGGTGGAAGCCTGCCTCGGTGCCGAAGAACACCGCGCGGCCCTCCATCACCGGCACCCGCACCCGCTGACCCGACGGGGTCTCCACGGTCGCCTCGCGCTCCCCGGCGGGCACCGGCATGCGCCAGGCGGTGCCGGTGCGGTAGGACGACTGGAAGGCCCCGTCCTCGCCAGAGAACCAGTCGATGGCGTTGATGAGCATCACCGGCCAGGACACCAGCAGGGGCACGTCGCTCTCTCGCACGTCGAAGGTGAAGAGCACGAAGCGCCCGCCGTCGCGCTCGCCCGCGACCAGCAGCGGCCCCGCGCTGCCGCTGCCCAGCACCCGGTCGCCGGGGGCGAGGCGGTAGCGCGCCACGCGGCCGATGTGGGCCTCCTCCAGGTCGCTGGTGAAGCGCGTCACCGGGTGCCTCCGGTCGACGCGGTCGAAGACGATGGCCCCGCCCGCCGGGGCGCTGAAGAGGCCGGGCTCCACGGGGCGGGGAGATCCGTCGGGGGGAGGGCGGAGGGAGATCCAGCCGACGCCGGGGGGGACCTGCACCGCCACCCCGTCGCTGATCACCACGTCGAAGCGGCCCTGCGAGAGCGCCGCGGGCGCCTGCGCGGCGGTGGCGTCGACCACCTCCAGGTACTCGTCGAGCAGCAGCGCCGCCTCGAGGTAGCGGTTGCCGTTGCCCACGGAGAGCACCCTCGCTCGCCTTCGCTCGGGGAGCGTCGCGTAGGCCACGTCGTCCACGGGCAGGTCGTCGCGCGAGCCGTCCTCGAAGGCGATGCGGGCCTCCAGCCGCTCGCCGCCGCCGGAGAGGCGCTCGATCACCCGCTGCACCCGCTCGCCGGGCTCGACGCGCAGCCGCGCCCGCTCGATGGGCGCGCCGTCGACGCTCACCGTGAGCACCACCGACTCGGGGCGGTCGCTCCAGCTCTGAAGCTCCACCATCGCCTCGCAGCGCGATCGGTCGAGGGGGTAGCGCCTCGCCGAGAAGGCCGTGAGCCCGAGGTTGCGACCGCGGCGGCCGACGCCCACGAAGCGCAGCGCCGAGCCCTCGAGCGTCACGTCCCCGGCGACCGGGGGAAAGGCCCCGTCGCCCACCACGATCACCTCGCCGTGGGCGTTGCCTCGCAGCACGTCGCGAGCGAAGCGCAGCGCCCTCGACAGGTCGAGCCCGGTGTCGCGAGGGCGGTACGCGGTGACCGCGCTCTCCAGCGCCGTGCTGTCGTCGGTGAGCGGCGTGAGCGCCGTGACCTCCGCGTCCATCTGCGCCACGAGCATCCGGTCGTCGGGGCCCATCGCCCGCACGATGCGCCTCGCCGCCTCGCGCGCCGCCGCCGCCCGGCCGCCGGGGAGGTCCGTCGCCGACATGCTGGCGCTCGCGTCGAGCAGCAGCACCGTGGTGCGCCCCCGCCGCGACGCCCCGACGGGCCGGGGGTCGCCGAGCGCCACCACCAGCAGCGCCAGCAGCACCAGCTGGAGCAGCAGCGAGAGCAGCCGACGCAGCCGCTCGAAGAGCTTCGCGCTGGGGCGCTCCTCCAGCACTCGCGACCAGAGCGGAGCGAAGGGGACGAGCACCCGCCGGCGGCGCTGGCGCAGGAGGTAGAGGCCCACGATGGCGGCCCCGGCGAGGGCGCCCACCCAGGCGAGCTGCGAGGGGGCGAGGCCGAGCCACTCCATCACTCCACCAGCCCCGACCGGCGGAAGAGGTTGAGCACCTGCTCCTCCAGCGCGCCCTCCACGTCGGCCTGGGCGTAGGCCACGCGACGCGCCTTGCAGAAGCCCTCCACCTCGTGACGCCAGTGCGAGTGCGCCTCTCGGAACCTCGCCACCAGCGCGGGCGTCAGCGTCACCTCGCGGCCGTCGCCGGTCTCCGTGTCCACCAGCAGCACGTCGCCTCGCGCGCCCGGGTCCGCGTCGCGCTCGTCGGTCACGTGGATCACCATGGGCTCGAACTTCTGGTAGCGAAGCGCGTTGATGCCCCGCTCGAAGCCCGCCGGGTCGTAGAGGTCGCTCACCACGATGGCCACGCCGCGGCGCTTGAGCTCCGCGCCCAGGGTGCGACCGGCCTCCGACAGCGCCGTCTCCCCCGATGGCTTGAGCCCCCGGAGAAACTCGAAGACCTTGAAGATCTGCCCCCGGCCTCGCGCGGGCGGAAGGCGTCGCTCGACCTTCGTGGAGACGGCCACCATGGTCACCCGGTCGAGGTTGGAGAGGGCCACGTAGGCCATCGCCGCGGCCAGCCGGCGAGCGTGATCGAAGCGCGCCCGACCGCCGAAGCCCATGGACGCGGAGACGTCCAGGACGATGGCGATGGTGAGGTCCTCCTCCTCCTCGTAGCGCTTCACCAGGAGGCGCTCGGTGCGGCCGTAGACGCTCCAGTCGAGGGCGCGCAGGTCGTCGCCGGGGGTGTAGGGGCGGTGGTCCGCGAACTCGATGCCGCTGCCCGCGATGCGCGTTCGCCGCTCGGCGCGCATGCGCCCCGCGAAGAGGCGCCGCGAGGCCACCGCGAGGTACTCCAGCTTGCGCTGGAAGGCCTCGTCGAAGAGCTCGGCCTCCGCGGGAGCGGAGCGCTTCGCCGGTCGCAGCCAGTCGAGCCAGCCCACCTCGGCTACGCCCCCGGCTTGATGGACCCGAGGATCTCCTCCAGCACCGCGTCGGGCTTCACGCCCTCCGCCTCGCCCTCGAAGTTCAGGATCATCCGGTGGCGCAGCGAGGGCAGCACCCCCGCCCTCACGTCGTCGGCGCTGGCGCTGAAGCGGCCGTCCATCACCGCGCGGATCTTCGCCGCCAGCAGGATCGCCTGCGCCCCTCGGGGCGACGCTCCGAAGCGCACGTAGCGCTTCACCGAGGCCGTGGCGCCCTCCTCGCCGGGGTGCGTCGCGAGCACCAGGCGGATGGCGTAGTCCTGCACCGAGCGGGCGACCGGGACCTCCCGGGTGAGCGCGCGAAGCTCCAGGATGCGGGCGCGGTCGAGCACGGGCTTCACGTCGGCCCCGGCGGCGCCGGTGGTGCGGTCGAGGATGGCGTGCAGGTCCTCGCGCTTGGGGAAGGGGACCTGGAGCTTGAAGAGGAAGCGGTCGAGCTGCGCCTCGGGGAGCGGATAGGTGCCCTCCATCTCCAGGGGGTTCTGCGTGGCGAGCACGAAGAAGGGCTGGTCGAGCTCGTAGGTCTTGCGGGCGATGGTGACCGACTGCTCCTGCATGGCCTCGAGCAGCGCGCTCTGGGTCTTCGGGGTCGCGCGGTTGATCTCGTCGGCCAGCACCAGGTTGGCGAAGATGGGCCCCCGCTGGAACTCGAAGCGCTTGCCGCCGCGCTCGTCCTCCGCGATCACCTGCGTGCCGAGGATGTCCGAGGGCATCAGGTCGGGCGTGAACTGCACCCGCGAGAACTGCAGGTCGAGCGCGCGGCCGAGGGTGCGCACCAGCATGGTCTTGCCGAGGCCGGGGACGCCCTCCAGCAGCGCGTGGCCGCCCGCGAGCAGGCAGGTGAGCACGCCGTCCACGATGGGCTGGTGGCCGACGATCACCCGGCCCACCTCCGCGCGCACCGCCGCGAGGTCCCTCTGGAAGCGCTCGACGGACTCCCTCGGCGCCGTCGCCACCGCTTCAGCCTTCGACGCCATTCATTCCTCCCTCGGACGGATCAGCTGGAAATACCTTCTTACGTAAGTACGGAACCCCGGCGGCACCTCGCCCTGGTGCAGCACCTCGCGGGCGCGGTCCCAGTAGGGGGAATACACGTCACGGTATGGTCGGCTCGCGAAGCCCGACCCCGCCGCCGTGCGGATCACCTGCGAGCGCGACGGCCCGTTGCCCGTCTGCTGCCCCTGCACCTGCACCGCCTGCGTGCGCCCGAGCGGGTCGATGGCCGCGCCGCGGAGGTTCTCGTCGTGCTGCGCCCCCGCGCCGCTGCCGGGCTCCTGGCCCTGCTGTCCGGGCTGTCCCCCCGGCGAGGCCTGGCCCGGTCGCTGCCCCGGCATCGGGAGTGGAATCCCACCGCCGCCAGGCATCAGCACCATCCCCTGCGGCGGTCCGTTGCCCTGTCCGCCGGGCTGTAGCGCGCCCTGTCCCTGCGACCCTCCAGGCTGCTGACCCTGCTGTCCCGATTGCCCCTGCTGGCCGGGCTGGCCCTGCTGGCCGTTGGCGTTTCGCGAGAACTGCTGGAGCCGCATCCGCTGCCGCTGGCCGCCCTGTCCCCGCTGCTGGCGCATCAGCTCGCGGAGCTGTTCGAGCTGCTGGCGAAGCTCCTCGGTGGAGCGCTGCGACTGCTGCTCGTCGTGCATGCGGGAGAGCTCCTCGGCGCCCCGGTCGAGGTCCGCTCCGGCGGCCTGGAGGTCGCGGGCGAGGTCCTGCGCGGCCTGGGCGATCTCCCGCTGGAGGTGCTCGGCCTCTCGTCGCTGCTCCTCCCGGCGCTGCTGCTCTCCGGTGAGCCGCTCGGCCTCCCGCTGCCTCCGTCGCAGCAGCGACTCGTCCTGCGGGCTGAGCGCGTGCTCGCGCTGTCGCCGCAGCATCTCCTCCACCTCGCGGCGCGCCTGCTCGACCTGCCGTCGCAGCTCCTCCGTGTCGGGCCTCGCCTCGGCCGCGCGCTGGAGCGCCTGCGACATCTGCTGCCGCTGCTGCGCCGTCATCGGTCCCTGGCGCAGCGTCTGGGACATCTCCCGCATCGCCTGGGCGGCCGCTCCCGCGTCGCCCTGGCGCATCGCCTCGGCGAGCCTTCGGGTGGCGGCGTCGCGGGGGTTCATCTCGTCGCCGAGGGTGCGGAGCGTCTCGGAGACGCGTCGACCGGCGGCGGCGTCCTGCGCGGCGAGGGACTCCTGGAGGGCCGCGAGCCGGTGGAAGGCCTCGTCGCGGTCGAGTCGACGGTGAGCGAGGTCGTCGAGCAGCCGGTTGAACTCCTCCACGCCATGGCGGGCCTCGTCGGTGCGGGCCTGGGCCTGGATCTGCCGAGCGGCCTCGCGGAAGGCGGCGAGGTCGTCGTCGGAGAGCTCGGCGGCGTCGCGGGCGCTCACGGGCGGGGCGGGGCGCGCCGGGCGGGCCGGGGCGCGAGAGGGCACCGGGACGCGGGCGACCAGGAGCAGCAGCGCGGCGAGCACGGCCACCACGCGGAGCTCAGGGGGGAGCTGCCAGGGCAGGGCGGCGCGGACGTCGACGGAGCGGGCGTGCGCGGCCGCGTCGTCGATGGCGGCCTGCATGAAGGGGGTGCGCGCCTCGGGGGGCTTCTGGCGAAACTGCCACGCGATGCCGAGGCGGTCTCGGAGGTGGTGGTGGGCGTCGAGGCGGCGCGCGGCGTCGAGCGGGCGCACCGGGCGGAGCGCGTTGACCAGCGCTCCCAGCAGCGGGAGCGCGAGGGGCGAGAGCGCGAGCGCGAAGGGGTGCTGGACGCGCAGGACGTGCAGGCGGGTGAGGAGGACCAGCGCGACGGAGGCGGCGAGGGCGAGGACGGCGAGCGAGGCGGCGGCGTGGAGGGCGCGCTGCCATCGGACGCGGCGGGCCGCGACGGCGAGGACGGCGAGATCAGGGGCGGCGTCGGGCATCGTCGGTGGCCGGGAGGACGATGCACCGGGCCCCGCCGGGGCGCCAGTTGGGAGTCTGAGCATTGGTCACATCGTCGTGGAGAGGCCGCCCACTCCGCGGTTGCGGACGGCCCGCGAGCGGGCCTGCAACCGCTGAAGTGGGAGCCTGGAGATGAACGTCCCGCCTTCGCGGGACTCTCTGCAGGCGCATCGAGCGCTGGAGCGCTCGATG
>CBIHPK010000048.1:0-44794 GCA_966211675.1 uncultured Myxococcaceae bacterium
GTCCCGATGGCCACCGACGTCCCGATGGCCACCGACGTCCCGATGGCCACCGACGTCCCGATGGCCACCGACGCAGGCCGGGACGTTCCCGCGGACACCGGCGAGTGCGCGGCGGGCCGCACGCTCTGCGGCGACGGCTGCGTCGACCTCGCGACCGACCAGACCCACTGCGGCGAGTGCTACAACGCCTGCGGCGGGCTCTGCGTGGCGGGCGGGTGCGTCACCAACGTCGACGAGTGCCCGCGCGGCCAGTCGCACTGCTCGGCAGGCTGCACCGACACCGACGTCGACCCGGCCAACTGCGGCGAGTGCGGCAACGCCTGCGCTCGCGGCGTCTGCGTCCGAGGGGGCTGCCTGTGAGCGGGCCGATGCTGCGCCGGGCGGCGGCCCCCGCGCTGGTCGCGGCCCTCGCGCTGCTCTCTCCGTCGGTCGCCCTGGCGCAGACCGAAGCGCCCGCGGTCTCCGCCGAGGAGCACTACGCCCTCGGGAGCCGCCTCTTCGCGCAGCGCTCCTTCGGGGCGGCGGCGAGGGAGTTCCAGGCGGCCTACGCCTCCGAGCGGCGCGTGGAGCTGCTCTTCAACATCGGCCGCGCGCTGGAGGAGGACGGACAGCTCCGGCTCGCGCTCGACGCCTACCGGCGCTTCCTCGATGCGATGCCCGCGGACTTCGACCGCGCCTCGCTCCGGACCCGCGTCGAGGGCATCGAGCAGCGCCTCGCCCGACAGGCCCCTGCGCCCGCCCCGGCGCCCGCGCGTCCGGAGCCGAGGCGCCCGCCCGTGGCCGTCGTCGCTGCGCCGTCGTCGGGTCCGCCCGCCGGGGCCGTCGCCCTGCTCGCGGGCGGCGGCGCGGCCCTGGTGACGGGCGCCGTGCTCGGCTTCCTGAGCCACGACGCCCTCGACGGGTGCCGCGTCGACGGCGACGTCGCCCGCTGCCGCGACCAGTCGGCGCTCGACCGGGCGACCAGCGCGCCCGGCCTCGCCACCGCCGCCAACGTGTCGCTCCTCGTCGGGGCCGCCGCGGTCGCGGTGGGCGCGACGTGGTGGATCCTCGCGCCCTCGCCGCGGGTGCGCGTGGCCGCCGGACCGGGCTCGGTCTCGCTCGCCGTGCGCTTCTGAGCGCTCGTCGCGGGGAGCGGGATGGGTCTACACTGCCGCGGCGGGTCGACGATCCGCAGGAGGACACCCATCGCCATGCGCCGGACGAGGTCGCTGCTGTTGTGCTGTGCCGTCGCGGTGGCCTGCTCGGGCACCGGGGGGACGTCGACCACGGTCGAGGCCGACCCCGACGCCTCCGCGGAGATCGACGCGGGCCTCGCCGCCGAGGACGTCCCCGCGACGCCCGCCGCGGACCTCGGCTCCGTCGTCGGGCGCGACGCGATCGGGCCCGTCGACCTCGGGGCGCCCGTCGGACGCGACGCGTCGACGCCCACCACCGACCGCGGACCGACGCCCGTGGTCGACGCGACGCCGCCGACCGACGACCGGGGCCCGGGGCCCTCGACCGACTCCGGGACGCCCTCGCCGGGGCCCGGTACGCGCCCCACCGTCGGGCAGATGATCCGCCGCGTGGTGCACGGCCGCGCCTACCAGAACCACGGCTGGACCATCGACCACGAGACCCCCGAGGCGGTGGGCCGCGCGCTCGCGAGCCTGCGCCCGACCTACGTGAGCGGGCTGCTCCGCATCGCCTCGGACGAGACGCTGTCGGCCGAGCAGATCCGAGACTTCAACACCATCCGTCGCCTCGTGCGCGAGTCGTCGCCCGACTGCCAGTTCGACGTGGTGCTCAACGCCCAGCAGTACGAGACCCCCGCGGCGCTGCTCCGGAAGATGGAGGCGATCAACGACGCGGTGCACCCCGACACGTGGTTCTTCGACTTCTATTACGACGCGTACATCAACGGGTACCGCAACCCGCTCGACCGGGCCGTCGGCTGGGCGCACGACCACCGGCAGTACATCGGCGGCAACACCACGCGCGACGACAACGTGCCGCACTCGGACTTCGCCGCGCTCTCGCCCGTCTCCCACGCCGGGATGATGGCCGACGGCGAGCTCGACCTGAAGCGCGACGAGATCCAGCGCCTGCACGCGCGGGGCTACCCCGTGCTCATGCACATCAACAACGACCCGCAGTTCGCGCCCACCACGGAGTCCTGTTACTTCATGGGCCTGAGCGGCATCGCCCGCTACGACTGGGACTACGCCCGCCGCGTGCGATGGATCACCGAGCGGGTGCGCGACCAGTCCGACTGGCACTTCCACTTCATGTACCCGGTGTTCTTCCCGGAGTGCCCGCTGCGCCACTCCTACGACGCGCTCCGCGACGGCATGATGATGTCGGTCTTCGTCGACCTCATGCGCCGCTTCAACTGACCCCTACGCCTCGGCATCGGTCCAACCTGCGACCGTGGGCGCCGACCGTCATCGGCCCATCGGCCCGACCCGAGCGCCGCGGTAGGCTCCACGGAAGCACCCGATGGACCCACGCTACCTCGGCCTCGACCACGTACAGATCGCCGCTCCGCGCGGCTGCGAGCCCGCCGCCCGGGCCTTCTACGGGGCACTGCTCGGCATGACCGAGCGCCCCAAGCCCGCGCCGATGGCGGCCCGCGGCGGAGCGTGGTTCGACTGCGGCGCGCAGCAGCTCCACGTCGGCGTCGAGGAGGACTTCCGCCCCGCCCGCAAGGCGCACCCGGCCTTCCGGCTGGCGGACGCCGCGGCGCTCGACGCGCTGGCCGCGTCCCTCCTCGCGAGCGGTCACGCGGTGGTCTACAGCGACGAGCTGCCGGGCCAGCGGCGCTTTCACGTCGACGACCCGTGGGGCAACCGGCTGGAGTTCGTCTCCGTGGCCTGACCGCGCGCCAGGTCAGCCCTTTCGCTTCCCAGCCTTCTTCTTCGCCGGCGCGGGGACGTAGCCCGCGATGGCCTCGTCGACGCTCCAGCTCACCGCGGTGGAGTCCCACGCCGCGGTCACCACGCGCGACCCGTCCCGGTCGAAGAGCAGCGCCGTCGGCGTCGTCGCGGTGCCCTCCACCCGCGCGACCTCCTCGTTGCGGGCGCAGTCCAGCACGCTCGTCCCGAGCTCCGTCGCCACCGCGAGGCGCCGGCCGTCCGGGGAGTACGCCGCCGCGGCGATGGGCTCCGGTGACCTCCACTCCGCCCGCACCTCCCCGCCGGGAATCCCCACTCGCTGGACCGTCGTGCCGGTCCACACCACCGCCTCGTCGCCGCGCGGCGAGAGCGCGAAGTCGCGGGCCGAGCGCGCCGCCACCACCGCGACCTCGGCGTGCTGATCGAGGTCCCACACCGTGAGCTTCGAGCGCTCGAGGAAGACCGCGTGGCGATCGTCGGGGGTGATCGCCAGGAGGTGCGAGTTCACCTTCAGCGAGCGGGTCTCACCGCGCGCGTTGGTGAGCGCGAGCTTCCCCTGGAAGAGCTTCGCCTCGACGGCGCGGCCCCACCATTTCTGGTGCGTGTCGGTCCAGCGCTCGGGGCGCATCGTGAAGGCGCGCGTGTCGAGGTCGAGCACGCAGGTCCCCTCGGCGAGGGGTGGCATCACGGCGTAGCGGTCGCCTTCTCCCGGGAGCCTCCGCAGCGCCACGATGTGCGGGGTCCCCGCGCTCGTCGACGGCGCGCTCGCCCCGGACATGGACCACCAGCGGGCCTCTCCGAAGCCCGTGAAGGTCACCAGCGTCTCGCCGTCGCGGGAGAGCGCGAGGGTGCCGAGGGAGAGCGAGAGCTCGGCGCTCGGGGTGCGGTCGGCAAAGGTCGCGAGGTCGACGATCGCGACGCGGGCTCCGTCGGCGACCGCGACGGAGGCCCCGTCGGGGGAGAGGCAGAGGGCGGGCGAGGCCTGGCGGAGGGAGAGCGTCGCGAGGCGCGAGTGGTCGTCGAGGCGCCAGAGCGAGAGGGAGGAGTCCTCGCCGATGGAGACCACCCGCTCGCCATCGGGCGTGACCGCGAGGCTGGAGGCGGAGGCCTTGTGGGCCTTCCAGCGCCCGAGCTGAGCGCCCGTGGAGACCTCGAAGACGGCGATGTGGCCCGAGCTGCTCGCCACCACGAGGCGCTGACCGTCGGGGGTGAAGACCGCGTCGTTGGGGTTCAGGTCGCGGCCGAAGGAGCGGATCGCCTTCGCCTCCGCGACCGACCAGAGCACCACTCCCCCGTCGCAGTCGGTGGTGACCACGGTGGCGTCGTCGGGGGAGAAGCTCGCGCTGTGGAGGTAGGAGCCGCGGTCGATGGGGAGCGTGGCGCGGGTGGTCCCGTCGCGATCGAAGAGGGCCCCGAAGGGATGGAAGCCCCCCGCGAGGAGGGTGCTCGCGTCGTGCGAGACGCCGACGGTGCAGAGCGAGTTGGAGGGCTGCGGGCGCGTCGCGAGGAGGGCGCCCGTCGCGGCGTCGAGGAGGCAGAGCTCGCCGCCGAGCCCGACGGTCACCAGGCGGTCGCCCTCGGGGTGCGGGAGGAGCGCGGCGTAGGAGGCACGAACGCGGGACGACCAGCGAGGCAGGCCGGTGGCCACGTCGAAGGCGGTGACCCCGGAGCCGGTGCTGTAGAGCGTGCGGCCGTCGGCGGAGAAGGTGAGGTCGTCGACGCCGAGGCCGCGGTGACGCCAGCGGAGGGTTCCGAAGCGGGCGAGAGCGAAGGGAGGGAGCGGGTCGCCGTAGGCGTCGACGCGGGCCGTGGTCATACCGGGTGGTGTAACCGATGTTCGGGGGTGCCGGACTCCCGATCACCTGCGCCGCCGTCCTCCGTCGTCGCGGCTGGCGAGGTCGAGGCCTACGGGGGCGGCGACTTCGAGGAGCACCCGAACGCCCCGGAGTTCGAGCGGGTGCGACCCCCTCACCGGGGCATCGCCCGCGTGGATCAGAACCACTCGTAGCCGAGGTGCAGGTCGAGGAACTGGAACACCCCCGACCCGATGAAGCTGGTGTGGCTGCTCACGCCGATGCGGAAGCCGTAGCGCCGGGTGTCCTGGCCGGAGGAGGCGGCGACGAGGGTGATGTTGAGGCGCGCCTGGATGCCGAAGTAGGCGCCCGCGCCGCCGATGCAGTCCGCGCGAGCGGCGCCCGAACAGATCTCGCCCGCGGCGTAGTCGATGGACGGGCCGACGGCGGCGCTGAACAGGTCGGAGAAGTGCCACTCGCCCATGAGCCCGCTGCCATAGACGATCGCCGCGCCGCTGGTCTCGACGCCGCCGAGGGTGCCGGACGCGAAGCCGATGGGGAGCGTGCCCTGGTAGTAGATCGCGAGCTGGTCGTTGATCTGTCCGCCGAGGCGGAACGACCCGACGATGGACGCGCCGCGCAGGCCGCCCGCGAACATGTACCCGGCGCCCACGTCGAAGCCGTAGCGCAGCCGCCCCATGCGCACGGGCCGTTGCTGCACGTACTGGGGCTGCTGCTGGACGTACTGGGGCTGCTGCTGGACGTACTGGGGCTGCTGCTGGACGTAGACCTGCTGGGGCTGCTGCTGGACGTACTGGGGTTGGGTCTGCACGCCCACCTGCACGCCGCCGTAGAACTGGGCGCGGGCGTCGTCGGCGTGCAGGGCGAGCGCGCTCGCGGCGGCGCAGGCGAGAACGAGGGAGCTGGTGCGGTTGATCATCGGGGTGTTGGTCCTCCTGGAGAGCGGCTTCGCCGGGGAGGGCCGACCAATGCCTGGACGAGGCCCGTGGATCCCGCGCGGAGCGATGGTACGCGCAAGTCGGCGGAGGTCTTCAGGGGAAACTTGTCGGGCCACCCCCCTCCCCGGGGCGCGACCCTCGGGTTCGACCCCGCTGGCGCTGATCGAAATGTCTCCCCCTCCCGGCACGCTCGCTAGCGTCGCGGCCATGAACCTGCGCGCCGTCCTGGTCGCCCTCTCGCTCGCCTCGCCCGCCGCGGCGCAGCACGCCCCTCGGGCCCTGCGCGCGGTGCAGCCCGCGGTCGCCCGGTCGCCCGTCGCCGCCGAGATCGAGCGCATCCGCGGCAACGTCCGCAGCACCCGCTATGTCCACGTCACGCGCGTCGACGAGCGCGCAGGCCGCTACGACTTCGACTGCTCGGCGATGGCGAGCCTGGTGCTGTCCCACGCGGCCCCGCGCGCCCACGCCGCCGTGCTGCGCCGCAACGGCCGAGGCCGCCCCGTGGCTCGCGACTTCCATGACGTCATCGCCTCGGCGCCCGTCGACCACCCCCGCGAGGCCTGGCTCCGCCTCACCCGCATGCAGGACCTCCGCCCCGGCGACGTCATCGCCTGGCGCCGACCTCCGACGGTGGCCTCGCAGAACACCGGCCACGTGGCCTTCGTGCACGAGGCGCCGCGGCGGCTCGACCGCGACGGCCGGCGGTGGTCGGTGCGCATCGCCGACGCGACGTCCATCCCCCACGGCGACGACACGCGACCGCGCCAGCACCAGAGCGGCTTCGGCTACGGGACGCTGACGCTGTTCGTGGAGACGCCGGGCGGCGACCCGACGGCGTACGGCTGGTACGGGCTCGACACCCGCATCGACTTCCGCACGCACATCGCGCTGGGCAGGGCCCTTCGCTAGAGCGCACCGTCGAGCGGCGCTAGCGCCGGATGAGCCGCAGCAGCGCCAGCAGGATCACCGCGCCGATGAAGGCGACGAAGATGGTGCCGGGCAGTCCGCCGAAGGGCACGGCGACGTGGAGCTGCCGGAAGACGAAGCCGCCGATGAAGGCGCCGACGACGCCCACCACGATGTCGCCGACGAGGCCGAGGGCGCCCCCGACGACGGCCGAGGCCAGCCAGCCTGCGATCAACCCCACCACGGCCCACACCACCAGCGTTTCGACGGACATGGACCCCTGCATGGGGACCCGCGCTCCAATGCGCAATGCGCCCGGTCGACGGCTGTCCGGCGATGGTGGGGCCCACACCCCCCGCAGCCGACACGGGCGGCGTGCGCTCGCCGGAGAAGTCACGCAGCTCGAGGCAGTCGGGGTACTTCCCCGGGAGGGTGCCGTTCTCGCCCAGCCTGGACCGGTCCGTGGGCTTCGGATGGAGCTGCGGGTCGGAGCGGTAACGCACGCAGAGCGTGACGATGCGATAGCGGTGCTGGCGCTTGGACACCTTCAGCGTCGCGAGCTTGTCGGTCACCTGGAACTACGACACGACCATGAGCCGGTCGCCGACGTAGAAGCGGTGGTCGATGCGCCAGTCGAGCGCCGAGAGGGCGAGGGCGGGCGCGGCGACGTCTCACCCGCATGCCCGCCTCGGGCTGCTTCGCCGCCACGTCGTGGGGCCACTCCGCGGGCGGGCCAACCACCGCCGATGAGGAGAGGATCAGTCGTCCAACGCGGGACGGCTCTGGCGTGAGATCGCTCGGGTTGACGGAGCGCCCCGTGTACGAAGTTCGCGGTGTCCCACACTCTCGCGTGGAACTCCCGGCAAGCTCGGTAGGGAGCTTGTACAGGCCATTGCCGACCGCTGGCGCGACGCGACCGCCGACCGTCCGGGCACCCGTCTCACGGTGGCGTCCCTGCGGGTGCACTGCTCCGCTGGAACCTAGATGCGCACGCTCGCCGACGATCTCGGGGCTGCGCTGGGCGTCCGGGTCATCGCGTGGCGCATCCGGCGCACAGCCGCGGGCGAGCCCGCCCTCGACGGCGCGCGGACGCTGCCCTGAGGAGCGACGGCAGGTCTGCACGCTTGGTGCACGAGCGCGGGGATCAACGATGCGCCGAGGAAGATCATGGCCGTGCGTGTGGTGGTTGTCGGTAGCGGCATCTGTGCCGATCGTCGGCATCCATGCCGATCGGGCGTGGTGGGGCGCCGCCCCAGCGTCTCCACAGGTGCCACAGGGCAATCCACGGTCTGCCGTTGCAAGGACGCTTCTACTTTGGGGTGTGAGACGGACGTCCGGTATCTTGCCGCTCGTGACGAAAGACTCGACGCCACCAAGGACCAGCACGATCGACTCCCGGGAGTTGCGTCGCTGCCTCACCAGACTCTTCGACCGTAAGGAGTCGATCCGACGACTGGCGACCGAAGCGGGCCTTGCGATGGACCGCGTCGCGCTAGATGGAGGCGCCGCTGACGCATGGTTCACCGTGGTCGACGAAGCCCTCAAGAGCGGCCAGATCGAAGCGCTGGTGACACTGGCTCTCGAAGCGTACCCGAACGAAACGGTGCTCCTGCGAGTGCAGGAAGAACTTACGAGGGCCAACGCCTCCACTCCCAGTGCACTTCTCGAACCGACGCGAACCCTGGACGCCGCCCCTCCAGTTGCTGAGCCGTCCCCGCGGCCCGGCCCCGTCGCCTCGTTCGACCCACGACATGCGTACTTCTTCGTCCCGTTCCGGGCTAAGGGCGAGGCCGTGATTGGCCGCGCGGAGGCGCTGGAGAAGGTGCGTAGGCAGCTCGTGGAGGGTCGACGCACGGCCATCGGGCAGACCGCGTCGTTCTCGGGCCTCGGGGGCCTAGGCAAGACGCAGCTCGCCGTCGAGTACGCCCACGCGTGGCGCGAGCACTACCCCGGCGGCGTCTACTGGTTCACTGCCGACGGCGACCTCGACGGACAGCTCGCGCGGCTGGCGCGCGAAGCGCGTTGGGTGAGTCCCGACTCGGAGGCCCGCTTCCAGCTCGAGATCGCTGTCCATCAGGTCCGCACCCGGTCCGACTGTCTGATCATCTTCGACAACGTTGAACAGCGCGAACAGATCGAGCCCCTCCTGCCCGAACAGTCGGCGTCGCCGCATCTGCTGCTCACCAGTCGCCTTCCTCAGCACGGGTTTCACCTGTTGGCACTCGACCGCCTGGACGAGTCGCTGTCCCTCCGGATGCTGGCGTCGGAGTCGAGCCGCAACTTCGACCTCCCCGAAGACCGGGCAGCCGCGCGGAGCATCGTTTCACAGTTGGATGGGCTCCCGCTGGCGTTGGAGCTCGTCGGCGCGTACCTGCGGCGCTACCCAGGCGCGGAATTAGGGGACTACGCCAGGCAGTTGGAGGCGAAGGGCATCCAGGTACGGGCGCTCCGGGAGAGTCTCAAGCACGAGAGCTTTACCCGACACGAAGAAGGCTTGCATGCCACGCTCCGCATCGGCGAGCGGGTGCTGGAAGAGACGCCACGACTCCGTGATGTATTGGATCTGCTGGCGTGGAGTGGGTCGGCGTCGATGGGCCGACAACTCATCGCCGCCGCGCTAGCGCTTGAGCCTGTGGAACTGACGGAGTCCCTCGACGTAGCCGTGTCGCTGCGCATCCTGAGACGAGAGGATGCGTCTCGCACGAGAGACGAGCCGCGCTACCAGATGCACCGGCTCGTTCGTGAGGTGCGGAGGCTGGACGTTCCCTTCGAGGTGCATCTCGAACGTTGGGCGGCGGTGCCGCGGCGACTCGGAGACTGGTTCGAGCAGCGCCGCACCGAGTTCCGCGAGTTGGACCAGTTCGAGGCGGAGATCGACCACCTGGACGCCTGGCAGTCGCACGCGCAACTCATGGGGCAAGCACGTGAAGCTGCACGGCTGCAGTGGCTCCGTGCATACCCTCCCTTCCACCGCGGTCAACACCGACAGAGCCAGGCTCCCATTTTACGTGCACTGGAGACGTTCGGGTCCGCCAAGGTCGAGGATCGCCCACTCCTCGCTCACCTGCTCAACGACCTCGGTGTGACGACGGGGAACGCCGGCGAACATCGCAAGGCGCTGGAGTACAAGGAGCAGGCGCTGGCGATCCGCCGCGAGGTGCTGGGCGACCGGCACCCCGACACGGCCAACTCCCTCAACAGCGTGGGCGCTTCGTTCAGCGAACTCGGCGAGCATCGCAAGGCGCTGTCGTACAAGGCGCAGGCGCTGGCGATCCGCCGCGAGGTGCTGGGCGAGCGGCACCCCGACACGGCCACCTCCCTCAACAACGTGGGCGCTTCGTTCCGCGACCTCGGCGAGCATCACAAGGCCCTGGAGTATGGCGAGAAGGCACTGACGATCCGCCGTGAGGTGCTGGGCGAGCGGCACCCCGACACGGCCACCTCCTTCAACAACGTGGGCGCTTCGTTCCGCGACCTCGGCGAGCATCGAAGGGCGCTGGAGTATGCCGAGAAGGCATTGACGATCCGCCGTGAGGTGCTAGGCGAACAGCACCCCGACACGGCCAGCTCCCTCAACAACGTGGGCGCTTCGTTCAGCGACCTCGGAGAATATCGTAAGACGCTGGAGTATGCCGAGAAGGCACTGACGATCCGCCGTGAGGTGCTAGGCGAACAGCACCCCGACACGGCCGGCTCCCTCAACAACGTGGCCGCTTCGTTTAGTGACCTCGGCGAGCATCGCAAGACACTGGAGTATGCTGAGAAAGCGCTGGCGATCCTCCGCGAGGTGCTGGGCGAACAGCACCCTGAGACAATCTTCACGCGTCGAAGCGTCGCCATTTGCCTGATTGGTCTCAATAAGAAGGTTGCGGCGTACCAGATGGTCGTAGCGGGGTTGAAGCACAGTCCGAACGATCGCGAACTTCGGCGACTGAAGGCCTCGCTCGGTGGCAGGCCCTCTTCCAAAACAGCAGATTCCGGGAAGAAGAAGCGCTGACAGAAGTCTCGCAAACCCGTGATCGGCCAGCCAATCAAGAGATTGTTCGACTGGGCGAAAAGGGAATGTCACCGCGCGTTCATGGGAACGGGTTTGCGCCGTTTCCGGTGGGACATCAACGGGAGGACGAGAGCCGGGCGCGGCGCCGCCTGTAACGGGCTGGAATCGGAGTCATTGGCTGGGATGCCCGCTCCTCCAACACCTCCTCGACTTCACTGAGGTTGAGGTCCTGGAGGCGCTCGAAGAGGTCCAGTCCCCGTTCGAGTTGCCCAGGGGTGCCTTGAAGGGTGAGGGCGAGATCCAGTAGCGACCCGCCATACCGTGCGGCGGCAAGCCGGAGGTCACCGAGTTCCTGCTGAAAGGCATCGACTACTGCGAAGGCGATACCGGCGACGCGCTCCGGGACCTGGGTGAGGTACCCTCCGAGCGCATCAAGGAAGCCCTCGAGGTTGTCGTGGCGGAGATGGACCGGGTGGGCTTCGACGATCGCGAGCAGGGCTTCCACCTGCGAATCAAACGGCGGAGCGTCGTCGTACCGGAACAGATCCATGATGGCAGCGGTGATGCTTGGGTCCTCCCACGAGGCGAGGCGACACAACCACGCCGAGGCTTCAGCGACCGTCGATCCCTCATGCCAGAGCAGCGCCGACGCGAAGCCGATACCCCGTCGGATCGCAACCGTGATCTCGTCGAACGGTTCAGTCGCGACAATCATCGCTTCGATCTGTGACCGTGCCCAGCTATCGTCCGGCAGGCGAGAGTGGCGCAGTACCAGCATTTCACCGAAGGCCTGAGCATGCCAGACCGTACCTCGCGCACGCACCTGCTCGAACCACGTTTGGGTGAGTTCCGGCGGCAAGCGCGATTGGAACTGATCGGCCAGGACCAGTCCCTCAGTCGTGGCAATAAGGTCCGGGAACCGCTCGATCAGGCTCTGGAGAAAGCGCGATGCTCGGGTCGGGTCGACCCGAACAAGGAAGCGCAGGTCACGAGAGGCCAGTGCTTGCCAGACGCGCGTCTGCTCCTGCCGCTGGAGGTGGGTTTCGAGCGCGCTGATCCACTCGTCCCAGGCTGGGGGCTCCCGTCTGGCAAGGCCACAGAAGAGAGCACGCAAGGCAGGGTAATTGCCTTGGGGAAGCATGCTCAATCCGTGTCCACTATAGAGGATCCGGCTCGACCGTCCAGCAGGCGGCAGCTCGACCGCGCTCGCATCGTCGTCGGTCGGCGTATTCTCCAACCAACTCTCAAGAATCGCGCACATCAGCGGTGGCAGGCCGGGCTGGTCCTTTCGGACTGCTAGCCTCTCAAGACCCCATGCTACGTGGACCCGATACTCGGGTGCTTTGAGACCACGGACTTCACATTCCTCGATGTAGGTGAGGAGACTGCTTGTGCTGTATTCTGTCTTGGCGGCCGCCTCGATGACCATACCGACTGGGCGCTGGTGGGTTGTGGGGGGGAGTGCCCGCGCCAACGTCAGCCCCCGTTCAGGCGAGTTCTCTGTCAGTCGTGCCAGTTCCCGCGACGCCTCGATGCTCCCACCTTCCATCCCCCTGCGGGGATGCCTCCACTCTGTCTCATCTGGAAGATCGCGAAGGAAGTTGAGGATCTCGCGATCGGACGCCTTGCCCATGTGCTCGACCCGCATCCGACTGACGGTCGCGTGCATTCCGATCACATCCCGTGCCGGAAGTGAGAAGCGTTGAAGATCAGGGAAGGCACGATGCTCCTCCTCGATTCTCGCGCGGGTCGAAGTGGTCAGCTTCTCGAGGTCGAGGCAAAGTAGTAGAGACAGCCGAATGCGGCGAGCGGAGTTCAAATGGCGACGCCGTCGCTCCGGGCTCCAGTCTGACGGAAAAGCAGTTGCAGGCATCCACATCACAAAGATTGCTGCGAGCGCCTGTTGTGCACTTGCGTCGAGGACCTTCGTTGCCTCGACAAGGCAGCGGAGAGTCTCGCCCGCCGACTCCAAACCGGATCCCACCAGCATCCGGCGCTCGTCCTCGCGGAAATACTTCACGAACGCGTCGGGGCGCACCTCGGCAAGCGTAGTGAGCCCTTCCAGGACCAGGCCGTGCACCGTCATCAACTCGCTCCCGCACGCCTCTTGCGAGAACACCAGGAAGTCGTCAGGCCGCTCTCGGGCGAACGCGACCACTGCCGTGCGGAGGTGCTCGATCAGGAGGTACTCGCTCCGGTCGCGTTCACTGCGCCAGCGAAGCTCGCTCAGGTACGACGGGAACCTCCCCGGCGTCGGGCAGGCGATGGTGTCGAGTGCCCTCGTCATTATTGGCCACAACGCCTCCAAGAAGGCACCGGGTGCCGACTTGACAAGTTCCGAGAGCTGGGTCCAGTGGATCGATCCCTCGAACAACTCCCGGATAGGATCGAACAGCTTGTCCTGCCTGGACTGCCATCCCCAGCGCTCGGCTAGATCAGCATCTTCTGGCAGAGGGGCGGGCAGGGGCGCGTTACGAAGTGCTTTGAGCTCGCTCTCGACTACAGCGTCCACGGCGTCTGCAAAGAGTGAAACGCCATCGGTCGGCCGCTGCCCAGCCGCGAGACTGAGCTCCTCAATAAGGTGTTGGTGCACTCGGAACCCAAGCCGACGAACGAGGCGATGGGCCAGGGCCGCGCAATCCGGCGTCCACGTAGGGAACCGCGTCAGCACGGAGGCACATCGCACCAGGCCGTTGGCATCCGACATCCAACGCTGGACGAGCAGTGCCAGCACCCGATCAGTCTCGGAAGCAGGGATCCCCGCCAGCACCGCGACGCAGGGCCAGGCAGAGGCAGGGTCCGCCATCGCGAGCTGCAATTCTCGACCGTCGAGATGAACGAACCAACCAGTCCCGCGCCCGGCCGCGATCATTGCCTGGACGCGCCATTGGTGATCCGCGACCGCCCCACGCATCCATTCGATCTCGCGCTTCTCCGGAGAAGCGAGCTGGCCGAGGAAATCGATCAGCAGCCGACGGAGATGGCGCCGGAGCTTCGGGGCGGTCCAGAGTCGGGCGAACTCCCGCAGATACTGGTCCCGGCTCGCCTCGCGAAGGTAGGCCAACACGGACCAGATCCTGCGGCGGATGAACAGCCCCTGCTGTTCGAGCACCTGCTCAAGTAGGGAGTCTCCAGTGGATACTACGGCGCGCGCGAACGCGAAGTCGAAAAGGGATTGATGGCGGAAGGTGACGCCCGCATGGCCCGCTGCGCCCACGCGCTGGAGCCACCCTGCCGACTCCAGCGCCTCGACCTCCTTCCTGTACTCGTCCATCTGTGCGAGCGGGCGCGTCAGAACCTCCTCGGCTGCCATCCACCGGGCAAGTGAGTAGAGCGTCTGTTGCCGTCGCGTGGCGTCGGGCGTGCCGACGATGTGGGCCTGCCAGAGAATCTCCCGCATCGCATGGTAGGTGGGGAGCCGACGCCAGTCATGCCCCTGGCCAATCAGCTGGAGGAAGGTTCGCAGGGTCTGTGGCCGTCGCAGCTCCTCGCGCAACTCGGGGGACAGCAGCTTGGGATCGACGTCTGCTACGATCAGGTGAGGCTCGATGTCATTCCAGGGAGGGAGGGCGAGCTCGATCTCGGTGGCCGCCACCCGACGCAACCGCACGTCGTGTTTGAACTCGAAAGGCCGCGAGGCGAGGACGATGTGCGTGTCTGGGAGCGCTGCAAGCCGCTCGATGGTGTTGAGGACGAGCGCAAGCCGCCCTGCCCGCTCGGTCATCAGGTCGCACAACGCATCCATCTGGTCAATGAAGACGACTACCGGACCCTGCGCCACCAACGCCGCAACGGTATCCACGACAGCCTCGGACAGACCGAGATACTTCTGGAATTCGTCGTCCGTTGTAACGCCCCGCGCCATGCGATCGAGGCGCATTCCGAGGAGCTGGCAGCCGCTGGCCTTGAGCGTACGCGCGACGGTCGCAAGCAACGCAGATTTGCCGGTGCCTGCCTCTCCAAGGACGATGATGACAGCGACTTCTGGGTCCGCGATGAGGCGCTCGATGGCCTGCCTCTCGGGGCGGTCAATCGATTGGCCCGAAGGGAGGGTCGATGGCCAGTCGAGAACCTCGGAGGTCGCAGCCTCGCCATCCTGGGCAAGTTGCGCCACACGTTCAGGGCTGCGTGTCCCGGGCAGAAAGGTTGAGATAGCGGCGCAGAGACGTCGAAGTTCGTCGGCGTGGGCCGGGTGGTCAGCGCAGGCGACCGTCATCAGCTCGTGCAGGAGCCCATGGTTTATCGCGATAGTGAGGATCTCTTGCCAGCGGTCGAGGGCGGGACCGGCAGTGGAGATTTCACCCGGAGGTACCCCGCTATCCGCAAGGATCCGCGCCATGGCCCCATCGGCTCGGTATAGCTCGCACAGGAGGATGCGCAGCGGCCGAAGGTGTCTCCCGAAGCTAGCGAACACTGCTCCACCGCACTGTCTGGGCTGAACCGTGACCACTCCTCAACTCGTTCAGTACGGGTGCCATTGACTACACGCTGCCGAGTGCTCCGAGGATGCGCTCGATCAGGATCCCCTCATTGCGGAACCATGTCTTGTCGCTGTCGTCGCTGGGCTCGCGAATCCAACCGCCACTGTGGTGGAGCCCGACAAGATTCCACTCCAGGTCGAACACCGGTGAGCCCGACGACCCAGGCTGGGTATCCGTGAGGTATTGCAGACGCCCTTCACCCACGAAGGCCACCAACCGCGGCTCGATCGACAACATCTTCGGTCCGCCGAGGGGGTGCTGGATGATGTTGACGAGCGCGTTGGCAACAACAGCACCGGCTGTCAGGGGAATTGGCTTCCACCGTTCGCAGGTGCCGGTCGCGACCGCGACGACGGTCCAGTCGTCGTCCGCCGAGGTCTTGAAGAAGCGATGGGGCTCCAGGCTCACGGCCTCCCCTGCACGCATGACCCCGGGGCGAAGCTCTTCGTGATCGAAGCGGGCCACGGCCTTCAGGGCCTCCTCGCGACTTGGCAGGACGTGGTGGTTTGTAACCAGACGATCCCCGTCGACGAGGAAGCCACTCCCAAAGGCTCCGTCAACGCACTCGATCCTCGCCACGGCCGCCGCGCGCTCCAGTCCTCGCGCGAGATAGCGCACCGGAACCAGCGTGCTGCGGCTCCCGATGATCTTCTCCAGTTGCTCGACCGTCCGCTTCCTTCCATGCCAGGTGCCAACCGGTCGGCCATCGCGCAGCGTCAGCGCAGCGCCGTCACGCAGTTGTGCCAGCGTCTCGTTCCCACGTCCTTCCTCGCTGTCCAACGCATAATGGAGCACTCGATCCAGGTCCCCTCGGAGTCGAGCCTTCTCCAGGATGTCGACGAACGTGTTCTCTGCAACCCCGCTGAAGTCGATCAGGCTGGTGGGGAGACCCACATCCCGCACCATGCGTCGTTGATCGGCTTCCCGCGGAAACATCTCCGCGAGCACTCGACGCAACACTCGAAGTTGCTCTCTCGTCCAATCAGTCATGACGACTCCCTTTGTGGCGGATTCCTGCAGATCCAAGAAAGACGATCGGGATGCGATCCAAGGCGCTCGGCTTCTACCGTTCTCCCTACCTCAAGTTTCCTCTGCCGTCGCCAGCTTCAGCTGTGCGAGCACCCCGCCAAGTTCGGCGAGCGCCGCCCACGGAATCGCCGCGAGCCCACTGACTCCGCTTGGGCCGTCACCTGGACGCCCTCCAGTCCCTTCCGTTTAGCCAGCGTGGCCCGCAGCGATTTCTCGCGAACCCGCCTTCGCGCGCTTCACCCTGCCGGTTCGGTTGCGGCGGGCGCCGCGCAGTTCCTCGATCGAGCACTCTCGCGCGGGCTTGCCACCGGTGGTCGCCTTCGCGCGTCACCACTGGCACCTTCAGGCGATCGAGGTCAATCGCCTTCGGCGCTCGCTTCGTCCCGCTGCTGCCTGCGCGTACAACGCCATCACCTCCAGCCGCGTCACCCCGTGCCGGGCCAGGTCTGGCGGCGTGAAGCACCCCGCCTCCAGTGCATTGCGCCGGACCGAGCGCGGCTCCTCGCCGGACAGGTTTGCGGTGATGAATGACCGCAGCGTCGCGTAGTTCACGCGGTAGGGGATCAGTCATCCAACGCGGGACGGCTGTGGCGCGAGATCGCTCGGGTAGACGGAGCGCCCGGTGTACGAACTTCGCGGTGTCCCACGGTGTCGCGTCAAACTCCTGGCGAGCTCGGTAGGCAGCTCAGTGACCCGGTGCTCGCGGCCCACGATCCCTTCGGCGCCGCGGTGGTCGGCCGTGATCGAAACCTCCTCGCCATGAACGTCTGCGCGCAACGCCTGCTGGCGTGGTCCATGCGGGGGCCTCCCGCCGCTCGCCAGGGCGACGACGGGGAGCCGCAGCTCTCCACTGCCCTACGACGGCTGTCCGGCGATGGTGGGGCCCACCCCCCCCGCTTGACGCTGCCGCCGATCGGGTGACGACTGGCGCCTACCAGGATGGTGGGACCCATGAAGCATTCGCGCGCGATCGCTCTCGCCGCTCTGACCGCGGTCGGAGGGTGCCTCGCGGGCGCGGAGCCCCCGTCGCTCGACCGCGCCGTGAGCGAGCTCACGCTCCCTGATTGCAGCGAAGGGTCCATCCGCCGCCTCGCGCCCGCGGACGCGGCGCCGATGCTCGACCGCGCGTACAACTGGATCCACCGGGCCATTCCCTACTGCCAGTGCACGAGCGGCGCGGTGGGTGGATACCGCACCGACTGCTCGGGCTTCGTCTCGATGGTCTGGGGCCTCCCCGCGCCGGGCCGCACCACCTACGCCTTCAGCGGCGGCCCCTGGGACGACCACGTCTCCGTGCGCATCAGCCGCGACGCCCTGCGCACCGGCGACGCCTTCAACTACCCGGGCGACTTCCGCGCGGGCACCGGCCACATCGTGCTCTTCGGCGGCTGGCTCGACGAGGGCCACACCCGCTTCTGCTCGCTGGAGGAGTCGCACACCGGCACGCCCGCGCGGGTCATCGTGCGCAACGTCGACCCGGCCTACCTGCCCATCCGCCTCGCCAGCCGCGCCAGCTGCGCGGCGCACTGCGAGGGCAGCGTGCTGGTGGGGAGCGACTGCGGCCGCGGCGACTGCGGGGCCTTCGGCTCGCGCTGCGTGAGCGACGGCCTCGGCGCGCGGTGCGCGTTCGCGTTCTGCCCCGACGCGGGCGAGCGCGACGTCTGCTGGGGCGGCTCGCACCTCGGGCACTGCTCCAACGGCGCGCTCACCTCGCAGGGCGACTGCGCCGTGTACGGCGCTCGGTGCGTGAGCGACGCGCTCGGCGCTCGGTGCGCCTTCGCGTTCTGCCCCGACGCGGGCGAGCGCGACATCTGCTTCAACGACACGCACCTCGGGCACTGCTCCAACGGGCGCCTCACGTCGCAGGGCGACTGCGGCGCGTACGCGGCCTTCTGCTCCACCGTGGGCGGCCCGGCGCGCTGCGTGTCGAGCTTCTGCGTCGACGATCGCGACGCCGCGCCGGTCGCCCACGACGCCTGCTGGATCACCGGCGGTCAGCGCCTCCACTGCGACGCCAACGGCGCGCCGACCACGTCGCCTTGCCCCGCCGGACAGTCCTGCTCGATGGTGGGAGGCGCGCACTGCGAGGCCTCCCGTTGCCCCGCGACGGGCGAGTCGGACGTCTGCGCCGGGCCTCGGGTCATCGGGCACTGCTTCAACGGGTCGGTGATCCGGCCGCGCTCGTGCGGCGCCGAGGCGTTCTGCTCGACGCTGAGCGGGACGGCCCCGCACTGCGTCTCGGCGCGCTGCGTGGCGAGCGGCGACGAGGTCCCGGTGGAGCGGAGCGTGTGCCTGCCCGACGGGCGCATCGCCCACTGCGACGGCGACGGCGCGCTGGGCGACGCCCGCGCGTGCGACGAGGGCACCCGCTGCGTGACCACCGGCAACGAGGGCCGGTGCCGGCTGGTGACGGCGGACGCGGGCTCGACGACCGACGCGGGCTCGGCCGACGACGCGGGCCCGAGCGCCGACGCAGGCCCGATGGAGGACGCCGGCTCGGCCGCCGACGCGGGGGCGGACGAGACGGGCGGACCGACGCCGGTCGCGGGGATTCAGGGAGGGTGCGGCGTGGCGCGAGGGGGCTCGTCGGCGGGGGCGGGCGCGTGGCTGCTCGCGCTCGCGGCGGTGGCGCTGCGGAGGCGGCGCGTCGCCCGGGTCAGCTCTTCAGGACGCTGTTGAGCGTGTGAAGATGTTGGCGCCCGTGGGTCGGCGTTGGCCCCCGCGCGGTCGCCCGCGTCGAACCGTCCGGCTACCCGGGTGACCCGGAGTGTGCTCCCATCTACGCGGAGGGCAGCGATGACCACGCGCCACACGATCCTCGTCGTCGACGACGAACCGGACGTCGTTCTGAGCGTGAGCGACCTCCTCCGCCTGGAGTTTCACGTGATCGGGGCGCACAGCGCGGCGGAGGGACTCGAGGTCCTCGCGCGCGAGCCCGTCTCCGTGGTCATGACCGACCAGCGGATGCCTGGGACGACGGGGGTCGAGTTCCTGAAGATCGTGCGCGAGCGCTACCCCGACACGATGCGCCTCCTCTTCACGGGCTACTCCGACATGCACGCCGTCATCGACGCGATCAACCAGGGGAAGGTCTACCGGTACATCGCCAAGCCCTGGGACTCGGACGAGCTCATCAGCATCATCCGCGAGGCCGTCGAGCGCTACGACATGGCCGCCCGTTTGAAGGAGCGCCTCTTCTTCGAGTCGGCCCTGCGCCGCTACCTCGCGGCCCCCATCGTCGAGGAGCTCATCAAGGACCCGTCGCGCCTGCGCCTCGGCGGCGAGAAGTGCGAGATGACGGTGCTGTTCTTCGACGTGGTGGACTTCACCAGCATCGCCGAGGCGCTGCCCGCCGACGAGCTGGTCGCGCTGGTCAACGGCTACCTCGACACGCTGGTCGAAGCGATCTTTCGCCACGGTGGCACGCTCGACAAGTTCATCGGGGACGCGGTGATGGCCTTCTGGGGAGCGCCCATCGCCCAGCCCGAGCACAGCCTCCAGGCGCTCCGGGCAGCCGTCGACATGCAGCGCGCCTTCCGCAGCTTCAGCGACAGGCGCGCCCCGGGGCTCAAGCCCATGCGCGGCCGCATCGGGCTGCACACCGGCGTCGCAGCCGTCGGCAACCTCGGGTCGTCGTCGATCATGAGCTACACGGCCATGGGCGACACGGTGAACGTCGCGTCGCGCCTCGAGCACATCAACAAGCACTACGGCACGGCCATCTGCGCCTCCCAGGAGACGCTCGAGAGCGCGGGCTGGACGGAGGCCCGGGAGCTCGACACCGTGCGCGTGAAGGGGCGCGCTCGGCCCACGCGCATCTTCGAGGTGTGGGAACCCGGGGAGTCCACGGAGTACGGTCGCCCTCCGCAGGGCGCCCTCGACGCCTACGCGGCGGGCCTGGCGCTCTACCGCGGGCGGCGCTTCTCCGAGGCGATGCGGTCCTTCGAGCGCGCGACCTCCCTCGGCGACCACCCGTGCGCCGCGGTGATGGCCGCGCGCGCTGAGGCCTACGCGCGGGAGGCGCCCCCGGAGAGCTGGGGCGGGGTGTTCCGCCTCGACGGGTGAGAGCGTCCGCGGCGTGCGAAGGCGCGGCGTGCTTCCACGAGGCCGCGGGGTCGGTTGGCGGCTGACGCGGGTTCCGCGCATCGCCACGGTCGCGTCAGCCCGGCGACGAGAGATGGAACTGGTCGCGCCCGCGGTCCTTGGCGACGTAGAGCGCGGCGTCGGCCCGGCGGAGCAGTGGGGCGAGCCCCTCGGCGCCGTCGCGCAGCGCCGCGACGCCCAGGCTCAGGGTCACCGCCAGCGGGCCTGCGGAGGTCTCGAAGGGGCCCTGCGCGATCGCCTGGCGCACCCGCTCGGCCGCGACGAGAGCGCCCGCGACATCGGTCTCCACCAGCATCACGCAGAACTCCTCGCCGCCCCAGCGCGCGACCAGGTCGACGGAGCGCACGTTGCGGCGCAGCCTCGCGCCGAGCTCGACGAGCACCTCGTCGCCCACCGCGTGCCCGTGGCGGTCGTTGATGCGCTTGAAGTGGTCCACGTCCGCGAGCAGCACCGCGAGCGATCCGCGCGTGCGCAGGCAGCGGGCGATCTCGCGCCCGCCGAGCTCCTCCATCGCCCGGCGGTTGTGCAGCCCGGTGAGGGCGTCGGTGCGCACGAGCCGCTCGAGCTCGTCCTGCAGCGCCCGCTGCGTCCTCAGCGAGTCGGTGAGCGCCGCGTTGACCGCCGCGAGCTCGGCGTTGCGAGACTCCTGGAACTCGGCCTCGCGCTTCGCGACCGCCAGGCTCTGCTCCAGCTTGAGCTTGCGGACGATCTCCTCCGTGCGCCGATTGGCGGCGATGGCCCCCTCCTGGAGGTGGCGCCGCAGCGCGCGCAGCGCCGAGGGGGCGTCGCCGAGGGCCTCGTGCACGCGCGAGATCAGCTCCAGCGCGACGGAGAGCTCGAGCTCGAAGCGCCTCGCCTCGGCCTGGCGCGCCGCGGCCTCGAGGTGGGGGAGCGCCTCCGCGGGGCGCCCCGCGTCGAAGAGAGCGCGCCCGAGGAGCCCGCGGTGCCGGGTGATCTGGAAGACGTCGCCGAGCTCCTCGAGGATCGCGTTGCTCTCGAGGTACCTGCGCACGCCCTCGTCGACGTGACCCTGCTGGAAGAGCACGCCGCCGTGGCCCGCGAGGATGAGCGCCTGCCCGCGGCGCCACCCCTGCGAGAGGGCGATGGGGAGGGCCTCCTCGAAGCAGGCCAGCGCCTCGGCGAAGCGCTTGCGGCGGGAGATGGCGCCCGCGATGTTGTTGAGGCAGAGGGCCACCCGCTGCTGGTCGCCGAGCTCGCGAAAGATCCCCAGCGCGATGCGCGTGTACTCCTCGTAGGGAACCGACTCCTCCTGCTGCCCGTGGAAGAAGCCGAGCGCCAGCAGCAGCATCGCCTCGGTGTGCCGGTCGCCGAGGGTGCGGGCGAGCTCGAGGCCCTCGCGGAAGCTCCCGAGCGCTCCCTGCAGGTCGCCGGTGATCGTGAGCGCCTTGCTCTTGGACACCAGCACCTGCAGCCGCAGGGCCTCGTCGCCCTCGACCTTCGCGGCCTCCTCGGCCTCGAGGAGCCGCGCCAGCGCCGCGGCGCCGTCGGCCGCCTGCAGCAGCGCGGCCCCGTAGGCGAGCGCCGCGAAGCCGAGGCCATGACCTTCGTCGCGGGCGCGCGCATGGCCGGCCTCGAGCGCGGCCAGCGTGGCCTCGGGGGTGAGCTGCGCCTGCACACAGAGGTCCGCGATCTGGTCGGCCATGGTCCGGGCGGGGGTCGGCGGCATCGATCCCCTTCACATCGGCCGGTCGGTCGGATTGCTGAAGGGGAGCCCGCATTTTCCCCATCGCGGGCGGCGGGGCCGTCGCGCCCATTGCGGTGGGAAAGGTCGGTCTGGCTGGCCCGCGGGCAGCCCGCCGAGGTACGCTCGTGAGTTGGTCGGGAACGACACCCTGCTCTTCGAGAGGAACCATGCACGCAGGCTGGGTCTGGCTCCGAACGAATGATGTCGCCGACATCGCGGAGGAGAACGAGCGCCTGCACGCGGTGCTCGGCCATTGCCCGAAGTGCATCGCGGTGCTCGACCGCGAGGGCAACCTGGTCGGGTACAACCTGGAGTTCGCCGCGCTCTTCGCGGAGGCGCCGTCGATGCAGCAGCCCGTGGTGCAGCTCTTCGACGAGGGGCCGAGGGCGATGCTCGAAGAGGTCATCGCGCGGGCGGGCACCACGCAGCGGGCCGGCGCGATCGTCCCGCTGCGGACGAGCGACGGCAACGAGCGCGAGGTGGAGTTCCTGGTGGCGACCATCCCCGGGGATCAGAGCCACACCATCGGGGTCGTGCTGGCCGCCGACGACCGCACGGGCCGCGCGTCCGAAGAGACCGAGCGCCTGTCGATCACCCAGACCGTGGGCGCGGCGAACACCGAGGACGCCATCAGCCTCGGCCAGGCCGCGCTCTGCCACGACCTCAGCAACGCCCTCACGGCCGCGTCGCTCTGGGTCGAGCAGATCCGCCACGCGACCGCTGCCGACCCGGCCCTCCAGCACCTGGTCGCCGAGCTCGGTCAGTCGGTGACCTTCGCGGGCGACCTCGTGTCGCGCGCCCGCAACGAGGCCATGACCCAGTTCGCGCCGCGCTTCGCCCAGGCCGACCTGCGCGAGTGCGTGACCCGCGCCGTGCGGGTGGTCGCGCCGCTGGTGCCCCGGGGGCGTGTCTCCATCGCGCTCGACGTGCGCTCGGACGGCACCGTCCCGCTCAGCCCGACGGAGGTCACCCAGGTGCTCACCAACCTCCTGACCAACTCGCTCCACGCCATCGAAGACGCCCAGCGCCCCGGGCGCATCGAGGTCGTCGTCGAGGGCGCCACGCCCACCTGCGTCATCACGGTGCGCGACAACGGCGTCGGCATCGAGCCGTCGGCCCTGCTCAACAGCTTCGAGTCATTCCAGACCACGCGCGCGGCCAAGGGGGGCACCGGCCTCGGCCTCGGCATCGCCCGCACCCTGGTCGAGGCCGTCGGGGGTCGCATCGACGTGATGAGCACCCCCGGGAGCTCGACCGAGATGCGCATCGAGCTCCCACAGGTGCTCGAACAGAAGACCGCCTGACGCCCGGTGCCCCGCCGTCCCCGCGCGAGCGGTGGGGGGCCGTGGGAATTACGCGGCCGGGAGGTCGAGCTTGCGCATCGCGGCGATCACCGCGAGCATCGTGCCGGCGGTGGTCTCGAAGCCTCCGCGGCGCTCGAGGGCCGAGGCCACGCGCGCGAGGTCGTCGGGCGTGGCGACGGACCGGAGCCCGACCTCGCCGAGCACCGAGTCGAACAGCGCCCTGCCGCGCTCGGCGCCGAACACCCGCTCCAGCTTGCGCAGCGCGAGCTCGCCGAGGCCCCCTCGATCCGCCTCGCTCATCGCCTCGTCGCGAGCTGCGCTTCGAGCTCCCGGATGCGCGCGGTGGCCCGGTCGAGCGCGTCCTTCACGGCGTGGCTCTGCTCGATGAGCTCCGCGGAGAAGGCCTCCGCCGCCCGCCGCGCGGCCTCCGACTCGCGCTCGGCGAGCTTGCGCGCGGTCACGTCGTGGCCCTGCACGAAGATGCCCCGGACCTCCCCGTCGTTGCCGCGGACGGGCTGGTAGATGAAGTCCACGAAGGCCTCCTCCGGGTCGCCCCCGGGCCCGCGCCGGAGGAGGACGCGGAGCCCCTCGCCCGCGAAGGGCTCGCCGCTCGCGTAGACGCGGTCGAGGAGGTCGATGAAGCCCTGCCCGACCACCTCGGGCAGCGCCTCGACCACGCTCTTCCCGAGCACCTCGCGCTCGCCCACGAGGCGCAGGTAGGCGGGGTTCGCGAGGCTGAAGACGTGGCGAGGACCGTCGAGGAAGGCCATGAAGCCGGGCGCCTGGTCGAAGAGCACGCGCAGGTGCTCGCGCTCGTCGGCGAGGCGGCGGTTCTCCGCCTGCACGGCCTCGGCGCGCGAGAGCAGCCCCGCCTGCATGCGCGCCCCTTCGCCCGCGGGGGCCGCGGGCCCGTCGCCCACGGACCGCAGCGCGCTCACGTCCACCGTGTACTGGAGGATGAAGGCCACGCGCCCCGCGCCGTCGAGCACGGGGCAGTGCGTCGCGCTCCACACCCGGTCGACGACGCGCACCTCGCCGTCGACGTGCATCGGGACCTTGTAGGGGATGAGGGCGAGGTGGTCGGGCCGGGCCGTCGCGAGCACGCGCTCGAAGGACGCGCGCAGCATCCGGGCGGGGACGTTGTTGGGGTCGTCCGGGTCGTTGGGGAAGAGCTCGAAGACGCGCCTGCCGAGGAGGTCGTCGCGGCGCGAGGCCGTCACGCGCAGGTACTCGGCGTTGGCCGCCACGTAGCGGAGCTCGTGGTCGAGAACCATCAGCGCCACCGGCGTGGCTTCGAAGAGGCCCTGGAAGTCGATCGCTGTGCTCATGCGAGGGAGCGGCCGTCTAGGGTGCCGCGCTCGGCCCGTCAACCGCCGCGAGGACCCCGCAGGGCACGGCCCTCGCGGGGGAGGTTCAGATCAGCAGGAGCTGCCGCTGGTCGAGCGCGCTTCGTACGTGAGCGTCCACGACGCGCACGACGTGCCGCTGATCCACCGCACCTCGACGAAGAAGTTCGTGCTGTTGCTGCCCGAGGTCCGCGGGGTGGTGACGGTGAAGCGCTCGGTCTCGCCCGCGCCGAGGCTCGAACGGCCGATCAGCGCCCCGCACGCGCTGTAGACCAGGAGGTCGAAATCGACGCCCGCCGGGACGCGCAGCACGAGCTGCGTGTCGAGCGCGGCGAGGCAGGTGCTGCACTCGTTCATCCGTCCGCGGTACCAGGCGGTGCGCGTCCCGGTGCGCGTCGCCACGGTGCGCAGCGACCGCGGCGGGCAGAGGAAGCCGCACGACGAGTCGCCGCAGTACGACCCGAGGTCGTTGGCCGAGGGGCAGCTGTTCAGCGGATCGGCGTGGACGAGCTCGCACCGGTCGGCGGGGTCGCCGTTGCAGTCCGACGCGTTCGTCCTGCACACCGCGGTGAAGCAGCTCCCCGCGAGGCACGGCGAGCCGACCTCGCACGCGCGGCCGCAGCCCCCGCAGTGCCTCGCGTCGTGCTGGAGGTCGACGCACGCGCCGCCGCAGGCGTTGAGGTCGCTCGCGCAGGTGCCCGCGTCCGCGGCCCCGACGTCGCTCGGGCCGGAGTCGACGCCCACGTCCGGAACGCCCACATCGGCGGAGCCGACGTCGACGCCGAGGTCCACGGTTGCGACGTCGCGCTCGGCGGTGCCCGCGTCGAGGACGCCCGCGTCGAGGACGCCCGCGTCGAGGACGCCCGCGTCGAGGACGCCCGCGTCGACCGTGCCCGAGTCACGAGCAGCGACGTCGACGTCGACCGCGTCGAGAGGGCTGGCGTCGGCGCGAGGGACGTCGTCGCTCTCCACGTCTCGCGCGACCGGGCGATCGTCGGGGGGCGGGACGTCCGCGGTCGAGGCATCGCCGCAAGCGCACGGGCCGAGCACGCGATGGGTGTCGCAGACCTGCACGCCGGCGCTCCCGCCGGGGCACGCGCACCCGAGCTGCGCACCGGGTAGACAGCTCTCCGGCGGGAGGAGCACCGGGTCGACGGCGCAGCCCGAGACGACCGCGGCCACGATCGCCAGCCAGCACAGGGCGCGCTTCCAGCCGTACCTCGGTCCCTGCTCCATGCGCGGATCTCCTCCGGCGAGCGACCACCGTCGCGCCCCCGGATTTCGACGGTACCTCGACTGGCAACCCGGCCGCACCAGCGGACCTCACCCGGTGACCCGGCGAGCATCGCCCCCACTCCTCGCTCATGGCGACGATCGGCGGAGCCGCCATCGCTCCCCGCGCGCCCGGGCGCTACCATCGCCGAGCGCCGATGCGCACCAGCCGTCCCGTTGCACCGCGCCGCCGTCCGCTCCTCGCCGCGCTGCGCCTGACCCTCTCGTGCCTCTGGCTCGCGATCGTCGTCGTCGCGCCGCTCTCCGCCGCCTGGGTCGCCTCCTCCTCCGCACGCCACCGTCCGTCCCGACGGCGGCGAGCGGAGCGACTGCGAGGCCACCCGCGAATCCCCCACGACCCTCCGCTGCCCGCTCCGCGGGAGCGACCTCCACGAGCTGACGCTCTTCGCCTCGACCGAGCGCTTCGGCACGCACCAGGGCGTCGGCTCGCTGAGCGTGCACAACCGCTGACGCCCGCTCTACCCGGGTGAGGCCCCGCCGCCGAACACCCGCAGGTGCTCCCTCGCCGTCCGCGTGTGGATCGGCCCCCCCACCCCCCCCCGCGACGACGGAGGCGCTCTCCCCCCGCCGTGAAGGGCCGCGGCCACGACGGCGCCCCCCCCGGGCCACGCTACGGGTGCAGGGCGACTCGCTGGTACGACCAACCCGAGGGGTGCCCTGGCGACAGGCGCCGGGATGGCTGAAGGTGCGGCAGAGAAGCGCTCGCGATCCACGACGGGTCGCGCCACGGAGGACCGCCCGGATGAACCGCTGCAACTTCGACCGTCGGGGATTCCTGATGATCTGCGTCGCCGTCACGGGCGCGTGCGCGACGACCCCGAGCGACGACCCCGAGGTGCCCGAACCCTACGACGACCCCGCGCTGATGCCGGGCAGCTCCTTCGAGGACGACCCCGACGCCGGCGAGCCCGACCCCGAGGCGCCGCTCGACCCCGATCCGGGCGACGAGGAGGGCGAGGACGAGAGCGGCCCGGTCGAAGCACTCGACGCCGCCATCCCGAAGGTGGACGCCTCGAAGGTCTACGACGACGCGGAGTCCGAAGTCGACGATCGGCCCGGCGACGTCGACGCCGGCTCGCCCGCGATCGACGCCGGCGCCGTGACCCCGCCGCGCGTCGACGCCGGCTCCCCGCCGCCCCCGCGTGTCGACGCGGGCGGGCCCGTCACGCCGTCCGGTCGACCGCCCATCCGCAACCTCGGCGCGATGCGCCAGAACGACGCCGCCTTCCCCCTCGGGGTGATGGCCGGCGACGCCACCCACGAGCGCGTGGTGCTCTGGACGAAGTACCTGGGCTCCGCGCGGCTGGTGCTGCACGTGCTCCAGATGTCCGGCAACCACGCCGTGCGCGTGGTCTACGAGGCCGACGTCGCCCTCGAGCCTGGCGGCTTCGCGCACGTCGACGTGCCCGGGCTGCACGCCGGAGCGCGCCACGTGTACGCCTTCCTCGAGCGCTCGGGGTCGGGCTTCGCGGCCCGCAGCCGCGTCGGCCATTTCCGCGCCGCGATCGCGCCCGACGCGCTCGAGACCGTCACCTTCGGGGGCGTCTCGTGCACGTCGCAGTACCGCGTGGCGACGGCGCGCAACCTCGGTCGTGCCGCCCGCCGCGGCGACCTCTCGTTCTTCCTCCACGCGGGCGACCAGCTCTACGCCGACCACCCCACGAACGACCCCCGGGACCCGCCCGCCGTGCTGCTGCCGCAATACCACCACAAGTATGCGCAGGCCTGGTCGAACCCCGGGCACCGGGCGCTGCACGCGGCCGTCGGGATGTACACGACGTGGGACGACCACGAGGTCGCCAACAACTGGCACCCCGACCGCACCGACCCGGTGCGGCAGGCCTTCGGCGTGCAGGCCTTCTTCGACCACCAGGCCGTCCGCCGCAACCCGCTGGCGACCTCGCGCCTCTACCGCAGCTTCCGCTGGGGCCGGACCCTGGAGATCTTCGTGCTCGACGACCGCAGCGAGCGAACGCTCTCACCGCGGCGCTTCCTCTCGAGCGACCAGCGCGACTGGCTCGTCGAGGGGCTGAGGCGCTCTCCGGCGATGTTCAAGCTGATCCTCAACTCGGCGCCCATCGGGCGGTTCCCGGCGGCGGTCGACGCGGTGCGCACGCCCGACGACCGCTGGGAGAGCTACGCCGACGACCGCGCCGCGGTGCTCGCGGCGGGGCAGCGCGCGGGCGGCGTGTGGTGGCTCTCCGGGGACTTCCACGTGGGCGCCGTCGGGCGGCTGGAGATGCGCTCGGGGGTCAACCGGATGCGCGAGGTGCTCATGGGCGCCGGGGGCCAGGGGAGCATCGCCGCCAGCCGCGTGCGCACCATGGACCGCCCGCAGTGGACCTACGCCACGCGCCTGAACAGCTACACCGTGTTCCGGGCGAACCCCGCGCGCCGCGTGCTCGACATCGCCTTCTACGACGCGCGCCGCCAGCTCCACACCGCCCGCTACGGGCTCCTGTGATGGGCCGTCCCCTCGCGAGCCGCGGACGAGCCATGACGACGCGAACACCGCGGCGCGGTGCCCCGCCCTCGTGGCTCATGGCCCTCGCGCTCGCGGGCTGCGGCCAGACCTCGCGCACCGCGGTCACGGTCGAGCCCCCGCCCGCCGACGCGGGCTGGGACGCGGGGCTGGACCTCGACGTGCCGAAAGCTGATCGCGATGCCCTCTCGACGATCGAGGACGTCCCCGCGTGGGTCGACGACGCGCCCGGGGAGGACGACCTCGGCGCGCCGCCCGCCGACGCACCCGCGCCGGCGGACGCGGGGACGCGGACCGACGTCGGCGGGGTCGCACCAGGGGACGTGGGCACGCCGCCCCGCGATGCGGGCGCGCCCGACCCGTGCCCGGTCGCGCCCACGCCGGTGGCCGAGCGGTTGATGATCGGCCTCGCCGACTCCAACGAGAACATGTTCACCAACGCAGGCTTCGACCGCTTCTTCGTGAGCGCGGCCGGGGTACAGCACCGGCGCCTCGCCCACTACTACGCCCACTGGAACGTCGCCCTCCTCGCGCCCACCGACCCCGACCGGGTGAAGCTCCAGACGTGGCTCGATCGCGCGGCCTGCCACGGCGTCGAGCCGATGGTGACCTTCACGCCGTCGGGGCCGCTCCCGGTGCCCGCGCAGTACGACGTCGCCTTCGGCCGCTTCCGGGCGACGTGGCCCCAGGTGCAGGCCTTCACCGCCTGGAACGAACCCAACGGCCCCGACTCGTGGCCCGACAGCGCCCGCACCGCCGCGGACATCTACCTCCGCGCGCTGACCCGCTGCCGCCCGGGGTCGGGCTGCATCGTGGCCGCGGGCGACATGGCCGCGACCGTGCCGGGTCGCGTGACCGAGTTCGCCATGGCGGCGGGGCCCGACCGCCCCTGCGATCGCGCGTCGTGCAGCTGGCTCGACCGGTACAAGGCCTCGATCGACGCGGACTCGGCGACGTACGGGTTCCCCCACCACCGTCCCGCGTACTGGGCCGTACACAACTGGGCTGACGCCTTCAACTACGAGCGCAACGCCAGCCACTGCAGCACCGCCGCGGGGTGCGTGACGGCGGCCTTCTACGCCTCGCTCCAGGGGAGCTGGGCGCGCACCGAGATCTGGATGACCGAGGTGGGCGGCGTGCTGGAAGGGGCGGGGGACCAGCCCCTCCGGCAGCAGTGCACCGCGCGCTTTCTGTACCGCCTCTTCACGAACAACGACCCCCGTGTGCGGCGCTGGTACTACTACAGCTTCGCGGGCGTGGGAGCGACCGGTGACAGCGGCGCGTGCCCCTTCGCGCACTTCGACCAGGGCGCGTGCGTCGCCGCGTCGGGCGCCTCCACGCGGCCGGTCTTCGACGCGCTCCGCAACCGCGCCGGGGCGAGCCTCCCCGGCTGCCCCTGATCCTCGATTCCCCGTCGCTCCGCTCCGCGTCGGCGACGAGCGGGCGGAGGTGCGCCCGGCCGACGTGACCTTCTCAACGCGGCACTCTCGCGCTGACGGATCAGCTCCTCCCACAGGACAACCGGCTCACGGCCCCTTCACCCCGACGGGCCCGTGAGCCGGAGTTCCATCGGGTCGACGTCGGGGCTCTCCGCGAGGCGCGCGGTACCTCGACGACCGGGTCGGCGTTCAGGCTGCCTGCGACGCAGAGGTGCTGGCGGCCCGCGATCATCGTGGCCCCGAGATCCTCGTCGCCGGCGCCCCGCCGCGCTCAGGTTGGACGGTTCTCCACCAGGGCCGCGACCTGCGCGAACTCGACGCTGGGTCGCACCCCGTAGAGGCCGGTCACCATCTCCAGCAGCTGGTCGGTGAAGAAGGCCCTCGCTGCCTCCTCGGAGTCCCAGACGTAGACGTTGGTCGCCTCCTTCTTCTCGGGTCGCACCGAGAAGAGCTTGCTGCGCAGGCCGGGCATGCCCTCGAACCTGCCCTTGGCGCCCTCGGCGATCTTGCGCAGGGCCGCCTCGTTGAAGTTGTTGCCGAACTGGAAAGTGACAAACACGGCGATCATGTCGTCCTCCGTTCTGCCAGCGTCTGCGCCCCCCTGAGCGCTCCGCGTCGTCTGGCAACCCTGGCACCGGGGCGCAGGCGGTCAAGCGATTTCATGGGTACAGGCAGGGATCCGGGATTCGCGGCGACAGGACCGCCGGGCCGGGGAATGCACGGTCGGGCGGGGCGCGTTGACCGGGTGTCCCACCACCCCAGCAAGGAGCCTCGGATGAAGCAATCCTCCCCACGACGAGTGTCGATGTTCGGCCTCGGCGTCCTGGCCCTCGCGACCTCCGTCGCCTCCGCCGACCCGCCGCCCAACGGTGGTCCGCCCGGCGGTGGCGGGGAGCGGCGCGGCCCCCCGCAGGCGGCCTTCGACGCGTGCTCGAGCCTCAGCGAGGGCGCCTCGTGCTCGGTGCAGACGCCGATGCGCACCCTCCAGGGGACCTGCGTCACCTTCCCCGAGCGCGGCCTCGTCTGCCGCCCCGCCGGCATGGGCGGACCGCCCCCGCAGCGGTAACAGCCCCAATACCCATCCGAGGCGGCATCGGCAAGGTCAGCGCCCTGAAGTAGCCGCCAGCCTCTCGCCAGCTCAAAGCGCCGCGCGCGTGTCGGCGGGGAGAGGTTTACGAGGCGCGGGCATCGAGGCACGAACGCTACGGGCCTTCGAGGGTGGCGAGAAACCAGCGGGCTTCCGATCCGTCCTCCTCATGGGCGTCGGGAGCTCGTCGGCCATTGGAGGAGAGCGTCACGGTCTCCGATCGGGCGGACGCGGTGATAGGTTCGCCGGGCTGCGCCGACACCCCATCACGACAGCCGGAGCGGAGGGAGCGATGGACTGGACGATCATCGAAGGCGAGCTCGACCGCGACGACGTCCGCGCCCTGCTCGCGCAGCACTTCGCCGAGATGCGCGCCGGGTCGCCCCCGTCGGCCTGCCACGTCCTCCCGGTCGACGCGCTGCGCGACCCCTCGATCCGCTTCTTCACGCTGCGCGAGGGCGGCCTCCTGCTCGGCTGCGGCGCGCTCAAGCGCGTCGGCGCAGACCACGGGGAGGTCAAGTCGATGCGAACCGCGGACGCGTCGCTGGGGCGCGGCGTGGGCAGGGCGCTGCTCCATCACCTGATCGCGACGGCCCGCGCCACGGGCATGACCCGCCTCAGCCTGGAGACGGGATCGACCGCGCGCTTCGCCGCCGCCATCCGGCTCTACGAGAGCGAGGGCTTCACGCGCTGCGGCCCCTTCGGGGGCTACGCCGACACGTCCTTTACGCGCTTCTTCACGCGGGCGCTGTAGCGCGTCGTCCCCCGCGTGCGCGGTGAGAGAAGCACCGCAAGGGCGCAACGGGTCGCAAGGGAGAAGGAGTGAAGGGTGCCGCGAGCGAAGTACTCGGAGCCTCCCACGGTCCGGCGCATCGATTCCTGGCGAACCCGGCCGGCGTCAGCCTTCGCGGCGCCGCGCCGCTCCGACGCCCGCGTCGATGCCGAACAGGAGAGCCCGAAGCCCGCGACCCTGGCGATGGCGTTGGTGACGCTGACTCAGGCGTGAGGCGGAATGGTCAGCGCGTGCGGTCGTCTTGCCAGAGCAGGGTGCAGCTCGCCCGCGTGAAGTCGGCGCACCGCCCGTCGCCGCCGCCCGTGAAGCCGCCGTCGGGCGCGCAGATCAGCGCGCAGTCCGACGAGATCAGCGAGCTGAACTGATCGCAGCACTGCGGCGGGAGGAAGAAGACCGTCGCGCCGCGGTACGTGCATCGGTAGATCGAGCGGGGAGGGTTTCCCACGGGCTGACTCGCGGCGGCCGTGATGAGCGCCTGGACGCACGCGGGCGTCGCCGGGGGGGCGTCGGTGGGCGTCGGCCGATCCTCCGTGGCGGTGTCCGTCGGGACGTCGGCGGCCCCGGCATCGACGCAGCTCATGCGCCCACCCGAGTCGTTGGGGCACACCGCCACGGGACCAGCACCGCCGCCATCGGAGCAGGCGACGAACCCGAGACCCAGCACGAAGAGCCACCGCATCCGCCCACGCTACGCCCATCCACGGCGCAGCGCCTCACCCCGTCGGGCCATCGTCGACGCGGCGCCGCGGGCGCCGGGTGATTGCATCGCCGGGTGCGTGGCCCCTTCCTCGCCGCCATCGTGTGCCTCCAGCTCTACACCTGGTGCGACAACGCCGACGGCGCGCACGCCCGCCGCACCGGTCAGGCGTCGTCCCTTGGCGAGCTCCTCGACCACGGCCTCGACATGCTGAACACGACCTACATCGCCTACGCCGCGGCGATCGGGATCAACGCGCCGCCCGGGTGGTGGGTCGCCATCGCGCTGGTCGTCCCGGCCGCGTGCGCCGCCGTGACCTGATCGACGCCGGCGGCTCCCCGAGGGCCGCGGACACGGCATCATCGGCCCGTGCACCCCCTCCACCGCGCCCTGCTCGTCCTCGCCGCCTGGGTCGTCGCGCTGCCCGCGTGCGGCGCCCGCACGGCGCTGCGCCTCGAGCACGACGCCGCGACGCTCGTCGATGCGCCCGCCGTCGATGCATCCCCCATCGATGCACCCGCCATCGATGCATCCCCCATCGATGCGCCCGCTCTCGATGCGCCCGCTCTCGATGCGCCCGCTCTCGATGCGCCCGATCGCGGGTGTGTCGACGACCCGGCGCGTTGCGACGACCGCGACCGCTGCACCGCCGACGCGTGCCTCCCCGACGGGACCTGCGCCCACCGCGCCGTGGTCTGTGACGACGGCGACGCGTGCACCGACGACCGCTGCGACGCCGTCCTCGGCTGCCTCACGACGACCACCCGCTGCGACGACTCGAGCCTCTGCACGACCGACCGATGCGACCGCGCGACCGGCTGTCTCTACGACCCCATCGCCTGCGACGACGGCGACCCGTGCACCGCCGACCGCTGCGAGGCCGCGCGCGGGTGCGTCTTCCGGCCGGCGGACTGCGGGGGGTGCGCCGACGGCCAGCGCGACGCCTTCCTCGACCGGGCGCGCTACCCCGCCATCGCGGCCTGCGCGGGCGGCTTCACCAACGCGGGGCTCTCGCGCGAGGTGTCCCCCACCTGCGCGCGCGGCGCGGGCGACGACGGCGCCAACCCCGTCGGGAACCTGTGCACCGCGACGGACCTCTGCGCGCCCGGCTGGCACATCTGCCGCTCGGCCGCCGACGTCGACGCGCACTCGCCGGACGGCTGCCGCGGCGCGGCCGACGCCGAGGGCAGCGCGTTCTTCGCGACGCGCCAGACGGGCCCCGGCTGCGGCCACTGCGCGACCGGCACCGACCCCGGCTGCGGCCGCAACGACTGCCGCGTGGGGTGCGCCCAGACCGAGCTCACCAGCAACGACATCTTCGGCTGCGGCACCCTCGGCGACGTGCCGATGGCCGCCTCGTGCGGGACGCTCGACCGCTTCAGCAACAACCTGTGCTCCGCGCTGCGCCCGCCGTGGCGCTGCGACGGAGACCCCGACGGACTGCGCGAGAGCGACCTCGTGGTGAAGCCCGGCCCCGGCGCGGGCGGCGTGCTCTGCTGCCGGGACTGACGGCGCGGCTGCTCTGGCCGTCGCGCCCGCTCACCGAGGCCGGTCGGTCGAGCTGGGCGCACGGGGAGTACCCCCGCGGCTCGCTGCCGTAGGGGGGGATCAGGGAAGGCAACGCGGCACTCCCCCAGGCACGGAGCCGCTCCGGACGACAGGACACCCATGACCCGCACCACCCGCGTCCACAACGCCGTCGCGGAGATCTTGGAGAGCCCCCGGGGATCTCCCGACGAACTCGATGGGGAGCTTCGGTGGCGACCGCCAGGCCACGGGGTAGCTTTCATCTGTACAGATGATCTGTACACTCATGCACCATGACGCCGAAGTCCTCCTCGCTTGCGCTGACCGAGCTCCGCAGTCGACTCAGCCCGCTGGTTCGCGACATCGACCGGCTTGGCGCCGTGGCGGTGACGGTGCGCGGCGAGGTGCGGGCGTACCTCGTGTCCCCCGCGCGTCTCCAGCGCGTCGGCTCGCCACAGGTCCCGAGGCCGATCCGTGGGACGTTGCGTCTGGAGGGCGACCTCGATCAGGGGAGCCGCGACGCCGCGGCGGCGTGGCTGGCAGCGGCCGGGTCGCGGCGGTGACCTCGCTGCTGGTGCTCGATACGCACCCGCTGCTCTGGTACGCGGCGGGGGCGGAGAAGAAGCTCGGACCCGCTGGGCGCAAGGCGTTCCGGGCGTACGAGCGCGGGGAGGGGGCGTTCTACGTGCCCGCGCCGGTGGTGATCGAGACGTGGTTCCTGTCGATGAACGGGACGATCGCGGTGGAGGGGTCGATCGGGGGTTGGTGGCAGCGCATCGCGAGCCCGACGCTGCACCACGTCGACCTGTCCCATGAAGACGTGCTGGAGGCCGCGCGCCTCGACTGGGATCATCCGGACCCCTTCGACCGGATGATCGTGGCGACCGCGCGGAGGCTGGATTGCCCGCTGCTGACGAAGGACGCGACGATCCGGGCCTTCAAGGGGGTCGAGACGGTGTGGTGATCGCAGCGACGGGCTCATCGGCACCTTCGAGAGGGCGAAGTCGTCAGCCCGGGAGTCCGACGGAGGGCGCCGCCGCCGCCCAGCACGACCCGCTCGTCATGCCCGCACCGCCCTCGGGACCTCCGTTCCTCAGCCATGTTCGCGCGGTTCGCGCGTTGCTACCGTGCGCGATCATGCTTCGACGAATGGGGATCGCGGCGCTGCTGCTCCTCGGGTGTGGCCCCTACTACGGGGTGACCGAGACGACGTTCATGGTGCGTCAGTCCGCCGTGCTGCCGACCCCTTCGGCGCCGATGGCGGCCGGCCCGCCGGTGGCGCGAAACCGCGTCGCGCTGGAGGGCTCCTTCGCCTACGACGCGAGCAACACGGGCTCTGCGACGCGCGTCCAGCACGGCGGCGCTCAATACGCACTCAACACCCGCGGCTCGGTGCTAGCGCTCTTCAACATCTCCGATCGGATCGAGCTCGGCCCCTCCTTCGAGTGGAGCTTTGGCGGACTCGTCCCTGCGTCGCCCGACCTCCAACCTCGCGAGAACTTCAACTTCTGGCGCGGCGGTCTCGTGCTGCGCGCTCCCTTCGTGCGCGGCCGCCCGTGGGTCGTTGGCGCGAACCTCGAGCTCTTCATGATGGCGGTGTCCGCCACGCGCCAGATCGATCGGGTCGATCGGAGTACGTCCTACTCCGACTGTACCGGCACCTGGCCCTCGAACTCCTGCGTCCGCACCGTGTCGCCCGGCTCGACGACCACCACGACGGGCACCGCTTCGGGCGAGAGCGTCGGCCTCGAAGGAGTGATGCGCTTCGGACTCTACGGCGGCGGGCGCGTGGGCTCGCGGGTCGCGATCCTCGGTGGAATGTCCGTGCAGACGCAGCCCGACGTCGTGGGCTACCAGGTGACCACGTCGGTCTGCGACACGCGGCCGACGGGATACCCCGACCACTGCACCGACCCCGTGATCGCGGGCTCGCTCACCCGCGTGGTCGGAACGCCGTGGCTCTCCGTCGGCGTCAACCTCGGCCGCGTGACCCTCTTTGCGAACGGCTACGTCAACGCCCTCGGCCCAGCGTCGATCGTCCAGCGCTCGCCCGGGGGCGCGAGCCTCACCACCCGCATCAATTTCTGAGAGGCGTCGGTCGCACCGGCTCCGGTGTCGCGATCGGAGCATCGAGGCATGGGTCACCCGACTCGGCACCCTCGCGGGGGGATTGGAGGGAGAGCAACGCGGCGCTCTCGCGGGACGGAGCTGCTCCAGGCGACAGGACGCCCATTGCCACAACCCGCGTCCACTGCGCCGTCGCGGAGATATCGGAGAGCGCCGGGAACTCGGTGGCAGGCCCAACGTCGCGACGGCGAGCGGTCCGCGCGCTCAGGGTCCGGGGTGACGCTTCACCAAATCGCTATCTCTTCTGTCACCCCGAGCGAACTCGCGCCGCAGCCGTCCCGCGTTGGGATACATCTCCCCTGACCCGGGCGCATCTCCGCCAGCCAATGCACCCACCTTCCCTGAGTGGCTCTTCATTCCATCGCCTCCTGCGTCTCGGTCTGCTCGCGGCCGCCGCCGGGTGCTACGACCGCAAGCCCGGCACGGACCGACTGCCGCGCGCGGACGTCGGCGCCCCGGTCGAGCTGCGGCTCGTGGCGCCTGCGCACGGTGCGCTGGTTGCGCGGCGGCGTCCGCTCGTCCGGTGGCGCGCCGCCGTCGCCTCGACGGAGTGGCGGGTGGAGTTCTGCTCCGACCTCCACTGCGACCGTGTGCTGGACTCGGTCGCGACCGACGAGACGACCGCCGCCCCAACCCGCGACCTCCCCACGGGCCTGGTGTTCTGGCGCGTGCGCGACCCTGCCAGACGCGAGACCACCTCGCCGACTCGGTGGTTCCACGTCCCGCATGGGGCGCCTTCGGCGGCAGATCCCGGCGGGTCGTCGGTAGCCCTGAGTGCGCAGTTCGACGGTGATTGCGACGGCCACGGTGAGGCCCTCGATACCGACGGAACGCTCCGTCGGCAGGGCTCCCGGTCTCCCGGGGACGGCGTCGCGGCCCGCCTCGACCTCGCCGGCGTGGCACACGTCATCGCCGCCGGTGACATCGACGGTGACGGGTTCCCCGACGTCGCCGGCCTGGCCGCAACGCCCGACGGCCGTGGCCCGTCGGTCGTCGTCTGGAGGGGACCGGTCCAGGGAGACATGGTCGCGCCCTCGTGGGTGCTGCACCTCCCCGACCCGGCGTCGGAGGGTAGCGGGGTGGCCGGTTTCGAGCTGGTGGCGGGCGACTTCGATGGCGATGGACGGCGCGACCTCATCGTCTCCTCCCTGGCCGCGCAGGCCGGCCGTGGACGACTGCTCGTGGTCCCCGGAAGCGCGGAGCCGCCACCACCCGCCGGTCGCGTCACTCAGCTCAGGAGTCCGTGGGGGACGAGCGGGGTCTTCCGGGCGCTCGCCGCGGGCGACCTGGACGGGGACGGCTTCGACGAACTGCTCACGACGACATCGGGTGAGCCCGCGGTCACCGACTCGGCCGCGGTGATCTACACCGGAACCATCGACGGCCCCGACCCGACGCCGCAGTGGATGACCCGCGGTGCCGCGACGAGGGCCGACGGCCCCCGCTACGCCGCGCTCTTCGCCGACGCCGACGGCGACGGCTGGCTCGACGTGGTCTTCGCCGGCCCGCGCGTGCGCTTCCGACCGTGCGTGTTCGTCGCCGGATGGAGGGTGTTCCAGCGCGTGGTGTCCCAGACCTTCTACGTCGCGGCGTGCAGGAGCGATGATGCCGCGACAGACGCCGTGCCGACCGCCTTCGGCACGGCCATCGTGGGCGGTGATTTCAACGGTGACGGCCTCAGCGAGCTCGTCATCGAGGAGGAAGGCGCCGCCGACTCACGGCTCCGGACCGCGCCCGGTCGCGACCGCGGTGCGGCTAGCGACCTCGCGAGCTCTCCGCTGTTCGCCGGGGGCGGTACGACGCCCCACGTCGCTTCCCTCGACATGGCCGAGTTCAACGGCGACGGGTATCCCGACCTCATCGTCACCCCCGTGAACGGCCCCCCGCTCCGTTACCAGGGGACGCCCGACGGCCTGCGTCCGTGGCCCGCCCCACCGTGACCTGTCCCCGCCCCTACGTCGCGGGCCCCACGCGCCAGATCACCTGCGCCCCGTCGTCCATCACCAGCACCGTCCCATCTCCCAGCTCCAGCAGCCCCGCGGGTCGCCCCCACGCCTGGCCCTCTGGCGAGAGGAACCCGCTCATCCACTCGCTCACCTCGCCCGTCGGGTGCCCTTCCCGGAAGCGCACCCGCACCACCGTGTAGCCCACTCGCACCGAGCGGTTCCACGAGCCGTGCAGGCTCACCAGCGCGTCGCCCCGTGGCACTCCCACCCCGCCGCGCACCGGGAACATCATCGCCACCGGCGCCACGTGCGCTCCCAGCGACAGATCGGGCACCACCGTGCGCGCCACGAGCTCGGGCCGCTCGCCCGCGCGCCTCGGGTCTTCGTGCCGTCCCCAGTACGCGAAGGGCCAGCCGTAGAACGCCCCCTCGCGCACCTCGGTGAGGAAGTCGGGAACCAGGTCGTCGCCGAGCTCGTCGCGCTCGTTGACCACCGTGAACAGCGCGCCCGTGTCGGGGTGCACCGCGAGGCCCACCGGGTTGCGCAGCCCGCTCGCCATGGGGTGGGCGCCGCTCCCGTCGGCGGCGGCGACGAGGATGGCCGCGCGCCGCTGGTCGGGCTCGACCTCCACGTTGGTCTCGCTCCCGACGCCCACGAAGACCCGGGCTCCGTCCGCGCTGAGCGCCACGCTGCGGGTCCAGTGTTGCCGATACCCGCGGCCGGGCAGGGGGATGAGCGCCTCCGGACCGCCGCTCGGAAGGTGCTGCCCCGCCGCGACGCGGAAGCGCACCAGCCGATCGGTGCACCCCACGTAGAGCCAGCCGTCGGGATGAAACGCGAGCCCGAAGGGCAGCTCCAGCCCTCGCGCGAAGACCTCCCGTCGCTCGTCGGCGACGCCGTCGTGGTCGTCGTCGCGAAGCACCGTCACCTGCCCCCTTCCCGCGTCGCTCACGAACACCGAGCCGTCGGGTCCGAGCGCCATGGTGCGAGCGTTCTGGAAGCCACCAGCCCATCGCGAGACGCGCAGCCCCGAGGCCACCCGAGGCGCCGTTCCGGCGGGACGCGGGACGAGCTCCGCCGGGTTGCGCGCGGAGGGCGTGTGGAAGGGCGGTGGCAGCGTCACCTCGGCGCCCATCGCCGTGGCCATCGGGGGTGGCGCCGCGGGGCGGTCGACGATCGACGCGCGAGGCGCCGGTCGAGAGGAGCGGGAGCAGGCGCCTGCGAGCAGCGCCAGGACGAGAAGAGTCATGCGAGCCATCGGCGCCTCAGAACCCGGTGCCCTGGACCATCGCGAACTCCTGATCGAGCCCGAGGCGCTGGTTGTGCGCTCGGCTCACGCCTCGGAAGGCCTGCTCCAGGGTGCGCTCCGTCAGGCGCTCGTGGAGGTACTCCCGGCCGTCCTCCCAGGTGCCCTTGAAGTGCTCGATCGCCCGCTCTCGCAGCGCCGGAGAGAGCGCCTCGGCGACGGTGGTGGGCGCGCCGCCGTGGGCATGGTCCCAGTAGCGCGTGAGGCCGAAGTGCAGCATCAGGGCCACGTCGTCGCCGCGAACGTTGGGGCCGTACTTGTAGTCCGACTTGTTGTACTCGCTGCCGTCGAGGGCCATGGGCTGATTGAAGTGCTCCGCCGCCGGGTCGGCGTCGAGCCGGTCGATGAGCCCGAGCAGCACCGCGGTCCCAGACTCCAGCGGGAGGTGACGGACCAGCCCCACCCAGCGGTCGGCGCCGTCGTGGTGCGTGGACTGGCCGCAGGAGATGCGGGCGCACGCACGGAGCACGTCCTCCGTGGAGCCGGTCACCAGCGCCTCGACGGAGGCGATCGGCGCCGCGCGCCAGCGCTCGTAGAGGTCGGCCCTGGTGGGCTTCTTCAGCCACTGCGTCGACGACCAGATGGGCTCCGGGTGGTGGTCGAACTCCACCAGCGCGAAGTCCGCGCCGAAGAAGCGGTCGGGCGTCGGGGAGGTGTAGCGGCGGAGCACGGTCCCGCGCTTCGCGCCGTTGAAGGACCTGGAGTGGACGCGCTCGACGCCCGGAGTGGCGGCTTTCTTCGTGGCCATCGTGGCCGCGGAGACTATCACCGCGGCGGCAGGTACCAGATCGGCGAGGTCCAGGCGCGCTCCTGCACCGTGTCGGGCAGCGAGCCGTCGCAGCACGCCACCAGCGGTGACCCGCGCGGAACCCCCGCGCAGTCGACGCGGAGCTCGTTGCAGAGCCGACGGCTCCAGCGGCACGTCGGGTCCTCCAGCACCCTCGCGTACCAGAAGGCCGCCGCCGCCGGGTCGAAGTCCGGGTCGCGCCACACGCCGCAGCGCGCGGCCGCGCCGGGGGTGCCTCTCGTCGCGCAGGTCGCCGGGTCGACCGTCGCGCCCGACGCCTCGCCGTCCACGCGGACCACCCGCTCGTGCGTGCCGCTCGCGTCGGCCCAGCCCTTCACGATCTCCACCCGCTGCAGGGCTGAGCCCATGGCGTCTCGCAGCGCGCTCACCACGAAGGCCGGCGCGCTCATCCCCGCCGGCCTCGCGGGCAGGTCCGAGCCCATCGGAACCCCCAGCGCATAGCCCTGAGCCGCCAGGTCGGGCGCGTCGCAGAGCCCCTCCGGCAGCGACCATCCGCCGAAGAAGCGCACCACCACGCGCGTTCCGCTGGTGGCGTAGGCCTCTCGCCGTCGCATGGCGCCGAAGAGCGAGTCGCGGGTGTTCTCCTCGGCCCAGAGCACCGCGAGCCCTCCGGGGCTGTTGAGCCGGATGGTGATGGGCCGCCCCATACCCTCCGGGGTAAGCCGGCCCTCGGGGGTGTCGTCGCCGCGCGCGGCGTGGCCGGGCCACGCGTCCTCCTCGACGAGCCCCGGCGTCGCGTTGTGCGTGTCGGTGCTCGCGATGAACCCCAGGTGGAACGGGTCCGCCCCGGTGCGAAGGTACTCCGCGAGCCCGCGGCGCAGGGCGGGGCGAACGAAGTCCGCGGGCTCCACGCACGCCCCCGCGAGCCCGATGCCGCCGGCCACCGAGCAGAGCGGAGTGCACCCGGCCGGGTCGTTGGGCGCGACGCAGGGGACGCCCGAGAGCAGCTCGAAGCGGCACGCCTCGTCCTCGCTGGCGAGCAGGCTCGCGGCGCCGGGGATGCACTCGGACGAGCCCTTGTGCTGATAGACCTCGACCAGCGGCTCGAGCCTCGCGCGGCGCGCCGAGAAGGCCGCGTCGTAGGGGCGTCCGTCCTCGGTGGTGAGCGCGAACATCAGCCCCGCCGACTGGTTGCTGTTGTGCGGAATGGCGAGCACGTCGCAGGGCGTTCCGGTGGCGAGGCAGTCGCGCTCGAGGGCGCTCCAGAGCCGGTCGGGCGTGGGGGCCTCGATGTAGCTGGTGGGCGACCGGGGGACGCTCGCCGTGCGGAAGATGATGTTGCGGTGGAGGTTGTTGCCGCCGGGAGAGCCGGTCCACTCGTAGCCGACGAAGCTGGTGAAGCGGCACTCGTCGCTGCGGTCGTAGGCCTCCTCGGCGGCCTGCTGCGTCTCCTCCCACACCGTGCGGAGCCTCGCCGCGCAGAGGTCGGCGTGGTCCTCGCGGCAGATGGCGGGGCGGGAGGGCGAGCGCGACGAGAGGGCCAGCGCGTAGTCGGTTGCGGCCACGAGGCGGGTCTCGCGCTGCTCGCGGCAGGTGCGGGTGTCGTAGAGCGCCGAGCCCGGCGTGGTGCACAGCTCCGTCTCCGCGAGGAACTCCGAGTGGTCGGTGACCGCCGTGAAGTCGAGCGGCCGGGCGAGGCGCGCGGTGCGGGTGGGGCGGCCGTCGGCGTCGTAGGGGGCGAGGCCGACGCTCTCGCCGCGGGCGAAGCGGTAGGCGTCCGCGGGGCGGGCGCGGGTGCCCCAGCTGGCGGCGTCGAAGGAGAGCCCGGTGTGCACGTGGAGGTCGCCGAAGAAGGGCTCGCGCAGGGGGTTGCGACGCCTGCACGCGACGTGCGTGTCGGGCCGCACGACGACCCTCGGGGCGTCCTCGACGGCGGGTCCCGCGTCGGCCGTCGCGGGGGTGGAGGGGCTCGACTCGCACGCGGCGAGCGCGACCGTCACGGAGAGCGCGATCCACTTGTCGGACACGGCCGGGCCACCATAGCGTGCGCGCCGGTGCAGGAGCGAAGGGAAACCGCGGCGATCCGGGTGTGGAGGAGGCACCCGTTGCTGCGCTTCGCGGTGCTGGGCGCGGCGCTCTTCGCGCTCGACCGCTGGCGCTCGACGACCCGCGCTCCCGTCGTGAGCGGCCGGGACATCGTGCTGTCGAGGGACTTCGTCGCGGGCCTCCGCGCGGGGCTCTGGCGCGAGCGGGGCAGGGAGCCGGGAGCGGCGGAGTTCGAGGCCCGCCTGGCGGAGCACGTGCGCGACGAGGCCCTCTACCGCGGCGCCCTCGCTCGAGGGCTCGACCGCGGCGACGGGATCATCCGCCGCCGCCTGGTGCAGAAAGAGACCTACCTGCTCGAAGCGGAGAGCGAGCCCGGAGCCCCCTCCGAGGCGACCCTGCGCGCCTGGTACGACGCGCACCGCGATCGCTATCGCACGGCCTCGCGCCTCGACCTGGAGCAGCGCTTCTTCTCCGTCGACCGCCGTGGAGCCCGAGCCTCCGCCGACGCCTCGCAGGCGCTCGAGAGCGGCGCGGTGGGCGACCCCTTCCTTCGTGGAGGGCGCTTCGCCGACGTGACGACCGCGGAGCTCGCGGGGGTGTTCGGCGAGGCCTTCGCGTCGGCGGTGGAGGCGCTGCCCGCGGGTCCGTGGAGCGGTCCGATCGGGAGCGCGCTGGGTCAGCACCTGGTGCGGGTGACGGCGCGGCGCGAGGGGAGCGTGGCGCCCTTCGAAGCGGCGAGGGAGGCCGCGGCGCGGGAGTGGCGCGAGGCCGAGCGGGCGCGCCGGGTGGAGGCCGCGACGAGGGCGCTGGTGGGCGGGTTCAGGGTGGTGCGCGAGTGAGGCGGGGCGCCCTCCTCTTCCTCCTCCTGGCGCTGCTCCCGTCGGTGGCGCTGGGGCACCCGCTGGCGCTCGGGCTCATCGAGCTCACGGAGCGCGGCGGCGGTCGCGTCTCCGTCTCCCTCCGCGTCTCCGGAACCGAGCAGCAGGGCCACTCGGTCACGCTGCCTCCGCCCGCCGGCTGCGCCCTCTCCGCGCCCATGATCGAGCGCCTGGGCAGCGACGCCTCGGAGTCCACCGGCGAGTGGCGATGCCCCCACGGGCTGCGCGGCGCGGCGATGACGGTGCGTGGCCTGGAGGGCTCCGAGGTGCAGCTCATCACCCGGGTGCGCCTCTCGGACGGCACGCTCACCGAGGCGCGCCTCGACGACCACCAGCGGGCCTTCGTGGTTCCGTCGAGGGCGCGCTCGTCGGCGGTGGCCTGGTCGTACCTGCGCATGGGCGCGGCGCACATCGCGGAGGGCCTCGACCACCTGGCCTTCGTGGCCTGCCTCGCGCTCTGGATCGGCTCGCTCCGAGGCATCCTCCTCGCCGTGACGGGCTTCACGCTGGGGCACTCGGTGACCCTGGCGCTGGCGGCGACGGAGGTGTTGCGCGTCCCGTCGAGGCCGGTGGAGGCCTGCGTGGCGCTGAGCGTGCTGCTGCTGGCGCTGGAGGTGGCGAGCGGCCGCCCGGCGCCGAAGGGGGCGTGGCGTATGGCCGCGGGCTTCGGGCTGCTGCACGGGCTCGGCTTCGCGAGCGCGCTGCGCGACATCGGGCTGCCGAGAGGCGCCACGGCGACGGCGCTGGTGTCCTTCAACGCGGGCGTGGAGCTGGGGCAGGTGGCCTTCGTGGCGCTCTCGCTCGGGGCCGCGTGGGCGGCGCGGCGCGCGGGAGCGGACCCCTCGCGGGCGCGTCGATGGATCGCCGACCTCGCGGGCGCGTGGGCGGTGATGCTGCTGCTCCAGCGGGCCTGATCAGAGCGCCGGGGCGACGAGCACCACGGTGTCGCCCCGGATGTGGTCGAGCGCATAGCCCGTGGACCAGAGCTCGATCATCGTGGCGGTGGGGTCGGGCAGCTCGCGGTAGCGGGAGCCGTCGGGGCGCTGGAGGTCTCGCGCGGCGGCCTCCTTCCAGAGCACTCGCGCGGCGACGTCGTCGGCCACGCGCAGGGCGTAGCTCTTGCCGGTGACGTCGAGCACCGCCCTCACGTCGCGCACGCTGAGGAAGTCCGTGGAGCGGGCGTCGAGCGCGCGCATCAGCTCCTGCAGCAGCATCGTCATCCGATACCGATCGAGGTAATGCTGGAACCACCGCTCCGCGGCGACGACCTTCCACGCCACGCGGGTGGCCGCGACGCGCGTCTCCGAGGGCACGTCCCACGCCGCGCTCTGCGCCGCGAAGGCGAGCGCCAGCGACCCCGCCTGGGCGATGCCGCGAGGGTCGCACGCGAGCACCACCGCGGCGTCGATGGAGCCCGGCAGCGCGGGCTCGCCGGCCCCTGCGCCCTCCTCGCGGAAGGGCTGCCAGCGGGGCTCGTCGACCGGCGCGGCGAGCTCGCGGAAGGCGCCTCGGGCCTCGCGCTCGGGGCCCGGCACGAGGCCTCGCGCGATGAGCGCCTCCCAGGCCTCGCGGACGTCCGTCATGCCGATGACCACGGTGCGCGCCTCCGGGAGCCGGGGGCGCCCGGGGAGCATCACGCGGCGGGCGAAGTCGGTCCACTCGTGGAGCATGGCGACGAGCGAGTGTAGCGGCGCCCACGCGGCGGGGCCCCTCCATCCCCCCTCATGCAGACGGCTCGTGCTGCTGTCCGGTCATTGCGCCCGGCGTCCGCGGGTTGAAAACCCTGATCCTTCCCGGAATCCTTCGTTGACCTTGCGCAAGAGGGTTTCTGGTGTGGACGCCATCGAGACGTCGCCCACTCCGCGGTTGCGGTCGGCCCGCGAGCGGGCCTGCAACCGCTGAAGTGGGAGCCTGGAACAGAGCGTCCC
>CBIHPK010000049.1:0-44654 GCA_966211675.1 uncultured Myxococcaceae bacterium
GCCCCCGCCGCCTCCGCCGCCCCCGCCGCCTCCGCCCGATCGGGACGGCGACGGCGTGCTCGACGGCGATGACGCGTGCCCGACGGAGGTCCCGGGCGAGCACCCGGACCCCCGGCGCGCGGGATGCCCCGCGGCGGACAGCGACGGCGACGGGGTCTTCGACCACGAGGACGCCTGCGCCACCATCGCAGCGGGCGCGACGCCGGACCCCGACCGTCGCGGCTGCCCCGACGGCGACGAGGACAACGACTCGGTGCGCAACCACGCCGACCAGTGCCCGCAGGAGCCGCAGGGCCCCATGCCGGACCCCACGCGCGCCGGATGCCCTGGCGCGGACCGCGACAACGACGCGGTGCCCGACACCGCCGACGCCTGCCCCGACCGGCCCGGCGCGCCCAGCCCCAACCCCCGGCTCAACGGCTGCCCCGGCCTCGTGCTGGTCACCGGCGGCGTCATCCGGATCAACCGCCCGGTGTTCTTCGCCAACAACAGCGACCAGATCCTGCCGAGGAGCAGCGGCATCCTCCAGGCGGTGGCCGACACGCTGCGGCTCGCGCCGCAGATCCACCGGGTGCGCGTCGAGGGGCACACGGACAACACCGGCCCGGCGGCGCACAACATGGACCTCTCTCAGCGCCGCGCGCAGAGCGTCGTGACCTGGCTTACCGGCCACGGTATCGACGCCGGTCGGCTGGAGGCCGCGGGCCTCGGACCGACCCGCCCGCTGCGCCCCAACATCACCCTGGCCAACCGGGCGATGAACCGTCGGGTGGAGTTCCACATCACCGACCCGGCCCCTCCCGCTCCGGCGCCCCGCCGGTAGCGTCCCCCCTCGGCGCGGGGGTATAGCCTTCTCCCTCCCCCACCGCGCCGATGGACCTCCAACGCAAGCTCTCCCGCCTCGCAGCCCGCCGCCCTCCCGCGGCGGAGCCCGAGGCCCCGACGCCCGAAGCGCCTCCCCCGGGGGAGTCGGTCTTCGAGGCCCTTCGCGCTCAGCTCCAGCGCCGCCGCGGCCGCCTCGCTCGCGCCTCCGTGGGGGCCGACGTGGCGCTCTTCCACGACGACGCCCCGTGGCCCTTCGCGCCCACGGAGTCCGAGCACGGCACCCTCCACCGCTCTCACACCCGCCTCGACCCCGCGGCCAGGCACGGCGCGGTGCCGGTGCAGCGCGCGCTCGCGGCCCGCGGTCCGGCGCTCTCGACGCTGGCCCTCGACCCCGGCCTCGCGGGCCTCGACGTCGGCCGCGCGCTCTTCCTCGACACCGAGACCACCGGCCTCTCGGGCGGCACCGGCACCATCGCCTTCCTCGTGGGACTCGCGTACTTCGAGGACGAGTCCCTGGTGGTGGAGCAGCTCTTCGTGCACGAGCCCGACGCAGAGGCCGCGCTGCTCTCTCGCGTCGCCGCGCTCATCGCCGGGGCCTCGGCGCTCATCACCTTCAACGGCAAGAGCTTCGACCTGCCGCTGCTGCGCTCTCGCTTCGTGCTCTCTCGCGTCGCTCCGCCCGCGCTGCCGCCGCACCTCGACCTGCTGCACGTCGCGCGGCGCATCTACGGCGCCCGCGTCGACCGCTGCTCGCTCACCGGCCTCGAGCGCGACGTGCTGCGCTTCGAGCGCCTCGACGACGTCGCCGGGGAGGAGATCCCCGAGCGCTATCGCCGCTACCTCCGAGAGGGCGACCGCGGGGGAATCCTCCCGGTGGTGCGCCACAACCTCTGGGACCTCGTGGCCCTCGCGGCGCTCACCGGCGAGCTCGCCGCCCGCGTGGCGCGCGCTCCCTCCGAGGGGCGCTTCGAGGCCGACGACCACGTGGGGCTCGCTCGCACCTCGCTGCGCGCGGGCGATCACGAGGGGGCCCTGGCGCACGCGGGCGACGCGCTCTCACACGGCCAGGGAGACGCCTCGCGCGAGGCGCACCTCATCGCCGCGAGGGCGCACCACAAGACCGGCGACGCGCTGGGTCGGTGCGGCCGGCTGCTGGCGGCGCTGGTCCACGCGCCGGACGACGCGGGCATCCACCTGGAGCTGGCGCGGTGCTACGAGCGCGACCTGGATGATCCGCACCGGGCGCTGGAGCACGCGCAGCAGGCCCACGGCGCGGAGGCCCCGGCGACGCTGGCGAAGCGGGTGCAGCGGCTGACGAGGCGCTGCCAGCAGGGGGTCCAGCTGCGGCTGCCGGGGTTCTGAGCGCGCGACGGGTGCGCGCTACCTTCGATCACTGGAGGCGCTGGACGACCAGCCTCGCCAGCGGGTTCGTGGAGTCGAGGCCCAGCGCGCGGTGGGCGACCTCCCGGACATCAAGTGAGGGCGCCTTGGCGAGCAGCAGGGTGCGCGCGGCGTGCGCGAGCAGCCACGGGTCGACGGGGGCGCTGCGCGCGGCGCTCATCCACGCCCGCGAGGCCCGCGCCCACTCGCCCTGGAGCTCGAGGTTGTGCGCGGCCTGGACCGCGTGACGCACCTGGAGCCGCCCGACGCCTCGCCTCGCGTCGTCGAGGGAGGCGTCGTCCGGCCGATGGGCGGACAGCGCCGACAGCGCGGACAGGAGCGCCGAGCACAGCACGTCGATCTCGTCGCGGAGGACGTGCACCGAGTCGCTGACGTGCGTCCAGGGGTCCCCCTCCGGGTGCGTCGCGGAGGCGCTCGGCGCGTCCGTCACGGGGCCCATACCGCTCGCGGCCCGCGGGGGGCGCAGGGAATCCTGGGAGAGGTGCGAGCCGGCCTCCCGAGGCATGGGCGGCGGGCGAATCGTGGTCCTGGCGGCGGGCGCGGGCTCCCCTCCGACGATCACATCGGCCAGCGCGGAGAGCACCCCGGCGCGGTGCGGCTGCGACGGCTGCGGGCGCTGGGGCGCGATGGACTCCGGCACCGGACGGGACGTGCCGCGCAGGCTCGACGGCATCGGCGGCGGAGGGGCCGAGGGCGCGCGGGACGGCGTGCTGAACACCTCCTGCGCTCGCGCGGCGCGGGAGAAGTTCTCCGGCGTCGGCCTGCTCGAGTCCGCCGCGGGGGTCGCGGCGAGCCGGCGGTCGTACTCGGCGCGGCGGGCGGGCTCGCTGAGCACCTCCCACGCGAGGTCCATCGCGGCGAGGATCGCGTGGGCCTTGGCGGCGCCCGCGGACGGCTGTGATCGGTCGGACGTCATCGAGCGGCACAGCATCTGACGCAGCCCGTGTGCGTGCCGGATCAGCTGCACCTGCGCGTCGCGGGGAACGCCCAGCAGCGCGTAGTGATCCAATGCGCCGAGACGATGGAAGAGGTGTTCGATCTTCTCGCTTCGATCGCGCGACTCCGGGGTGAGATTTTGGTTGAACTTTTCCATGCTTCATGAGCGTCTAGCAAGATCGAGGCTCCGGGGCGAATCCACCTTCGACCGGTCTGTCCGTCGACGCGAGGCCCCGAGGCGGGGCTCCGGTGCGCTTCCTGCGCTCCGCAGGACCCCCTCGCGCAACGGCTGCGCGGCCGCGGGGTAGGCTTCGTCGCCCGTCGAAACGGGGCGGCCTTCACATCACGGCGCGCGGCCGCCCACGTAGACGATGCGCGCGTCGCGGCGCAGGTCTTCTCTCTCCCCGCTGCGCACCGCGACCCGGCGCTCCTCCTGGAGCGTCTGCGTGATGGCCGCTCGCATCGCCTCGAAGGTGAGCTCCGGGCGCTCGCGGCGGTCGACCACGTTGATGATCCAGAAGCGGTTGTTGGGGCCGCGGAGCACCTCGCTCGTCTGCCCAACCGGCAGGCTGTACGCGAGGTCTCTCCACGCGGCCGGCAGGAGGTTCCAGCGGAGGTAGCCGAGGTCCCACGGGCGGCCGGCGGTGTCGGGCAGGCCCGCGAACTGACGCCTCGCGACCTCCTCGAAGGGGGCCCCTCCGCGCACCTCCGCGAGCGCCCGGGCGATGGCCGCCTCGTCTCGCAACAGGATCTGCGCGACCCGCACCTCCGTTCGGATGCGCGGGACGTTGGCGTCGTAGAAGGCCCGCGCCTCGGCCTCGCCCACCTCCGGGCGGGTGGTCTGGTCGTGCGTCTCCAGCAGCGTCGAGAGCTGCGTGCGACGCCACGAGCGAAGGCTCGCCTCGGCGCGAGCGAGGTCGGCGCGAAAGCCCGGGTCGCGGTCGAGCCCGAGGCGCACGGCGCGCTGCGCGCGGAGCTCCTCCTGGATGAGCCGCTCCAGCGTCTCGGCGGGCGTCTCGGCCACGCCGGTGCCGCCGTGGGCGGAGGGACCGCGCGCCGCGGCGGCGACCTCCGGGCGGGTGATCGCGACGCCGTTGACGGTGGCGACCGCCTCCGCGGCGAGCGAGGGAGAGGCCTCCGTGGTGCGAGGCTGCGGGCTCGCCGGATGGCACGCGGAGAGGAGGGGAAGGAGGACGAGGAGGAGGGAGAGGCGCGGGCGCTGGGTCATGTCACCCCAGCGCCCGAGCAAGGACCGCACCGCTCAGCGGAGGGTCAGTGGCAGACGGTGCAGGACTCGACCTCGTCGCCGCTCCACGGGTTCGCGGGCGTCGGGTCGAAGGTCTGCAGGCGCATGTGGCTGTTGGCCGCGTCGGAGTCATGGCAGCCGCCGCAGGGCAGGCGGGCGGCCATGGTCTGCCAGGTCCCGCTGGTGGTGGCCGCGGGGTGGCAGGACTCGCAGGTACGGAGATCCTGCGGGAAGGGGAGGTTCCAGTTGCGCCCCGGCACCGGGTCGCCGTTGGCGTAGCCGACCGTCGAGAGCGGGAAGTTCAGCTCCGACGCCGCGGCGTGAACGCCGTGGACGCGGCGGGCGATCGGGCCCGCGCCGGTCCAGCCCGCGCCCACCGCCACCTGGGGCTGGTAGTCGTGGCAGGCGCCGCACTGGTCGACCGCGGTGTTGTTGAAGATCTTGTGGTGCCGCACGAAGTCGAGCACGAAGCCGCGACCGTCCGGGCCCTGGTGACAAGATCCGCAGTTGCCCGCGGGGGCGCGAGACTCGGTCGCCTGGCCGACCTGGAAGTTCACTCGCGCGACCGACGGGGTCTGGTAGTTGGCCGAGTCGATGTTGCCGCGGTCGTTGATCTCGATGCTCGCGATGTACGTGCCGGGCGCGAGGTCGTCGACGGGGTCGAGCTGGTAGCGGATCGCGCCGGTCGTGTACGACACGCGCGGGTCCTGGTTGGCCGCGACGGTGCGGCGGCTGATGTTGTTCGAGGGCGTGGAGCCCGTCGGCATGTGCGCGGTGAGGTCACCGGCGAAGACCGACGTCGCCACCGCGCTCGCCTGGAGCTGGATCGAGAACACGGTCCCGAGGTTGCGGCTGCGGATGCCGACCCGGCCGTTGCTCTCGACCCACGCGATGCCGCGCGCGGCGAAGGCCGCGTTGCGGTTGAGCCACGCCACCACCTCGGCCGGGGTGGCCGCGGCGGCGCTGGCGAAGGTGCCGCTCGACACGGGCACCGTGACGGTGGCCAGGGCGGCGACGTCGCCGCCGGTGGAGTTGACCGTGTGGATGAGCGCTCCCTGGTCGAACTGGACGATGAGCGAGGCGCCCGCCGCGCTCAGGTCGAAGGGACCCGCCGAGCTGCTGAAGAGCTGCGAGCGGGCCGCGGTGGTGAGCACCGGCATGCGGTGCGCGCGCGGGCCCGAGACGAAGAGCGACGCGGTGCGCAGCAGCCCGTCCCGCGGCGGGCACGGCCCGCCCAGGCGGTTGGTGGCGGTGGGGGCGGGGCAGCCCTCGGCGGTCGGATCCTCGGCCAGCGTGGTGTGGTCGACGATCGTGTTGGTGACCGCGTCGCGCAGCACGACGGAGACGATCGGCGACTCGCCGCGGACGAAGAACATCCCGTTGGCCGGCGTCGAGACGGTGACCGTCGCGTTGAACTCCGGCTTGTTGCGCACGTCCCGGTTGGTCCAGTCGTGCATGGTGGCGACCGGCGACCGGATCAGCTCCTGCGGGCCGGACGGGGTGTGGCAGGTGCTGCACGCCCCGTCGTTGGCCTGCGAGCCGCCGACGTGGTTGACGCCGGTCGCGAAGTTCACGTTGTCGTGGCACGAGCCGCACGCCGCGCGCGACGGGCGGTTCATCCAGTTGTCGACCTGCGCGCCGGTGCCCTGGTGGCACTTGGTGCAGTTGGAGAGCACCGACGGGAACTCCGCGTGCTCCCAGGAGGCGCGCGTCCCGCGGTAGCCGTAGATGGCGTACGAGCCGTTGTCCGCGGCCTCGTTCACCGTCGTGGCGGGGTTGTCGTAGCGGATGCCGTCGGCGCCCACCACGGAGGGCAGCTCGGCGCCCGCGTGGATCTTGTGGATCATCACGTTGAGCGCGAGGCTGTTGCCGCTGTTGGCGTCGCGTGCGCCGTCGACGTGGCAGCTGGTGCACGCCTCGACGGAGAGCCGGTCGCCGCCGTGGCCGCGGAACTCGTTCTCGTTGTGGCAGCTCTGACAGTTCGCCGTCTGGATGATGTCGCGCCGCTCGGTGATCGCCGTCCCGTCGGGGACGAAGTCGAGGTGGGCGTCGGCGGTCGCGCCGCTGTGGCCGCCCATCATGATGACGAGGCGGTGCGTGCGGTTGCGCTCGTAGGTGATGGGCGTGGTGCCCATGCGCGCGCTCGTGAGGTTGGTGCTGAACACGTACGTGTACGAGCCGTCGCGGTGGTTGGTCAGCGTGCCGGTGGTCTCGCGCGTCGCCTGCAGCGCCGTGGTGCCCGCCGGGTTGGGGAAGGTCCCGGTCGCGGGCACGGTCTCTGTCGCCCAGATGTACGGCACCCAGTGGTTGGACGCCTCGCCGGTCGCCGCGGGCACGAGCTTGGCGATGTTGGCGCTGATGGCCGGCACGTCGACGATCGGGGCGCCGGCCTGCGTCGCGACGGTGAAGTTCACCGTGACCACGCCCGCCGGGTCGGCGGTCGCGGAGGTGATCGCCGCGCGCGCCAGCACCTTCGCGCCGTCGGCGTACTCGCCCGACGAGAGGATGTGCGCGATGCCGTGAAGGTCCGCGACGCGCACGCCGAGGCCGTTGGTGCCCGGCATCCCGTTGCGGATCGTGGTGACCGTGCCGTCGCTGCACCGGATGGTGCGCACGCCGGAGTCGACGTCCGTGGTGACGGTGCAGCTCGCGCTCTGGCCGTCGTTGACGGTCACCGAGGTGCCGTCGGCGCAGCGAATGACCCGGCCCCCGGCGTCGCCCGCGCTCACCGTGCACGAGGTCCCGCTGGTGCCGTTGGTGCCATTGGCGCCGTTGGCGCCACTGGTGAGATGGACGGTCATCCCGTCCGAGCACGTGATCGTCGCGCCGTCCCCGGCGTCGTCCGCTCGCAACGTGCAGCTGTTCCCGGCCGGCCCCGCGGGGCCAGCACATGCCCCGACCATTGCTGCGAAGGCAGCAAGGGTCAGAACGCTCCGTATCAACCTCAGTGACATCTTGGGACCTCCTGCGACGGGCTACGGCCGGGCTTGGCTCGTCGAAGGACGAGCTCCCGGTCGCTCCTCACCCTCGCCGGGTCACCGGTCTGGTTCGGCTTCGCAGCCGCGCGCGCTCCCACCCGATACACGCGACGTTCCACCCGCAGGGCGCCTGCAAATGCCGCGCGGCGCAGCATGAAGCAGGGTGGCCGGCCCATCGACCGGCGAAGTTACTGCGCCTCCCGACGCAGACGATTCACCTCGCCGATGCCCTCGCGTCGGCGATCAGGCTCCCGGCACCGCGGACGCACCCCTACAGTTCGATGATGACCGATGAGTTGTTCCCCACGGGCTTGCGGGACCTGCGCCACGAGATCGAGGCGGTGGTCGCCGAGGTGGTGCGCCCGCGAGCGGAGGAGGTCGATCGGGAGGGCGTGTGGCCCGAGCACTCCATGCGAGCCCTGGCCCAGGCGGGGCTGCTCGGTCTCCAGGTGCCGAAGCGCCTCGGGGGTCATGGCCAGGGGCTGCTCGCGCTCGCCGTGGCCACCGAGGCCATCGGCGCGGCCTGCGCGTCTTCAGCGCTATGCTTCGGGATGCACTGCGTCGGCACGGCGGTCATCGCGGCCAAGGCCACTGCCCACCAGATGGAGCGCTACCTCCGCCCCATCGCCGAGGGCCGCCACGTCACCACCCTGGCGCTCTCGGAGAGCGGCTCCGGCGCGCACTTCTACTTCCCGCAGACGTCCATGTCGCGCGCCCCCGACGGGGCCTTCGTGGTCGAGGGCGGCAAGCAGTTCGTCACCAACGGCGCGCACGCCGACTCGTACGTCGTGTCGCTGCTGGGCGAGACGCGCTCCGCGGAGGCCGGGGAGTTCAGCTGCCTCGTCGTCGACGGCGACCTGCCGGGCATCTCCTGGCTCGAGCCGTGGCGGGGCATGGGGATGCACGGCAACTCGTCCCGCGCGGTGCGCTTCGAGGGCGTGAAGATCCCGGCGGGCAATCTGCTGGGCGCCGAGGGGGACCAGACCTGGTACGTGTTCGAGGTCATCGCGCCGTACTTCCTGATGGCCATGGCGGGCACCTACCTGGGGCTCGCGCAGGCCGCGGTGGACGCCACGGTGCAGCACCTCCGCGAGCGGCGGTACACCCACTCGGGCGAGGCGCTGGGCGAGGCGCCGGTGCTACAGCACCGCCTCGCGGAGATGTGGACCGACGTCCAGAAATCCCGCGCCCTGATCTACAACGCCGCGCGCCTGGGGGACCTCGGCGACCCGAGGGCGCTGCCGCACGTCCTCGCCAGCAAGGCCGACGCGGCGGACACCGCGGTGCGCGTCACCAACGAGGCGCTGACCCTCTGCGGCGGCTCGGCCTACCGGGAGAACAGCCTGCTCGCCCGCCTCCTGCGAGACGCCCGAGCGAGCCACGTGATGTCGCCGACGACGGACCTGCTCAAGCAGTGGACGGGGCGGAGCCTCCTGGGGCTCCCGCTGCTGTGAACGCCAGACCCCGCGAGGCCTCGTGACGACCCGGACGCGGCCCGTCCTGCTGCTCGACCCGTCGGCGGACGCGCCCGGCGGATCGTCGCTGGCGGAGCAGCTCTCGGCCCTCGGGGTCGCGCTCGATGTGTCCTCCGACGTAGGGGACGCCGCCGAGGCGCTGCGCCAGGGCGAAGGGGGGCCGCGGCAGCCGTCGGTCCTGATGGTGGGGCCCGGCTGGGAGCGGCCGATCGCCGTCGGGCGCGCCCTGCACGCCGCCTCCCCGAGCGCTCACGTGGCCTTCGTCGCCCACCACGACCGGATCGCGCCGCTCCGCCACGAGCTGACGCTCGCGCCCATGGTCGGGCCGCTCTGGTCGCTCACGGAGACGGACGACCCGGCGCTGCCGAGGCTGCTCGCCGACGCGACGAGGGCGGTCGCCCAGCGGCGGCACTTCCGCACGATGCTCGACCAGATCAACGCCCGGCGCGCGGCCCATGCGCAGGTCGAGGGCGCCGACCATCGGCGCCTGGCGCTCTCCGAGCGGCTGCTGGCGGAGATCCTCACGCACACGGTCGACGCGGTGGTGTCGCTCGACCCGGCGGGCGTCGTGCGCGCCTGGAACCGCGGGGCCGAGGTGCTCTTCGGCACGCCCGAGGCCGAGGCGGTGGGGCGGCCGCTCGCCGACGTCGCGGCGTGGTCCGAGGACATCCAGCAGCTGCTCTCGCGCCGAGCGACGGGCGAGGCCATGCTCCGGCGGGCCCTGCGCTGCGAGACCGCGGCGGGTCCCCGGTACGTGGAGCTCACGCTGTCCGCGATCCGCGACGACGACGGCTCGACCATCGGCTGGGCGGTGATCCTGCGCGACGTCACGGAGCAGAGGCGCGCCGAGGAGCAGGTGCGGGCGCTGCTCGAGTCCGAGCGGGCGGCGCGCGAGCAGGCCGAGCAGGCCGGGCGGATCAAGGACGAGTTCCTGACGACGCTGTCGCACGAGCTGCGCACGCCGCTCAACGCGATCCTCGGCTGGGCGGAGCTGCTGCGGCGCGCGCCGCCCGGCCACGAGATGGACGCCTCGAAGGGACTGGAGGTGATCGCGCGCAACGCCCGCGCCCAGAAGCGGATCATCGAGGACCTGCTGGACATGAGCGCGATCCTCAGCGGCAAGCTGCGGCTGGAGGTGCGGCCGATGGAGCTCGCGGAGACGCTGCGCGCGGCCATGGAGACGGTCCGGCCGGCCGCCGAGGCGCGGGGCGTGAGGCTCGACGAGGCGCTCGACCCGGCCGGGGCGCTGGTCTCGGGCGACCCCGACCGGCTCCAGCAGGTGTTCTGGAACCTGCTCTCCAACGCGGTGAAGTTCACTCCCCGCGGTGGTCGGGTGGAGGTCGTCCTGGCCCGCGCGGACTCGCACGCCGAGGTGCGCGTGGTCGACACCGGATCGGGCATCGCGCCGGACTTCCTGCCGCACCTCTTCGACCGCTTCCGCCAGGCCGACGCGACGACGACGCGACAGCACGGGGGCCTCGGGCTCGGGCTGGCGATCGCGAAGCAGCTGGTCGAGCTCCACGGCGGGACCGTCCGGGTGCAGAGCCCGGGGCCCGGGCTGGGGACCACCGCCCTGGTCGAGCTTCCGCTCGCCGCAACCGCGGAGAGGCACGCTAAGGTGCCACCGTGACGGCGGCGTTCATGGAGGGGGGCGGGGAGGCGGGGGCGCTGCTGCGCTCGATCGACTGGGCGCGGACGCCGCTCGGGCCGGTCGAGGCGTGGCCGTGGAGCCTGAAGACCACCGTCGGGACGGTGCTGCACTCGCGCCACCCGATGTTCCTGTGGTGGGGCCCGGAGCTCATCCAGGTCTACAACGACGCCTACACGCCGAGCTTCGGCCAGGGGAAGCACCCCGCCGCCATGGGTCAGCGGGGCCGCGACTGCTGGGACGAGATCTGGCCCATCATCGGGCCGCAGATCGAGGACGTGAGGGCCCGCGGCCTCCCGAGCTGGCACGAGGACCACCTCGTCCCGATCTTCCGCAACGGCCGCATCGAGGAGGTCTACTGGACCTACGGCTACTCTCCGGTCTTCGCGGAGGACGGGACCGTCGGCGGCGTGCTGGTCGTGTGCACCGAGACCACCGCCCGAGTCGTGGCCGCGCGCCGGCTGCGGGCCTCGCACGTCGTGGCGGAGCGGACCGGGGTCGCGACGGAGCGGGCCGGGGTCCTCCCGCTCGCCATGGAGGCGCTCGAGTCCGACCCGGGGGACGTGCCGTACGCGCTGGCCTACCGCTGGGACCGCGGCGCCACGCGGGCGCGGCGAGTGGCCTCGCGCGGCCTCGAAGGGGACGCCCTCGCCCGGGTCGAGGCGGAGGCCCTCGCGCCCGTGGAGGCGCTGCTGACCAGGGGCAGCACGAGCGCCGGGCCCTTGGCGCTCCCCGGCGCCCCGTCGCCGGCCTACGCCGTGGCGACCGCCGCGGAGGCCGAGCCCGGCGGACGCGAGGTGGTGCTCTTCGGGCTCAACCAGGCGCTGCCCTTCGACGCGGACTACCGCGACTTCCTCCTTCGCGTGGTCGAGCACGTCGGCCTGGCCGGCCGGCGCATCGAGGGCATCCGGGCGCGAGCGGCGGCGGAGGCCGAGCGCAACAACCTGCTGGCCAAGGCCCCGATGGCGACGGCGCTGATGGTCGGGCCGGAGCACGTCTTCGAGCTCGCCAACCCCCTCTACTGCCAGCTGGTCGGCCGCCGGCCCGAGGACCTCCTCGGGCGGAGCTACCGCGAGGCGATGCCCGAGGTGGCGGACGGCCCCCTGCCGGACATCCTCGACCGTGTGTACCGCACCGGCGAGCGCTTCGTGAGCGAGGAGACGCTCGTCCCGCTCGACCGCGACGGCGACGGCCGCCCCGAGGACTGCTACTTCAAGTTCAACCTGGAGCCGATCCGCGACGCCGACGGCCGGGTCTACGGGATGATGGCGGTGGCGGTCGACCTCACCGAGCAGGTCACCGCGCGCCGGGTGCTGGAGCGCGCCAGCCGCGCCAAGGACGAGTTCCTCGCGATGCTGGGCCACGAGCTGCGCAACCCGCTCGGGGCGATCGCGGCGGCGGTGCGCGTGCTCGACGCCCGGGAGATCGGCCCTCGCTCTCGAGCGCTCGGCGTGCTCTCTCGCCAGGTCGCCACCATCACCCGGCTGCTCGACGACCTCCTCGACGTCGCGCGCATCTCGCGCGGCCGCATCGAGTTGCGCCCCGAGCGCATCGACCTCCGGCTGGTCGCGCAGCGCGCCGTGGACGTGGCGAGCCCGATGATCGAAGCGCGCCGTCACGCCCTCGCGGTGGCGCTGCCGCCCGAGCCCCTGCACGTCGAGGCCGACCCGACGCGCGTCGAGCAGGTGCTGGTGAACCTCCTCACCAACGCCGCGAAGTACACCCCGCCCGGCGGCCGCGTGGCCCTGTCGCTCTCGCGCGAGGGGACCGAGGCGCTCGCGCGGGTGACCGACACCGGCGCTGGGATCGCGGCGGACGTGCTGCCCCACATCTTCGACCTCTTCGTGCAGGCGGAGCGCACGCTCGACCGCGCCGACGGGGGCGTGGGCCTGGGGCTCACGCTGGTCCGGGGCCTCGTCGAGCTGCACCACGGGACCGTGAGCGCGCACAGCCCCGGCCTCGGCGGGGGGAGCGAGTTCGTGGTCCGCCTGCCGCTCGCCGCGGGGGTGCCGGAGCGATGATCGCGTGGATGGTGCTGGCCCAGCTGTGCACGGCCTCCCCGGCCGGGGGCGTGGTGGTGACCGAGGGCCGCGGGGGCTACGGCGCCGTGATCGCGGCGCACCCGGGCGCCCTGGTCGTCGGCTGGCAGGAGACCGGCGCCGCCCTGCCTGCGGGCGAAGAGGGACCGCCCGGCTGGCGCCCGAGGGTCGCGTTCGCCCGCGAGCTCGGCCCCTCGACGCTCTCGCCGCGAGCTGCGGCCCGGGAGCTCGCCCGCGAGGAGGTCTTCTTCGCCCACATGACCGGGCTCTCCGCCGCGGTCTCTCCGGCGGGCGACGGCGCCGCGATCGCGTGGTGCGAGTGCTACGGCGGCAGCGGGCACATCGGCTGCGGGCACGCGCCCTTCGGACGGTTCCCCGCGGTGTCGGTCGCCCGCGAGGCCGGCGGGTGCAGCGGCGGGGTCGCCCTCGGCACCGCAGGCCCCGCGTCGCTGCTGGCCTTCACCGACAGCGCTCAGGTGTTTCTCGCGGGCAGCCGGTCGGGGCGGGCGCACGAAGGCGGAGACGCCGGGACCGCCGACCGCATGGCCTTCGCGCGGGCCGACGGCGACCGCGCGGTGCTCGCGTGGCGCACGGGCGACGGCGGCTACCTGGGCACGGGGCAGCTGTCGTCGGACATCCTCGCGATGACCGTCGACGCGGACGCGCGCCCCGGCTCGCGCTCGGTGACGCTGAGCGAGGCGCCCTGGCGCGCGGGAGCGCCCGCGGTGGCCTGGACGGACGGCGCGGCCCTGGTGGCCTTCGCCCGGGCGCAGGGCGCGCGCTCTCCATGGCGGCTCGCGCTCGCGACGTGGACCCCGGGTCGGAGGCACTCGGTGTCGACGCTCGCGACGGGCAGGGCGCCCGCGACCGCGCCCTCGCTCGCCGCGGCCCCGTCGGGCGGCTGCGCGGTGCTCTCCTGGACCGAGGGGAGCGGCCGCCGAACGGTCGTCCGCGCGGGCCGCGTGTGCCACGGCGCGCTCGACCCCACGACGATCGCGCAGGTGTCGCGCGCGGGCGTCGAGGCGGGCGAGAGCGAGCTCGCGACCGACGGGCGGAGCGTGTACGTGGTGTGGCAGGAGATCCCGGCGGCGAGGGGCTCACCCGCGGAGCTGAGGGCGGCGCGGCTCGACTGCCGATAGGCGGAGCGGCACCTACCGCCCCGGTGAGGTCTCCGCCTCGCAGCGGTCGACCCAGCGCACGTCCTCCGAGCGCACCCTCGCCATCACCGGCCCCGCCCCCGGGATGGGCACGCCCAGCGTCGCCTGCCCCGCCCACTGGAACACCTGCGAGCACCACGGCCCGGCGGTGGTCCCCCAGCGCGCCCCCTCGCGCCAGAGCACCGCGCTCCCCGGGGTGACCTCGCCGTATCCCCGGCGCTCGTCCCCGCGGACGCCCCATCCCGCCGTCGCGACGCCGCCGGGGTTCGACAGGAGGTGGGGCGGCGTCTCCTGGCGCCATCGCACGTCCGCGGCGCGCACCCAGCCGCGCGCGACCAGCACCTCGCCCGAGTAGGAGCGGGAGCGCACGAGCAGCCATGGTCCTCGGCGGCCCTCGTCCACGAACACGATGTCGCTCGTCGCTCGCACGCGAACCCTCGGCACCTCGGGTCCGTCGGACGGCGCGGCGAAGAGCGTCACCGCCCCGCCCACCGGGTGATACCCGCACTCGGAGCCGTCCCCGATGGGCTGACACCACCCGAGGTTCACGGTGCTGCACGCCCGACCGCCTCCGCTCTCGGTGCAGCGAAACTCCTCTCGCGCGGTGGTGTGCGGGATCCACCGGGGGTTGGCCCGGTGCGTCGGGACGGGCGCCTCTCCTGGCGCGGACGACGGCGCGTCGAGGGTCAGCGCCTCACACGGGACCGACACCCCGAGCAGGGCGAGCCCGTCGTGGGTGCGGACGCTTCCGACCACCCTCGCGCCGACGGTCCGAGAGGCGACGAAGGGGAGGCCCGCGGCGATCCCGACGACGCCTCCGATGCGCTGCGGCGTGCGCAGGAAGAGGGTCACCGCGTCGGCGTCGGCGTCGCCTGCGAAGGCGATCGGGGCGGTGCCTTCGACGCGCGCACGAGCGCCACTCAGCACGACGCGAGCTCGCTCCCTCAGCGCGAAGGGGGCGTCGGCGCCGGGCACCCTCACCGCGCTCACGACGGCCTCTCCGACGAGCGGACACTGACCCGACGCCGCCTTCGGGAGGCTCAGGGCGGAGAGCGCGAGGAGGCCGAGCGGGCGGGCGTGCAGCATGGCGTTGCGGGACGGACACCGCCGTCGCCGGGGAGTTCCTACCGGGGGAGGTCTTCGATCGCCTGCGGGGTGCAGCCCATCGGGGCCGTGAGCGGATTGCAGCGCGAGGGGTTGCCGTCGGGGATGCGCACGCCCTCGACGCCTCCGCGCGCCAGGGCGGGGAAGTCGGTGCTGATGATGTGCGCGCCGGACGCGAGGCCCGCTCGGGTGACGGCGGGGTCGAGCACGGCGTCGCCGGCGGTCCAGGAGAAGACGCGCACGAGGTAGCCCGCGCGCACCGCCTCGGGGACCGCGGGGCTGCTGGCGTTGTTGAGCACCATCACCCCCGCGAAGGGATCGCCCACCGCGGAGTCGATGAAGGCCAGCCGGCCCGCGAGGTCGCGGCCGCCGTGGGTGTACACGTCGCGCAGCGAGTCGGTGCGGTCGATGAAGAAGAGCACCCTCCCCCGGGTGGCTCCCAACGTGGGCCAGCCGCGAGCGCGGATGGCCTCGGGCAAGGTCGCCGAGGCGCCGCGCACCTCGTCCGGGGTGACCACCAGCTCGCGAGGAAACACCGACAGGATCTCCGTCTCCATCGCCGTCATGCGCTGCTCGGTGGTGGGCGCGTCCCAGGCGTCCTTGGGCTCGATCTGGAGGAAGATCGGGTGGTGCGAGGGGTGCGCGTCGGACCAGCGGCGAACGATGCCGAGGCAGTCGGTGAAGAGGTCGCAGGTCGATCGCGGGTCGAGGATCGGCAGGTGGAAGACGCGGAACCTCCCGCACCGGGTGTCCCATCGGATGTCGAGCTCCAGCGCCCGCACGCCCTGCGACTGGAGCTGCTCGTCGAGCGGCGCCTGCGAGTAGTCCCAGTCGGGTCCGAGGATGGCGGGGCGGAGGTGATAGCTGTTGTGGGTCCCCTTGGCCTGGAGGTGGTTCATGCGCAACACGTCGTCCATCGGGCCGCGCATCGGGGCGGCGGTGCGGGGCGACGGGGCGCCGAGCGCCGTGGGGCAGGGCGGGCCGCTGTCGAGGGGTTCGTCGGGCGCGTCGACGGCGACCATGGGGACATCGCTCGCGGCGTCGGCGGTCGAGACGTCGGTCGCCGAGGCGTCGGTGGCGGGCGCCGTCGCGGCCTCTTCACAGCCCAGCAGCAGGAGCGACACGGCGACGAGGCGGGTTCTCATCGCGCCATCGTAGCGCGTCACTTCTCCTCGTCGGTGGGCACCTCGTCGTCTTCGGGGTGATGGAAGGGCTGAGCCGCGCGGATCACCTGCACCTGCACGGTCGGCGGCGCGACGCGGGCCGCGGGGACGGGCGCCGCGAACACCACCGCGGGCACCTCCACGGCCTCCTCCAGGGTGAGCGTGTGGTTGATGACCACGCGCAGGTGCAGCTCGCGGAGCGTCACCGGGAGGCGCACCCCGGCCGTGTAGCGACCGCGCGGATCGGTCTCCCTCAGCGGCTCGAGGACCACCTCGGGCTCGGCGGCGGTGACGTCCACGGTGGCGAGCGACACGGGCCGCCCCTCGGCGTCGTGCAGGTCGATGGAGAGCGTGGTCGCGGAGGTGGGGCTGCCCGCCGGGGCGTTGGGAGGCGTGAGACGGACCGCGTGCACCAGCGGGCCCACCTGCTCGGCGGTGAGCGTGGTGGTGCGGGCGTCGTGGCCGTCGGCGGTGGTGCCGCAGCGCAGGGCGTAGGCGCGCGCGGGGTCGAGCGGGCGAGGCCGGTCGGCGGCCATCCACGGAGAGCCGTCGAGGCTGCAATAGAAGCCCTGGGGGATCACCAGCGACGCGCGGCGACCGGCCATGGTCGCGGTGGGGAGCTCGCCGGGGTCGACCCGGGGCGCGGCGATCTCGATGCGGGCGACGGAGGACGGCGGGCTCTCGAAGTGCTCGGGGTCGAGCGCGAAGAGGCGCACGTACCAGGTGCCGGGGTTGAGAGAGCGGAAGCGCAGCTGCGTCTCGCGAGGGCCGAGGTGCTGCTCGCCGAGGCGGTCGCGGAAGCGGGCGTCGCGGGCGATGTCCACGCGGTACCCGGTGACGTTGACGCCGGGCACGCGCGGTCCTGGGCCGAAGATGCCTTCGACGTCGACGGGCTCGCCGAAGGAGAGGGCGCGGGTGCTGGGGGCTCTGCGCCACTGCGGCGCGCGAGGCAGCGGGCGCATCAGCGACGGCGGCCGGCCCACCTCCTCTCGCACGGCGCGGCCTGCGGGGAGGACGTACTCGCTGGTCCCGAAGCGCACGCGCATCCGGCCGCGGGTGACGGCGACGCGGGTGACGTGGCCCCCGAGCTCGGCGGCGACCAGGGCGTCGGAGCGGCCGGGGAAGACCGTGAGGGCCTGCGTCGCGATGGGGATGGACTCGACGGTGCTCGCGGGGGCCGCGGTGAGCCGGAGGGTTCCGCGCTGGAGGGTGGTGGTGCTGGAGGGCGCGACGCCCGGCGCAGAGGGCGCGGCGTTGCCGTAGACGACCAGGAGCGACTGCGGATCGAGGGCGATGGTGACGCCGTCGGAGAGGGTGAGCTCGGCGCGGCCGTCGTCGCCCGTGCGCACGCGGGCGCCCCGGGCGAGCACCGTGTCCGCGAGGGCGGGAGCGAAGGTCCGGCCATCGGCGGGCATCACGTCGACGCGGCCCCGGACGACGGTGAGCCTCACCTGAGGGAGCCCTCGCTCGACCTGCGGGGGCGACGGCTGGGCCCGCGCCGACGCCGGGAGGACCGCGATCGCCAGTCCGAGGAGCGCCATGGCGATGCTTCGGGGCGTGTGCGGTCGAGCGGGCGAAGGAAGCACCGGGTAGGGAGTGAGGGATAGCACCGGTCGCGTGGGGGCGTCGTGAACGTGCGTTGGCGTCAACGGCCGTTGGGGCGGAGCGGTGTCGGCCCGCGGCTGCGATCGCGGGATCACAGGTGTGAACGGTGGAGGCTGGTACGCGAAACATTCACTGGAATCGCAGGCTTTCGTTGAGAGGCTCCGGAGGGGGAGGGCGGTGCGTCGGGGTGGTACGGCGGCTGCTCAAGGGAGGGCTCACGACCCCCTACGCCGGGGTGTCGGCCCTCCAGGGAGGTTCTCCATGACCCACCGCATGACGCTCTCGACCATCGGCCTCGCGACGGTTCTCTCCACCCTCGGATTCACGGTCACCGCGAGCGCGCAGCACCGGCCGACGGCGGGCGCTCACGTCCCGAACCCCGACGGTGGCGGGCGCCTCTCGATGGACGGTCGCCTCGGGCGGCGCGACCCGGCGGACGCCGAGGGCCGTCACCACCGCGAGCAGGTGGTGGCGCTGCGCCGGGGCGACCGGGTGCGCTTCGGGGTCACCTCCGAGGCGATGGACGTGATGGCCGTGGTCGAGGGCCCCGGCGGGCAGCGCTGGGAGGACGACGACGGCGCGGGCGGGACCAACGCCCGGCTGGTGTTCACGGCCCCTCGCGACGGGAGCTACCGCTTCATCGTGACCAGCTACGAGGCCGGCGAGACCGGCGCCTACCAGGCCGAGGCGCTGGTGACCCACGGCGGCTCCGTGGCGATCGACGACACGGCGGACCAGGGCGACGACTCGGCGGCGGACGACGGCAGCGACGAGGAGGGCGACGACTCCGCGGCGGACGACGGAAGCGACGACGGCAGCGACGACTCCGCCGACGCGGCGGACGTGGCGCCCTCGGCGGCGGCGACGGGCGCGGGCACCACCTACGGGATCTTCGTGGGCATCTCGCACTACGGCGGCGACAACGCGGACCTGCCGGGCAGCGCCGCGGACGCGGTGCAGCTGGCGCGCACCTTCCAGCAGGCGGGATGGATGCAGCGGAGCAACGCGGTGGTGCTCACGGACGCGCAGGCGACGGCGGGCGGGGTGCGGCAGGCGTTCCAGGTGCTGTCGCAGCGGGTGCGGCCCAACGACACGCTGGTGTTCTTCTTCGACGGCCACGGCAACCGCCGCGAGCTCGACCTCGTGGGCCCGGACATCGCCCGCAGCGAGCTCGGCCAGATGATGAACCGGGTGCAGGGCCACCAGCTGCTGGTGCTGGACAGCTGCGAGGCGGGTGGCTTCGCCACGCTGGTGCAGGGGCAGGACCACCGCGCCGGGCTGTTCTCCTCGCGGGCGACGGAGAGCTCGTCGACGGCCCCGGAGGTCGGCGCTGGCGGCTGGCTCGCGTACGCCTTCCGCCAGGCGGTGGGCGGCGGGGTGCGGCGTCGCCCGGACGGCTCCGTCGACCTCAACGACGTGATCGCCTACGTGCGCCGCCAGTACTCGGAGCACCACGTCACGCCCGAGCAGAACCTCGTGGCCGTGAGCGACCGCAGCCAGGCCTTCGCCCTCGGCGGCCGCGGGGACGCCGTGGCCCCCACCGCGGCGGACACCGCGGTCGCCTCTCGTGACCCGTGGCGCCGCCCCGCTCGCCGCCCGGGCGACGTGGCGATGGCGCCGAGCGGCAACGCGGGCGAAGGCCTCTTCGGCAACAACGACGCCTTCGCGCAGCTCCTCGGGGCGGGCGTCGGGGTGGCCGGCCAGGTGCTCGACTCGATGGTGAAGTGATCACCCCGGGCGGACGCCGCTCCGCCCCGCCCCGGCGGTGATACTCCTCGGCTCCTCCCGATGCTCCCTCCTCGCGCTTCCTCCCCGCGCTCCCGCTGGACGCTCGCCGCCCTCGGGCTCGCCGCCCTCGCCCCCTCCTGCGCCCGCCGAGCGCCGCCCGCCGCCGTCTCGGCCCGGCTGGTCGCGCTGCACGGCCACTCGGTTCCGCTGCCCGGATCGCCGGACCCGGTGCGCATGGACTACCTCGCCTACGACCCGGCCACGCACCAGCTCTGGATCCCCGCGGGCAACACCGCGCGCGTCGACGTGCTCGACACCACCACCGGCGCGCTCTCCTCCGTGGAGGGCTTCGCCACCGTCGAGCGGATGATCCACGGCGTGGCGCGGGTCATCGGGCCGAGCTCCGCGGCCATCGGCGAGGGCGTGGTCTACGTGGGCAACCGGGCGGACTCCACCGTGTGCGCCATCGACGCGGTGACCCGAGCGCGCCGCGCCTGCGTGACCGTGGAGGCCGAGCCCGACGGCCTCGCGTGGGTGCCGGGGGCGAGGGAGCTGTGGGTCACGCTGCCCTCGTCGCGCGCGCTGCTGGTGCTGCCGGCGGACGCCTCCGGGGCGCTGCAGGCGCCGGTGCGGGTGCCGCTCAACGGCATGCCCGAGGGCTACGCGGTCGACGCACCGAGGGGGCTCTTCTACACCAACCTCGAAGACGGCGACCGCACGCTGGTGATCGACGTGCGCACCCACCGCGTGCTGGCCACCTGGTCGCCCGGCTGCGGCGAGGCGGGTCCTCGGGGGCTCGCGCTCGACACCGCGCGGCGACGGCTCTTCGTGGCGTGCACCGACCAGGTCGTGACCCTCGACGCGTCGGGCGACGGGGCGGTGCTCGGCCGAGCCCCGACCGGCGCCGGGGTGGACAGCATCGCGTTCATGCCCTCGCGAGGGCTCGTGTACGCGGCATCGGGCGCGACGGAGGCGCTGCGGGTGCTGCGGGTCGGAGCCGCCGGGGAGCTCACCGCGGTGGCCTCGACGCCCACGGGGCGGGGAGCGCGCGCCGTGGTCGTCGACGAGCTGGGCCGCGGCTACGTGGCCGACTCGCTCAACGGGGAGATCCTGGTGATGGAGCCGCTGCCCTGAGGGGAGCGAGCGGTCAGTTCCAGTCGCGCAGTCGGGCGAGGCGGTGGCGCACCTGCTGCTCGTAGAGCACGCCGCCTACCAGCAGCCCCACGCCGAAGCCCACCAGCCGCACCGACAGCGGGAAGACCGCCACCAGCCGCACGAAATACTGGATCCACAGGTGGACGATCAGCGCCCCCGCGGAGAGCAGCAGCACCGCCGCGCGGCGGGTCGTCGCGCCCAGCGCGAGCAGCGCCGCCGAGGAGGCCAGCGCCAGCGCCGCGGGCGCGAGGTCGTCGCGCGTCGTCAGCACCTGCAGCGTGAGCAGCCCGTAGAGCTGCCCCAGCGCGGCGACCTCCAGCAGCCGGTAGCGCCCCCGACCGACCCTCGTGGTCACCGCGTACGAGAGCGCCAGCAGCCCCGCGGAGGTCGCCCCCACGATGGCCCACGCCTCGCCGTGGGACCCGAGCCACCCGGCCCCGCGGGAGTCGTCGATCGCCTTCAGCGCCCTCGCGCAGGGCGCGGCCAGCACGCCGAAGAGGCCCGCCAGCACCGCCTCGGAGCGCGCGTCGTCGCGGCTGCGAAGCTCCGGCCGGAGCAGCGCCGCCAGCAGCGCCACCGCCCCGATGGCCACCGCCACGAGGGTGAACTCCACCGTCGGCCGCAGCAGCGCCTCCACCGTCGGGATGAACACCACGATCGAGCCCGCCACGAAGGCCGCCATCGGACCGATCGGGGGCGACGCGCGCAGCAGCAGCGCCGCCGCCGCGGCCACCGCGAAGGGCCACGCCGCGCCCGCGAGGCCGTGCGTCTCCCAGTGGTTGTCGATCACCCACAGGCCCGCGACGGCGCTCACCGCCGCGGCGACCGCGGCCCCGAGCGAGAGCGGCCACGCGGCGGGCTTCGCCTCTCTCCACACGGCGATCATCGCCAGCAGCGCGTACCCGCCCGCCACGGCCAGGGCGTAGAAGCAGGGGCCCATCACCGATCCGGTCTTGAGGTGATCGCCCAGGGACGCGAAGAACACCGCGAGGTCGAGCGCCGCCAGCGCGCCGAAGAAGCCGGAGCGGCGCCAGAGCGCGAGGGCGAAGGTGGGCGCCGAGACCGCCGCCGCGAGGGCCGCGACGACCCCGGCGCTCGCGTAGCCGTCGGACATGTGGATGCACTGCGCGCCGACGGCCCAGATGAGCTGGCTGCCCAGCGCGAGCAGCGCCGCCCCGCCCAGCGGCGCTCCGCGGCGACCGACCGCGACGCCGCCGAGGAGCGAGGCCGCGGTGAGCCCGACGAGCAGCGCGAGGCGACCGGGGTCGTGCAGCAGCGAGAAGGTGTAGGCCAGGGCCACCGTCGCGAAGACGCACGCGAGCCCGCGGCCCACCGTCGCTCCCGTGTCGAGGCCCCGCTTCGCCGCGAGCGCGCCGGCGCCCCACGCCAGCGCCGCGAGCCCCGCGAGGATCGCCACCCGACCGTACTCGCCCACCACGTCCCAGCCCGCGACCACGAGCAGCACCGCGCCCACGAAGGCGCAGAAGCCCCCGAAGATCAGCACCAGCATCAGCACCGGCGACATCTCCGTCGCGCGCGCCCGCTCCGCCGAGGCCTCCGCCGCGGACCACCGCCCCGACGGGATCGATCGGTACGCCGCGGGCTGCGGCGCGTCCTGCGAGGCGACGGCCGCCGCGGCGGCGAGCGCCGAGGCGAGCGCCTCCATGGTCGGCCGCATCGCGGGGAGCTGGTTGAGCGAGGCCTCCACGCAGCGCGCGAGCAACCCTTCGGGCCCTTGGGGGTAGGGCTTGATGTTCACCTGTCCGAGCGGCGCGTAGCCGGTGAGCGCCGCGTAGGCGAGGGCCGCGAGCGCGTAGACGTCCGTGGCGGGCGTCGCCTCGTAGGCCGCGACCGCCTCCGGGGCCGCGTAGCCCACGGCCGCCGCCGGGGCGCCGCCCGGGTGCAGCCTCGCCCTCAAGAGCGCCCCCGGAGCCGACGCGAAGGCGGGCGCCAGCAGCGTCACCGAAGAGCCCTCGCCGAGCCAGATCATCTCCGCGCGCAGGTCGCCGTGCACCGCGCCCGCCAGCGAGTGGAGGTGCGCGAGGCTGCGCCCGACGCGGGCCAGCGCCGCCAGCGCCGCGGGCTTCGGGAGCGCCGCGGAAGCCCAGGACCGCAGCGACAGGAGATCTCCCTCGTAGGTGACGCCGGAGGCCGCGTCGAAGGAGAAGTAGACCGTGCGGGCGGCGTCCGCCGGGGCGGCGGCGGGGCGGGTCCAGGCGTGGGTCTGGGCCGAGGCGAGGGCCGCGGCGAGCTCCGTCGGGAGCGCCTCGCGGGTGACGCCCTCCGAGGCGACGAGGAGGCCGTCGAAGGGGCCGTTCATCGCACGTAGATGGGGCTGCTGTAGACCCAGGGGACCTCGCGCATGAGGCGCTCGAGGCCGGGCAGGTAGGGCTGCACGTGGCGGGGCGTGATGCGCACCTCGGCGCGGTAGGCGCCCGCCGCGGTGGGGGTGTAGCTCACGTCGCCGGTGTCCGAGGCGGCCACCTCGGTCCACTGGCCGGAGCGCTCGGCGCGGAGCAGGCGCACCCGCATCGTGGGGGTCGGGAGCGAGGGGTCGAGGGCGTTGACCCGAGGCCGCGTCGCGCGCAGCACGGGCGCCTCGGAGAGCATGAGCTCCTCGCCGATCTCGCGGGTGCGCTCTCCCGTCTGGGCCGTGTACGTGAATCCGACGGGAGTTCCGAAGGCCTCGAAGGTCACGAACACCCGGCTCTCGCGCAGCGCCTCCACGGCGCTCTCGCGGGTGAGCTCGCCGCGCACCCACAGCTGGTTGGAGAACCAGCGGAACACCCTGCGGTAGCTGTCCCCTCGCTCGCCGTCGGTGAGCGGCACCGGGAGGACGTTCTCGTGCGCGTCGCTGGCGGCCACGGCGGGGATGCGCCGCCCCTCGGCGAGCAGCGTGGCCCACTTGCCCAGGTCGTTGGTGCTCTCCTGGAAGAACACCATGAACAGCATCTCCGGATCGAGCCCGGTGCCCGTGCGCTGGAACCTCAGGATGTCCGCCAGCGCCGGGCCGACGTTGTAGTTGAGGAAGGGGCCCGCGATGCGCGGGTCGAGGTTCGCGTGGACGTTGTAGAGCTCGACCACGTCGGGCTCCAGCGCCCTCAGCAGCTCGATGCTGCGCTGCTCGACGTGGGGGATGGCCACCAGCGCGCCGGCCTCGCGGAAGCGCCGCGCCGCCGCGGGGTCGTTGGCGTTGTAGGCGTCCGCGAGGCTCCCGTTGAGCAGGTCGGGGTGGCGCCGCAGCGCGATGGGCATGATGTCGTTCTCGGCGCCCGGGAGCAGCAGCACGCGGTGGCCGTCGGGGCACGCGATGCGCGAGCCCACGAGCTGCCCGCCCTCCATCACCGGCTCGTCGCCGGGGCGCATCTGGAGCACCGTCTCGAAGGGCACCGTGGCCATGAGCCCGTCGTGCTCGGTCAGGAAGATCACGTCGATGCGCGTGCGGCAGACCGCCGAGCGGAAGCTCTGGAGGCACGGCTCGTTGGGCCCGCCGTCGACGTAGGGGTGGTTGTCGCAGGCGTCGTGCGAGTGCACCGAGTGGGCGTGGATGATCGCTCGCACCGCGTGGAACCCGCGCGCCTCGCCCATCACCCGCGCCGGCACCAGGTCGCGCGGCCAGGCGGGCGGCGGCGGCGGGACGTCCTTCGCCTCCACGTCGGGCGCGGGCGAGGCGTCGCTCGCGTCGGCGGCGCCGAGGTCGTTTGCCGTCGCGGCATCGACCGGGGCCGCCGGGGGATTGGACGAGGTGCACCCGAGCGCGAGGCCGAGCGCGAGACCGAGGGGGAGGAGCTTCGTCACGGCCCGCGGGAGCCTATACCGAAGTCAGTTGAGCTGCTCGCACGGCAGGCGCACCCGCATGACCCAACCCAGGTCGGCGCGGCGCACCTCCGCGCTGCCGCCCAGCGACGCGACGCGCCCCCGGATGGAGGCCAGCGCCTTTCGGGAGCGGCCTCCCTCGCTGCTGGTGCCGTCGTCCTCGACTTCCAGCACGAGGCCCCCGTCGGCGCGCCGCAGGGTGACCACGATGCGCCGCGCCTCGGTCTCGCGCAGGGCGTGGCTGGCGGCCTCCTGGGTCACCTTCATCACCCCCTGGCGCATCTTGCTGCTGGGCGGCGCGAGGCCCTTGAGCTCGGCCTTCACCGTGGAGCTCACCCCCGCGTCCTCGCAGAGCGAGGTGATGCTGGTGCGCAGCCGGTCGACGAGCCCGTCCCAGCCCGCGTCGTCGGGCGCGGCCTCGGGCTCCTTGGGCTCGGCGCTGCGGAGCGCGCGCACGGTGCCCGAGGAGACGGTGGCGCCCGAGGAGGAGGTGGTGCGCTCGCGGTGCCGGGCGGGGCGCTCTCGGCGGTCGTTGAGCAGCGCCTCGCGCTCGGAGAGCACCCACGCGAGCGAGTGCGTGCCGCGGGCGAGGAGCGTGTGCGAGAGGAGCATCAGCGAGGAGACCAGCGCGTGGGCCAGCACCGGGGAGGCGCCGTTGCCGGTGGCGGCGCGCACCACCGTGCCGAGCATCACCGTCACGCCCGCGACGACCATCATGCGCGGCGGCGGGACGCGCAGCGCGAGCAGCAGCAGCGCCACCCCGTGGAGGACCATCCCCAGGGTCACCGGCGCCGCGCCGAGGGCGCCGAGGCAGCCGAGGGCGGCGAGCGAGAAGGTCCACATCAGGTCGTCGGCGAGGGCCCAGCGGGTCGAGCGGCCGGACCACACCGCCGCGGCGGCCGCGAAGGCGAGCGAGAGCCCGGCGAGCAGGATGGGGAACACCGACGGCGGCACGAGCCACGGCTCCCAGCGCGGCGCCGCGCGGGCGAGCAGCGGGAGCGCCAGGGCGAGCGCGGAGAGCACCGCCAGGGGCCAGCGTCGTTGTCGGGCGCGTCGGAGGTCGAGCAACACCGTCACCATGGAAGCGAGGGCGCAGCCTAGCTCAGGACCGACGCCCCGGCGACGGGACCCGCGACGACGCTCAGGAACCTCACGGCGGTTGCAGCCGATCGAGCGCGGCGCGAGCGGGCGCGAGGTTGGGCTGGATGCGCAGCGCGGCCTGGAGGTGGGCGATGGCCTCGTCGCGCGCCCCGGTGCCCTCCAGCAGCAGCGCGAGGTTGGTGTGGGCGTAGGCGTAGTTCGGGTCCTGGGCGAGCGCGGCGCGGTACTCCGCGATGGCCTCGGGGCCGTGGTTCTGCTGGGCGAGCACGCGTCCGAGGTTGTAGTGGGCCTTGGCGCGCATGGTCACGTGGTCGGCGGGCGTGGCCGACCAGTCGGCGTCGCGGCGGAGCGCCTCGCGGTAGTTGCGCACGGCCTCGTCGAGGCGGCCCTCGTTGGTGAGCTGCACCCCGAGGTTGACCAGGGCCATGGCGTTGTTGGGATCGTCCTGAAGCTGACGCCTCCAGGTGGCCGCGTCCTCGGCGGCGGCGGCGGGCGTGGCGCTCTCGGGGGCGAGCGCCTGCAGGTGGGCGCGCGCCGCGGGGGACTGCGGCCGGTAGCGCAGGGCGGTGCGGTACATCTCGATGGCCTCGGCGGTCTTGCCCTGGGCCTCGAGGGTGAGCCCGAGGGGCTCGTACACGAAGGCCGCGGCGACCGGATCGACCGCGGCGGCGGCGCGGTAGTAGCGCTCCGCCTCGGCCCACCGCGACGCGTAGTGGGCCTCCTCTCCGAGCGAGGCGAGCGCGTGGTAGGGCGCAGGATCGGTGGCGCGCCACTCCTGCAGGAAGGCGTGGTTGGTGGCGTAGTAGCGCCCGCGGTGGACGCTCACCACGGCGGCCAGCGCGGTGAGCGCGGCGAAGGCGGCGAGCGCGAGGCGGCGTCGGCGCGGGGGTTCGGTGACGGTGGAGGCGAGGGCGCCCAGCAGGCCGGCCAGCGCGGGGAGCGCGAGCAGCGCGTAGCGCTCGGCGAAGCGGGTCTCCTGACGGAAGAGGTTGGCGGTGGGGAGCACCGCGAACACGAACCAGCCGGCCCAGAACCTCAACGGCGTCCGCAGGGACCCTGAGGACCGCCGTCCGAGCGCGACGAGGGCGCCGACGAGGACGGCGCAGGCGAGGAGGCGCGGGAGCGAGAGCCAGCCGTCGACGGGAGGCTCGTAGAAGAGGCGCCAGGTGGGGAGCAGCAGCGACTGCAGGGTGTAGAGCGCCGAGAGCCACGGGCCCGCGGGCTCGTCGAAGAGGATGACCCGCAGCGGCTCGCTCCGGGTGAGCACCGAGGAGCGCAGCGCGAACCAGCCGACGAGCGTGAGGGCGACCGGGAGGTAGCGGGTGATCCAGCGGCGAGGCGAGCGGCCGGGCGAGTCGTAGGAGAGGTCGCAGAGGTCGCTCCAGACGAAGAGCAGCGGGAGCGCGAGGCTCTGCTCCTTGAACAAGAGCGCGGTGGCGAGGAGCACGGTGGCGCCGGCGTGGGCGCGCGGTCCGGGGCGGGTCCAGGCGACCATGGCGGCGAGCACGGCGGCGAAGCAGGCGAGGGTCTCCGGGCCGACGGAGGCGGCGTACACCCCTTCGGAGGCCGCGGGGTGCAGGGCCACGAGCAGCCCCGCGACGACGGCGAGGCCCGGGTGGATGCGCAGGTCGGGGTGGTTGAAGAGCGCTCGGGCGAGCACCGCGACGAGGCCCGCGAGGGCGGCGTTGAAGAGGTGATAGGGGGTGGGCTCGTCGCCGAAGGCGAAGTGCTCGGCGGCGAGCAGGAGGCGAGAGAGCGGGCGGTAGTAGGGGAGGCGGTTCCAGTGGGTCTGCGAGGCGGCGTCGAGCACGGCGTCGAGCGTGCGGGGCCGCGGCTGATGCCGGATGAGGGGGAAGTCGTCGTAGACGAAGTCGTTGGTGGCGCGCAGCGAGTAGACGCTGGCCACCAGCGCGAAGAGCGGAAACGACCAGCGATCGAAGAGCGGCGGCAGCGGCGGTCGCTCTCTCGGCGGCGCGACGGGCTTCTCCTCCGGAGGGGACGCGTCGCCGTCGGGGCGACGGGGGGATGGCCGGATCGGGACGGTCCGCCAGCCAGCGGGGGAGCGCGGGCTCCGGGGTTGCTTCGCCACGGACCAGTGGATGCCACGTTCCACCGGCGGCTGGAAGCGCTCTCCCGTCGAGGAGGCTCAGTCCGCCGCGGGCATCGCCACGATCCTCGGGTCGAGCACCGCGGGCGCGTCTCGGCGCAGCACCACCAGCGTCGCGTCCCGGTAGAGGACCCGCACGCCGGCGTGGAGCTGCGTCGCGCGCGAGGCTTCGGTCACCACCAGCACGCGGCCCCGCTGCGAGGCCTCCACCAGCAGGGTGAAGTCGCTCACGTCCGAGACCCGCCAGCGGATGAAGCGCCAGGGCGGGAGCTGCGCGAAGACCTCCAGCGAGCGCACGTCGCAGAACACCCGCGTGCGCTCGCCCAGGTTGGCGCGCACCGCCGCGGCCACCGCGCGCTCCTGCACGTAGAGCTGCCGAGAGTCGCGCGTCGCCCAGCGCACCTGCTTCTCCAGCGGTCCTCGGGCGACGTGCTGCACCACCGCGAGGCAGAGCCCCAGCGCCATCGCCCGGGCGAGCTGCGGACGGCCCAGCGCCCGGGCGGTGAGCTCCGCGACGGCGATGACCCCGGAGGCGATGAGCGCCGCGTAGACGGGCACCAGCACCACGAAGTGGCGCACGAGCCCGAGGTTGGTGCGCGCGACCCAGACCAGGGTGACGAAGGAGAGCAGCGCCGCGCCCACCAGGGCGAGCGAGCGCGGCGCCCGGCGCACGAAGGGGGGGAGGCCCGGCAGCGCGAAGAGCAGGGCGGGTCCCATGGAGAGCCACGGGACCGCGGCGAGGTACCAGATGGGCGCGAGGCGCAGCGAGGGGGGCTGGCGCTCGTCGATGCGCAGCTCCCGCCACGCCCTCGCGATGTACGCCCGGTTCTCTCGCAGGAACCAGAACCACTCGCCGGTCATCGCGCGGTGCAGCAGCACCCACCCGACGATCACCGCGCCGGGGATCAGCCACGCCCACGCCCCGCGCCGCCCGCGGCCCTGGGTCCACCAGAGCAGGGCGAAGACCCCGGGCAGCACCCACGCCTCGTAGCGCAGCAGCGCCGCGAGCCCGAGGAGCAGGCCCGTGGCGACCGGCTGTTTACGTTCCCAGGTAAGGCAGGCGAGGAGGACGAGGAGCTGGAAGCTCGACTCGGGCTGCGCCGTGGCGCCCATCACCACGTGCAGCGGCCAGAGGGCGCAGAGCACGCCCGCGACGAAGGGCGCGTAGCCCTCCCGGTCGCGCTCCCGCAGCAGCGCGGTGAGCACCAGCGGCGCGGCGCCGGAGGCGAGCACCGAGACCGCGCGCTGCACCGAGAGGTCGTGGCCGGTGGCCGCGCCGACGGCGCCGACGGCGTGCCAGAGCGGGAGCCACACCCAGTGGATGGTGATGTCCCTCCACTCGAGCAGCAGGCGGCGGGCGATGAGGGCGTGGCCGAAGGCGTCGGCGTCGGTGTCGGGCCCGGCGCCCAGCAGGCGCAGGCGCAGCAGGGTGGCGACGAGGGTCGCGAGCAGCACCGCCAGCCACGGGAGCCGCCGGAGCAGCGGTCGGTCGGCGGCCGCGGGGGTCACACCCTCAGACGTCGATGTGGCGCAGCTTCATCTGCACGTCGCTCGACCAGTGGTTGGCGAAGCCGCGCACGCAGGTGGAGAGGTAGCGGTCGTAGTCGTCGAAGACCTGGTCGCCCCACTTGGCGCGGATGGCCTTCTCCTGCAGGCGCATGCGGCGCAGCCACTCGGCGGTGGTCTTGCCGTAGTCCGTGCGGCGGGTCTTGAGCTCGACGACCTCCCAGTAGGGGTTGACCGCCTGGATGAGTTCCTCGAGCCGGGGGTTGAGGCCGCCGGGGAAGATCACGTCGGCGGTGAACTTCAGGTCGGCGATGTCCTGCCGCACGCGCGGCACGCGGTTGCGCAGGATGGCCTGGAACCCGAAGCAGCTGCCGGGCTTCACCCACGACGCGCACTTCTTGAAGTACTCGCGGTAGATCTCCACGGCCATGCCCTGGTTGGCCTGCGCCGGGGAGCAGAGGTGGTCGATCATCTCGATGGAGACGAGGGCGTCGTACTTCTCCTTCGGCTCGTAGTCCCGGTAGTCCGTGAGGAAGACCTCGACCCCGGGGAGCTTGCGGGCGTTGAGCTCCTCGAACTGCGCCGACGAGAGGGTGATGCCGTGCGCGCGCTTCGTGTGGCGGGCGACGCTCAGGTACTCCAGGTTGGCGCCCCAGCCGCAGCCGATGTCGAGCACGAGCTTGTCGGGGTTCATCTCCGCGTACTCGTAGAGCACGCGGGACTTGTTGACCTGCGCCTGCTCCAGCGTCTCGTTCTCCCGCTCGTAGACCGCGCAGGTGTAGTGCATCCGCTCGTCGAGCCAGAGGCGGAAGAACTCGTTGGAGACGTCGTAGCTGACCTCGACCTCGTGCTTCGTGCTCGTCATGCCGCGGACGGATACTCCGCTCCCCCGAAACCCGTCAACGCCACCCCCGTTACGCGCCCGCGTCGCCCAGCGCCGCGGCGCACACCGGCCGCCGGGACTCCTGCTCCTGCAGGGCGTTGAGCACGTCGACCAGGCGCTGCACCCCGGCCGGGGCGTTGACGCACTCGGCCCCGGAGCCGGTGCGGCAGGGGGCGCCCACGTAGAGGAAGCGCCCGTCGCGCTCGATGAAGAAGAGCTGCCCGTCGACCGGGCGCGTGTCCACCCCGTAGAGCACGGTGCCCGCGTCGCTGGCCGCCGCGGCCTGGAACGCCGCCCCGACGTCCGCGTGGCCCAGCGCCGTCACCAGGGTGTCGACGGTCACGTCGTCCGTGGCGCCGCAGGCCGGGATGGTGGTCTCGCAGCGCGCGGGCGTCCCCCGGGGGGGCGTCCGCTCCAGCAGGAAGCGCCGCGGCGGGGCGATGGAATACGTGGTCTGGTATGGGACGAAGCCCCCTTCGGTGCCGAAGCGCAGGCTGCCGAGGAGGCTCTCGGCGCAGGGCCCGTCGCGCAGGCCCGCGTCCATGAGGGACGGGACGTCCGTGAGGTCGACGACCTCCGGGGTGGGGCCGCGGTCGACCTGGGGGATGTCCCGGTTGGGGACGTCGAAGCCCACGCGCACGTCGGGGGCCGCCGCGTCGAAGGAGGCCGGCTCGCTGCTGCACGCGGCGACGAGGACGCTGAGGGGGAGGAGCGATCGCTTCATGGTCTGCACCGGACGGCTTTCTAGCAGGGATGGACCGCGGGCGTGATGCGGTACCGTCGCCCGCCATGCGTCAGGGCGGAGCGGTCCACGGGGCGACGGGGGCGACGGGCGCACCGGTCGAGGGCACCGGGTCGCTGAAGCTCGGCGCGAGCAGCGAGGCCGCGCCGAAGGCCGCGAAGAGGTCCTGCTGCGAGAGCGAGCGCCACGCGCCGGTGGCCGCGTCGACCGCGACGCCGATGATCCCGGCGGTGAAGAAGTCGAGCACCACCCAGCCCGCCTCGACGCTGCTCACCAGGCGGAAGGACCGCGCGGCGCCGCCGCTCCGCACGAGCACGTCGTGGTCGACGGTGTGATCCATCGCCATCGCGAAGGGCGTGACGCCGCGGGGCTCGCCGTCCACCACCACCTCCGCGCCCGGCGCGTCGGAGCGCACCGTCACCGTCGTGGTGTTGCCGCGGATGAAGGTCGCGCAGCCCGCGCTCCCGACCAGCAGCGCCACCGTCCACCCGAGGTGCCCGGGCGCCCTCATCCCAGCCCCAGCAGCGCGCGCACCTTGTCCTGCACCACGCCCAGCTCCTGCCGCCGGTTGCCCGAGTAGCCCAGCAGCGAGAGGTCGTCCGAGCGCACCGCGCCGCCGTGGAAGAGGAAGGCCCGCGTGCGGATCACCTTGTACAGCTTCACCAGCTTTCGATCGCTGATGAACACCTTGTCCTCGGTCTCCAGCGTGCGCACCACCCGTCGAAACTCCGCGAACACGTCGCGAGGAAACCACCGCTCCCGGTCGGCGGCGCCGCTGCCGCCCTCGCCCAGCGTGAGGTCCATGAAGCGCTTGAACTTCAGGAAGTCCTCGAAGCTCGCGCTGCCCCGCGCCCAGGGCTTCTGCTCCGTGGCCTTGTAGACCTCGTTCATGATCCCCGCGTCGATGAGCTCGCTGAAGTGGTCGTCCTTCACCGGGCGCGTCTCGACCTTCACGATGAACCGGTCGGCCAGCGCGTCGAGCTCGCTCTGCTCGGGGATGTCGTTGGTCGCCGCGAAGAGCATCCGCAGCGCCACCGGCAGCGCCTCGCCGTCCTGGTAGAACTTCCGCTCGTTCACGATGGTGAGCAGCGTGTTGAGGATGGCGCTGTTGCTCTTGAAGATCTCGTCGAGGAAGGCCACCTTCGCCTCGGGCAATTTCCCCTTGGTGCGCCGCATGAATCGCCCCTGCTTCAGCAGGTCGATGTCGATGGGCCCGAGGATCTCGCTGGGCTCCGTGAACTTCGTCAGCATGTACTCAAAGTAGTCGCTCTCCCCGAGCCCGAGGCTCTCGACGAACTTCACCACCAGGTCGCTCTTGGCCGTGCCCGGCGGGCCCACGAAGAGCAGCGGCTCCTGCGCGCACGCGCACACCGTCGCGAGGTCGATCTCCTCGGTGCGCTTCACGAAGTACTCGTCCAGCGCGCGCCGGTGCCGGTTGATGCGCTCGCGGATCGCGTCGATCTCCCGCTCCAGCTCCTTCAACGTCCACATGCTGATCTCCAGTCCGCGAGGATGCGCCGGCGCACGCTCTGCTCGTCCTCGTCCAGGTAGCCCCGCACCTTGTCGCTCTCGAAGGTCACGTCGTCCGCCACCGTGTCGACGATGCGCTCCAGCATCAACACCTTGAAGGTCTCGTAGAGCCGCTGCGCGCTCGCCGTGAAGGCGTCGGTGAAGCGGTCGAGGCCCAGCAGCAGGCGCCGCACCTGCGCCAGACGCGGCGCCATGGGCCAGTGGCGCAGCGCCGCCAGCGCCGCCGACCCGGCGTCGAAGCGCTCCACGTGGCCCAGCGAGCCGGAGAGCACGTCGTCCACCGTCGACTCGATGAGCGCCGCCGCGCGGGCCTCGTCCTTCAGCAGCAGGTAGCCCTCGGCCAGCGACGCGCGCACCTGCAGGCTCCCCGGGACCGTCTTCGCCGCCACCGGCTCCAGCGCCTCCAGGAAGCGCCTCGCGGACGCCCCCGCCCCCAGCCGGCGCAGCGCGGCCAGCGAGGGGTGCACCCCCATCAGCAGGTCGTTGGGGGTCTGCACCGCCTCGGTGAGCGAGGCCACGCTCTCCAGCAGCCGGTCGACCGCGTCGAGGTCGCCCAGCGCCGCCGCGACCTTGATGCACTCGCCCGCCGCCGCCACGCGCCGCCCCGGAGAGCGCACCCGCGTCGACACCTTCGGGATCGCCACCGACAGCACCAGCGCGATGCCGTCGTCGCTGCCGCTGCGCAGGGCGGCGCGCAGCAGGCGCTCGATCACCTGGGCGATCTCGTAGTCGAAGAGGTCGCGCTGGTCGACGCGCTGGTCGAGCAGCTCCGCCATGCGCTCGGCGATCAGCGCCCCGCTCACGAAGCCCTCCGCCTCCGCCACCGCGCGCTCCGTCGCCGGGCGCAGCGACGAGCTCTCGCTGGTGGGCGCCGCGGAGCGAAGCCACTCGCTGCGCTTGCGGAGAAACTCCACCCGGTCCTTCACCCGCGCGTCCTTGAGGGGAGCGAGCGTGGTCTCGACCTCGCGCACCCACGCGGCGGAGTCTCCGTGCGTCGCCTCGTGCGCCATCCTCGCCAGGTAGAGCTGGAAGAGCACCCGGTTGGGGGACTCGTGCACCGACAGCTCCGCCTCCACGGGCGCGACCACGTCCCTCGCCACGGAGGGCGACCCGATGCGCGTGAAGCCCACCCCGAAGGCCATCCGCACGTAGGCGCTGCGGGCGTCGAGCTCGGGGACGAGGGTCGCCGTCGCGTCGCGCCAGAGGTCCTCCATCGCGTGGAGCTGCTCCGCCCGCGAGCGCGCCGCCTCTCCCTCCGCGCCCTCCTCCGTGCGCGCCAGCGCGAAGCGGACGAAGCGCGGCAGGTCGATGGCCTCGGACAGCCCGCGGTCGTTGATGCCGCCCAGCACCCGCTCCTTGGCGCGGGTGAGCTCCAGCGCGTCGCGGGCGCGGCCGTGCACCGCGCGCAGCACCGACCACGCGAGGCGCCGCGACACCGGCGTCTCCGGCGAGGCGAAGCACCGCGCCACCTCCTGGAAGAAGCCCTCCGTGAGCCGGGTCTCCAGCGCGTCGCCGCGAGCGACGTGCTCCAGCACCCGGGCCCCGAGGTACGACGCCTCGCCCGGCGAGAGCCGCTCGGCGGTCGCCAGGTGCAGCAGCTCGCCCACGGACCCGTCGCGGCCGTGCATCCGCGCCCGCAGCGACGAGAGCCGCGCCGCCAGGTCGACGCTGAGCCCTCCATGGAAGAGCGTCGCCTCCAGGCAGGCGCACGCGTCGTCCGCGTCGCCCGCCTGCTGCTTCAGGCTCGCGAGCTCCAGCCACGGCTCCGGGTCCTCGCAGCCTCCCTCCGCGAGCCGCGCCTCGTAGCCCCGCATGGCCTCGCGCAGCGCGGCGGTGAGCGCCGCCTCGTCGCTCACCACGGGCCGCTCGACCTCCGCGACCACCTCCCTGGGCGCCTCCCGGACGCGGGCGCGGGGGGGCCGCTGCGACTCGTCCTCCTCGGCGCGGCGGCGGTCCACCGGGACCACCGGGGCGCGCTCGATGGCCAGCTCGGGCCAGTCGAAGACGCTGCGCTCGACGAGGCGCTCGAGCTCCATGCGGCGGTCGCTCGCGGCGTACTCGACCCAGCTCCGGAGCGTGGACTCCTCCGGGTCGGTGAGCGACACGAGGCACGGGCCGTCGCTGTCCTCGGTGATCACCACCGCGCGCGCCCGGTCGGTGCCGAGCAGCGCGCGCAGCTCGTCGCGGCGCATCGCGGGGGCGAGGCGCCGGCCCACCGGGAGGTAGAGGTTGTCGACGCCCGGGGCGCGGGCGTAGCCGGGGACGCCCAGCAGGTCGCCCACGCGCACGCCGAGGCGGGGGACGTTGGGGCGCACCAGCTCCTGGAGCACGTAGCGGGTGCCCTGGGGGCCGGTGTTACGGGACACGGTAAAGCGCGCGAGCTCCGCGTCGGGCATCGCCTCCACCAGCGGCTCCAGCGACAGGAACTGCTCCGCGTCCAGCAGCCACAGCTCCGGGTCGGCGCTGGGCGCCGGGGCGAGGCGCAGGGTGACGCGGAAGCGCTCGACCGAGGTCGCCGGGGTCCACTCCGTGGCGCGCGCCTCGAAGCGGGTCTCGAGCACGTCGTAGATGCTGCGCGCCGGGGCGTCGGGGTCGATGAAGTGCCAGGCCCCGTCGGCGTCGACCAGGGCCCGGCGGCGCTGGTCCCGCAGCGCCCGGGTGGCCATCGGAGCGAGCGGGTGCGCGTGACCGAAGGCCACCCAGAGGTCCCCGTCGCCCGCCCGGACATAGGCCCGGACGCCCTCCTCGGGCTCCTCCCGGGCGCGCATGAGGAGGTAGAGCGGCGGGGCGATCACCTGGATGAGCAGGGCTTCGCCGCCGCCGTCGCGGAGCTCGGTCACCGTGGCGTCGTCGCGCCCGAGGGCGAGCAGGCGCTCGATGGTGCGGTGCGCTCCGACCCCGTCGCGGGAGGCCCGGAAGCAGGCCTCGTGGGCGACCGGATCCCCCGGCTGCGCGAGCGGCCGCACGGCCTCCCAGAGGGTGGGCGCGAGGCGGGTGTGGAAGGCCTCCCAGTGGAGCGGGGCTTCGATGCGGGCGGGGCGGTAGGGGTGGACGACGAGGGCGCCGAAGTCGTCCTCGATGAAGCGCACGACGTCGAGGCCGCGGGCGCGCAGCTGCTGGGCCTGGGCGACGTCGAAGGCCGCGTGGAGCACGGCGCCGCGGAGCGCGGGGTCCGAGGGGCGCAGCTCGGTCCACGGGGCCGCGCGCAGCGAGGGGAGCGTGTCCGCGAGGGTGCGGAGCGTGGCGAGGTCGCGAGAGTCGTCGTGGAGGCGGACGCCGTACTTCATCGTGCGCTGCGGGGAGGCGCAGCCTACGGGCCGGAGCGAGGAGAGGGAAGCGGGGAGGGAGCGGAGGTCAGCGCGCGGCGGTGGGGCAGCGGCCCGCCGGGGTCTCGCCCGTGATGATCACGAACTGCACCCGGCGGTTGGCCCGGCGCGCGGCGGCGCTGGTGCCCGCGACGGCGGGGCAGGTGTTGCCGAAGCCGTGCGAGTCCAGCCGCGCCTCGGCGATGTCGTGCGCCATCAGGTAGCGCCGCACCGCCGCCGCGCGGCGGTGGGAGAGGTCGAGGTTGTACGCGGGCGTCCCGCGGTAGTCCGTGTGGCCCTGCACGTCGACCCGGAGGTGCGGCGCCGCCCGGAGGATCGCCACCACCGAGTCGAGCACGTGGAAGCTCTGGGCGCCGACGATCTCGTCGCGGTCGGTGCGGAAGTTCACCGCCTGGAGGATGCGCAGCTCGCCGCCGGACATCTCCGCCAGCACCGCGCCGTCCGGGCAGCCGTCGTCGTCCTGCACGCCGTTGAAGGTCTCCGGCTGATCGGGGCAGCGGTCGGGACCTTCGGGCTGGTCGATGATGTTGTCGTGGTCGTTGTCCGGCGCCGGGCAGCCTGCGCGCACGGTGCTGGGACGCGGCCCGGCGGGCACGTCGACGCACTGGTCGGCGCTGTCGAGCACGCCGTCCGAGTCGCGGTCGCCCTCCGGGCACCCTCGCCGCGCGGGGTCGGGGTGGTCGCCCTGCGGCACGTCCACGCACTGGTCGTCGGCGTCGCTCACGCCGTCGCCGTCGCGATCGGTGAGCGGGCACCCTCGCCGCGCGGGGTCGGGGTGGTCGCCCTGCGGCACGTCCACGCACTGGTCGTCGGCGTCGAACACGCCGTCGGAGTCGCGGTCGGCCACCGGGCACCCTCGGCGTGCGGGGTCCGGGTGGTCGCCCATCGGGACCGTCGGGCACTCGTCGTCGGCGTCGAGCACCGTGTCCTGGTCGGTGTCCACCGCCGCCGGCGCCCGGGTGATGGGCGCGTAGGCGATGGAGAAGATCCCTCGCGCCGAGGGGACGCCGTAGCCCTGCTGCATGCCCGCCCCTCCGGCGAGGCCCACCTGCACCGCGTCGGCGATGAGGTAGCGAGCGCCCAGCAGGGCCTCGGCGCCCCACTGGTGGTCGGCGAAGGCCGCGCTCCCGGAGCCGTTGGGCAGGTCGCGCAGCGAGCTGAACACATAGGCCTCCGGGCCGATGTGGAAGCGGTCCTCGAGCAGCGCGAGCCCGAGCGCCGCGGTGAAGCGGAGCTCGTTGCCCACCGCGAGGTCGAGCGCCGTGACATCGCTGCGCACCTGCAGCGCCGCGCCCACGGACCAGCGCAGCACCGACGCTCGCCCCGCGAGCACCAGCCTCGGCTCGACGCGCACCGAGCCGTCGCCCGTGTTGCTCGCCTGGCTCCCGGTGGGGATGAACACCACCGCGCCCAGGTGCAGCGAGAACGGGTCCCGATCGGCGTCCCCGACGATGCGCAGCCGCAGCCCCGCGCGCAGGTCGCCCACCGCGACCCCGGAGGCCGGGCCGACGCCCACCGGCGACGCCTGCCCCGACTCGGAGAGCGCGACCGGCAGCGACAGGTGCAGACCCAGCCAGCGCAGCGGAGCCACCGCCACGCCGAGGTGCCCGGTGAGCATCCCGGACACCACGGGCTGCACCTCCGTCGCCTGCCCCGGCCGGGTGACCGTGAGCGAGAGCGGGTCGACCGCGTAGTCGAGCGAGAGGCCCGCCGCGACCAGCCGCGTGGAGCGGTACCACGGGTGCTCCGCCAGGAAGAACGAGTCGCCCACCGGCGACGGCTCGTAGCGGTTGAGCGCCCAGCCCGAGGCGGGCGACTGCGCCGAGGCCGACGGCGCGTACGCCGAGAGCGCCGACAGCAGACCGAGCGCGAGCGCCCCGCGGAGGCGGCGACGACGGATCATCGGCCCACGCTCCCCTCGACGGACGCGCTACGGCGGCGACGGCGCGAGGCGAGCAGCAGGCCCGCGACGCCCAGCGCGAAGAGGGCGCCGGACGGGCGGCTCGTGGCGTCGCCCACGCGGCAGCCGCAGCCGTTGCCCTGGAACCCGTACTGCGGCGCCGGTCCGCCGTCCATGCCGAGGTCCGTGCCCGCGTCCTGGGTCACGACCCCGCTGTCGGGCGTTCCCGCGTCCACCGGCTCGGGCACCACGCACATCCCCGAACCGTTGCAGAGGCAGCCCTTCGGCGGGCGCACCGTCGTGCTGCTGGTGATCACCGGGCGCTGACCCGCCGGGCGCGGGGTGCAGGTGCCGCCGGTCCCCTCGGAGTCGCAGGCCTCGCAGAGCCCGTCGCAGGCGCGGTTGCAGCACACGCCCTGGGCGCAGGTCCCGCTGGCGCACTCCACGTCGCGAGCGCAGCCGGTGCCGTTGGTGCGCGGACCCTCGCAGTGACCCGCGATGCAGTGCGTGCCGCCGCCGCAGTCCACGTCCGTCGAGCACATGGTCCCGCAGGCCGTGTCGGCGCAGAGGTAGGGCGCGCAGGCGGTCACCGTCGCCGCCGGGCAGTTGCCCATGCCGTCGCAGGTCGCCGCCGCGGTGGCGCTCCCCTCGGCGCAGCTCGCCGACCGGCACGAGGTGGTGGTCGGGGGGTAGGTGCAGGAGACACGGGCCGTTCCGTCGCAGGTTCCGCCGCAGGCGCCGGTGCCGTTGCACGCCGAGCGCGTGCCGCGGGGAGCGCCGGTCACCGCGGTGCAGGTGCCCACGGACTTCGCGACGTCGCAGGCCTCGCACTGGCCGTTGCAGGCCTGGTCGCAGCACACGCCGTCGGCGCAGAACCCGCTGGCGCACGCGTTGTTGATGGTGCACGCGCCGCCCGGGGGCAGCCGCGGGGTGCACACGCCGGCGGCGCAGTAGCTCCCCTCGGCGCACTCCGAGTCCATCATGCACATGGTCGCGCAGGCCGCGGTGTCGCAGGTGAAGGGCGCGCAGGTGGTGGTCCTCGGGGCGGGGCAGTTGCCCGCGCCGTCGCAGGTGGCCCCCGCGGTGGCGATGCCCATCGCGCACGAGGCCGTGCGGCAGCTCACGGTCATGTCCGGGAAGGCGCAGCGATCGCGCACGGTCCCGTCGCAGCTCCCGGCGCAGGGCGCCGTCCCGGCGCAGGCGGTGCGGGCCCCGTGAGGCGCGCCCATGATGCCCGCGCAGGTGCCCTGCATGCCGGGCACGTCGCAGGCCTCGCACTGCCCGTTGCAGGCCGTGTTGCAGCAGAAGCCGTCCACGCACTGGCCCGTCGCGCACTGGTTGCTGGCGGTGCACATGGACCCGGGCGGGGTGCGCGGGACGCACTGCATCGAGGCGTTGCAGAAGTTGCCGTCGGTGCAGTCGCCGTCGTTGCGGCAGTCCGTGCGGCACGCTCCGGCGCCGCAGACGTAGGGGGCGCACATGCGCGACGCGGCCGCGCCGCAGACGCCCATGCCGTTGCACACGCCCGCCGGCGTGAAGGTGGTGCCGTCGCAGCGGGCGCCGGAGCACTCGGTGCTGCCGCCGGGGAAGGCGCAGGCGGTGCGGAGCGTCCCGTTGCAGCTGCCCGCGCAGGCGCCGGTGCCGGCGCAGGCGTCGCGGCCGTTGCGGGGCGCGCCGCTGACGGGGGTGCAGGTGCCGGGGGTGGCGTTGCAGGCCTCGCACTGGCCGTTGCAGGCGCTGTTGCAGCACACGCCGTCGACGCAGAACTGCGAGCGGCACTGGGCGTTGGCGGTGCAGACCGAGCCGGCGCCGAGCTCCGTGCGGCAGTTGGCCGAGCAGCCGTCGCCGGGGGTGGTGTTGCCGTCGTCGCACTCCTCGCCGGTCTCGCGCACGCTGTTGCCGCAGACCGTCACGCCGCCCGACCGGATGTTGAAGCGCCAGAGCCCGGGCGTCGGCGGGACCACGTTGGACGTGGTGCACAGGTTGAGCACCGCGGCGGTCTGCGAGCCGGGGAGCGCGAAGAAGTCCATGCGGTTGCCGGCGTCGAAGCCGGCCTGCGCAGGCGTCCCGCCGAGGCCGCCGGTGCCGCCGGAGGCGCTCCCGGTGGTCCACTGGCACTGGTTGTATCGGAGCTCGACGTCGTAGTCGCCGGCGACGATGTCGCTGCGGTTGGTGAGCACGATCTGGAAGTCGTTGAGGCGGTCGTTGGAGCTGCTGTAGTAGCCGACGTAGTGCCAGGTCGCGATGAAGCGGCCGGTGGAGACTCCCCCCTCGGGCATCGCCGCGCCGGTGCGCTCCAGGGCGTAGTAGACGCGGTTGCGGGTGTCCGGGGTGATGGTGCGGTTGCGGGTGTCGACGTCGCCCCACCACGCGGCGATCATGGGCTGATCGGCGATGGGGAAGGCCGTCGGGGTGAACTGCCCGAGCGCCCCGTTGAAGGTGACGTTGCCGTTGTTGTTGACGTAGAGCGACCGGTAGAACGCCCGCGGCGGCGTGAAGCGGAACGAGAAGAAGTTGATCCCCAGCGCGAAGGCCGGGGTGAGGTCGATCACCCCGGTGGAGCCGTCGTCGTTGGAGGCGAGCTCACCCGCGCCGTAGCCCGCGGGTCCGCCGAAGCCGTTGAGCAGCGGCACCGCGCCCGCCGTGGTCGCGGCGGCGCTGAGCGCCAGGATCGCCGGGAGCACCCCGCGGCGGCAGGTCCATCGAAGGAGGTTCATCGTCTACGTTCTCCAGCGGCCTGCAAAGTGGGGAGAAAAGCAGTGGGAGGGAGATCGGGCGGCCGCGGTTCGACCGTAACGCTACCGCGCTCGCGATCTCCACCGCCAAAAGCTGGACAGACTGACGGGCGCCGGTGCGCAGGGTTTCCAGGGATATGCCCCAGACCGCGACCGTGAGGGAGCGGGTGCGACCGACCACGCCCTCCCGGTGCGCGGTCCCGATTCGACGCCTGGGATTCTCTATCCCCCCGCGACGATCTCTCCGAGCAGGCGGTCGAGGTAGTCGTCCCGGTCCTGGAAGAGGACGTGCTGGCTCTCGAAGGTGGCGAGGTCGGCCGCGCCCCTCCACGGGATCTCATCCAGCTTCGTGTTGGAGATGATGAACGCGTGGAGCGCGACCTTCGGGTCGCCGAGCTCCTTCTCGATCTCCTTGATTCGCTTGTGCAACTGGAACTTCGGATGATCGAGCGTCCCCAGGTGATAGATGCCCTTCGGGTCGATGAACGCGACGTCCTGCCGGTCGCCCTCGACCACCCACAGGATGAAGTCGGGGTAGAAGCCGCCCTCGTCGAAGAACCCGACGCCCGCGAGCGCGCGGTTGCGCAGCAGGTACAGCTGCCGTGACGCGAACCACTCGGGATGCTTCTCGCACCAGGTCGCGAGGTGCTGCACGAAGGTCCCCTCTCCCTTGTTGAGCGCCACGGGCTTCACCGTCAGCTCGGTGAGCTTGTCGCCGGGGATCCACAACAGCGGGCTGAACAGGTGCCGCCCGAAGCGCAGCGCCTCCAGCTTCCCGCCCTTGTTCGTCGCGCCCTGATTCGCGATCTTCCGCACCTGCTCGACCAGCGTCTCGTTGGCCACCGAGACGGTCACCTGATAGCCCTGCCCGGGCGCCTCGCTGACCTTCAACAGCTCCAGGTTCGGGTCGCTCTTCGTCAGCGCCGCGTACTCGATGCGGCCGCTCTCCCAGGTCGAGCGCGCCACCTTCGCCAGCCGGTCGACGTACTTCAACAGCAGCGCCTCCGCGATCTCCCCCCACACCCGCACCTTCCCCGGGTCGTCGAAGGCGAACGTCTCCGGCGGAGCGAGCAGCGCGTACCACCCCTTCGTGCACAGCACCTTCGCGACCGCGGCCCGCGTCACGGCGATCTGCGTCCAACCCTTCGTTGCGCGAAACGCCTCGACGCTCTCGACCAGCTTGTCGAGGTCGAGACACGCCACGTGCTCCGCGGAGAAGTACACCGACTCCTCCCGCGCGGCGTCCTTCGCGTCGTACACCCCCGCGCTCTGCACCGCGCGCAGCCGCGGGTACCAGTCCAGCTTCACCGGGTGCTTGCGCAGGTACTCGCTCACCTCGCCGAAGCTCGGGCGCTTGTCCTCGCGCACCCAGGCGTCACCATCCCTCACCCGCAGCGTCTTCAGCGGCGGATCAGGCAGGTCGAGGAACTTCACCGCCACCTCGATGACCTCCTCGCCCTGCGGGTCCACCTCCTCGTCGCGGAGGTAGCTCTCGAACGCGGCCATGTAGTCCGCGCTCACGCCGAACACCTGCAGCGTCTCCATGCACCGGAGGTGCTTCGGCGGCTTCGGCCCCATCCCCGCCGGCAGCGCCGTCGAGCGCTTGAGCGAATTGCCAAACCCCCGCAGCCGAACACCCCGCCCGAAGAGCTGGATGATCTGCGACCCCTCGCTCTTCCCGAGGCTCATCAGCCCCATCGTGCTCACGCGCGCCGTGTCCCAGCCCGTCGCGAACTTCTGCGATCCGATGAGCACGCTCACCCGCGACTCGCCCGCCCGCAGCCGGTCGAAGATCGACGCGGCCACCGGGCGGTCGGTCAGCACGAAGCGGTCGCTGTCCTTCTGGCGCAGCAGCTTCATCAGCCCCGCCGCGTCGCCACGTTCACCAGCCCGAAGGGCTCCGCGTCGCCGAGGCGCAACGCGATCTCCCCGTCGGTGCCCTCCAGGCGCTCGACGTGCACCTTCGCGGCCTTCTCCGCCAGAAACACCCGCTTGATCACGTCGGCGAACACCGCGTGGCCGTCGCCGCCCTGCTCCAGCAGCGCCGCGAACTGGTTCTCGAACAGGTCGCGGCCCTTGGCGTCGTGCAGGCCCGCAGTGCCGTTCAGCAGCATCTGCAACGCGTCAGCGCTCTCCGCCTCGTCGCCCACGAAGCGCGCGCGGCGGGGCGCAGGTCAATGCTCTCGCGCCGCGGACGACTCCAGGCGCGGACATAGCCTGGCAACGGGCGCGCGAGGCGTGGCGAAGGGCGCGTGAGGCGTGGCGGAGGGCGCCGGAGGGGTGGCGACGCACGGAGGGTGCGTGGCAATGGGCGCCGAGGGCATGGCGAAGGGCGACGGAGGGAAGGCGACGCGCGGCGGGTGCATGGCAACGGCCGCCGGGTGCATGGCGACGGCTGGCGGGTGCGTAGCGACGATCAGTTGCGCCGGGGATCAGCGCGGCGACGGCGGCGCAGCAGCGGTACGAGGCCGAGCAGCATGACGATCCCCGACGGAGCGGCAGGCGCCGGGTGCGCCGTGCAACGGAAGCCCGAGCTGCGCGTGTCGCGGTCGGTGCGTGTGCCTGGTGAGATGACGATCACGCCCGCGTCGGGTGTCGCCGTCGGCGGTGGCGGTGGCGGCGGGGGCGACGAGGCCGAGACCCGGATCGCGGCGAGGAATCGCAGCGACCCGTTGAACTCCACTGGCACGATCTCGTCCTGCTGGAGCAGACGCGCTCCCTGGCCCGGCCACGGGTCGAAGACCCCGGCGCTCACGATGTTCGGCCCGGTCGGCTGGTCGAGGTATTGGACCATCGTCAGGATCATCGCGTGGGTGCGCGCGCCGATCACCAGCGGACGCTCGTTGGCGAGCTCGTTGACGATCTGCGCGTTGCCGATCGCGCGGACGCCGAACTGCGGGTCGTAGGCGCCGGTGAGCTGCGAGGTGAAGGGCACGCCGCGGTCGTCGATCCACGCGCGGTTGAGCTGCTGGGCGATCGTGTAGCCGGTCATCGCCGGGATGTTGCCGATGCCGCCATAGACCTCCTGGACGAGGCGCGGCTGGCTGACGGCATAGCCGTAGTACGAGTAGATCATCGAGATGGACGCCGCCCAGCACCACTGCGACATCGCCTGTTGCATGTAGGCCGTCTGGGCGAAGCGCTGGAAGTCGATCTGCGCGGTGCAGAGCCTTCCCTGCGGGACGTTCTGGCAGACGACATTGGCCTCGGCCCCCGGGGCGCCGAGAAGGACGGTAAGGAATGCGGCAAGCACGCTGCTCCCGCCTATTCGCGACAACGCTGATCGGTTCATGTTCTGCCTCCTGTGGGGCCTCACCAACGGCCCCCTCAAGCGGCGGAAACTACAAGTACCGTCAGTACTGTCAACGTGACGTTTCTATGCGGTCGGCGGGACGGGGACAGGAGCGGGCGCGGCGGGCCCCCTCGGCGTGCGATACAGCCTGCGCACGTTGGCCAGCGCCACCTCCGGCACGGTGACGCCATTGCGGCGGGCCCGCAGCACCGCGCGCCGCAGTCGCATCAGCTCGTCGCGCAGCCGCCCGTCGAGCTCGTCGATCTCCGCCTGTCCCGCGTCGACCTCGCTGCGCGCCTCGGCGTGCCCGGTGACCGCCTCGGACAGCCGCGCGGAGTAGGCGGCCGCGTCGTTCACCACGGTCTCCGTCAGCCCCTTGTCGGAGAGCAGCTCCGCGAGCGAGGCGTCGCCCGCGGCGGACTTGAGCAGGTCGCGGGCCACCTTCACCACGGCGTCGAGCCCCTGGGCCACGGTGCGCAGCGTCTTGCCTCCGAAGCTCGCGGCCTTGAGGAGCGACGCGTTGGCGCTGGAGCCCGGCACGACCGCCGACTCGACCAGATCGAAGAGCGCGGCGCGCTCCTCGCGAGCGGCTTCGAGGGTGAGCGTCTTGGTGTTGGAGACGCCGGCGCGCTGCACCTGACGATCGTGGAAGGAGTGCCACGCCGACTCCAGCGCGAGGGCGATGGAGAGGGCGTAGTGAGCCTCCCTCGGCCCGAAGCCCGGAACCTTCCCGGCCAGCACCGCGTTGAGCGCCAGCGGCACGTCGGTCATCGCGTCGTAGAGCACGACGTCCGACGCGATGCGCACGCCCACGGCGATCGCGCTGGCCTTGTCGATCTGCGCCTCGAAGCGCGCGCGCAGCGCCTTCGAGGGCTCGTGCGCCGCGAGCTTCTGCTGCGCGGCGAGAAACGCCTTCCTCGCACCGGTCACGTCGAGCGTCTCGGCGTGCGAGGCGGACGCGCTCTCCTCGGGTGAGGTCGTCGCCACGACCTGCTTCTTCGCGGTCGCGGCGGTCCTGGTGGTCTGGGCCTTCGTGGTCTTCGCCATTCGTTGTTCCCCTTTCAGCGAGGACGCTACGCGCGGCTGCGAGCGCGTCTCAAGCGTCAATATTTGGACACCGCCGGAGGCGTCGGACGGGAGCCTCTTCGGTACGACCGCGAGGCCGTCGATACGCGACTCCGCGGTACGAGCGCGAGGCCGTCAGCGGGGAGTCCCCGGTACGAGCGCGAGGCCGTCAGCGACCAGAGCCAGACCGC
>CBIHPK010000050.1:0-44359 GCA_966211675.1 uncultured Myxococcaceae bacterium
GTGCCCGAGAGCCCGCGGTGGCTGCTGATGCACGGGTACATCCGCGAGGCGGCGGCGACCATGGCGCTCATCGAGGCGCGCGTCCGCGAGGGCGGCGGGGTCATCGCCGAGCGGCTCACGGTGACCGAGGTCGAGATCACCGTCACGGGCGCTGTCGGGGCCCGCCACGTGCTCCATGCGCTACTGCGCCGCTACCCCCGCCGGACGGCGCTCGGCTTCGCCATGATGATCGCGCAGGCCTTCTGCTACAACGCGATCTTCTTCAGCTACGGGCTCATCCTGCAGCGCTTCCACCACGTGCGCGCCGACCGGGTCGGGCTGTACGTGCTGCCCTTCGCCGCGGGCAACTTCCTCGGGCCGCTGCTCCTCGGGCCGCTCTTCGACCGCTGGGGGCGCCGGGTGATGATCCCGCTGACGTACGCCGCCTCCGGGGCGCTGCTGCTCGTGACCGGCGCACTCTTCCTCGGCGGGCGCCTCGACGCGGTGACCCAGACGCTCTCCTGGTGCGCGGTGTTCTTCTTCGCGTCCGCGGCGGCCAGCTCGGCCTACCTGACAGTGAGCGAGCTCTTCCCCGTCGAGATCCGCGGCGTGGCGATCGCCATTTTCTACGCCGTCGGAACCGCCGGCGGCGCCCTCGCGCCATCGCTCTTCGCGCGCATCGTCGAGGGCGGCGACCCCTCGCGGCTCTTCGCCGGGTACGCCTTCGCGGCGGCGCTCATGCTCGCGGCCGCGGTCATCGCGCGGAGGCTCGGGGTCCCCAGCGAGGGTCGCTCGCTGGAGGAGCTCACGCGCGATGAGGGCTGAGGCGCCAGGGCGGCGGAGCGCCCTTGTCTCTGCGCTATCCGACCGGGTCACGCTTCCGCGATTCACGCGGACGAAGCACCGACGATCGCGCATCCCATGCACGCCGCCCTCCGCGTTGGATCACATCAGGAGCGCCAGCCACGATGGGCAACCACACCAAACAGTCCAAAGCTCCCCGGGCCCCGGCCGTCGTGCACCGCGACGCTGCGGTGCTCGCGCGAGGTAGACGGCGCCTCGGGCTACCTGTGGCTGGTGATGAGCCCGGCAGTGGTGCTCCACGAGGCCGATAGCTCGCGCGGTCAGGAAGTCGCGCCGCGTGCGCCTGTGACGACGCCGAGCGTACCGGGCCCGGCAGCTCGAGCGAGCGAGCGCCTTCGCCCGCTGGCGTTCTCGCGCATCTCGGCCTCCGGCGCGCAAGCGCGCGAGCACGCGAGCGAGGAGCTCTTTCCGGTCATCGACCCGCTGCAATCCAGCTTCACGATGGCCACACCCGGGATCGTCGGAGAGGGGCACTATGGCCTCGCGAGAGAGATCCGGCCGACGGTCGCGCAGTACGCCGAGCACAAGGACATCATCGCCATGCTCGGCCTTGAGCAGCTCTCCCCGCACGACCGTCCGATGGTCGCACGCGCCCGACGGCCGGGGCGCTTCCTCACGCAGCCGTTCCTCACCACCGAGCGGTTCACTGGGTGCAAGGGCCGGCTGGTCAGCCTCGCCGACTCGCTGGACGGCTGTGAGCGCACCCCGCGCGACGAGATGAAGGACTTCCCGGAGCAGACGCTCTACAGGATCGGCGAGGGCGATGAGGCGAAGCGCGACGCGAAGGTCGGACCCCCTGCCATGGAGATGGACAAGGACGAGGCAACAGCGACCGGCTGCGGGACTCCGTGGGGCCAGAGTTCATGGCCCTGGATGACCAGGAACAGACCGTCCGCTCGGTGATGGCGAAGCTGGAGACAGGGCTCATCGAGCGCATGGTGCGGCCGAGCCATGAGTGCCAACCCGCGGCCCGGGGAGGGGCCGAGCCTCGCCGGACGCATCGGCGCGAACGCGTCCTGGCGACGCGCCCCGTCATGCGCACGGCCGACTCCACGACCGCGGAATCGGCTTCGTACTACAGCCGCAGTTGCGCTCCACGACGAGCACCGTGCGACGAGGGACGGGCGGCGAGCGACGAGCGGAGAAACCGCAAGGTCGCAAGGGGCGCGAGGGTCAGGAGGTCCAGTGAGGCGTGACGCGGAGGGCCGACCTCGGCGGTTCGCTAGCGGCAGCGCCCTCGTCAGCCACGCTTCTCACGAGTGCGCCGACCTTCGCCTGCCCGATGCCACCCACAACCTTCGACCCCTCGCGCCCCTAGCGACCTTGCGGTTTCTCCGCTCGTCGCTCGCCGCCCGTCCCTCGTCGCACGGTGCTCGTCGTGGAGCGCAACTGCGGCTGTAGTATTAGGGACACAGATGCTCTCTTCGTGCGTCCATCGGGGAGCGGCGAGGGGATCGCGATGCCGGTCATGGCCAGCGCCCTCGACCGGCCTTCCCCGCTCGTCAGACAGGCTGCCTCGCCGGACCGAGCGTGGTAGATCACCCGTCTACATCACGGCATAGGGTGCAGCCTCCGGTTGCAGGACAAGGGATGGTCGGGCCGCCATCTCCGCCGGGTAAACCCCGGGGAGATCACGCATGCACCGACTCCTTGGACTCCCAACCACTTTTCTCCGATCGGAACGCACCGTGCCGCGCTCGGTGATCGTCCCGCTGCGGGCTACTCGATCGTCAATTGGGGGCTGAGCGACGATCTTGAGCGCGTCGCTCTACATCCTGGTGATCGAGGACGAGCCGGACGCGCGCGCCATGCTGGCGGGATTGCTTGCCGCGGAGGGTCATCGCGTCGCCACCGCGCGGAACGGAGCCGAGGCGATCGAGCGGCTCTGTGATCCTGGCCCGTCTCCCGACGTGATCCTGCTCGACCTCGAGATGCCGGGAATGGACGGCTACAAGTTTCGTGACCTCCAGCGGCGCTACCTCCGGTGGGCGGCGATCCCGGTCATCGTGGTCGCTGGATTCATCCCACCCGATCGGGTCCAGGCGTTGAACGCGGCGGCCCTGCTTGCCAAGCCTGTCGCGGTGGGGTCTCTCCTGGCTGCGATCGAGCTGGTCCGCCGACGGGGAGCGGGCGCCGGGTGATGCCGCGAGGACGCTGACCCCACAGGCCTCCTGGTGCGGAGCGCCGGTCACTCTGGCGCGGCTCGTCGCAAGCACGGTGCTCACCGCAGATCGCAGCTCAGACGCCCCCCGCGGCGCGCGGAGGCTTTCGTCTGACGGGCTTGAACTGCCGCGGCCCGGCCTCTACCACTGCGACCGAGGCGGGGTGGCGGACGCGGCGCTCCGCGGTGATGGCGTAGTAGGTCTCGGTGACACCGGCGAGCGGCCCGACGCGCGTCACCCCGGCGAAGCCCTCCACCTCGGCGGCCAGGGCCTCGCGAACCGGGAACAGTCCGAGCCCGCCGAGGCCGAAGGTGCGCATGAGTCCCGCGTCGTCGAACTCGCCCTCCACGGAGACGGCGATGTCCCGCTCGGCCAGCCAGCGATCGATGTCTCGGCGGAGCGCGACGCCCTGGACGGGGAGGAGGAGTGGCGCCCCCTCGAGGTCCTTCGGAAACCGGGGCTTCCATCGCCGGGCGAGACGCGGGGTGCCGTAGAGCGCGACGCCGCTCTCCCCGAGACGGTGGGCGTGTAGCCGGAGCGCCCCGCCCTGGGGCGGGGGGCGGTCGGCCAGTACGAGGTGTAGTCGACCGGTCGCGAGCGCATCGAGGAGCGGCTCGAGGCGGTCGTGGACGATGTGGACGGTCGCGCGCGCCTCGCCCGTCAGCGCAGGCGAGAGTAGCTGCCAGGCGACGGTGCGCGGGACCGCACCGATCACCCCGACGCGGAACAGCGCGCGGCGGCTCGCGTCGTGGCCCCGGGCGAGGTCGAGCAGCTCGTGGCCCGCCCGAAAGATCTCATCGGCGCGCGCCAGGGCCTCCGAACCGAAGGGCGTCAACGCGAGCCCGCGCCCGCGTCGCTCGAAGAGCGGCGAGCCCAGCGCCTCGGACAAGGCGGCCACCTGGGTCGACAGCGTCGAGTGCGTGATGCGCAGGTGCGCGGCCGCACGGGAGATCCCGCCCTCCCGCGCGACCACCCAGAAATGGAAGAGGTGATGGTAGTTGAGCCACCCCCGGGTCGTGTCGTCGATCGATGCGTCGGGTCGTGAGGTCATGTCGGCGGCGAGGCTCCTCCAGGCGCGGTGATCGGGCCAGCTGCTGCGTGTGGAGGCCGTCGACACGTCGATCGGTTCGACAGGTCATGAAGAATTTTCGCAATCATGGCGCCGTCGAGCGGGGCCTAGGCTTGGACGTGCGGTCGTCGCATGCGCGGACTTGACGCGTGTCCCCGGAGGCCCGGGTCCCTCGGTCGAGACCCGGCCCCATGAACGTAAGGCCCATGATCAGCTTGCCTCGGTCGATCCGCCGCCGACTGATCCTCGGCAGCCTGCTCATTCTCGGACTCCCGCTGCTGGTCTTCGCGAGCGCGGCGAGCTCGCTGCTCTGGCGCTTCTACCTGCAGCAGATGGAGTCCAACATCGCGTCGCAGGCCCTGCTGCTGGCCGACACCGTCGCGCCCTCGCTGGCCGCCCCGCGGTCGTCACCCGCCGCGACGGGCGAGTCCAGCCCCGAGATGGTCGCGAGCCGGTGGCGCCACCGCGCGATCTCGCGGGTGACCATCGCGGACGCGAGCGGCGTCGTGCGGGCATCCTCCTCCGGCGAGGGGGTCGGCGCGCCCATCGACGAGGGCCGTCGTCCGGGCATGAGGGCTGCCCTCTCCGGCCGCAGCAACGCGACGGTCTGGCGCTCCCCCAACTTCGCCTACGAAGACACCATGTACGTCAACGTCCCGGTGTGGCGCGCGGGGCAGATCATCGGCGTGGTGCGGGTGGCCCACACGCTCACGATGATCCAGCAGAGCGCGGCGCGGATGCGCTCGACGTTGCTGGCGGCGGTGCTGCTCTACGCGCTGGTCATCGGCGTGCTCACCGTCGCCTTCTCGACGACCATCGTGCGCCCGGTGGAGCACCTCCAGCGCGACGCGCAGCGCATCGCCTCGGGCGACCTGTCGCATCGCGTGGTGCCGCAGGGGCCCGAGGAGATCCTCCAGCTCTCCGCCACGCTCAACGACATGACCTCGCGCCTGGAGGTGCTCGAGGGGCTCCGTCGCCGCTACGTCTCCGATGTCTCGCATGAGCTCCGCACGCCGCTCACCGCGATCCGCAGCATGGCCGAGACCATCCTCCAGTACGGCGACAGCGATCCAGAGCTGCGGCAACGCTACCTGCCACGCATCCTCACGCAGACCGACCGGCTCGCCCGCATGGTCACCCAGATCCTCGACCTCGCGCAGATCGAGAGAGGCAACTACGTCCCCGCGCTCACCGCGCTGCCCCTCGTCGAGGTGCTGGAGGAAGTGTCGGTTACCAACGCGGAGCGCGCTCGTGAGCTCGGCGTCGCGCTGGAGGTGGAGGTGTCCGACCGCGCATTGTCGGTCCGCGGCGACCGCGACCGGCTCATCCAGGTGTTCATGAACCTGGTCGACAACGCCCTGCGATACACGCCGCGGGGCGGCGCGGTCACGCTCGCGGCGCTCTCCACCCGCGGGCACGTGGAAGCCTCCGTCACGGACACCGGGCGGGGCGTCACGGCGGAGCACCTCCCCTACCTCTTCGAACGCTTCTACCGGGTGGAGACGGCCCGCTCGCCGCTCGCGGGAGGCACCGGCCTCGGGCTCGCCATCGTCCGGCAGATCGTCGAGTCGCACGGAGGCCACATCCGGGTCACGAGCGCACTCGGCAACGGGACGCGCTTCCTCATCGAGCTTCCGGCCGCGAGCCCCCCGCTCGCGGTCAGGCCCAGCGAAACGCCACCCATCAAGGACCAGCCATGACCAACACCGCACCGACGATTCTCGTGGTCGAAGACCAGGAGGAGGTCAACGAGTTGCTCCAATACAACCTCACTCGGGCGGGGTACTGCGCGCTCGCCGCCTTCGACGGCAAGCTCGGACTCGCGGCGGTTCGCGAGCACCGACCTGACCTCGTCCTGCTCGACGTGATGCTGCCTGGCATGGACGGCTGGGAGGTCTGCCGCACCCTTTCGGAAGACCCGTCGCTGCGCGACGTCCCGGTGATCATCTTCACCGCCAAGGGGTCCCGTGAAGACTTCGACCACGGCCACGGCTTCGCCAACGTGGTCGGGTACTTCGTGAAGCCTTACGCCACCTCCGACGTGATCGAGCACGTTCGCCGCGTCCTGGCCGACCGACCCACCTTGCAGGGGTGATCAGCACGCTCCGCCTCGCTCGTCGTCGTCCAGGAGCCGGCGACAGCGCATCCAGTGCGATGCGTGCCTCGTCCGCGTCGCCCGCCCCGGCGGGAGGTCCTCCTCGATCGCCGCTGACTTCCCGCGCCTTCCGACGCTACCTCATCTCTGCGCGAGCCTTCAGGAGCGCTACCAACCCAGCGGCCGTCTCGTATTCGTCAGCGTCGAGCGCCATGGTCAGCGCCTCCCGGAGCACCTGTTCCAAGCCTGTCCCAGCGCCGGTCCCAGCGACCTCCGAGGCCCCCCGAGGTCCACCGTGCGACACCGTCGACGGCATCGGTTCGGGCTCGTTTCGCACGACCTCGCACTTCCCCAGCGCCGCTGAGCCGGTTTCGCCGCCTCGTGGCGGGCGTGCGTGCGGTGCAGGCCATCGCCGACGCGTGCGGGATGCCCCTCACGCTGCGCGTCACCGAGTGCCCGCACGGAGAGGAAGACCCCATCGCGATGCTGCGACGGCTGACGATTCCGGCGGACGTGCACCGGGTGATCCTGTGGGCGCTGGGGGGCGAGCGGGTGGCGGCGACGCGGGCGCTGCGCAGGGTGACGGCGTGCGGGCTCACCGAGGAGAAGGAGAGGGCAGGAGACCTGCCGAGGGAGGAGCTCGTGGACGTGACGGAGCGCTACGCGGAAGAGGCAGCGAGGGCGCTGCGCTCGGCGGGATGCGAGGTCGAGGAGGTGGTGCCGAAGCGGGGATCAGGCGTGGGGAAAGAGGTTCTCGATGGGGCGGTGCGCTCGGGGACGACGCCCTGGAGGCCCAGGTAGATCACCACCTGGAGGACGGTGGTGAAGGCGAGGAGCAGCGGAGGATAGGAGGCACAGCGCGGCACTGTGGTCGGCACGACTCTCGCTGGGTAACGGAACGGCCACCCCGCGAAATTCGCGGTGTCCCTCGCTGACACGCGGAGCATCCGGCGAGTTCGATGGGTAGCTCAGTGGGCGAAGGCTACGTCCTGCGACGCGGACGGCTAGGGAACGCAGACGTTGATCGGGCCGGCGGCCATCTGCACGGCGGCGCAGGTGGTGAAGAACGGCGCGCAGTCACGGTTGGCGTTGGCGGGGTTGCAGAGGCGCATGCACTGCGCCGCCGTGGGGTTGCCCATCGGGGCAACGCACTCGACGCTCTGGAGGGCCGCGCCTGGAACGTAGCCTGGACACATCGCGGCGTTGCCGCTGGTGCAGGCGAGGGTGCAGAGGTTGCCCGGCGGGGCGCCCGCGCGGGCGAACATCGCCGGGGTGCAGGTGGTGCTGCTGCCGCACGCAGCGCCGGCCGGGGTGCAGCCGGTGTACGCCGCGGGCAGCGGGGGCTGGACGGTGCCGCCGTTGCCGATGGGCACGCAGATCTGGTTGGCCGTGCCCGGGATGCGCGCGCACTGCGTGCCGACGCCGCAGTCCAGGTTGGTCGAGCAAGTGTCGTAGCACTGGCCGACGCCCGTCAAACCGTTGACCACGCAGGTCGGGAGGTAGGCCGGGTTGGTGCCGGCGTCGGGGCAGGCCACCCCGATCGAGCAGGTGGTGGTGCAGAGGTTGGCCGCGCCGCCACTGGTGAAGCTCGCCGAGGCGCAAGCCGTCCCGCCGCCGCATACCTGGCCGGGGGTGCACGCCTCGTAGGCGCCCGGCCCGGCGGGGGTCGTGCCGGCGTCGCCGCAGGCGCACGGCCCCAGGGTGCCACCCGCGGCGCACACCTGGACGCCCTGGGCCGCGCCGGGGCAGGCGCACGCCACCTGGGCGCCGGGCGTGCAGAGCAGCGTGCCAGCGTCGGGCGTGCCGGCGTCGGGCGTGCCGCCTCCGACGAAGGACTGAGAAGAGCAGGCGGCGAGCGTGGCGGCGAGCGTGAAGGCGAGGGCCCGGCGCATCGGGCGAGCGTATCCCGAAGCGTCACGCGGATGCGGGTCACCCAGGTTCTTCGCAGCCGTCGCCGCCCGGCGAGGGTGACCATCCAGCCGCCGCGCCCTCCCGCGTCACATCGTCGCATGGGGCCTCTCGCAGCGCTCGCGATCGACCCCTCGTGGTAGCCGGTCGGCCATGCGCAGCTCCCTCCTCCTCGTGCCCCTCGGCCTTACCCTCGCTCTCGCCGCGTGCAAGGACGACCCGGTCCCCACCTCCGCGAAGCCGGACTGCGACGCGATCGTCGAGCGCTGCCATCCGCTCGACCCGGGCTCGGGCCCGATCCACGAGTGCCACGAGACCGCCGAGAGTCGGGAGACCAGCAACGCGATGTGTGCCGCCCAGCGCACGGCGTGCTTCGCCGTCTGCGTCGCGACCGACGGTGGCGCCGATGCATCCACTGACGTCGCACCCGACGCGGGCCCCCGGGACCCGGTCTGCGCTCTCCTCGGCAGTCGCTGTCACGCCTACGACGACCACGATGGCGGCGTCGGCCACCAGTGCCACGAACTCGGTCACACCAACGACCCCGTGACGTGCGCTGCCCGACAGGTCGAGTGCCTGGCGGCGTGTCCCGAGTCGGATGGCGGAGCGGCCGACGCCACCGTCCACGACTGACTTCGGCGACGCGCGGCCGATTCCCTTGGCGGCACCCCGGTCGAGCGAGGAGGGCGCTAGGTGGCGCGCTGCGCGGCTTCGAGATAGTCGCGCAGCCGCCCTTCGATGGGCCTGTCGTGAGCCTGCAAGAGCCACAGCGTGTTCTCGATCCAGAAGCGCTCGATGAATTCTTCGAACGAGTCCGCGCACACGCGAACATCGACGAGTGGCTCTTCCGGACCCGTGTCGACGGCGGTTACGACCCGATGCGTGCCGCCTGGCTCGAGCAGCAGATACCAGGCGAGTCCGAGCTCGTACATGAACTGTAGCAACCGTTCGGGGCCGTCCGGGCCGGGCGCGGTCCGGAGATCCTCGCCAAAGTCGTAATAACAACCGGTGACCGTGGGGATCCGGTCGCGGAGAAGGGGCTCGGACATGAACTTCACGAAGGCCGCAGGGACTTCGAGCGACCGAGCCGTCGCTTCGGCGATCAGTCGAACGAGATGCTCCGTGGCGGCCGCGACGTCGGGCTCGCCCTCGTACACGAGCGGCATGCCTTCCACGCCGGGCGGCAGCGGCGGAAGCCAATCGAACGATCCGTCGCGCGCGGGCAGCCGGGGCAGGCGCGCGTATTCCACTCGCTTGTGCGCGTGACCTTTGCCCCACAGCTGTTCGCTATGGCCCGAGGACAACCATTCATACGGAAGGGAAAGGCTCACGGGAGCCATCCTGCCCGAGCTCTGCTCGGTGCGCACGATCGCCTCCGGTGGTCCTCTGCGGGACGGGGCCTTGCGATCACCCCTTTCAAGGCGCGATTGGCACCGTGACCTCCTGGGGCCATACGTCGGGCCCTCGGGGGCTCGACGTATAGCCCCCGACCACCGAGCGCTTGTCTCATCGTGAGCGCGCGCTGACGGGCACCGACCCGGTGCTCGCGGCGCTGCGCGCGGTTCTCCGCTGCGGCGGGCCCAGGGATTCAATCGGGGCGCAGGCGCGCCTGCTCCAGTCGGACGAGCCGCCGGTGGCGATCGCCTCGGAGGCGGGTTTCGCGTCGCTGCAGCACTTCAGCGGCAGCTTCCTATGGCTGGTGGGCGTGTCGCCGAGCGCCTGCCGCGCTCGCGGCGAAGCCGCAGGCGCCCGCCGTGAGAGCATCGACCGCGTGAACGCGCGACGCTTGACCGGCGACCTCGAGGACATCTGGCGGCGGTTCGACACGATGGAGGCGCGGCTCACGGCGCCGCTGAGTGCACGCATGCTCGATCTCGCGGGCATCGTCCCCGGGATGCGCGTGCTCGACCTCGCGACGGGGCGCGGGGAGCCCGCCATCGCCGCCGCGCACCGGGTCGGGGCGGGCGGCTACGTGCTCGGCGTCGACGTCTCGGCCGCGGCACTCACCATGGCGCGGGAGCGGGCCTCGCGCGAAGGCGTGACCTGCCTCGACCTCCGCGCGATGGACGCCGCGGCGCCCGGAGGCCTCCCCGCCGATGGCTTCCAGGTCGCCCTCGCGCGCTGGGGCCTCATGTACATGACGTCCCCCGCCGACGCCCTCGCCGCCGCCCGCCGGGCGATGGTGCCGGGCGGCGTGTTCGTCGCGGCGGTGTGGGCCGAGCCCGAGCGGGTCCCGTACGTCACCCTGCCCCGCCGCGTGCTGGAGAGGCTCTGCCCGCTTCCGCCCCTCGATCTCGACGCGCCAGGGACCTTCCGCTACGCCGACCCCGCGCGCCTCGCGCTCGACCTCCGGCGGGCGGGCTTCCGCGTCGAGCACGAGGAGGACTTCGACCTGCCCGTGATGGAGGCCGAGACCGCCGCGGAGGTGGTCGCGTGGACGCGCGCCTTCGGGATGGCGCGGCTGCTCGACGGTCTCCCCGAAGGGACGCAGCGAGCCTGGGAGAGCGACATGGCCCGCGAGGCCGAGGCCCTGCGACGCGACGGCTACATTCGGCTGGGCGGCGTATCACGCGTCGTCGTCGCCCGCCGGGATGACTCTCGCTGACCCGCGCCCCTCACCCTTCGGTGCCGGCTACGGGACGCAGTGCGCGACGACGACGGCGGTCCCGGAGGGGTCGCCGCCGACGATGTCGGGGCGGCCGTCGCCGTTGAGGTCGATCAGGTCGAAGGTCTGACCCCCGGCCAGGGTGGAGAGGCCCGGCGCGGCGGTGAAGCGCCCGGTCCCATCACCCAACCCGATCTGCGTGGTCGACAGGTGCCACGCGACGTCGGTGCGCCCGTCGCCGTCGACGTCGCCGAGCCGCAGCGTCGCGCCGGGCGGCGGGGCGATCGGAGAGGTCAGCGGCGCGCCGAAGGTCCCGCCCGCGGCGCCGGGGAAGACCACCGTCGTCGTCGTCGATCGCACGACCAGCACCCCGAGCAGGTCGGGACGCCCATCCCCGGTCACGTCGGCGGCCGTGCGGATCTCCACCTGCGCCGTCTCGGGATGCGCGTACGCCCAGCCCCGGCTCCAGGTCCCGCGGTCCTCGTGGGTGACCGTGAACCCGTTGGTCGTCCGCTCGATCACCTCGGCGCGGCCGTCGCCATCGAGGTCCCACAGCCCGAAGATGCTGATGGCGCTCGGCGCGGTCGCGGGGTCGAAGACGCCCGGCGCCGACGCGCGGTGGATCACCACGCCGCCCGCCTGCTGGGTCACGAGGTCGCGGTCGCCGTCGCCCTCCAGGTCGCCGACGTAGGTCGCGATGGTGCTGGCTCCGCCGCGCGTGGTCGCGGTCGGGTTGAACGCGCCGCGCTCGCGCCAGAAGATCGTGATGCCGGCCTCGTGGCTGCCGAGGAAGTCGAGGTCGCCGTCGCGGTCGATGTCGACGAGCTGGAAGCGCGCGAGGCGGCGGGCGAGGGGGACGCGTTGCACCGGGGTGTAGCCGCAGGCCTCGCGGCGGTAGACGACCACCGCCTCGGGCGCGCTGACGTCCGTGGCGACGACCTCGGGGCTGCCGTCGCCGTCGAGGTCGCCCGCGGACGTCCGCGGTTCGCCCGCCGAGGTGTTCGTCGTGCCGGGGCGAAGGAAGGCCGGGACGTCGAAGCGCCCGCCGCGGTTGCGCAGGAACGACACGTACGAGCGGGGGTTCCGCCACTGGACGAGGGTGAGGTCAGGGGCTCGGTCGCCGTCGACGTCGCGCACGACCAGGCCGCGGACGGCGTCGCTGATCGGGTAGATGCTCGCGCGGACGTCCTCTCGGCGGGCCGCGCCGCGGTAGACGTGGATCGCGTAGAACGGGCGCCACCACGAGAACGTGCTGACGACGTCCTCGCGCCCGTCGCCGTCGAAGTCAGCCACGGCCAGCGTCGAGCCCGGGATCGGTTCGAGCTCCGAGGGGCCGACCCAGCCGCCGCCCTCGCGCTCGAAGAGCTGGAGGCCCGAGGCGGTCATGACGGCCAGCTCGCGGCCGGGCGCGTCGGTGAGGTTGGCCGCGACCAGGTACGAGACTCGCGCGCCGGCCCCGCGGATCGTCGTCACCGTCGGGCTCGTGGCGATGTTCGACACGGCGACCATGGTGTTGGCGTCAGTCGTGGTGGCGATGAGCTCGGCGCGCCCGTCGCCGTCGAGGTCGCCCGCACCGAGGTGGTACGGGCCCGCCGGGAGCGGCACCTCGACGCGCCGGATGGTGGCGCCGATGAGGTACACCTCGACGACGGGAGTGTTGGCGGTGTTGACGCCGCCCCGCGCGACGTCGGTGCGGTGGTCGCCGTCGAAGTCGGCCGTGACGATGGGGGTGCCGGTCGTCAACGTCGCCGAGGACAACGAGGTCGTCCGCACCAGGCCCCCGCTGGTGCCGCGCCACATCCCAAGCGAGTTGCCGGCCCGCGTGACCATGTCGTCGTAGGCGTCGCCGGTAAACTCGCCGGTGACGATCTCGGTCTCCGACCCCGACGAAGCGAGCCAGACCGACGGCCCGCACACGCCACCGCCCATCCCGCGGGACCAGGAGAAGCCGAGGGGGTAGCCGAGCAGCGTGATGAGGTCGAGGCGCCCATCACCGTCGAAGTCCCCCAGGTCCGGGTCCGAGTGGACGTAGTCGGACATGAGATCCGACCCGAGCGCCGTGCCGAAGCCCGGGCCCGTGCACGTCGGCCACGCGACGCACGCGCCGCCGTCTGTCGACGCAACCCCCGCGTCGGGACTGCCGCGATCGGCCGTCGGCACGTCGATCAGAACCGCAACGTCGGGCGCGTCTCGGACGTCCGGCGCGTCGAAAACGTCGGGTACGTCGATCACGTCGGGCGCGCCCAACGGGGGCACGTCGGGCGCGTCCATCGGGGGCACGTCGACCGGCGGCGGCGGAACGTCCATCTCGATCGAAACGTCCACCGCGACGTCGGGATCGCCCGCGTCGGTTGCGTCCACCGGGGGAGGGCGAACGTCGATCGCGGCGTCCACCGCGGGTTCATCGACGGGAGCCGTCGCGTCGGTCGTGGGGACGTCGTCGATGACGACGCGGTCAGTCGTCGGGACGTCCGTCGCGCCGTCCGCGAGCACGGGCGGATCGGCGCACCCGGCCGCCACGCTCGCCAGAAGTCCCGCGACCCACCACCGCCCCGCCGCGCCGTCCACCCTTCGCATGGTCGCACCGTATATCACCCGCTCGCGCGCTTGCGCCGCCGCCCCGAGTTCGCGGAGCATCCGACCTGTGATGGAGCATTCCTGGGGGTGGGGCGGACTTCGATCGGTCGCGGTCCTCGCGGCGGTGTGGCTGGCCATGGCGATCGGTTGCGCCGATCCCACGCCCGCGCCGACCTCCGACGCCGCGGCCGCGGATGCCGCGGAGAGAGACGCTGCGGTGGTGGACGACGTCGGGTCCGACGCGGCGCTCGATGTTCCAGCGGACGGTTCCGTCGATGCGGGCGCACCGGACGGGAGGGCTCCCGATGCGATCGACGTCCCCGTGCTCGATGTCCCGATGGGGGAAACCTCCGTCGACGACGTGCCCGACGTCACCGAGCCCGGTGACACCGGTGCCCTCTTCGACGCCCCCGACGTCTTCGACGCGCCGGGCGTTCTGGACGCTCGCGACGTGTCCGAGGCGTCGACCGACGTGCGCGCCGATCGTACGTCGTCGTGCGCGGCCACCGAGGCGCTGTGCAGCGGTCGCTGCGTCGACCTGACGACGGACGCCGCCAACTGCGGCGCGTGCGGGCGCGCCTGCGCCACCGGCGAGTCGTGCCGGGCCGGCGCCTGCGCGGCGTGCCGCGTGGGCGAAATCATGTGCGGGGGGCGGGCCGTGGATCGCCTCAACGACCCCGACCACTGCGGGAGCTGCGGCCACGTCTGTCCGTCCGACCAGGAGTGCGTGCGCGGCGCGTGCGTCAACTGCGGCGCCTTCCGCGCGATGTGCGGGCGACGGTGCACGTTGATCCCGAGCGACGTGCGCAACTGCGGCGGCTGCGGAAACGTCTGCCCGCCCGACCGGACGTGCGTCAACGGCAACTGCGTGCCCTGCCCGTCGGGTCAGACGCTCTGCGACGGCCAGTGCGTCAGCCTCACGACGAGCCCGGGCAATTGCGGCGCGTGCGGGCGCGCCTGCGCGCCGGGCGAGTATTGCAGCGGCGGCGTCTGCGGCTGCGCGCGGACGGTCTGCGGCGGCGCCTGCGTCAACCTCAACACCGACGCCCGCAACTGCGGGCGCTGCGGCAACGTCTGCTCTCACGGGGGCGGCTGTAACGACGGCTACTGCACGCCTTGTACGTACGCGGGCTCGAGCTGCGCCGCCAACTGCACCGAGGCGGCCTGCTGCTTCCCCTGCGGCCAGGCGTGTACCGCCCTGGAGGAATGCTCGACGGTCTGCCGCTGCGCCCGGCCCCGCAGCCTCTGCGGGGGCGCGTGCATCGACACCAGCACCGACCGCCACAACTGCGGGCGCTGCGGCAACGACTGCGGCCCCAACGGCGTGTGCCAGAGCGGGTCGTGCCGCGGGTGCCCCCAGTCGTGCGAGGGCGAGTGCGTGACGCTCGCGACCGACGAGTACAACTGCGGCGCCTGCCACCACCTCTGCGCGGCGGGCTTCGAGTGCCGCGCGGGGGCCTGCGTGTGCCCGAGCGGCACCCTGCTCTGCGACGGGCGCTGCGTCAGCCCCTCGTCCAACCCGCTCCACTGCGGCGGCTGCGGAACGGTCTGCCCGGCGAACCGCGCCTGCGTCTCCGGGGGCTGCGTGGCCTGCACGTCGGGGCGCACGGCGTGCAACGGCGCCTGCTTCGACACGGCGACCGACCGGATGAACTGCGGCGCGTGCGGCAACGTGTGCCCGGCGACGGCCCCCACCTGCGTGGCGGGCGCCTGCACCTGCGCGTCGCCGTACATCTCGTGCAGCGGAGGTAGCGTCTGCGCGTTTCCGTACAGCTCGACGCTCGACTGCGGCGCGTGCGGGGTCCGCTGCGCCGTGGGCGAGCAGTGCAACGAGGGCCGCTGCGGCTGCTCGTCGTCGTCCCTGACGGCGTGCAACGGCACCTGCGTCGACCGCCGCAACAACCGATCGAACTGCGGCGCGTGCGGCCGGACGTGCGCCGACGGCGAGCGGTGCTCCGCGGGGGCGTGCGTCGCGTGCCCCGCCGGCCAGATCGGCTGCGACTTCGGCTGCTACGACCCCACGCGCGACGCCGCGCGCTGCGGCAACTGCGAGACCCAGTGCGGGAGCCTCTGCGTGGCGGGGCGCTGCGCTTGTCCGTGGGGGCTGACCCCGCGGGGCGGGTCGTGCGTCGCCTTGCAGGTCGACAGCGAGCAGTGCGGCGCGCTCGGCATGCTGTGCCGACGCGGCGAGCACTGCGTGGAGGGACGGTGCACCGCGGTGACGGGCGCCCCCGTCAACGACCACTGCGCGAGCGCCACGCCGATCGTGCTCGGGGCCGGCCTCACGACCGTGCGCGGGACGCTCGCGGGGTCCGACGTTTCGAGCCCGCTGTGCTTCGGGGGCGCGTACACGGTCTTCTACCGCTTCGAGCTCACGCGCCGCGAGACGGTGCTCGTCAACTGGCTCGGGTCGAGCGACGTGGTCGACGAGGTGTCGTTCGTCGCGGGGTGCAGCGGGACGACCTTCTGCGCGTCGCCCGCGTGCACGTCGCAGGCGACTGGGTCGCTCGCTGCGGGCTCGTGGATCCTCGCGGTGCAGGGCAACAACGCGGCAGCGCTCGACGGGTTCGAGCTGCACATCCTCCACGCGCCGACCGCGCCCGGCGAGGTCGTGGTCAACCTGCGCGCGCCCGCGACCGGGACGTTCACCGGGTCGCTCACCGGCGCGTCGGACGTGGCGGGCTCGTGCGGTCCGGGACCCCAGCGGTCGTTCGTGTTCGTGTCGTGCATCAACGCCCCAGCGGGGACCCTCACCGCGGCGACCTGCGACCCGGGCAGCGCGCAGTTCGATTCGCTCCTCGGCTGGTACGATGCCGCGACCGGGGAGGGACGCTGCGAGGATGATTCGTGCGGCGTGCGGTCGCGCTTGAGCGCCGCGCTGCCCGCGGGCCCCGGGCTGCGGGTGCTCACCGTCGACAGCCGGAGCCCCGCGGGGCCGGCGTTCTCGGTGCCGTACGAGTTCCGCTGAGGGCTTAAACCCAGCTAAACCCGCCCGGCGCTTGACCTTGGCCGTGCGACTCTGCTGCCCTCCCCGGCATCTCATGAAGCGCCCGAGCGTCCTGGTCGGCTGGTTGCTCCTCGCGGGTTGCGCGTCACCTGACGGCGTCACCGCGCCCGACGTGCCCGTGGTCGTCGACGTGCTCGCCGTCGACGTGCCCGATGCGCCCGATTTGCCCGATGTGCCCGCCGTCCCCGATGTGGCCGCGACGACGGACGTCCCCGCAGTGCTCGACGTCTTCGCCGCGCCGGACGTCCCCGCAGCGCCCGACGTCGTCGACGTGCCCGACGTCGTCGACGTGCTCGACGTCGTCGGTGTGCGCGACGTCGTCGATGTGCCCGCGGCGTCCGACGCTGGCGCCCCGAACGTCGATGGCGGCGCGTGCGTCGTGCTCGCGGCGGGCGAGACCTACAACCTCAACGTCACCGCCCACCCGGTGACCGTGCGGACCACCGTCGGCGGCGTTGCGGTGACCGACAGCGGCGCCTCCCTCATCCTGCGCGACCCGGTGAGCGGCGACTCCGCGCGGCTCGCCTCGATCTCCGTCGGCCAGTCCGCCCCGATCGGCATCGTACCGGGGACCTACGACATCTATTACCAGGGCGGGCTCTTCCCGACGGGCGCCGTGCTGCCCGTCAACACCAACGGGCTCATCCGCCGCGGCGTCCGCATCGAGCGGCCCACCGACCTCGTCGTCGACATCCCACGAGCGCACGTCACGGGGCGCATCACCTCCAACGGCCGACCTGGAGGGCACTGCGTCGCGCTCATCAACCCGGTCAACGGCGACCGCGCCGATCTCGACGTCCGCACCGGCGGGTTGCTCGACGCCTTCGTCCTGCCCGGGACCTACGACCTACACAGTGAGAGCTGCGGCACCACGGCCACCACGCCGCCCTCGCCGATTCTGCGCTCGGGCATCGTGGTCGCGGGCGACACCACCATCGACGTCGCCCTCAACTCGGCGACGCTGCGCGGGAGCCTCGTGTCGCCGCCTCCGGCCATCCTCTCCGCCGGCTACGTCGAACTCCACGAGTCGCTGTCGGGTCAGGTCATCGACCTGGGCACCGTCCACATCAGCGGAGTGTCGGCCGACTACACCGCGAGCGTCCCCTTCGGCACCTACGACGTCTTCTACGCCAGTCGCTTCACCGGGATGACCGGGAACACGGTCGGCAACAGCCTCGCGCGTCTCGCGACCGGCCTCCGCGTCGACGGCGACCGCACGTACAGCGTGAGCGTGCCCAGCGTCGACGTGAGCTTCCGCGCGACGCTCCTCGGCCGCGCGCTCGTCGCAGGCCAAGGGGGGATCTACTTCCGCAACGGCGAAGGCTCGGCGTCCGTTGCGACCGTCGGCACCACCAGCAACGTCCGCGGGCTGATCGTGCCGGGCAACTACGACATGATGTGGTCCGGGCCGACCGCACCCAACACGGGGACGCTCCGCAACCAGCGCTTCCTGCTGCGCGCCGGCGTCACGCTGCCGGGCACCGTCGACCCCATCGACGTGACCCCGGTGGCGCTCACCGGGACCGTCACCCGCAACGGCGCGCCACCCACCTTCGGCTTCGGGCAGGTGTCTCTGGAGCGCGTGGCGTCGGAAGACCGGCCGGTCATCGCCAACGTCATGGGCACCAACCCCTACTCGGTGCTCTTGATGCCGGGTACCTACGACCTCGTCTACGCGGCCACCGGCACGCCCGACGTGTCGCCGGGCTCGTCGCTCCTGCGCAACCGCCACGCCGTCCTGCGTCGCGGCATCACCATCACCGCTGCGACGACGCTCGACATCGACCTGCCCGCGTCGCTGCTACGCGGCGTGGTCACCCTCAACGGCGCCTTCGCCCGCGACAGCTCGGCGTACCTCTTCGTCCGGCGCGCGGGCGACGCGGCCGACGAGGCGCGCCTCACCACCCTGCCCGAGGCGCACTACACGTCCATCCTCGTTCCGGGCACCTACGACGTGTTCATCGGCAACCGCAACCCGACGAACGCCACGCAGATCGCCAACACCAACGCGCGCGTCGGGTGTGTGGTCATCCCCTGACCCGATCCGCGGTCCGACCGATCCTCCTCCCAACGCCGCGAGGTTCCCGCGTGTTCGCCGCGGGCGGCCCCGACGCTGGCGGCTTTTTCCGCGGCGGTGCCCGAGCGGGTGCGGCCCGCGCACGACCTGACCCCCTGGATCGACCACGAGGGCGAGCGCGCCTTCGCCGCAATGCTCACGTGCAACAACGCCGAGGCCTGCGTCGGGTGGGTGCGCGTCGACGCCGCCGGTGCGGTCCTCGGCGGCGGCACCTTCGGCCTCGAGTATCCGCGCCGGCTCACCGTGCGGGCCGTCGACGGCGGCGGCCGACCCGAGCTCGTCGTGGAGGGCGAGTACTTCACCGGCGAGAGCCCCGGCCAGGCGCCCCGCACCGAGGTGTGGACGCTCCCGCGCGGTGCGCAGGCGCCGGTGCTGCGGCGCGGTCATCCGCGGGCGCGCGGCGCGCGGCGCTGACCCGCGCCTCGATCGCGACGCGCGGACGACGGCCGAGTCGATCGCCCGGATGCGGGCCGACCCCGACGGCGGGGTGGGGCCCCTGCGCCTACCGGGTCGCCCCGAAGAGCAGCAGCGCCAGCACGCCGATCACCACGAGAATCCACCGCCAGGAGACCGCCGCCACGGCGGGGGCGGCGACCGCGGGCCGTCGCTGGGCCGAGGGGGCCTCGTCGCGCTCGTCGGCGTCCGGCGTCCCGAAGACCTCCCGCCGCGAGCCGCTGCGGGATGCCGCGTGGTCGATACTTCCCCGATGAGCAGCGTCCCGCGCAAGCGCCCGAAGACCGCCAGCGTCCCGCCCTTCGCGAAGATCCTGCGGCGCCACCTCGGGTGCGATCCCGCCTCGATCGCCATCGTCGGCGACAGCTTCCCGCTGCGGGCGATCGGCGACCTCCAGCTCGCGGTCGACGACTGGCTGCGCGTCCCGGGCCGGCGCCGCGAGATGGTGGGCGTGGTGACCGACCGGCACGTGGTGCGCCTCGGCGCGCTGGCCTCGCCGCCCCCGTCGGAGCGGAAGCACGGCTGGACCGCGGACGTCGGGCCGGTGGAGTACAGCGCCGTGCCCCTGGCCGACGGGGCCTCGCTGGCGAGCGTCGAGCGCGGGCTGCTGCTCCTCGCGGACGGCGACGCGCGGCTCGCGGTCCTGGTCGCCGGACCGTGCGGCGAGCCGTACATCCGCCAGGTGCGCGTCGAGGTGGGCGCCGCCACGCAGGCGGAGTCCGAGCGCCTGCTCCAGCAGCTCCGCGACGGGATGCGCCGCCGGAGCATCTTCCGCGGGCGCTCGCTCAGTGTCGGCGCCGATCGGCAGGGCGAGATGGAGGTGCGGTTCCAGGCGCTGCCGCGGGTCGCGCGCGAGGACGTGATCCTGCCGCCCGGGGTGCTGGAGCGCATCGAGCGCAACACGCTGCGCTTCGCCCAGCGCGCCGGGGCCCTGCGCGCAATGGGCCGCCACCTGAAGCGGGGCCTGCTGCTCTACGGGCCGCCCGGCACGGGGAAGACCTTCAGCGCGATGTTCCTGGCGAGCCAGATGCCCGACCGCACCGTGCTCATGGTGACCGGGCGGGCGGTCGGGCTCATCGAGCAGGTGGCGGTGATGGCGCGGAAGCTCGCGCCCGCGACGGTGGTCTTCGAGGACGTCGACCTCATCGCCGAAGACCGGCGCACGGCGCAGAACCCGTGCGCGACCCCGGTCATGTTCGAGCTGCTCAACGCGATGGACGGCCTGGCCGAGGACGCGGACGTCCTCTTCGTGCTGACCACCAACCGCCCGGAGGTGCTGGAGCCCGCGCTCGCCGCGAGGCCGGGCCGCGTCGACCAGGCGATCGAGATCCCGCTGCCCGACGAGGACTGCCGCGACCGGCTCCTCACCCGGTACGGCGAGGGCATGCGCCTCGTGCTGTCCGACCGGGCCGCCGTCATCGCGCGCACGCAGGGGACGAGCGCGGCATTCATCAAGGAGCTGCTCCGCCGGGCCGCGCTCATCGCCGCCGACGCCTCGCCGGGGGCGACGTCGCCCGAGGTCGACGACGGCCACGTGCGCGACGCGATGCAGGAGATGCTGGTGGGCGGGGGCGGCATGACCCGGACGCTGCTCGGCGTCCCCGCCGCCGGGGCGCCGTGACGGTCCGCGCCCCCACGGCGGTACGCGCGGACGCGTGCGGTGCCCGTCGATCGCCCGCCGGTCGTCGCGTCGGGCTCGCCGCCGCGCTGGGCGTCGTCGCGCTCCTCGTGCTGGCGCCGCGCCTCTCGCCGGCCACCGTCGAGGAGCAGCGGTCGCGCCTGCCGCCCACCCCGGAGGAGCGCTGCGTCGACGACGTGCAGGGCACCTGACGCGCGCACGCCTACTAACCCCGGCAGGGGCAGTGGAGCGTGTTCACGCTGCACATCCGGCGCGACGGACCGACGCTCGCGGGCGACATGGCGGTGCGCTTCTGGGCGGGACCGCCGGACCGCCCCGACCCGATCCCGTGCCGGCCGGGCTACGACGACTGGTCGCTCGACGAGCTCGCGCGCGGGACCGTCGCCGGGCTGCGCGTCGAGTTCGCCGGGACCTCGTACGCGGTGCGCGAGCGGGCGTGTGGCCCGGGGCCGCAGGGCTACATCCTCGACACCTTCATCGGGACGATCGACCCGGCGCGGCAGGAGTTCCAGTCGGTCAATCGATACCGGCTCGACGGCGAGATGGTGGAGGACGTCAGCGTCTTCCGCCGCGTCGCCTGCCTGACGACGGCAGGCACGACGAGCGGCACCGAGGCCCCGGTGGCGCCACCGCTCGGGACGCGCACCGCGACGCCGCCGGTGCCCGCGCGGAGGGCCGCGAGCTGCGACTGCCGGCGACCCGGGGCGTAGGGGCGTCGTCGCGGCGCGACCGTCAGGGCGGGCGTTTCACGCGAGATCGCGGCATGATGCCGCGGTCGTCAACTAACACGGGACGACCGCCATCGTGCCGGCGAGCCTGCGGGCCCACGGGCGGGGGTATCCGACGCGGCGCCGGGCGAAGGGAGAAGGCGATGGCGGTGACGGTTCCGATGCGCTTCGAGGACGAGGCGATGCTCTGGTGCGTCGAGGACGTCTACACCCCCGCGGAGTGCGCCGCGTTCATTGCGCTCATCGAAGCGTCGGCGCCCACCCTCGCCACCAACAACCCGCTCTATCGCGACCAGGACCGCGTGGTCCGCGACGACCCCGCCGCCGCGGCCAGGCTCTTCGCGCGGCTGCGGCCGAGCCTCCCCCCGACGATGGGCGCGCTGCGCCTCGTCGGGCTCAACGAGCGGCTGCGCTTCTACCGCTACCGGCCCGGGCAGCGCTTCTCGCCGCACATGGACCACTGGTACCGGCCCGACGCGCGGCGCATCACCCTGCACACCGTGCTCGCCTACTTCAACGACGACTTCGAGGGCGGCGAGACGCGCTTCCAGGAGCAGTTCGACGAGGTCGTGGTGCCGCGGCGGGGGAGGGTCGCGGTGTTCCAGCACAAGCTTCGCCACGAGGGCTGCGCCGTCACCCGCGGGACCAAGTACGCCCTGCGCACGGACGTGATCTACGAGGCCGACGAGCCCATCGGGCGCGCAGGCTGAACTCGCGGGACGTGGTGTCGCGTGTCGCGATGCGCGCGGCCTGGGCGACGGAGGTTCCCCTGGAGGCGGCGTCGTCGCAGCGCGGGCGGCCCGCCGAGCCACGGTCCGCAGCGCGGAGGGCACGCGCGCGGCGGGCGTCGCTGCACGATGGTAGCGTTCGGGACCGTGAGCACCCCGTCGACGCGCCTCGGACCGACCCGACCGGACCTCCTCGACCCCGACGCAAGGCCGTACTTCCTGTGGTGGTCGGACGTCACGGTGGCCGAGTTCCGGCGGGCGCTCGTCCGCGGCGGCGCGGAGGAGCGCGCGTACTGGATGGGCGCCCTCCTGCGCGAGGCCAACACCCGCGACGTCTGGCTCTACGTGACGCCCGCGGACGTGGCCGCGCTGTGGCCCTCGCTCCAGCGCCACCTCGGCCGCACTCGCGCGATGTGGGCGTGGCTGCTCGGTCTGCCGGAGTTGCCGTGGCCGCCGGCCGAGTCGCGCCATGCGTGACCGCTTCGATCGTCGCGTGGTCTCCGAGGGCGCGCTCGCGCTGATCCGCGCCTGTCAGGCCCGCTTCGAGGGGCACCTCGGGGGCGGCGCGGCCCTGAGCGGTGCCTGGCTCTCGCATCGGCTGTCGCGGGACATCGACCTCCTCTGCCACGACGCAGCGGCGGTGCGCGCCTTCGTGCGGGAGGCGCCGGAGATCTCGCGGGCGTGCGGGATCACCATCGAGCTCGTGCGGGACGCCGGAACGTTCGTGCGTGCGCGCACCGTCATCGACGGGCAGGCGCTCGACCTCGACGTGGTCTACGAGGGACAGGGCGACCTCGACGCCACCACGACGCTCGACGGCGTCACGGTGGAGTCGCTGGCGGACATGCGCGCTTCGAAGGTCACGTGCCTGCTCTCCCGGAGCGAGCCGCGCGACCTGGTCGACCTGCTCTTCCTCGATCGGGCGGGGTATCCACCGGAGGACGATCTGGAGCGCGCGCTGCGCAAGGACGGCGGCGTCGACCCCGGCGTGCTCGCGTGGCTGCTGGGGCAGTTCCCGGTGGGTCCGCTGCCCGTGATGCTCGAGCCCCTCGACGAGGGAGAACTCCGACGGTTTCGCGACGAGCTGCGCGACCGCATCCGTCGCGTCGCGGTGCCGGCGACACCGTAGGCCCCTCCACAGGACTGGCCTTCGGAAGTTCCTCCACGCGGCCGCCGACTCCGAGGCGCCCGCCGCTGCTCCACCCGCCGCTACCGCCGCTGTGCCCGCGCCTTCAGGAGCGCTACGAGTCCCGCCGCCGTCTCGTAGTCACCCGCATCGAGCGCCATGGTCAGCGTCGCCCGAAGCGCCTGTTCCAGCCCGGTCCCAGCTCCAGCCCCAACGTCGGCCCCAACACCCGCCGAGGCCTCCCGAGGTCCCCCCACGGTCGCCGTTGAACCCCTCGCCGCAAGCTCCTTTCGAACGGCCTCGCACGTCGTCGGCAGCGCCCCCTCGGTTTCGAATCCCTCACCCCGAACTACGATGCCCGCGGCAATCGAGGGCTCTTTCGCGAGTCCCGTCTTGCGCCGGGACCGCCCTCAGCATCGGCCGCAGCTCGCTCTCGATCTCCCGCAGGGCCTTGCCCTTCGGGCGCCGCGACGTCGAGACACCCGTCGCGGTCACGACCACGGAGCTACGCTTGCGTCGGAGGGGTGCGCACGCGAAGGTCCGCGGAATGACCCTCCTGGAGCCCGGCCCCCGCGCCGCGGTGGCGGCGCTCGTCGCGCTCTGCGTCGGCTGCGGGACCGTGGTGTCGGGGGTGCCGTCCTCCAGGGGCGACGCCGCTCCGCCCGACGACGCGGCGCGCGACGCGTCGACCGACAGCGGGCGCTCGCGAGAGCGCTGCAACGGGCGCGACGACGACGGCGACGGGCGCGTCGACGAGGGCTGTCCCCTCCGCGTGACGCGCGACGTTCGCGACGACACGTACCCCACGATGAGCCGCGGCCGCCTCGCGTGGCAGTGCGGCGACGGGGCGGTGTGCCTGCGCGACCTCGCCACGGGCGACACCCGGGCGCTGCCGTGGCCGTGCCTCTACCCATGGCTCTCGGGCGACCGCGTCGCGTGCTTCAGGCCCGGTCAGACCGTCGCGGGCTACTCGATCGTCGAGATCCCCTCCGGGCGTGAGACCTTCGTGCCCGTGGCCGACGCGAGCTGGTACCAGGCGCCCGTGCTCGACGGCGACCTGCTCGCATGGAGCCAGATCCAGCGCGGCAGCGAAGAGGACTACGAGGTCTATGCGCACGACCTCGCGACGCGTCGCACGGTGCGCGTCACGAACGACCCTGCGATCCAGATCTATCCGCGCGTCGAGGGCCGCTCCCTCGTCTGGACCGACGACCGCCGCGGGCACCACACGATCGGCCTGCTGCACCTCTCGGACCTGTACGCCGGGAGCTACGACGCGCCCGCGACGCAGCGCCCGCTCACTCGCCGCGAGGGCTCGCGCCAGGTCGCCCACGTCGCGGCGTTCGACGGCGGCCGCGTGCTCACCGAGGAGTGCACCCTCGACCCCGCGCGCAACTACGACGTGGTGAGCTGCCAGCCGACGCTCTACGAGCTCGCGACGGGAGCGCGCACGGCCCTGTCGCCCGAGGCCGCGGTCTACGACGTCGCGATGGACCTCTCGGGTCGCTGGGCGGTCGTCGAGTCGGACCCGCGCGGCGCGTCGGACCTCTTCCTGATCGACGTGCGCTCGGGCACGCGACGCGCGCTGACGCACCACCCGCGCCACTCGACGGGGGCCCGCATCCAGGGCAACACCGTGGCCTGGATCGACGACCGCGACGACCAGTGGGACCTGTACACGATGGACCTCACCGACGTCGACGCGGGCGACCTGTCGCCCGAGGGGCTGACGCCATGAAGCCGCGGTCGTTCGCGGGCTTCGCGCTGCTCGCGGGCTGCGGCCGCGCGGCGCTCGCGCAGCCCGACGCGGCGCTCGCGGTCGACGCGTACGAGGCGCCTCGCGCCGAGCGCAACGGATGCGGCGGCGAAGCGCGCCTCGCCGCGGCGCCGGGCGACCGCTGCGGCGTGTGCGGGGTCGTGGTGTGCGCCTCGCCGGAGCGCACCGCCTGCGACGACACGGGCCAGCGGAACGCGTGCGGCGCCTGCGGGCCCGCGCCCGAGGAGCTGTGCAACGAGCGCGACGACGACTGCGACGGCGTGGTCGACGAGGGATGCGTGCGCCGCGTCGCGGTGCTGCGCGAGTCGGAGGGCCGCGTGCGGCTGTCGGGCGACCGCGCGGCGATCGACACGGGCACGGCGATCGCGGTGGTCTCGCTGCGCGACGGGGCGGTGACGTGGCTGCGGCCGCCCGCGGGCGACGCGGGGGCGTCGCGGTACTACGACCGCTCGGCGATCGACGGGGACCTGGTGGCGTACGTGCGCGGCGACGGGTCGAACCTCACGCGCGTGGTGGTCGCCTACGACCTGAGCACGGGCGCCTCGTACGACGTGTCGGACCCCGCGCTGCAAGCCGACCTGCCGGCGGTGGACCGGGGGCGCGTCGTGTACGAGACCCGCTCGTCGTCGGGCGACACGGACGTGTGGGCCTGGGACCTCTCCACGCTCCGCGCGACGCGCCTCACCGGCCCCGTGGCCGACGAGCGCGCCGCCGACGTGTGGGGCGACACGGTGGTCTTCGAGCGCGGCCCTCGCGGCGACTCGACCTTTCACACGGACATCGTCACGCACGACGTGGTCACCGGCGCCGAGCGCGTGCTCACCGAGGGCCTGCGCGGCTGGGCGCGCGCCCCGGCGATCGACGGCGCCCGCGTGGTCTGGCACCAGGAGGAGCCCGGCGGCAACGCCCCCTCGTACCGCGCGGAGATCTGGCTCCACGACCTGTCGACGGGCGAGCGGCGCAGGCTACGAGAGTACGGTCGGCGCTTCGTGCCGCGCGTCGCGGGGCCGCTCGTGTGCTGGTCGTCGTTCCAGTCGGTGCACTCGTCGGAGGGAGGCGTCGGCGACCACGTCGAGGTCATGGACACGCGCACCGACCGGGTGCTCCCGCTCGCGCCGCGCGGCTTCCTGTGCGACCTGTCCGCGCGCCGCGTGGCCTTCCTCGAGAACGCGGGCGCCGCCGACGCGTTCGTGCGCGAGCTCCTCCCGGAGGAGCCGTGATCATCGCGCGCGCGACGCTCGCCGCGCTGGCGCTCGCGGCCTGCGTGCCGGGTGGCACGGCGTTGCAGCCCCCGGCGCCGCCCGCGTCGGACGCCGGGGCGACGGCGCTCGACGCTCCCGCCGCCGACTGCCCCCTCGGGCGGGTCCTCTGCGCGGGCGCGTGCGTCGAGCTTGCGCGGGACCCAGCGCACTGCGGCCTCTGCGGGCGAGCGTGCGCGCGGGGCGACGCGTGCGTCGAGGGCGTGTGCCGCGCGGAGGCGTGCGCCGCGGGGTCCGTCCGGTGCGACGGGCGCTGCGGCGACCCCGACGGCGACCCGCTGCAGTGCGGCCTGTGCGGCCGGCGCTGCGGGGCCTTCGAACGCTGCGAGCTCGGCGCGTGCGTCCCGTCGGAGTGCCCCGCGGGCTACGGCCGCTGCGACGACGACTGCGTCGACCTCGCGGGCGACGCGCGCCACTGCGGCCGCTGCGACCGCGAGTGCGGCAACGGCGGCGTGTGCGCGGGCGGCGCGTGCGTGGGCGTGCGCTGCGCCGTCGGGTCGCGCGACTGCGACGGCCGCTGCATCAACGTGAACGCCGACCGCGAGAACTGCGGCGCGTGCGGCGTCGCGTGCCGCTGCGGCGAGTGCTTCGGCGGGGCGTGCTCCGGGGGCGGCTGCGCGCCCGGGTACAGCGTGTGCGGCAGCGCGGGCGGGTGCGGCCTCTGCGTCGACCTGCGCTTCGACGCCTCGAACTGCGGCGCGTGCGGGCTCCGCTGCGCCGGGGGGCAGCGCTGCGACAACGGGGCGTGCGTGCGGGTCGAGTGCGCGCCGGGGCTCCTGCGCTGCGGCGACGCGTGCGTGACGCCCGCGACGGACCGCGCCCACTGCGGCGCCTGCGACCGCGCGTGCGCGCCCGCCGACGACTGCCGCGCCGGGCGCTGCGAGGCCGCTATGTGCCCCGACGGGACCGCGCGCTGCGGCGCCGCGTGCGTCAACCTGCGCCGCGACCCGGCGCACTGCGGCGGGTGCGACCGGGGCTGCGCGGAGCTGTGCGCCGACGGCGTGTGCGTCGCGCCGACGTGCGCGGCGCCGTACCTCTCCTGCGGCACGAGGAGCTGCTCGATCGACCCGCGCCGCTCGGCCGAGCACTGCGGCGGGTGCGGCCGCTCGTGCCCCGCGCCGTCGGCGTGCTTGCAGGGCGCGTGCGTCGCGCCCTCGACGCTGCGCTACCGCATCGGCGCGTCGGACCTCGCGTGGATCGACGCCTGCGAGCTCCCGGGGGCGGCGCGGGTGCTGCGCGCGCCCGCCACGTACACGGAGCCGATCGCGATGCCGTTCCCCTTCGTGTTCTATGGGGCGACGGTGACGTCGTTCGCGCTCGACGCGACGGGGGTGTTGCAGTTCGGCGAGCGGGCGTCGGCCGCCGACGGGCCGCGGCTCCCTTCGCGCGCCGCGCCGCGCCCGGCGGTGTTCGCGTTCACGAGCGGCGAGATGGGCCTCGAATCGGCGCAGGTCTGCGTGGCCTTCGAGGCGACGCGGCGCGCGGTGATCGAGTACCGCGGAGTGCGCCTGGGGCGCTTCGGCGAGAGCACCTTCGACCTCGAGGTGGTGCTCGACGCGCCGACGGGCGACGTGCACCTGCGCTACCGCGGCGACGCGCTGCGGCCCACGATCGGGAGCCTCGCGACCGTCGGCCTCCAGGACGCCACCGGCACCGCCGCGACGGTCTACGCGCGGCGCGTGACGGGCGCGCTCTGGAGCGGCCTCGGGCTGCGCTTCTCCCCCGTCCCTCCGCGGTGAACGACCACGAGGCCCACGTCGTCGTCGCCCGCGGGCCCTTGGGACTCAACCCACACATCAGCACCCGATACCGACTCGTCATCGCAGCAGCACCACCAATAAGCCCCATATGCGCGCTCAAGTGAGCGCTTCTGGCATCCATTCTCGGAGCCCTTTCGCCACCTGCACTGTGCCTGCCGCGCGGCATGCTCCGTGCTGAACAGTTGAAGATGTCCCCTGGTCGTCACAACGCGGTGCGAGTCCTTCCCGGCAATCGGCGGCACCCGGTGCATGGGCCTCACCTTTCCGACCATCGAGCCGATATCGAGGTTGTGCGATTGCGGTCGTGAGGGTGGGGCCCGATCCCAGACGCACCCCTGATCGCTCCCATCACTGCACGCGCTCCAGCCTCCTCCTCTCTACGTTCTGTCCCGCTTCGATATCGGCATTCGTGACCCCGCCAGCGCGCACGTGGCGGGGGTTCGGCCTCCCATTGCCTCGATCGACCCGATTGGAGTCCTTTCTTCATGTCCGTTCACCCCCTCTCGCCCTCTTCCAAGCGCCCCCCGCGCCGCGCACACGTCGTCGCCGCGGCCGCCGCGCAGACCCACCACCGCCTCCCCCGATCAGGCCGCGCCCAGACCTTCGCCGAGCGCCTCGTCGTCCGCGCCGAGCTCGGCGCCGGAACCATGCTCTCGGGCTACCAGCGCGACTCGCTCCTCTACGGACTCGACGTGCAGGGCTCCGGTCGGCTCGGCTTCACCCTGGTCGGCCCGCTCGCGCTCCAGGCGTCGTTCTCGAGCTGGTGGTTCCCGTCGGAGAGCACCGACGCCGGCCGCCCCGCCGGGCAGCAGTATTCGGTCACGGGCGGCCTGCGCCTCGAGCCGATGCTCGGCACCGCCGGGCGCCTCTTCGTCGACGTCAACGCGGGCGTCGGGTTCACCGGGGCGCGCAGCCGACTCGCGGTCGACACCGGCCTCGGCTTCGAGTTCGCCCTCGGCCGCTCGGTCGGGCTCGGCCCGGTCGTTCGCTACGGACGCCTCTTCGCGGCCAGCGAGGCGCAGGACGTCCAGAGCGACGCCCAGTACTGGTCGGGCGGGCTCTCGCTCTCGGTGCGCCTGCCGCGAGGGGCCGAGCCGGCGCCCGTCGACACCGACGGCGACGGCGTGCTCGACGCCGACGACCTGTGCCCCGACGTGCCCGCCGGCGCGACGCCCGACCCGAACCGCCGGGGCTGTCCCGCGAACGACCGCGACGGCGACGGCGTGCTCGACGTCGCCGACCTCTGCCCCGACGTGCCCGCCGGCGCGCACCCCGACCCGGCGCGCTCGGGCTGCCCGTCCGCCGACGCGGACGGCGACGGCATCTACGACGCGCAGGACCAGTGCCCGACGGTGCCGCAGGGCGCCACCCCCGACCCCGCGCGCCCCGGCTGCCCCGACGGCGACGACGACGGCGACGGCGTGCTCAACAGCGCCGATCGCTGCCCCCAGGAAGCCCAGGGGCCCGACCCGGACCCCGCCCGCCCCGGCTGCCCCGCGCCGGCCGTCGCGGTGAGCTTCCCGCCGATCCTGTTCGAGACCGACCGCGACGCCGTGCTGCCCCCGAGCTTCGTCCCCCTCGCGGCCGTCTCCACGCTGCTGCGCGGCCGCGTCGAGGGCTGGCGCCTCTCCGTCGAAGGGCACACCGACAACGTCGGCAGCGAGGTGCACAACGCCGGCCTCTCCGAGCGCCGCGCGCGGTCCGTCGCGAGCTGGTTCACCCGCCACGGCGTGCCGGCCGTGCGCCTCGAGGTGCACGGCTACGGCTTCGAGCGCCCCATCGTCTCGAACGACTCCGCGGAGGGCCGCTCGGCCAACCGCCGCGTGGAGTTCCGACTCCTGGCGCCGCAGACCACCGGAGGAAACCGGTGAGCGCGGTGGGCCCCGGACCGCGCACCGCTTCCACGACGACCGTCACCTTCCTTCACCCGACCGGAGCCAACCACATGTCCCAATCCCCTGTATCGAGTCGGCGCGCGCCCGACCGCCGACTGCTCATCGCGCTGGCCGCGCTGCTGACGGCCTCTTGCGGGAGCCAGTCCATCCTCGGTGACCCGTCGAACCCGGCGCCCGCGGACGTGCCCGGCCCGACCGACATCGTCGACGCCGCCGTCCTCGATACGCCCGCGCCGGCCGACGTGAACCGCGCGGACGTGCCCGTCGTCGACGCCGCCGACGCGCCCGACGCCGGCTTCATGGACGTCTTCGATGTGCCGATTGCCATCGATGTGCCGATTGCCATCGATGTGCCGATTGCCGTCGATGTGCCGATTGTCATCGATGTGCCGATTGCCATCGATGTCCCGATTGTCATCGATGTCCCGGTCGCCATCGATGTACCGGTCGCCATCGACGCGGTCGACGCCTCCGACGTCGTCGACGCCTCCGACGCCCCCGACGTGACCGACGTCCCCGACGTCCCGGACGTGACGATCGACGGCGGACCGATGGGACCCGGCATCCTCGGCTCGGCGTCGCGCTTCACGATCCTCGCAGGCTCGACGGTGAGCAACACCGGACTGACGACCATCGTCGGCGAGGTCGGCGTCTTCCCGGGCCTGGCCCTCGTGGGCATTCCCGGCGGCGTCGTGGTGCACGCGGGCGACCCCGTCGCCGGGCTCGCTCAGGCCGACCTCACGGTCGCGTACAACCGACTCGCGGGTCTGCCGTGCGGCACCACCCTCACGGGCCGCGACCTCGGGGGCATGGTCCTGGCGCCGGGCGTCTACTGCTTCTCGTCGTCGGCCCAGCTCACCGGCGCGCTCGTGCTCGACGGGCAGGGGCAGCCGAATCCTCTCTTCATCTTCCAGGTCGGCTCGACCCTGGTGACGTCCAACGTCTCGGCGGTGCTGCTCATCAACGGAGCGCGGTCGTGCGGCGTCTACTGGCAGACGGGCAGCTCGTCCACGATCGGAATCGGCTCGAACTTCTCTGGCAACATCGTCGCCCTGGCGAGCGTCACGCTCACGACGGGCGTCACGCTCCACGGCCGCGCCCTGGCCCGCACGGGCGCCGTGACGATGGACACCAACTCGGTGTCCAACGCCGACTGCCCCGACCCCGCCTGGCCCACCGGCGCCGACGCCGGCGACGGCGGGGCCACCGACGCGAGCGCCGACCGCCCGGACGCCGCCCCCGACGCCTCCGACGCGTCGGTCGACGGCGGCTGATCCGCCCCGCGAGCGCATCCCTGTCGCGCGGCCGCCGCGGACTGAGCTCGGCCCGCGCGCCCAGACGCGATCAGCTCATCGCCACGGCGCGCACGATCCCCCGCGGATTGCTTCCGGTCCGGGTCACGGAAGCATTCCGTGCATCACCTCGGGGTGGTAGGCGATGGTGTCACGGCCCATCGAAGGTGATGGGTGGAGATGGCTACAACGCGCGGGAGGCCCGATCCATGCCGTCAGCCCGTGGCGCATCTCCACCCCCGGCACCCATGACCATGAGCGAGCCCCGGGCGCACTCCCGGCGCCGCGCCCATGATGCAGTGGCGACGATGCGCCGCAGCTCGCGGCCCCTCGGACGCCCCCGACGGAGCAACGACCATGAACCTCGACGTCCCCTACAGCATCTCGCGCCGGCTCGCCGGCATCGGCATGGACGAGGCCCGCGCGCGGGTCACCGAGGCCCTCAAGCGCGAGGGCTTCGGCGTGCTCACGGAGATCGACCTCCAGGCCACGCTCAAGAAGAAGATCGACGTCGACGTCGCGCCCTACGTGATCCTCGGGGCGTGCAACCCGAAGCTGGCGCACGCGGCGCTCTCGGCCGAAGCCGCCATCGGGCTGCTCCTCCCGTGCAACGTCGTCGTGGCCCAGGACGGCGCCGACGCGCTCATCGCCGCGGCTTCGCCGTCGTCGATGTTCTCGGTCGTCGAGGACCGCTCGGCGCTCGAGGCCATCGCGGGCGACGCCGAGGTCCGGCTCCGCCGCGCGATCGAGACGGCCTGAGTCCACCCGACCGCGGCCCCGCTCCGGGCATCGCGGGCGCCGTCTGCCGGAAACTTGACCCCATGGTCGAGTCTGGCGAGCGTGCTCGCGCTTCCGGGGGAAGCCACAGGAGAAGAAGACCATGAGCGGTGATTTCGTCTGGTACGAGTTGATGACCACGGATCCGAAGGCGGCGATCGCGTTCTACTCCGAGGTCATCGGGTGGAAGACCGAGCTCTTCGGCGACGGCGGGGCAATGGACTACAAGATGTGGGTCGCGTCGCAGGGTCCCCTCGGCGGCGTGATGAAGCTCCCCGAGGCCGCCGCGCAGATGGGCGCGCCCCCGCACTGGATGTCCAACGTCACCGTCGACGACGTGGACGCCGCCGTGAAGCGAGTGAAGGAGCTCGGCGGCAAGGTCTACCGCGAGCCCGTCGACATGCCGACGGTGGGGCGCTTCGCCGTCATCGCCGATCCTCAGGGCGCGGCCATCTCCATCTTCAAGCCCAACAGCCCGATGACCCCGCACGACGCCTCCAAGCACGGGGAGTTCTGCTGGAGCGAGCTCGCCACCACCGACCACCAGGCGGCCCTCGCGTTCTACTCGGAGATCTTCGGGTGGAAGCAGATCAGCTCGATGGACATGGGCCCGATGGGCTCCTACGTCATCTTCGGCAAGGGCGACCGGCAGCTCGGCGGGATGTTCAACAAGCCCAAGGAGATGCCCGCGGTGGCCTGGCTCTACTACACGCAGGTCGATGACCTCGACTCGGCCATCGGCCGCGCGAAGAGCAACGGCGCCACGCTCATCAACGGCCCGATGGACGTGCCCGGCGGGCGCATCGCGCAGTTCACCGACCCGCAGGGCGTCTTCTTCGCGCTGCACACCCCCGCCAAGGGCTGATCCGCCCGCGGCCCTCGGCCGCCGCGCGACGCGCTATCGCCCCTCCGCCTCGCGCTTCATCGCCCCCCACAGCTCCTCGACGTGCGCCCGCTCGGTCGGATAGGCCCCGATGGACACCCGCACCATCCAGCGGCCGTCGAGCTTCGCCGCGGTGACGTAGGCCGCGCCGCTGCGGTTCAATCGCTCCGCCCAGGCGAGCGTGTGGCGGTCGAGCGCGTCCGGGTCCATCCCCGGCGGCTCGTGGCGGACGCACACGGTCTGCAACACCACCGGGGCCAGCACCCGCCAGTCGCCGCGAGAGAGCACCTGCACGGTGAGCCACCGCGCGTTGTCGAGGTCGCGCCGCAGCCGGCGCTGGATGCCGGAGACCCCTTCGCCCCGGAGCAGGAACCACAGCTTCAGCGCGCGGAAGCGGCGGCCGAGGGGGATGCCCCAGTCGCGGAGGTTCGTGACCTGATCGTCCACGCTGCTCTGGAGATAGCTGGGATGGGTGCTCATCACCCGGATCAGGTGCTCGGCGTCGCGCACGAAATACAGGGAGCAGTCGAAGCCCGCCCCGAGCCACTTGTGCGCGTTGATGACGATGGAGTCCGCCCCCTCGACGCCGCGCCACATCCAGCGGCACTCCGGGAGCACCATCGCCGCCCCGGCCATCGCCGCGTCGACGTGGAGCCACGCGCCGTGGCGCCGCGCGATGTCCGCGACCTCCGCGATGGGGTCGATCGCGGTGGTCGTGGTGGTGCCGGTCGTCGCGACGATCGCGCAGGGGACCGCTCCCAGCGCGAGGTCGGCGCGGATCGCCTCCTCGAGCGCGTCGGCTCGCATCGCCTGCCGCTGGTCGACCGGGATCATGCGCAGGTTGTCCCGGCCGAAGCCGGCGAGCAGCGCGGCCTTCTCGACCGAGCTGTGGGCCTGCACGGAGGTGTAGACCACCAGCCGCCTCTCGCCGCCCTGGAGGCCGCCGGCCGCCAGCGAGAACCCGCTGCTGCGCTCGCGGGCGCAGAGCAGCGCCACCAGCGTGCTGGTCGAGGCGGTGTCCTGGATGACGCCGTGGAAGGTGTCCGGCAGGCCGAACATCTGGCGGGTCCAGCCGCAGACCACCTCCTCGAGCTCGGTGAGCGCCGGGCTCGATTGCCAGGAGAGCCCGAGCACCCCGAGGCCGCTGCTCAGGAAGTCGCCGAGCACCGAGGCGGGCGACGTGCTCGACGGGAAGTATCCGAAGAACGACGGGTGCTGCCAGTGCGACAGCCCCGGCACGAGGAACTTCTGGACGTCCCGCAGCACCTGGTCGAGCGACTCGGGCTGCTCCGGCGGGGCGGCCGGCAGCCGGCGTCGGACGTCCCCGGGCGCCACCCTGGACATCACCGGGAGGTCCGCGATGCGGGTCTGATAGTCGGCAATCCAGTCGATCAGCAGGTGGCCAATGCGGCGGAATTCGTCGGGCGTCATCAGAGGTCCTCGGTAGGGATGGTCGGGGTGGACCCTTGACCCCCAGGAAGGGGCACCCCGACCGGTCCGCAGGATGCCCCAAGGTCTCCCCAGGAGCCGATAGCAGACCGATGGCAGGCCGCGAGGGCGGCGCTCAGGCCCCCTCGGCCTCCCCTTCGTGCTGCCCCTTGAACTGGCTCGCGTAGAGGCGCTGATAGACCCCCTCCTTCGCCAGCAGCTCGCGGTGCGTGCCCCGCTCGACGATGCGTCCGCCGTCGATCACCAGCACCTGGTCGGCGTCTCGGATGGTGCTCAGCCGGTGCGCGATCACGAAGCTCGTGCGCCCCTTCATCAGCCGCAGCAGCGAGCCCTGGATGCGCGCCTCGGTGCGCGTGTCGACGCTGCTCGTCGCCTCGTCGAGGATCAGGATCGCCGGGTCCGCCAGCAGCGTGCGAGCGATCGCCAGGAGCTGCCGCTGCCCCTGGCTCAGGTTGCCCGCTCGCTCCGAGAGCACCGTCTCGTAGCCCTGCGGGAGCTGGCGGATGAAGTGGTCCGCGTCCGCCATCCGGGCCGCCCGCTCGACCTCCTCGTCGCTCGCCCCGAGGCGACCGTATCGGATGTTCTCCCGCACGCTCACCCCGAACAGGTAGGTGTCCTGCAGCACCAGCCCCAGCTTGCGGCGCAGGTCGTCCTTCTTCAGGTCTCGGATGTCGACGCCGTCGATGCGGATCGCCCCGCGCTCGATCTCGTAGAAGCGGGTGAGGAGGTTGATGACCGTGGTCTTGCCCGCGCCCGTGGGCCCCACCAGCGCGACCATCTGGCCGGGCTCCGCCGCGAGGGACATGTCCTTGAGCACGGGCGTGTCGGGCAGGTAGCCGAAGGTGACGTGCTCGAAGACGACCTCGCCCCGCACCGGGGCGGCGGGCGCCCTGCCCTCGTCGGTCTCCGGCGCGCGGTCGAGCACCTCGAAGACCCGCTCCGCGCCCGCCAGCGCGGCCTGCAGCGTGTTGTAGAGGTTGGACAGCTGGCGCAGCGGCTGGACGAAGTTCTGCCCGTAGTTGATGAAGGCCGCGATGACCCCGACGCTCACGAGGCCGCTGAGCGCGAGCCAGCCGCCGAGCCCCGCGAGCACGATCACGAACAGGTTGCCCAGCACCGTCGTGAGCGGCATCAGCAGCAGCGCGTAGGTGTTGGCGTAGACGCCCGCGCGGTAGACCTCCTCGTTGCTCTCGCGGAAGCCGGCGATCACCGACTCGTTTCGGCGAAAGACCGTGACCACGCGCTGCCCCCCGATGGACTCCTCCATCACGCCGTTGAGCGTTCCGAGGTGGCGCTGAAGCTCCTTGAAGCCGCGGCGCGTGTACACGGTCACGAAGCGCGTGAACCAGAGCATCAGCGGCACGACCAGCAGCGACGCCAGCGCCAGCCAGCGGTCGAGCACGAACATCGCCACCAGGATGCCCACCATGGAGAGCGTGCTCGCCAGCAGCGTGGTGACGTTGAGCGCGACCGCCTGGTTGATGGCGTCGATGTCGTTGGTGAGCCGGCTCATGAGCTCGCCCGCGGGCCGCGCCTCGAAGAACGCGAGCGGCAGCGTCTGCAGGTGCCCGAAGAGGTGCGCCCGAAGCCGGGCGAGGGCGCGCTGCGAGATGCCCGCCATCAGCCATCCGGCGACCACCTGGAAGGCGTTGCTCAGGAGGAAGGCCCCGAGCATCAGCGCCGCGATGGGACCGAGCCCGGAGGGGTCGCGGGTGGCGATGAAGCGGTCGATCGCGACGCCCATCAGGTAGGGTCCGACGAGCGCGAGCGCGGTGTAGACGACGATGCACGCGGCCACCACCAGCAGCCCCGCGCGGTGCTCGGTGAAGTACACCGCGAGCCGGCGGAGGGTGCCGCGAGGGTCCTGGGCGCGGGCCACGCCGCCGAGGTTGCGGGCGCCGCCGGGCAGGGCGCCGCGCATCCCGTCGAGGGCCGACGGAGCCGTTGTGGGAGCCTCCCTGCCGCTCACGGCGACACCCCGCTACCCAGCTGCGAGTCGTAGATCTCCCGGTAGACCGCGCTCGACGAGAGCAGCTCTCGGTGCGTCCCCTCGGCGGCCACGCGGCCCCGCTCGAGCACCACGATCTTGTCCGCGGTGAGCACCGTGCTGATGCGCTGCGCCACCACGAAGGTGATCCGCTCCGCGCGGTCGACGGCCAGCGCGTCCTGGATCTTCGTCTCCGTCTCCACGTCCACGGCGCTGGTGCTGTCGTCGAGGATCAGGATCCTCGGCCGCACCAGCAGCGCCCTGGCGATGGCGATGCGCTGCTTCTGGCCGCCGGAGAGGTTGGCCCCTCGCTGCTCGACGCGGCTGTCGTAGCCCTGCGGCAGGCGCTCGATGAAGCAGTGGGCCTGCGCCGCCTTCGCCGCCGCGACCACCTCCTCGTCCGTCGCCTCGGGGCGGCCGTAGCGGATGTTGTCGCGCACCGTCCCGGAAAACAGCACGGTCTCCTGAGGCACCACGCCGACCGCGGCGATGAGCGAGTCCTGCGTGAGCTCGCGGACGTCTCGCTCGCCCACCAGCACCCGCCCCGAGCTCACGTCGTAGAAGCGCGGGATGAGGTGGACCAGCGTCGACTTGCCCGCGCCCGTCGCCCCGAGGATGGCCACGGTCTGCCCCGCCGTGGCCGAGAGCGAGACGCCTCGCAGCACGGCTTCGGCCCCTTCGCCGCGGTAGGTGAAGGAGACGTCGTCGAAGCGCACCGAGAGCGCACCCGTCGCGGGGAGGGGGGTCGCGCCGGGGGCGTCGCGCACGTCCGGGACGCTGTCGAGCACGTCGTCGAGGCGCCGCGACGAGGCGAGCCCCGCGGCCCAGGTGTTGGACAGCATCGTCATCATGATCAGCGGCGTCATGGTGGTGAGCAGGTAGTTGGTGAAGGCCACCACCTGGCCGACGGTGAGCTCGCCCCGGATGGACTGCATCCCGCCCGCCCAGAGGACCACCACCACGCCCGCGTTGACGCACATGGTGAGCGCCGGGGTCATGGTGGACATGAAGCGCATCACCCGCACGGAGCGCTCCGTCATGGCGGCGTTGGCGGCGGCGAAGCGCTCGCCCTCGAAGTCCGCGCGCACCAGGGCCTTCACGAGGCGCACGCCCGCGATGTTCTCCTGTAGCACTCCGTTGAGGACGTCGAGCTTCTGCTGGACCGTGCGGAAGAGCGGCTCCATCCGGAGGACGAAGAACACGATGAGCCCGGCGGTGAGCAGCAGCAGCGGGAGCATGGTGAGGGCCAGGCTGCGGCTGGTGGTGATCATCAGCGCGAGGCTGCCCAGCATCATGAGCGGCGCTCGGGTGCCGATGCGAAGGGAGATCTGGACGAGGGTCTTCACCGCGCTCACGTCGCTGGTGAGGCGCACCATCAGCAGGCCCGTGCGCTGGCGGTCGAGGTTGCCGAAGGAGTAGCGCTGGATGCGAAGGAAGAGCGCCTCTCGCAGGTCGCGAGCGACGCCTTCGCCCACGCGCACCGAGAGGGCGTTGTTGGCGATGGCGACCACGGCGCTGAGGGCGGAGATGCCCAGCATCGCGGCGGCGGTCTCCAGGATGAGCGGGCGGTCGCGGCGGTGGATGCCCTGGTCGATGATCCGCTGGATGAGCCGGGGGATGGCGAGGTCGAAGACCACCAGCGTGGTGAGCATCGCGAGCGCCAGGGCCGCGAGGCGCCAGTAGGGGCGCACGAAGTGGAGGAGCCTGCGGAGATCGCCCATGCGGGGCGCGCACTCTAGACCCCGACCGGCGGGGCGACGAGGGCCTCGCGTCGCACCTCGCGCGCGGCGCCCTCGCGCTCGTACCAGCGGGCGCACTCCTCGCAACTCGCCACGGCGCCGCCGCGCACCAGCACCACCAGCGTCGACACCAGCGAGCGGCAGCGCAGGCCCCCCGGCAGCGCCCTCGCGCACCAGGGGACGAACTTCTCCGACGGGTATCCGATGCGCTCTCGCACCGCGTCGTCGCCGTGCCGCTGCGCGATGAGCGCCAGCGCCACGCCCAGCGCCACGCGGCCGTGCACGTAGCCCGAGAGGTGATCGCGCACCGTGCGGTCGGCGCGGGCCCAGGCGCGAAGCCGGGGGTCGAGGGCGTCGAGGCGGGCGAGGGCCGCAGGGTCCATGACGGGACACGTAGCGCGGGGGGAGCGCGCCCGGCGTCGGTCCCGGCAACCGGTTGCCGGATCGGCCGCGCTGCTATGGTGGGTCTCCGATGCGCCGCACCTTACGCAGCCTGGTATTGGCGTCGCTCCCTCTGCTCGCGGGGGCGGAGGCGAGCGCTCAGGGGTGGATGCACTGGCCGGTGGACCGTTCGACCGCGGCCAGGGCCCGGCTCACCCAGGGCTTCTACGGCGACTACATCGCCTATTGCGGCGGTCGCGACGGCTGCGGGACCCACAACGGCTACGACGTCGCGATGGGCGTGGGGACACCGCTCTACGCCGTCGCCCCGGGGGTGGTGGACGCGGTGAACCCCAACGACGCGCGCACCGCGGACTACGGCAACGCGGGCCTCTGGGTGCGGGTGCGCCACGACGGGGGGACGGTCCCGGGGCTCGGGGCGACGTACTTCGTGACGTACATGCACCTGTCGCGCATCGACGTGGCGGTCGGGGCGGCGGTCACCACCACCTCGCGCATCGGGCTCTCGGGCAACACCGGCGGGGTCGGGGCGCACCTGCACCTGCACCTCTCGACGGGGCGCAACTACTGCGGCGCTCCGGTCGATCCGGGCTGCCCGACGCCGGCCTATGTGCGGGCCTCGGTGGTGTCGCCGAGCTTCGTCGACGCCCCGGGGTGCCAGTCGGTGTGCCGCGGCGTGACCATCCAGTGGATCCAGCCGGCGGCCTACGGCAACGAGGCCTACGCGAGGGCGACGGGGCCGAGCTGCGGGGCGCTCGACTACCGCGGTCGCTGCGACGGAGAGACGCTGCGCTGGTGCATGGACGGAGCGCCCATGGAGGCCGAGTGCCTCGGCCGGGGCGGGGTGTGCGCGTGGCAGAGCGACACCGAGGGCTTCAACTGCCTGCGCTGCGACCCGGCGCTCAACCGCCCGCTGCTGCCGGGGCCGCGCTGCGAGGGCTCGCGCTTCCTGCGCTGCGACGGCACGCGCCCGGTGTCCGAGGACTGCTCCGCCACCGGGAGGACGTGCACGCCGTCGGGCTGCCTCGCCCCGCCTCCTCCGGACGCGGGCGCCCCGATGGATGTCGGGATGGATATCGGGATGGATATCGGGATGGATATCGGGAGCGATGTCGGCAATGGCCCCGACGACTCGGGCGGGGTGGACGCGTGGGTGAGCGCCGACGAGGGCCGAGGGATGGACGGGGGTGATGGTCCCGTCGGGCTGAGCGGCGACTGCGCGTGCAGGGCGGGCCCCGTCGCGGGAGGCACCGGTCGCCTCGCGCTGATGGCCTCGCTGGGGGCGCTGTGGGGCTCGCGACGCCGTCGTCGCCGCCGGTGAGTCGCCGCGCCCGCGCTTGACACCCATGGGGTGCGTCCCGCATCGCATGCGCCGAGACCATCGCCATGCCCAACACCACCGAGCATCCCTACGCGTCCTTCATCCACGGCATCGAGAAGCCCGTGCGCTACCTCGGCGGGGAGCACGGCGCCGTCGTCAAGCCGTGGACGCCGGACATCGCCCGCATCGCGCTGGCCTTCCCGGACCTCTACGACATCGGCATGAGCCACCTCGGCTACAAGATCCTCTACGGGATCTTCAATGGACACCCGCGCCTCGCGGCCGAGCGCTGCTACGCGCCGTGGACCGACATGGAGGCCGCCCTCCGCGAGCGCTCCCTCCCGCTGGTCACGCTGGAGTCCGCCCGACCCTTGCGCGACTTCGACGTGGTGGGCTTCTCGCTGCAGTTCGAGCTCACCTTCTCCAACATCCTGCTGATGCTCGACCTCGGGGGCATTCCGCTCCGCAGCGCCGACCGCTCCGAGTCCGACCCGCTGGTCATCGCCGGGGGCCCCACGGCCACGCACCCGGAGCCCGTCGCGCCCTTCCTCGACGCCGTGGTGGTGGGCGACGGCGAGGCCGTGGCGCCGCAGATCGTGCTGATGTGGAAGACCCTCCGCGACGCGGGGGTCCCTCGCGCCGAGCGGCTCCGGCAGATCGCCACGCTCGAAGGGGTCTACGTCCCGTCGCTCTACGAGACCGCGATCGACCCGGACTCGCAGCGCGAGGTGGTCGTCCGGGGGAAGGTCCCCGAGGCGGCCTTTCCGGTGAAGCGGGCCTTCATCGACGACATCAACAAATTCCCCTTCCCCCACGATGGTCCGGTGGCGGCGACGGAGACGGTGTTCGACCGCATCTCCGTGGAGATCTCCCGGGGCTGCACCGAGGGCTGCCGCTTCTGCCAGGCGGGGATGATCTACCGCCCCGTCCGGGAGCGCTCTCCGGAGAGCGTGGTCGACACCATCGTGCGCGCGGTGAAGGAGGGCGGCTACGACGAGGCCTCGCTCACCTCGCTCAGCACCGCGGACTACTCCTGCATCGCGCCCCTCGTGAAGAAGGTGATGGCGAAGCTCAAGGACGAGAAGGTCTCCCTCTCGGTCTCCTCGCTGCGAGCCTACGGCCTGGGCGAGGAGCTGCTCGACGAGATCCAGCAGGTGCGCGCCACCGGGCTCACCTTCGCCCCGGAGGCCGGCACGCAGCGCATGCGCGACGTGGTCAACAAGAACGTCACCGAAGAGCAGCTCATGGAGACCGCCGAGCGGGTCTTCTCCCGCGGCTGGGCGAAGATGAAGCTCTACTTCATGATCGGCCTGCCCACGGAGCAGGACGAGGACGTGGTCGGCATCGTGGAGACCGGCCGCAAGGCCCGCGACGTGGGACGCCGCGCTCAGAAGGGCCGCGGGCCCGCGGTGACCGTGAGCGTGTCGATCCACGTCCCCAAGCCGCACACGCCCTTCCAGTGGTGCGCCATGGACGCGCTCGAGGACATCTGGCGCAAGCAGACCGTGCTTCGCGAGTCGGCCCGCAAGGCGAAGGTCGAGCTCAAGCTCCACGAGTCGCTGGGGAGCACCGTGGAGGCGATCCTCGCCCGCGGCGATCGCCGGCTCGCGGACGTCATCGAGCACGCCTACCGCCACGGAGCGCGCTTCGACTCCTGGGAGGAGCGCCTCCGCTGGGACCTCTGGCAGGCCGCGCTCGCCGCGCACCACGTCGACCTGCCCGCCGCGCTCGGGACGCTCCCGGTCACCGCCCGCCTCCCGTGGGACCACCTCGACGTGGGCCTCGAAGACGGCTTCCTCCTGAGGGAGTACCGCAAGGCCCTCGCCAACCGGCTGTCGCCCCCGTGCGGCAAGGTCGTCGGGCAGTTCATCCACCACACCAACCTGGAGGACGCCAAGGCCGATACGCGCAAGCTGGTCTGCTACGACTGCGGCGTCGCGTGCGACCTCACGGGCATGCGCGAGGAGCGCTTCGTCTACCTGGAGCAGCTCACCGCCCGAAGCCGCCCCGCGGTGAAGGAGCCGGTCACCATGACCCCGGAGGAGCGGCGCCCTCGCGCGCAGTTCGCCCAAGGGGAGCCGAAGCGCTACCGCATCGCCTTCGAGCGCACCGGGCGCGCGGCCTTCGAGAGCCACCTCGACCTCGTGCGCCTCGTGCCGCGGGTCTTCCGCCGGGCCGAGCTGCCGATGTTCTACTCGCAGGGCTTCCACCCGAAGCCCGAGATGACCTTCACGCCCGCGCTCGCGCTGGGCATCGCCACGCTCGACGACTTCGTCGACGTGAAGCTCGCGGTGGACGTGGACCCGGAGCGCCTCCCGGAGCTGCTCAACCCCGGCGCCCCGGAGGGGCTGCGCTTCACCCGCGCGCTGCGCCTCGGCCCGACGGACCCGGCCATCAGCAAGGTCATCGACGTGACCTCCTACGTGATGGTGGTGCCGTGGTCGTGGCTCCACGCGAAGGGCCTGGCCGACGAGGCCGCGGTGCGCGCGCACATCGCCGAGAAGCAGTCGGGGCCGATGTTCGTGATGCGCACCGCTGGGGGCCTGGCCAAGCGCGTGGACGTGAGCGCCTACGTGCTGGGCTGGTCCGTGGGCGACGAGGCCGCGCAGTCGCAGGTCGAGCGCGTGGGCTACGCGGGCTCGCTCTGCGCGATCGCGTACGACAGCCGGGTCACCGACTCGGGCGCGGTGCGGCCCGTGGAGGTGGCGACGGCGCTGCTCGCGGAGGACGCTCCGGTGAGGTTCATCCGCACGGCGCAGGGGCGTCGCTCGCCGGAGGGCGAGGTGTGGTCGCCGATGGAGCTGGAGCGCCTCCGGGTGGTGAAGCCCGAGCGCACCGTGACGCCGGATGTGCCTTCGTTGACACCCGAAGAGGCTGGGTGATAGACGGCGCCCGCGCCCCGGACGAATCGTCCTCCACCACCGGCGCGCACAAGGTCAAAGGCCATGTCGAGAGCGATTTCCCTCTTCTCGGGTAACGCCAACCTCGCCCTCGCTGGAGCCATCGCGCACCAGCTCCAGGTACCCCTGGGGCGCGTGAAGGCCGGGCGCTTCTCCGACGGCGAGATCGCCGTGGAGATCGGCGAGAACGTACGCGGCAGCGAGACCTACCTGATCCAGTCGACCTGCGCGCCGGTCAACGACTCCATCATGGAGATGCTGATCATGGCCGACGCGCTGCGCCGCTCCAGCGCCGACTCCATCACCGCCATCATGCCGTACTACGGCTACGCCCGGCAGGACCGGAAGGTCGCCGGCCGCACGCCCATCAGCGCCAAGCTGGTGGCCGACCTCATCACCACCGCGGGCATCGACCGGGTGCTGACCGTCGACCTGCACGCGGGGCAGATCCAGGGCTTCTTCAACATCCCCGTGGACAACCTCTACGCGATGCCGGTGCTGCTCGACGAGATCCGCGCGCTCAAGCTCGAGGAGCCCGTGATGGTCTCCCCCGACGCGGGCGGCGTGGAGCGGGCGAGGGCCTACGCCAAGCGGATGAACTCCACCCTGGCGATCATCGACAAGCGCCGCGAGCGCGCCAACGTCTCCGAGGTCATGCACATCATCGGCGACGTGAAGGACCGCGACTGCGTGCTCCTCGACGACATGATCGACACCGCGGGCACGCTCACCAACGCCGCGCGCGCGCTGGCCGACGCGGGCGCCCGGCGGGTGTACGCCGCCGCCACGCACGCGGTGCTCTCCGGCCCGGCGGTGCACCGCATCGTCGACTCGCCGCTGGTGCAGGTGATCGTGACCGACTCGATCCCGCTTCGGGGCGAGGCGCAGGCGAGCCCGAAGTTCCGCCAGGCCTCGCTGGCGAAGCTGCTGGGCGAGGCGATCCGCCGCATCCACAACAGCGACTCCATCAGCTCGCTCTTCGTCTGAGGAGCGCGATGGCGGCCCCGCCCGACGACGACGCGCTCCCCGCCGCGGTGAGGGAGCGCATCGCGCGCTACGAGGCGAGGGCCGCGCGCCTGGAGGGCACCCTCGCGGACTACCGACGGCGCGAGCCGACCTACCGTCGGGTCTTCGGGGCGATGCTGGTGGCCGCCGCGGCGAGCTTCGCCTTCGGGTGGCTGCCGGGGATGTGGACCACCGTGAGCGCCATCGTGATCGCCGGAGGCGGGAGCGTGATGCTCAAGGGCCGCCTCTGGGAGGTGCAGGCGGACGTCACCGCGACGCGCGAGGAGATCGCCAACCTGCGCCGGGCGAAGACGCCGGTGGGCCCCAAGCTCCCGCTGATCCCCTTGTGACGCGCTGCGACGGCGTGATAGACGCGGCGCCCCGCCGATGCACCACATCATGAACACCTCGACCCTCGTGACCTTCACGGTCATCCTCCGCCCGCCCGTCACCGAGCCCGGTCGCAGCCGCCGCTGGAGCGCCCACTGCCTCGACCTCAACCTCGGCGTCTCCGCCAGCACCGCCTCCGCCGTGCGCATGCGCCTCGCGTCCTCCATCGCCGCGCACGTCGCCCTCGGCCCGATCCTCAAGGACCGCCGAGAGGCCGACCCCTCCCTCTGGAAGGAGGCCAGCGACGCGCCCCTCGTCACCCACCAGGTCGTCGAGACCGACGCGGGCACCGTCGCCGTCCGCTACGTGCAGCCCGACGTCGCGCTCGCCAACTGACCGCCGCTCAGCTCTTCTCAGGGTGCTGCCGGGTCCGTCCCCGCGGGATGAATCCCTGATCCTTCCCGGAAGGTTCATGACGACTCACGCAAGGTCGTCCTGGAGCTGAGCGTCACGTGAGAGAGCGCCCACTCCGCGGTTGCGGACGGCCCGCGAGCGGGCCTGCAACC
>CBIHPK010000051.1:0-43870 GCA_966211675.1 uncultured Myxococcaceae bacterium
ACTCGGTGCAGTACACCGGGTAGACGCCCGCGCGCGTGGCCACGAAGTCGACGTTGGCGTGCTCGCCGGGCTCCAGCGAGAGGTTGATGTTGTACTCGGCGATCGCGAAGCCGTGCGTGGCGTCGCGGGCCTGCTCGATGTTGGTGATGTGCAGGTGCACGTGCTCGCCCTCGCGCACCCGCAGGGTGTCCGGCGTGAAGTGGCTGCGCACCGCGGTCATGTAGATGTGCACGCCGTCCTCGCGGCGCTCGACGCGCTCGCGGCCGCCCTCGACCGCGTTGGGGTCGTGCCGGCCGGTGATCGGGTCCTCACCCGCCGGCGTGTACACGTCGATCGGGTGGAGGAGGGAGGCGCGGATCATCTGGGTGTAGTGCGGCTCGCCCAGCGGAATGGGCAGGTCGTAGAGCAGCTCCATGTTGGGCGTGTCGATGTCGATGAGCTGGAAGTTCTGCGGGAGCAGCGGGCCGACGTGGGCGAAGCGGTCGATGGACCACTTGTTCATGGCGACCAGGAAGTGCCCCTGCGGCGTGACGGTGTCGCCCTCGACCGTGGCGAGGTGGCCGATGTTGTAGTGCACGGAGATCTTGTCGCGCAGGCGCAGGTCGCGCACCGACCAGCGGGCCACGCGCGACTCGAGGAAGAGCGACGTGTACGCGTTGCCCTGGTTGTCGAACTGCGTATGGAGGGGCCCGAGGCCGACCTCCACCTGGCCGCGGATCGCCTCGCGGAAGGGCAGGATGGGCACGCCGTACGGGTCGTGGCCGTCGAAGCGGCGCTGCTCGATGAGCCGGCGCATGTTCGCGAAGTTGTAGACCGTGACGTGCGTGTCGAGCTTGCCGCCGACCGCGACGTCCGCGCCGTCGGGCGTGACGTCGACGCCGTGCGGGCTCTTGGGCTCGGGGACGAAGTACAGCAGCCCCTCGGCGATGGAGGTCGCGAGCCGGATCGTGCGCATCCCGGAGATGGTCTCGGTGCGGCCGGCGGCGGCGATCTCCGCCGCGCGGCGCCAGTTGATGACGTGCAGGTAGTCGGTGTCGTTGCGCGACGCCCCCGACTCGAGCGGCGGCCGACCCTCGGCGTTGCCGCCGTAGGCCCGCTCGGTGTCGAAGGAGTTGATGAACATCCAGCCGTCGGAGACCAGCTTGCCGGCGTCGGCGAGGTCCTGCATGTACGGCGGCAGCTCCATCGCGAAGGACGCGGCCTCGTCGATGCGGCCGTGCGCGCGGTCGAACTTCCAGAAGACCACGACGCCGCGGTAGTCCTCATTGAAGCGGGTGAGGTCGGCGTACTGCCCGTTGAGGGGCATCGGGTACTGCGAGCTCTCGATGACGTAGTCGGAGTTGGGCGTCACGAAACAGCCGCCGTGGTCCGAGCGCATCAGGCCGCTGTGCACGATCTGCGTCGTGACGAAATCCCGCAGGTTGACCACCGCGACGCGCGCGTTGGCCTTGTCGCCCACGAAGATGAACTGCCCGTCGTACGAGCCGTTGGTCTCGCTGAGCGCCGGGTGGTGCATGTCGCCCCAGCTCAGGGTGTGGCCGTCGCGGTTGCCGGTGGCCAGCAGCGTGTTGGTCTGGTCGCCGTAGCCGTAGCCCTGCCATGGCTCCGGGGTGAAGACCCCCACGTATTTCAGGATGCGCATGCTCGGCACGCCGATCACGAGCAGGTTGCCTCCGTGACCGCCGGACCCGAACAGGAGATACGGGTCGAGGCGCCCCGTGGGCGTATAGGTTCGCAGCGCCGCGCTCACGTCGTGCTCCGACAGGTTGCGCGCCCGCATGAGCTGGGAGACCGACGGGGCGGTGCCCCCTTCGCCTCCCTTCTTGCACGCGGGGCCGATCACGACGGCGCCGAGCACCAGCGCCGCCGCTCCCAGGACCAACTTCTTCCACCGGGAACTCATCACAGAGACCTCCCCTCGTTCGCCGCTCCCTCTCAAGGGACGGCCCTACACCTCGCGGAGCCCTCGAAAGAGGTGATCCGCACTTCCATCGCCCCCGATACCCCCCGCAGACTCGCGATTACTGTCGAAACGAACGCACGTGCTCCCGCAGCGCAGCGATCACGGCGGCGCGCTCCGCCAGGTCGGGATTGGCCGGCATCGCGGGGCTCTTGCCCACCGCGGCCCCGCCGTACTGGATGATCCGCTCGATGTGCTCGTCGGTGACCGACGACTGCCACGTGGGGTCGTGGAAGTTGCGCGGCCTCGGGCTCAGGCTCGCGGACGCAGGCCCGTCGCCGCCGCCCGTCGAGCCGTGGCAGGGCGTGCACCGGAGTCCGAAGATCTGCGCGGCCTCGGTGCGGGCCTCCGCGGTGATGGTCACCGCGCCGCTCGCCGCCGGGGCGGGGCCACCGCTCGGGGCGCGATCCTTACAGCCGACCAGCGGCGACACCGCGAGCGCGAGCGCCGTGATGAGGTTCAGCCTCGTAGCTTTCGTCATGAATCCATCCTTTCCGCGGGCCGCGATGAGCGGTCGTCCGCGAGATCCCGCCGGATGTGGTTCCGCCCGTCTGCAGCACAAATGACGATGGTCAAGGGGCAAGAGCCTTCAAAGACAGTCGTCGGCGCAGAAGGTCGCGCCCGATTCGATCCAGCGAACCAGCGCGCGGAGCGAGGCGTCGTCGAGCGGCGGATCGCCGCGGTGGGCGCCCGTGCCCGGGATCGCCGCGGGCGCGTCGAGCTCCTCGCCGAGGATGCGCTCGATGAGGTGGCTCCCTCGCGCTGAGGTGCCGGTCACGTCGACGTAGCGGTAGCCGTGGAGCGAGGACGCTCCCTGCGAGACGAGCGACTCGTAGGCCTGGTCGTAGCGGTCCGTGCGAACGGGCTGGAGCACGAGGCCGGCCGCGCGGGCTGCCGCGTCGTGGCAGCCGAGCGTGGCGCAGGATCGGGCGAGGGCGGGGGCCACGACCGAGCGCCACGGGGCCTCGATGGAGCCGTCGACGGAGTAGGGCGGGCGCGGCCGGTCGGGGTCGTCGCGATCGAAGCGGGCGAGCGAGCGCGAGGCACGGGACGTCACGTCCACCGGGGCGAGCGCGTCGGGTCCCCTCCCGCTGCGAGCGCCGTGGCAGGGCGAGCAGCGGCTGTCGAAGGTCGCGCTGGAGGCCCCGAGGCGGAGCTCCTGTCCGCCGTGGATGTCGATCCAGCGGTTGTGCTGCGTGCCCACGGCCATCCCCCGGGCGTCGAGGTACTGGAGCCGAAAGGCCGTGCGGGCCGGGAGGGAAGCGAAGAGGGTCCCGTCGGACTCCAAGGGGATCTCGGCGAGGATGCGCGCTGGAAGGTGCGGACCTGCGCCGGAGCGACGGAGCTCGCCGGGCAGCCCCGGCCGCGGAGGGAGCGGCGGGTCGAGCGCGCGGGGCACCCATCCCAGGATGCGCACCGAGCGGATGTCGTCTCGGGCGCGGCGCGGACCCGCGGGGCCGACCTGTCGGAGGATGGCCTCGATCATCGGGGCGCCGTTGTAGACGAGGCTCCCCCGGTCGCCCTGCGGCGCGGCCTCGACGCTCAGCCCGGGCACGTTTCGGAACACCGGCACGGGCTGCGTCTCGGAGACGCCGGGCAGATCGACGAGCCGGTCGCGATGGGCGATGTGGAGGGCGCCGGTGGAGCGATCGCGCTCCAGGGTGATCGCGTAGAGCCCGAAATCCGGGGGCGCGGATCGGTCCTGGAGGCGCACCACGCCGTCGGCCCAGGAGGCCACGATCCGGCCGTCGGGCAGCGGGTGCGGGTCTCGCCACGCCCCATCGCTCTCCAGCCGTCGCACGGGGTTCGGAGTGCATCCCGGGGCATAGGGGTCGAGCAGCGCCTCCGAGGGCGACCCGTAGGGCCCGAGGTAGGTCACCGGGTGGCGATAGCCCGTGAGCGAGCTGTCCACCGTCGAGGCCAGCGGGAGCTCGATGCCGAGGTTGCGGTCGACGTGCATCAGCGCCCCGGCGGACCACACGGCGTCGCGGTCGAGCAGCAGCCCGACGTAGTCGCCTTCGGGCGTCTCTCGAAGGCGCCAGGTGAGGTCGTCGCCGAGGGTGATCCCGACGTGCTGGTGGTACTCGCTGTGGAGGTCGTTGGGAAAGCGGTAGACGACGCCCTTGTAACCGTCGCCGAGCCGACGGATGGCGGTGAAGGCCACCGAGCCGCTGGTCTCATGGCCATAGCGGAAGAAGGTCGTCGCGAGCTCGGGGCTCGGGGTGAAGCTGCGGCGGGTGAGGGTGCCGTCGCCTTCGAGGACGTAGAGGTCCGTGTCGTATCCGTCGCCGTGCTCGGAGAGCATCCCAGCGCGGTTGGAGACGAACCAGAGCCGGCCGTCCGGGCCGTAGGCGGGCCATCGGTCCGTGGACCAGCGGCCGTCGGGCAGGCGTACGCCCTCGGTGAGGGGGTGCGAGACTCCGGTGCGCAGGTCGAGCTCCCAGAGCCGCGCTGGAGCATCCGCGCTCTCGCGCATCGAGAAGGCGAGCGCGGTGGCCATGTCGTTGACGGCCGGGTCTCGCAGGTCGGCCGGAGCCGAGTGGGCGCCCCCGGTGAGGTTGCGCACGCTCCCCTCGCGCGTCGGCGGAGCGAGCAGGTACACGTCGCTGCCCGGCGTGAACCCGTCGTGCTCGGTCACTCGCGCGGGGCCGATCGGACCGCCCACGAAGGCCACTCCGGTGAGCCCGCCGTCGCCCTCGCCGGTGCGGAGACGGCGTTCGAGTCGCGCCCACTCGATCACCGCGCGGGGCAGCGCGTCGGCCAGGGTGGTCGGGAAGGCGTTGATCCCGTTGCCACCGCGGTGGGGCAGGGCGCTCGCGAGGTCGCGCAAGGGCTTGAGCGCGAGGCGGGAGCGCTCCGGGTGACCACCGAGGGAGAGGTGCACCAGGGCCTCGCGGTAGTTGCGACGCGTGGCGGCCACGCCGAAGGCGCCGAGCACGCCGGCGTCGAAGCGCAGCGGGACGGCCGAGGCCTCCCCGTGGCAGGGAGCGAACATGCACTGCCGCAGCGCGAGCCCGGGCTGCACCTCGCGCTCGAAGTACCGTTCGCCCTCGGTGAGCGTCCTCGGGTCGCCGTCCTCGCCTCCGCCGCGCTCGCTCGCGATCCACGCCCTCATGCTCTGGTAGGCCGGGTCGGCGCGGTCATGGAAGGCCGCGCCCCCCGCGTGCGCGACCCCTCCGAGCGACGCGGGGACGGCCTTGCGCAGCAGCGATGACAGATCGGGGAGCTCGGTGGTGTCGATGAAGCTCCGCGCGGAGGCGTAGGCGTCGTCCATGGCGTCGTCGGCGATCACCCCGTCGGCGTCGACCCGGAAGCGCAGGCGCCTCGACGAGCGACCCTCCGCGTCCGTCGCGTGGCACGCGCTCGAACCGCAGCGTCGCACGAGCACCGGCGCGACCTCGGCGGCGAAGCGCTCCCGGCCGGAGGGGCCGTCGCAGGCGCCGAGCGAGAGGATCCACAGGGTGGCGATCGCCGCCGTGCGTGCGTGCAATGGACTCCTCTCCTGCGCTCGTCGTCGGCCCTCGATACCGCCCGACGGCGGCCTCGGACTTGTCGCGGATCAAGTGCGCGGGCCGTGCATCGCGCGAGGCTCCGGCGCCGAGAGAGGAGAGCGCCCGATGCCTGCGACCCACGTCTCCGCGCGAGGAGCGCTCTGCGCGACGCGTTGCCTCGTGGCGACCTCGCTCGCCCTCGGGTGCGGCGTCGAGGCGGAGTCTCCCGCGGCCGGGGAGTGCCCCACGGGAATGGCCATCAGCGCCGCCAGCGCGGAGGGGCGGGCGCTGCTCGGGCTCGCGTCGCGCTACCCCGCGGACACGATGATGGCGTCGCGGGCCGGGGAGATCCATCGCTCGCAGCGGGCGAGGCGAGCGGCGGCCTGGGAGGTGGTGGCCCGGGTGCTCGCGCCGGTGCCCATCGGTGGCGACGCGCCGGTGGACGACCCGACGGTGCCGAGGTTTCGCACCTGGTATGACCGCGAGGATCTCACCAGGGTCTTTCAGCGGGCCTACGCGGAGCTCGGGCCCGAGGGTCGCGCCGCGCAGTCGCCCTTCCGAGAGGACTCGCTCGACGAGGCCTTCGGGTGGAACCTCCGCTTCGTCCACACCCTCGACTTCTGGCCCTCCTCGCGATGGGACCAGTACGTCGACTCCATCTACCAGCGACCCGCGCTCGCCGGGGTCGCCGGCATCCGACGGATCGCCGTGAGCCCCGACGCCGCGAGGCACCTCGTGTCCAGCTACGCGGAGGTGCTGCGTTGCCTCGACGGGGCCACGCCCTCGGCCTTCCTCGATGGTCCACCGGATGGCTCCCAGCGCCTCGCGCGCGAACCCTTCGCCCTGCCTCGCTGCGCCTCGCGCTCCTTCGGTCCCTACTTCGTCGCGAGCGGCGCGGTGATGGTGGCGCTCGTCGAGGGAGAGTCCGCCGCGAACACGACGCTACGAGTCCTCGACGACTCGGGCTCGGTCCGGTGCGTCGCTCCGGGCGATCGCGGCTGCACCCTCGATGGACCGGGCGCCCTCCGGGTGACGCTCGCTCCGACCGGCGAGTCCGTCAGCGGCATGCTGGAGGTGCGTCACACTCCGCCGAGCGAGAGCGCCGCGGGGTGTCTCCGCGGGGTGTTCCCGGTGAGCGCCGCGGCGGTCTCGATGGAGTGGCGCCGCAGCGATTTCGGCGCGCCGCTGCCCGTCTACGACACCTCCGCAGCGGCCATGGCGAGGCGTCTCGCGATGGCGTCGCCGACCTGGGGAGCGGGCGACTCGGTGGCCCTTCCTCCGGGTGAGTCGATCTACACGACCTTCGTGGCGGGCGCGGTGTTCCAGCTCACGGGGATGCACATCCGCACCCGGGAGCTCGACCGCTGGGTTCACATCACGCTCTGGTGGTCCTCGGAGCCGGACACGGACTTTGGCGCCGATCGCCCGGAGGCGGTGCGCCGCCTCGGCGGCCCTTGGGACTCCTACAAGATGTGCGTGGTGACGGACTTCGACGAGGGCGACCCGGACCCCGACGGAGGCTTCGCTCGCGACGCCCCGACCCTGGCCGCGGCGCTGCGCTCGGTGCACGAGGGCCACGGCGGACCGAGCTGGTGCTCCAACCCGTACATCGACAGCGGGCCGGGGCTGGTGCGCTCCAACTGCATCGGCTGCCACCAGCACGCGATGACGGGCGTGCTCCCCGCGACGACGGTGCTGGACGAGGCTCGCTACCCCTCCGCGGGCCGCCGCCAGGTGCGCAACAACTTCCCCTCGGACCAGTTCTGGGGGCTCAGCCTCAACGACGCCCTGGGCGCGGTCTTCGCCGAGGCGGTCACCTGGTGGCGCTCCGCTGAGAGGCGCTGATCAGGTCGCCACCCGGATGCGAGCGTCCACCGCGAGGACGCCGTCGGCCCTCGCGATGACCGGGTTGAGATCGATCTCCACGATGTGGGGGAAGTCCGCGACGAGCCGGCCCACGCGCAGCAGCACGTCGACGAGGGCTCGCTTGTCCGCCACCGGACCGCCGCGGAAGCCCTCCAGCAGCGCGCGCCCCCGGATGCCGTCGACCATCTGCACCGCGTCCGCCTCGCCCAGCGGCGAGACGCGGAACACCACGTCCTTCAACAGCTCGACCTGCACCCCGCCCAGTCCGAAGCCGATGAGATGTCCGAACTCCGGGTCCTTCGTGGCGCCGACGAAGGTCTCGATGCCCTTGTCCGCCATGCGCTGCAACAGCGCCCCCTGCATGTCGCCCGCTCGCCCCATCTCCGTGAGGCGAGCGAGGATCGACAGGTAGGCCGCTCGCACCTCCCCCTCGCTTCGCAGGTTGAGGCGCACGCCTCCGACGTCGGTCTTGTGCGTGATCCCCTCGGCGACGAGCTTCAACACCACGGGGAAGCCCAGCTCCACGGCGAGGCGAGCGGCCTCGTCGCCAGAGCGGGCGATGGCCTGGCGAGGCGTCTCGATGCCGTACGCGTCCAACACCGAGCGGACCTCGTCGGGAGAGAGCCATCGACCGCGCGGTCCCGCCGAGGCCGGCTCGCCCAGAGCCCTCGCCGCGGTGGCCCGATCGACCGTGAGCACCGGGGGGGCGTCCTCGCCGCCAGCGCGGAAGACCCCGTAGCGCGCCGCGCGGGCGAGGGCCGAGGCGGCGGCCTCGGGGAAGGTGTACGTGGGGATGCGGTGCTCGCGAAGGAGGCTGAGGGCCTCGGGCACCCCCTGGCTGCCCATCATGCAGGCCGCGACGGGCTTGTGGGCGCCCGCGGAGGCGCGAGCGATGGCCCCGGCCACGTCGGTGGCGCGGGTCACGATCGGCGTCACGAAGAGCGTGAGCACGGCGTCGACGCCGGGGTCCGCGAGCAGTAGCGCGAGGCTCCGTTCGTACTGCTCCGCCGAGGCGCTCGCGATCATGTCCACGGGGTTGCCCACCGAGGCCGCGGCGGGGAGGAAGGCGCGCAGCGCGTCGCGCGTCGCGTCGGAGAGCGCAGGCACCTTGAGCCCGCGGCTCTCGCAGGCGTCCGTGGCCATGATCCCGGGCCCTCCCGCGTTGGTCAGGATCGCGACCCTCGGACCCCTCGGAACGGGCTGCGTCGAGAGCAGCATCGCGACGTCGAAGAGCTCGTGGATGGTGTCCGTCCGAAGCACGCCGCACTGCCCCAGCAGCGCGTCCACCGCCACGTCCATGCCCGCGAGGGCGCCGGTGTGCGAGCTCGCCGCGCGTCGCCCTGCCTCGGTGCGGCCGCTCTTCACGACGGCGACCGGCTTCTTTCGGGAGACCCGCCTCGCGACCTCCAGGAACTGCGCCGGATCCCCCAGGTTCTCCAGGTAGAGCAGCACCACCTTCGTGTCCGGGTCGTCCTCCCAGTAGGCCATGAGGTCGGCCGCGGAGACGTCGGCGCGGTTGCCGATGCTCACGAAGGACGAGATGCCCATGCCCACCTCCAGCGCGAGGTCGAGGATGGCCAGGCCGAGAGCGCCCGACTGCGAACACACCGCGACGCCGCCGAAGGGCGGGAAGTTGGGAGCGAAGGTCGCCCCCATGCGGACCTCGGGGTGCGCGTTGAGCACGCCGAGGCAGTTGGGGCCGACCACGCGCATGCCGTAGCTCCGCGCTCGCTCGGCCAGCGAGGCCTGCAGCGCCGCGCCCTCGGGCCCGGTCTCCGCGAAGCCCGCGCTGATCACCACGACCGCGCGCACGCCCTTGCGCCCGCAGGCCTCGATGGCGTCGAGCACCTGCGCCGCCGGGACCACCAGCAGCGCGAGGTCCACCGGGTCGGGTATCTCCTCGACGGTCGCGTAGGCCCGCACCGACTGCACCACCGGGGCCTTCGGGTTCACCGGGTAGACGGCTCCCTGGAAGCCCACGTGCACGAGGTTGTGGAAGACCTCGGCGGCGATGCTGCCGCGCTTGCGGGCGGCGCCGATGACGGCGATCGAGCGGGGACGGAGGAGGGGTTCGAGCGAGGCGGGCATACCGCGCCCGTAGCAGAGCCTCGGGACGCCGTCTCCTATCGATCCATCGAGTGACCCTCATCAACTGCGGCACGTTGTCTCAGGGGTCTTGGTCTCGTGACGTCGGAGCCCACTGTCCCGAGTGTCGGAAACCTCCCCATTGGAGTCGGAGATCGAATGAACAAGCTCGGACCCACGCTCATCGCTGCGGCGCTCCTCGGCACCCTCGGGTGCTCTGATCCGGCGGTCCCCACGGATGCGGGCCTCGACGCCCACGTCCACGATGACGCCCACTCGCACGCCTGCGTCGGCTTCGTGGTGATGCCCGACCAGACGGCGATGCTCTCCGGCCTCGTCGACGCCATGCACGCTCACGACGGCGGCGCGGAGGACGCGGGGATGCCCGCGGGAGCGCAGTGCGTCGCGATGAGCGTCGACCCGATGACGGGCTTCGGCAGCTCCTCGGACGGGCGCTACACCGTCGAGGCCCGCTCGCTCCGGGGGGCGATGTCCCCGGAGGCGCCCGACAACGAGGGGCTCTCCCTGCTGATCCGCCGCGACGGGGCGCCCGCGACCGGGCTCGACGTGCGCTTCTACGCGCGGATGCCCCAGCACAACAGCCGCATCACGGGCGGTCACGGGCCCGCCAACGACTTCAACGTCAACGGCATGCCGACGGCCCCTTCGACGCCGGGCAGCTACGTGGTCGACCCGATCGACTTCAACATGGCGGGCTACTGGCTCTTCGAGGCGCGCTTCACCGCCGACGGGGCCGAGCGGAGGCTCTACTTCGCCATGGAAACCATCAGCGGGTCGTAGCGTGTGGAGGACGGCTGCGCTCCTGCTGCTCGTGGGCTGCGGCACCGCCGCGCCCGCCGTCGACCCGCCGCCGGATCCCTTCTTCACCGCGGCCGAGTGGCGTCGGATCCGCCGCATGTCGCCGGTCCCCCCGCTGCCGCCTTCGCCCACCAATCGATACGCGGACGACCCTCGCGCCGCCGCGCTCGGTCGCAGCCTCTTCGAGGACACCGGCTTCTCTTCGGACAACCGCGTCGCCTGCGCGACCTGCCATCAGCCCGAGCGGGCCTTCTCCGACGGGCGCTCGGTGAGCCTCGGCCGCGACCGCGGCACCCGCAATGCCCCGTCGCTCCTCTTCGCCGCCTTCGGCCGATGGAAGCTCTGGGACGGCGCGGCCGACTCGCTCTGGTCGCAGCCCATCCTGGCGCTGGAGAACCAGCGAGAGCACGCCACCACGCGGCTGGCCGTGGCGCACCGCATCGCCTCCGCCTACCGCGACCGCTACCAGACCCTGTTCGGCCCGCTCCCTCCGCTCGAAGACCGCGCCCGCTTCCCGGCGCAGGGACGCCCCGGCGACCCCGCCTGGGAGCAGATGACCGTCGTGGACCGCGACGCCGTCCACCGTGTGATCGCCAACGTGGGCAAGTCCATCGAGGCCTACGAGCGCACCCTCACCGCCGCGCCCGCGCCCTTCGACCGCTACGTCGCCGGAGCGCACGACGCGATCAGCCCTCAGGCCCGCGAAGGCCTCTGGATCTTCCTCCGCGTGGGCTGCACCGGCTGCCACGACGGACCGCTCTTCTCCGATCAGGACTTCCACAACCTCCGCTCTCCCGACGATCCGATGTCCGATGGCGACACCGGGCGACTCGCGGGCATCGCCACCGCGCTGGCCTCTCCCTTCAACACCACCGGAGCCTTCAGCGACGACCGGACCGCCTGGCCGCTCACCGGATATGCGCCCGACCCCAGTCAACGCGGTCAGTTTCGCACTCCGCCTCTGCGCGGGGTCGCGCGCACCGCGCCCTACGGCCACGCGGGCGCTCTCGCGACGCTCGCGGAGGTCATCCGCCACGACGCCCGAGGCGGCCTCGACGCCGACGACCCTCGCGCGCTCGGTGACCTGGACCCGGGGCTGATCCCCTTCGCCGTCACCGACGATCAGGTGGCCGCCCTCGTGGCCTTCCTCGAAGCGCTCACCCCCGATCAAGGGCAGCGCTCGGCGCAGTAGAGAGCGCCCGATTCGATCCATCGGGTGAGCACCCGGAGGTCGTCGTCGGAGAGGCGAGGGGCTCCGCGATGTTCGGGTGCGCCGCCCAGCTCGCGGGGCGCGTCGAGCTCGACCCCCAGCACGCGCTCGACGAGGTGGCTCCCACGCGCGGTGGTCCCCACCACGTCGACGTAGCGGAAGCCGTTGGCCGAGCCGCTGCCTCTCGCGACCAGGGCCTCGTACGCGGCGTCGTAGTGTGCCGTCGGACGCCCATCGAGCGAGAGCCCTCCGGCCCCGGTGCCGGCGTCGTGGCAGCGAGCCGTGGCGCACGAGCGAGCGAGGCGAGGGAGCACCTCCGTGCTCCACCCCGAAGGCAGCGCGGTGCTCGCACCGAGGCGAAGCGGGACGCGCGGTCGATCCGGGTCGTCGCCCTCGAAGCGGGCGAGCGAGCGCGAGGCGCCGCCGGTCACGTCCACCGGAGCGATGCCGTCGATGGGGTCGCCGCTGCGGCCTCCGTGGCAGCCCACGCAGCGGGCGTCGTAGCCCGCCGTCGAGACGCCCTGACGAAGCTCCTGTCCGCCGTGGATGTCGAACCAGCGGTTGTGCTGCGTGCCCACCGCCATCCCGCGCGCGTCGAGGTACTGGAGCCGGAAGGCGGTGCCCGAGGCGAGCTCGGCGAAGAAGGTCCCGTCCGGCTCCAGCGGCAGCTCGGCCAGCACTCGGGTCGGGGCGTGCGGGGTGGCGCCGCTCGCTCGCTGCTCGGCGTAGAGCGCGGGGTCGACGGGCGCGACCGCAGGATCTCGGCCACGCGGCAGCCACTCCAGGATGCGCACCGAGCGGAGGTCGTCTCGCAGTCGACGAGGCCCGGAGGCTCCGACCTGGCGCAGGATGCCTTCGAGCATCGGGGCTCCGTTGTAGAGCAGCCGACCGGTGTCGCCGGTTGGGGGAGCCGGCGCGATGCGAGCGGACACCGCTCGGTACACGGGGACGGGCTCCGTCTCGGAGACGCCGGTCAGGTCCACGAGGCGCTCCCGACTCGCGATGGTGAGCGCTCCGGTCGCGGCGTCGCGGCCAAGGGTGAGGGCGAAGAGGCCGAAGTCCGGCGGCGCGTCGCGGTCGGTCAGGCGCACCGGACCAGGGGCCCAGGAGATGGCGATCCGTCCATCGGGCAGGGGGGAGGGGTCGCGCCAGGCGCCATCGGACTCGGCGCGGCGAAAGGGGGCCTCGCGCGCTTCAACCGAGTAGGGATGGAGGATCGCGTCGTCGGCCGAGCCATACGGACCCAGGTATGTGACCGCCGGGAGATAGCCCGGGACCGACGCTCTACCGACCAGGCTCGCAGGCACCTCCACGCCGAGGTTGCGATCGACGTGCACCAGAGCGCCCGCGGACCAGACGGCGTCGCGATCGAGCAGCAGCCCGACGTAGTCGCCGTCGGCGGTCTCTCTCATGTGGAAGGTGATGTCGCCGCCGAGGGTGATCCCGACGTGCTGGTGGTACTCCGCGTGGAGATCGGACGGGAAGCGGTAGACGACGCCCTTGTAGCCTTCGGCCAGCCTGCGGATCGCGGTGAACGCGACGGCTCCGGCGGTCTCGCTTCCCTGTCGGAAGAAGGTCGTGGCCAGCTCCGGGCTCGGGGTGAAGCTGCGACGGGTGAGGGCGCCTCTGGGGTCGAGGACGTAGAGGTCCGTGTCGAAGCCATCGGCGTGCTCGGCGAGGACGCCCGCCCGATCGGACACGAACCACAGCGCCCCGTCGGGAGCGTAGGCGGGCCAGAGATCGGAGGAGAGGCGACCATCGGGGAGGGAGACGGGGGTGGTGATCCGACGAGCGCGACCGGTGCGGAGGTCGAGCTCCCAGAGGGCGGTTCCACCCTCGCGCGACTCGCGCATGCTGAAGGCGACCCGAGTCGCGGCGTCGTCCACCGCCGGGTGGCGGATGTCCGCGGGCGCACCATGCAGCGCCGCGGTGAGGTTGCGCACGACGCCTCCCGCGACCGGCGGCGACAGGAGATAGAGGTCGCCCCCCGGGACGTATCCGTCGTGCTCCACCACCCTCGCCGCGCCGACCGGACCTCCCACGAACACGATGCCTTCGAGCGAGCACTCTCGCGCCTCGGGCGCTCGCAGTCGGCGCTCCACTCTCGCCCACTCCACGATCTCTCTGGCCAGCGGATCATCGAGGTTCGCCGGGAAGCCGCTGAGCCCGTTGCCTCCTCGGTGCGGCAGCGCCAGCGTCCGGTCGCCCAGGGCCTTGAGCGCCAGCCTCGACCGCTCGGCCCAGCCCCCGAGCGAGAGCTGCACCAGCGCGTCGCGATGATTCTGTCGGGTGATCGCCACGCCGAACACCCCGTCGACGCCCGGGTCGAAGCGATACGTCGGCGCCGCCGCGGGGCGATGGCAGGGCGCCAGACCGCACTGCGCTCGGACCAGCGCCGGCTGCACCCTCGCCATGAAGAACCGCTCCCCCTCGGTCAGCGTCTCCGGGTGGCCGTCCTCGCCGCCGCCATGCTCCATGGCGATCCAGTCGCGCACGGCGCCGAAGGCCTCGTCGTCGCGCCCATGGAAGGCCGCGCCCCCGGCGTGGGGCAGGCCGCCCGTGGCCTGGGGCAGCGCCTTGCGGAGCAGCGTGGAGAGTTCGGGGCGCTCGGTGGTGTCGATGAAGCGCCGCGCCGAGGCGTAGGCCGCGTCGAGGCGGGTCTCGTCGCCGAGGTATCCGTTGGCGTCGGTCGGGAAGGCGAAGGCCCGATGGGGCGAGACGCCGGGCGGGGCGCCGTGGCAGCTCGCGGCGCCGCATCGACGCTGTAGCACCGGGGCCACGGAGCGATCGAAGCGCTGGCGAGCGGACTCGGGGGCGCATGAGGCAAGGGAGGAGAGGGCGGCGAGGGTGAACGCCAGGGGCCGACGCGGGTTCGGCTTCTGCACTGCGGGTCCATAGAGTCCCCCGGGAGTAGTCGGCAATGGGCGCTCGCGGTCGCGAGGCGAGTGCGGTACTTCCCCCGGTCGGTCCAACCGGGCCCGATGAATGGCGTTCGACCGAACGGAGACCTCCCCGATGACGCTCCTGACCCCCATCCAACTGGCCTATGAACCCTCCATGGAGACCTCGGATGCCGCGTGGTCTCGTGAGGAGTTCGAGGCGCGGCTCCGCGCGATGGAGAACCGCTATCACATCCATCATGAGTTTCATCTGTTGATGAATGACGGCAAGCTCGACAAGCCTGCCATTCAGGGCTGGGTGGCCAATCGCTTCTATTACCAGGTGGCCATTCCGGTGAAGGACGCGGCGGTGCTCTCCAATTGCCCGCACCGGGAGGTCCGCCGTCACTGGGTGCAGCGGATCATCGACCACGACGGGACCACCGGCGAGGAGGGCGGCATCGAGGCGTGGCTGCAGCTGGGCGAGGCCGTCGGTCTGCCTCGCGCCGAGCTCCTCTCGCACCAGCACGTGCTCCCTGGGGTGCGCTTCGCCGTGGACGCGTACATCAACTTCGCTCGGCGCTCGTCGTGGCAGGAGGCGGCGTGCTCCAGCCTCACGGAGATGTTCGCGCCCACCATCCACCAGCGGCGCCTCGACCGCTGGCCGGAGTTCTATCCGTGGATCGAGCCCGAGGGGTACCGCTACTTCCGCAAGCGTCTCTCCGAGGCCCGTCGGGACGTGCTGCACGGCCTCCAGATCACGCTCGACACCTTCACCACGCGCGCCGAGCAGAACCACGCGGTCAGCATTCTCCAGTTCAAGCTCGATGTGCTCTGGACCATGCTCGACGCGATGTGGATGGCCTACGTGGAGAACAAGCCCCCCTATCACAACGTCTGATACGCGAACCTCCGCAGTCGCAAACACGGTAGAGTCCCGCGCATGCGCCCAGGCCGACACGTGCATCCGGAGACGAGCTCCATCTCGGAGGGATACGACCCCTCGCTCAGCGTGATGGCGGTGAGGCCGCCGATCTACCCGGTATCGACCTACTGCTTCGCCACCGCGGAGCAGGCGGCGCACCACTTCGAGGTGGCGCTCGGCAAGGTCCCCGCGGTCGTCGGCGAGCGCGAGAGCCTCATCTACGCGCGGCTCAACCACCCCAACGCCGAGATGTTCGAAGACGCGCTGCGCTCCGTCGAGCGGGGCGCCACGGCCTGCGCGGCGTTCACCAGCGGGATGTCCGCGATCATCACGGTGCTGCTCACGCTCGCCAGGCCCGGGCAGAAGATCCTGTACCAGCGGCCGGTCTACGGCGGCACCGACCACTTCTTCCGCCAGATGCTCCCCGGCTGGAACATCGACGCCATCGCGGTCCCCGAGGGGGGCTGGCAGGCGGCGCTCGCGGAGCACGCGGGCTCCATCGCCCTCGTCTACATCGAGACCCCCGCCAACCCGACGCTCCAGATGATCGACCTGGGCCGGCTGCGAGCGGGCATCGACCAGGCGGTGACCGACCGGCACGTCCCGCTGGTGGTCGACAACACCTTCCTCGGCCCGGTCTTCCAGTCGCCGCTCGAGCACGGCGCGGACGCGGTCCTCTACTCGGCGACCAAGTTCCTGGGCGGGCACAGCGACCTGGTGGCCGGTGCGGTCACCGCGCGAGACCCCGAGCTCATCGCCCGCTTCAAGACGATGCGCGCCTTCTTCGGAACCATCTGCGAGCCCTTCACCGCGTGGATGCTCCAGCGCAGCATGGCGACGCTCTGGCTGCGAATGACCAAGCAGTCGAAGAACGCCAGCAAGCTGGTGCCGCTGCTGGTGAAGCACCCCGCGGTGCTGCGCGTGCACTACCCCTCGCTCTTCGAGGGCGAGCAGGCCCGCATCTTCCAGAAGCAGTGCCGGGCCCCAGGGTCCATGATCGCGATCGAGCTCCGCGGCGGCCGCATGGCGGCGTTCCGCTTCCTCGATTCGCTGCAGCGGGTGCTCATCGCGGTCTCGCTGGGCGGCGTCGAGTCGCTCGCCTGTCACCCGCGCACCACCACCGCCTCGGAGATGTCGGAAGAAGACCTGCGCGTGAGCGGAGTGACCGACGGGCTGGTGCGACTGAGCGTGGGGGTCGAGTACTGGCGCGACCTCGCGGAGGACCTCACCCGCGCCCTGGACGCCGCGTCGGCTCCGTAGAGCCGGACGCTACTCCTTCGTGGCCGTGCCGAGCGCGTCGGCGAGGGCTTCGACCACCAGGGCCACCTGCTCCCGGGTCATCGCCGGACCGAGCGGCAGCGTGAGCAGCCGGGCGGCGACCGCGTCGGTGCGGGGCAGCATCGCGGGCACGTCTCGGTAGGCCGTGAAGCGGTGCGTCGGGGGATAGTGGACGCTGGTCTGCACGCCCGCCGCGCGCATCGAGGCCATCACCGGAGCGCGCTCCACGCCGACCGGGAGCAGCACCACGAAGAGGTGCTGAGCGCCCTCTCCATAGCCGCTGCCATCGAAGGGGATGTGCAGTCCGGGGAGGCGCTCGTCGCGCTGAGCGATCGCCTCGAGGTACCACCCGCGCGCCTCCGCGCGGCGGCGGTTGGCCTCCGCGAGGCGGCCCAGCTGGATGCGCCCGATGGCCGCTCGGATCTCGTCCATGCGAGCGTTGGTGGCGACGCGCACCACGTCGTAGGTGAACGCGTGGCCGCGGTGACGGTCCCAGGTGGTGGTGGTCATGCCGTGGGCGCGTAGGAGGCGCAGGGACTGGTCGAGCTCGGCGCGCCGGGTGGTGAGCATCCCCCCTTCGCCGGTGGTCATGTTCTTGTTGCTGAAGAATGAGAAGGCCGCGACGTCTCCGAGCGCGCCGCAGCGGGCGCTGCCGTCGCGCGCTCCGGCCGCCGGGGCGTGGGCGCAGTCCTCGACGATCGCCACGTCCTCCCGGCCCATCGCGGCGAGGCCACGGCGCACCGCCGCCACGTCCGCGGCGAAGCCCGCGTAGTGCACCAGCACCACGGCGCGGGTCTTCGGGCTGACCTTCGCGAGGACGTCCGCCGGGTCGACGCAGAGGTCGTCGTCGCTGGTGATGTCCGCGAAGACCACCGTCGCCCCGAGGCGGCGCGCGGCGTTGGCGGTCGCCACGAAGGTGAGCGCGGGCATCACCACCTCGTCGCCCGGGACCACCCCCACCGCGGCGTAGGCGACCTCCAGGCCGACGGTGCAGTTGTTCACCGCGACCGCGTGGGGGACGCCCACCATGGCCGCGAAATCGGCCTCGAACGCGGCCACGCGCTCGCCCTGCGAGAGCCAGCCCGAGCGCACCACCTCCGCGGCGGCCAGGGCCTCCTCCTCGCCGAGCGTCACGTCCGTGAGCGGTACCTTCCAGTTCATCGCGGTGGCTCCTGCATGGCGGCGGGACCGCGGCCCGCGGCGGCGTCCTCCTGGGCCCGCGCGTAGTCCTCGGGGTTGCCGATATCCAGCCAGTACGCGTCGGTGCGGTAGGCGGCCACGGTCTCGCCCGCGGCGATGAGCCTCGCCACCAGGTCGGGGAAGTCGAGGTACTCGCCCTCGGTGATGTACCCGAGCGCCCTCGCGTCATACACGTACACGCCCATCGACACGTCGTAGCGGAACTCCGGCTTCTCCGTGTAGCGGGCGATGTTGCCGTCGTCGTCGATGTCGAGCACGCCGAGAGAGAGCTTCACCGGCTTGCGGTGCACCGCCACCGTGAGCGCCGCGCCTCGCGCCTGGTGGTGCGCGACGAGCGCCGCGAGGTCGAGCTCCGTGAGCAGGTCGCCGTTGGCCACCAGGAAGGTCTGACCGAGGCCCGCGATGCGCTTGAGCGGACCCGCGGTGCCGCCCGGGCGCTCGTCTCGCACGAAGCGGTAGCTCGCGAGCGAGCGCAGCCCGGGGTGGCCCTCGACGTAGGCCATGATGAGCTCCGCGAGGTGGTCGACGGAGAGCACGATCTCCACCACGCCCGCCGCCACCAGCCGGCGGATGAGCACCTCCAGCACCGCGCGATCGCCCACCGGCACCAGCGGCTTCGGAAACGCCGCCGTGTAGGGCGCGAGCCGTCGGCCCCGTCCACCCGCGAGGATCACCGCCTGCATGTCACGCCTCGGGTCTCCGCATCATTCATCGCGGGGATCGATCGCACCGCGGGCTCCCCCGCGTCAACCGCCGTCCGGGCGCAGCACCTCGGCGTAGCCCTCCCAGGCCACGAGCCGAGCCAGCGCCTCGTCGTCCATCGGGTCGCACTCGGAGACCGCGCGGCCCTCGGCGCGGAGCCTCGCCGCCGTCGATGCGCGCGCCGCGGCGCTCCCCACGACCAGCACCCTCGAGGGCCTCGGGTCGTGGTCGATCCCGCTCCGGGCGAGGGCCGACTCCACGGCTTCGAGGTCGATGGCCGCGCCGGTCGCGGTTCGGGGCGCTCCGTAGCGGCCGAGCAGCGCGTCGTAGCGTCCTCCCCCGGCGAGCGGAGAGCCCACGCCGTCCGCGAGCACCTCGAAGAAGAGCCCCGTGTAGTACCCGCGGCCCCGCAGCTCGCCGAGGTCGACGATGACCCGCGAGCCCGATCGCTCGAGGCCCGCGACCACCGCGGAGAGCGCCTCCACGACGTCGGCGTGGCCCAGCGCCGAGAGCCCCTCGCTCCACCCCGCGAGCTCCGAGGCCTCCCCGGCGCACTCCACCAGGCGCTCGACGTGCGCGAGCTCGTCGCCCGAGAGCCTCGTCCGCCACACCGCGTGGTCTCGCGCGGCCACCGCGTCGGCGACCGGCTCGCGCACCGGGACGGGGAGGGCGTCGATGACCGAGGAGAGGGCGCCCGCGTGGGAGAGCTCGACGATGAGGTCGCGCAGCCCGAGGGCGTGGAGCGCGTCGAGGGTGGCGGCGATGACCTCGAGGTCGGCGTGCGGAGCGGCGAAGCCGATGCACTCGATGCCCGCCTGCGAGAGCTGCCACTGGCGCTGGGCGCGGCCGCGAGGGCGACGCACCACGCTGCCCTCGTAGGAGAGGCGGATGGGCCCCGGGTGCTCGCGGTAGCGCGTCGCGACGAGCCGCGCGATCTGTGGGGTCATGTCGGGCCGGAGCACCAGCACGTCGCCGGCCTCCGGGTCGAGGAAGCGGAGCAGCTCTCGCCGGACGGCGCCGCCGACGCCGCGGGCGACCACGGACTCGCGCTCGAAGGCGGGCAGCACCACGGTGGCGTAGCCGTAGCGCTCGAAGGCCGAGAGCACGGTGCGGGCGACGGCGCGGCGGCGGGCGGCGCGCTCGGGCAGGAGGTCGCGCAGACCCTCCGGGAGCATCGGGGTCAACTCGGTCGGGCCGACGGGGGGAACGCTCATGGCGCCGCGCAACGTATCAGCGTCAACCGAATGCTGGTGAGTCGCCGCGACGGGCGCTAGCTTCCGCGCCCATGAGCGAACGCGCGATCAACTTCAACGCGGGCCCGGCGGCGCTGCCCCGCGTCGTGCTGGAGCAGGCGAGGGACGAGCTGCTCGACTTCGAGGGCACCGGGATGTCCATCATGGAGCACAGCCACCGGGGCGCCGCCTACGAGCGCGTGCACCACGAGGCGGACGCGCTGATGCGCGAGCTCATGGGCCTGCACCCCAACACCGTGGTGCTCTTCCTCCAAGGGGGGGCGAGCCAGGCCTTCGCGACCGTTCCGATGAACTTCCTGCGAGGCCGCGCGGACTACGCCGTCACCGGGGGCTGGGGCGAGAAGGCCCTCGCGGAGGCCCGCAACGTCGGCGACGCCGTGGACGTCCTCTCGATGTCCAGGCGCTACGACCACATCCCCTCGATGCCCACGCACGTCACCCGGCCGGGCAGCGCGTACCTGCACATCACCAGCAACAACACCCTCGAGGGCACGCAGTACGAGCGCTTCCCGGAGGGCGCCGTGCCGCTGGTGGCGGACATGTCCTCGGACATCCTGTCGCGCCGCGTCGACGCCTCGCGCTTCTCGCTCATCTACGCCGGCGCCCAGAAGAACCTCGGCCCCTCCGGGCTCACGGTCTTCCTGATCCAGCGGGAGTTTCTCGACACCGCCCGCACCGACCTGCCGACCATCTTCCGCTTCGCGACGCACGCCGCGCACGACGGGCTCTACAACACGCCCCCGACCTTCGCGGTCTACCTGATGCGCAACGTGCTCCGCTGGGTGAAGTCGCTCGGAGGCGTCGAGGCCCTGGAGCGCCGCAACGAGGCCAAGGCCCGCGCGCTCTACGCCGCCATCGACTCTCGGCCCGACGTGTACCGCTGCCCCGTCGAGCCCGGCGCCCGCTCCCGCATGAACGTCGTCTTCTACCTCCCCTCGACGGACCTCGACGACCGCTTCGTCGCCGAGGCGCAGCGCGAGGGCATCGTCGGCATCAAGGGTCACCGCGTCGTCGGCGGCATCCGCGCCTCGCTCTACAACGCCATCGAGCTCTCGGACGTGCACGCGCTCACGGACTTCATGCGCGCCTTCGCCGACCGCATCTCCTGAGCCCGATCGCTCACCACTCGATGGGCAGCACCATCAGGTAGCGGTCGTGCGCGTGGGCGGCCGCCGCCAGCGGCAGCGGCTGCGTCACGCGGCGCACGCAGGCCACCACGGTCCCGGCGTTGCCGATGGTGCTCGACGGACCGCCCCAGGAGCGCACGAAGCCGGTCGAGAAGCGCAGGTCCATGATGAACGCGAGGCGACCGTGCCCCCGGGCGCACCCGGCGATCTCCGCGGCCTTCGTGGCGAAGTGGTCGTCGATGGCCTGGAGCCGATCGCAGGAGGCGCCCGGCAGCACCGCGGGGTTGTTGGCGTCCCAGCAGCGCGACACCGCCGAGGGCGAGAAGCGCACGGCGCCGGCGGCCATCACCGGGGCCCCGGCCTCACCGGGCTCCGCGGGGTCGACCGCCCCGGGCGCCTCGCCTCCGTCGCTCTCGCCCGCCGCGACCGGCGTCGGCAGGGCCGCGGGCGCTCTCGCCACCCCCGCGTCGGCCACCATCGGCGGCGCCTGAGGGACCGTCGTGGCGGGCGCGAAGAGCACCATGCCGCCCGCAAAGACCACCACGAAGCCCGCCAGCAGGGAGGCGAGGGCGACGATGGCGACGGTTCGTGAGCTGAAGGTCTCTGGCACCGGCAACTCGGAGCGCTCTTACCCGCAAACCCGAGCGCGGCGCAACGCGCGGATCATGCGTCGACCACCGCGAGCGCCCCGACCTCGACGAGGAAATAGAGCTCGCGCAGCGCGTCGACGGTGGAAACCCGGCGCTCCTGCGAGGTGCGGGCGATGAGGCGGCTCAGCGTGGGCGTGGACTCCGCGCCCGCCAGCAGCTCGGCCCCGAGCGGGGTGATCGCGATGGTGGACGACGGGGACGTGGGGCCGGTCTTCACGCTGCGGTCGAGCGAGTGGACGAAGTGCGCGACCGGGTCTTCGAGCGCCGCGGCCCCTGCGCGCAGCACCTCCGAGGGCTCGAGCGTGAGGGGCAGCGCGCCGGGGGGAGGGAGCACCCCGCGGAAGAACCGCAGCGTCCCTCGGTGCCAGCGGAAGAGCTCGGTGAAGCGCTCTCGCGCGAGCTGGTCGGTGCGCTGCGCGAGGAGCATCTCGTCGACGAGCCCGAGCTGCACCAGGGCGGTGGAGAGGTTGCTGTTGAAGCGCGACATCATCGCGAGCGCCATGTCGAGCTCGCCGCGGTTGAGCAGGCCGCGCTGCACCAGGTACTCGCCGATGGACTCGCCCGGCAGGTTGCTCGTGTAGTGCGTCGGGCGGCCCTTGAAGAGGTAGATCTCCTTGCGGGCGGGCGACGCCTCGGCCACCAGCATCCCCGACTCGTCGGCGAGCACCAGCTTGGCGAGCGCGTGGAGGAAGGTGCAGGTCGGCATCGCGTCCGCCCAGTCGGCCTGCGCCTCGGCCACCTCCGAGGTGGTCTCCGAGCGCACGACCAGGTGCGGCGCGAGCTCGACCCAGTCCTCCGCGCGCTGCGACGAGCCATCGGGGGCGATGAGCAGGTCGCGGCCCGTGAGCACGCCGATGGCGGCCTGCTCCACGAGGCGGGCGAAGGTGAAGCGTCCGCGCGGCTCTCCGGACTCGGAGACGACCTCGTAGAAGAGCAGCGGCACCTCGCGGGTGCGCTCGGCCTCCAGCGACTCGCCGTAGTGCGAGCGCGCTGGGATGGGCGTGGAGGGGTGGTGGTTGGTGGCGTGCGGCTCGGCGGAGGCCGAGCGGCGCTGCGGAGGCTGCACCGAGCGGGCGGCGGTGCGGGCCCACTGCACCAGCGCGGCGAGCAGGGGCCGAGACTCCTCCGGGTCGCCCGCGTAGGGCTCGAGCGCCACGATGAACTCCGCGGCGGTCTGGAAGCGCTCCGCGGGCGAGCGGGCCAGCGCCCGGAACACCACCGAGACCAGCCGAGGGGGGTGGTCGCTCAGCACCTCGCGCAGCCCGTCGAGCTGAGCGTCGCGGGCGGTGAGCAGCGAGGCGGCGTCCGGCGGGGTGACGAAGACCTGGCGCCCGGTGAGGAGCTCGGCCAGCACGACCCCGGCGGCGTAGAGGTCCGCTCGCCCGTCCGCCGCCATCCCCAGCAGCTGCTCCGGGGCCATGTACGGGACCTTGCCCCGGCGCAGCCGCAGCGCGGTCGCCGCGGCGGCGGGCGTCCCCGCGAGGCCCGGCGGGTTGGAGCCTCGCATGGTCATCGCGAGCCCGAAGTCGCCGAGCTTCACCGTGCCGTCGATCGAGAGCAGCACGTTGCTCGGGGAGACGTCCCGGTGCAGCAGCCCGACGCCGTCGAGGTTGAGCCGGTGGATGTGACCGAGGCCGGTGAGCAGCTCGCGCACGGCGTGGCAGGCGAGCGGGGCCTCCATGCGCCGCTGGGTCTGCTGGAGCGCCCGGATGAGGAAGGCCAGGTCGACCCCCTCGACGTACTCCATGGCGAGGTAGGGCTCGTCCTCGTCGTCGTGGCACTCGAGCACCGCCACCACGTTGGGGTGCGCCGCGGCCGTCGCGAGCGCGGCCTCGCTTCGGAGCAGGGCGCGCCAGGCCGGGTCGCGCACGTTGCGCGGGTCGAGCAGCTTCAGGACCACCGACTGCCCGGACGCGTCGACCGCGAGGTGCACCTCGCTCATGCCGCCGACCGCGAGGCGCTCGCCGAGCGTGTACGGTCCGATGTGCGTTCCCGCGGGCCTGATGGTCACCTGCGATGCCTCTTGGGAATGACTGGTACCCCACCGCGAGACGCGATCGCAACGGAACGTTGGCCCCGCCATGGCGCTCCCCCCGCCAGGGATGCGACCTCTCGGCCAGAGAGCGTATAACCCCCCCGGCGGCAGCGCCTATCCTTTCCCCAGCACCACCAGTTTCCAAGGAATTCCCGATGAGCGACCCTGGGCCCAAGCGTCCCCACGACGACCTCCTGCCGATCGGGCGGCCGCCCTTCATCGGCCGCGTGGCCGAGCGCGCCGCGGTGAAGGCCGCCGTGCAGCAGGCCGTGCGCGAGGCGCGCTGCGAGGTGGTCACCCTCGTCGGGGCCGCGGGCGTCGGGAAGAGCCGCCTGGTCGACGAGCTCGTGGCCGACCTCGCGGTCGACCAGCCGATGCTCCGCATCTACCGCGGCGCCGCCCGGGAGGACCGCGGCGCCCACGCGGCCATCGCGACGATCCTCCGCTCGCGCTTCGACCTGCACGAGGGCAACGACGCCCACGCCCAGGCCAACGAGGTCTGCGCCCAGGTGATGGACCTCTTCGGCGACCGCCGCGTCGACGAGATCCTGCACTTCCTCGGGGTCTTCCTCGGCATGCGCTTCGGCGCCACGCTGCTGGCGGAGGCCTTCCTCGAAGACCCGCGCGCCTCCGAGCACGTCGCCCGCGCGGTGCTCCGCCGACTCTTCGAGGTCGACGCCCAGCGCAGCCCGCTGCTGCTCGTCTTCGAGGACGTCCACCTCGCCGGCGCCGACGGCGTGCGCCTCCTGCGCAGCCTCGTGGAGGGGCTGCGCTCGGCGCCCATCACGGTGCTCTTCACCACGCGCCCCGAGCTCCTCGCGACGGCCCACGACTTCTGCGCCACCCCTGCCGGGCGCCACCTGCGCGTCGACCTCGCCCCGCTCGACGCGGGCGAGGCCACGGTCATGGCCCGCGCCCTGCTCTCCACCATCGAGAACGTCCCCGGCGAGCTCGTCCGCAAGGCCGTCGCGCTGGGCGGAGGCAACCCCCTGCTCATCCGCCAGATCGTGCGGATCTACTTCGACCAGGGGGTGATCGCCGTCGACGACGAGGGCATCGCCACCATCGACCTCGACCGCCTGGAGCGCATCTCGCTGCCCATGTCCGTGGAGGACGCGGCGACCTCGCGCGTCACGGCGCTTAGCCCCTCGGAGCTGGAGCTCCTGAAGTGGGCGGCGATGATGGGGCGGGTGTTCTGGGTGGGCGGCCTGGTGGTGCTGGGCCGCACGGGCAAGGAGCCGCCCGCGCTCTGGGGCGGCGGCGAGGACCTCGCGCTCCAGTACCGCGACACGCTCAAGGGCCTGGTCGACCGCGGCTACGTCAGCCGGGTGAGCGGCCCGACGGACACGGGCGACGAGGCCTACTCCTTCAACGACGACCTCGACCGCGAGCGCCTGGCGGCGCTGGTCCCCTCGGAGGACGCCGAGCAGCTGCACCTGGTGCTGGCCGAGTGGCTGGAGTTTCGCCTCACCAACCGCGGCGAGGAGCAGCTCGACCTGCTGGCTCGCCAGTACGAGCGCGGCCGCCGGCCGCTGCGCGCGGCCCGGTGCTACCTGAGGAGCGCCGACCTTGCCCGCGAGCGCTACGCCAACCAGAAGGCCCTGGAGCACTACGAGCTCGGCCTCGCGATGCTGGGCGAGCACGACATCGGGCTGCGCCTCGACGCGCACCACCACCTGGGCGACGTGCTGGCGCTGCTCGGCCGCGGCGACGAGGCGCTGGTGCACTTCCAGAAGATGCTGCGCCTCGCGTTCCGGCTCGACCTGAAGGCCAAGGGCGGCGCGGCGCACAACCGCATCGGGCGGCTCTACCGCGACGCGGGCAAGCTCGACGACTGCATGCGGCACCTGGGCACCGCGCTCGCGCTCTTCGAGGCCGCAGGGGACGAGAAGGGCATCGCCGCGAGCTTCGACGACATCGGCAAGACGCACTGGCTGCGCGGGGCCTACGAGACGGCGCTGCGCTTCCTCAAGGACGGGCTCGATCGGCGCGAGGCGCAGGGCGACAAGCGCTCCATCGCCCTCTCCTGGAACAACATCGGCCTGGTCTTCCAGGACAGCGGCCAATACAAGGCCGCGTATGACGCCCTCGTGAAGGCGCGCGACCTGCGGCGCGAGGCGGGCGACCTGCCGGGGCTCGTGGTGACGCTCAACAACCTCGGGACGATCCACTCGGACCGCGGCGAGGACCACGAGGCCATCACCATCTGGAAGCAGGCCCTGGAGCTCGCTCACGAGGTGGGCGACCGCCGGCGCCAGGCGGTGCTGCTGCTCAACGTGGGCGAGGCCCGCTACCGGATGCGCGACTCCGAGGAGGCGCTGCGCATCCTCACGGAGGTCGAGCTGCACTGCCAGGAGCTCGGCGACCGGCTGCTGCTGGCCGAGGCGCGCCGCGGCCTCGGGAAGGCCTACTTCCTCAACAACGACCTGGCCACCGCGCGGCGCTACCTCGAGAACGCGCTGGAGCTGTTCGAGCAGGTGCGCTCCAAGGTGCACGTGGGCATCGCGCAGCGCTCGCTCGCGGAGGTGCTCGCGGCCTACGGCGCCGAGTCCGAGGAGGGCAAGCGGGCCGAGTCCCTCTTCCGCAAGTCCCTGGCGGCCTTCGAGGCGCTCGGCGCGGAGCTCGAGCTCGCCCGCACCGCCCGCACCTTCGCGGACTTCCTCAGCACCTCGCCGGCGGGCGCGGTGCCCGAGAGCGCCTTCGCCGAGGCCGAGTCGATGCGGGTCCGCTCGGACGAGATCTACGCTCGCCTCCACGCCGACACCGCCACCGCGGGCCGCGACCGGAGCATCCGCGGAGGCACCACGGACCCGGGCATCCAGCGCGTCGACCTCGGACCCCCCGTCGCTCGGGAGCGGGAGCGCGACGACACGCCCCCGGACGGCGTCCCCTCGCCGGGAGCGCGCGGCCGGTGAGCGGGCGACTGGCGCGGTCGGAGGTCGACCCGTCGGCGATCCCGGCGCCGGCGAGGCAGATCTGCGCGACGCTGCGGGCCGACGGGCACGGGGCCTGGGTGGTCGGCGGCTGCGTGCGCGACCACCTCCTCGGACGCACCGTGGCCGACTGGGACCTCTGCACCAGCGCCCGTCCCGAGCGGGTGGTGCGGCTCTTCGCCCGGACGATCCCCACGGGCATCGCTCACGGCACCGTGACGGTGGTGCTCGACCACCAGCACTTCGAGGTGACCACCCTGCGCGGCGACGGGGACTACACCGACGGCCGGCGCCCGGACGCGGTGCGCTTCCTCGACGACATCGCCGACGACCTCGCTCGCCGGGACTTCACCGTCAACGCCATCGCCTACGACCCGATCTCCGGTGCTCTGGTCGACCCGCACGGGGGCCTCGACGACCTGCGCCGCGGCCTCCTTCGCGCGGTGGGAGACCCTGCTCAGCGCTTCGGCGAGGACGGGCTGCGGGTGCTCCGCGGGGCGCGCTTCACGGCCTCGCTGGGCTTCGACCTGGAGCCCGCCACCGAGGCGGCGATCCCCGGGGCGCTGGGGGTGCTGCGGCGCGTGTCGCCGGAGCGGGTGCGAGAGGAGTGGCTCAAGGCCCTCAAGGCCCCGGCGCCGTCGCGGGCCTTCGCGGTCATGGCGCGCACCGGGATCCTCTCGGTGAACATCCCCGCGCTGACCTCCCCACATAAAGATCCGGCCGACTGGGAGCGCTCGCTTCGGGCCGTGGACGCGTGTCCGCCGCCGGCGACCTCGCGCCTCGCGGCGCTGCTTCACACCGTCGAGGCCCCGCTGCTGGACGCGTGGCTTCGGACGACGAAGTTCTCCAACGAGGAGCGAGCGACGGTGATGGCGCTTCGCCGCGCGCTGCCCCTCGGAGCGCCCGGCGGGTGGAGCGACGCCCAGGTCCGGCGATGGCTGCGCGCGGTGGGTCGCGCCTCGGCGAGGGCGGTGCTCGACGTCGCGGCGGCGCTGGAGGGCGAGGACGCGCTGCAGGGCCTGCGAGCGCGGGTCGAGGCGACGCTGGCGGCGGGCGTCCCGCTCTCCGTGGCCGAGCTGGCCGTGGACGGCAACGCGCTCATGGCGGCGCTCGGGATGGCGCCCTCGCGAGCGCTCGGGACGCTGCTCTCGGGCCTGCTCGAACAGGTGCTGGACGACCCCTCGCGCAACACCCCGGAGGCGCTCATGGAGCTCGCCCGCGCCGCGCACTCGCCCCCTCGCTGATCCACTCCCCGTCGCGACGGGTACGCGGTGGGATTGGTCGTTGCCTTCGCGGAGAAGGTTCCATACCGTGGAGCGACCATGAGGGAAGGTCGAAACCACGGTCGGGCGAGGTGGATCGGCGCGCTCGCGCTGGTCAGCGGATGCGGGCTGGGCAACCCCGACCTGGTCTTCTCCGGAGACGTCGGCGTCGATGCCCCGGTGGACCATCCCTTCGTCGATGTCCCCGTGGACGTGCCGGTAGACGCAGGGATGGATGTCCCCGTCGACGTGCCGGTGGACGTCCCGGTCGATGTCCCGATGGACGTCCCCAGGGACGTCCCGATGGATGTCCCGGTGGACGTGCCGGTCGATGTCCCCGTCGATGTCCCGGTGGACGTGCCGGTCGATGTCCCCGTGGACGTGCCGGTCGATGTCCCGGTGGACATGCCCCCGGTGTGTCCTCCCGGGCAGACCCTCTGCGGCACGACCTGCTTCGACCTCGCGACGGACGTCAACCACTGCGGCGGGTGCGCCACCGCGTGCTCCTTCCCCAGCGCCGTCGCCGGGTGCGCGGCGAGCGCGTGCGTGCTCGTGTCGTGCAACGCGGGCCACGGCAACTGCGACGGCATCGCCGCCAACGGCTGCGAGACCGACACCTCGACCTCCAACTCGCACTGCGGGGCCTGCGGCGTCGCGTGCGGCGCCGATCGCCTCTGCGGCAGCGGGGCGTGCCGGCTGCCGCGCGACTGCCGCGAGCTGCACACCCGCAGCCCGTCGCTCCCGAGCGGCGAGTACATGGTCGACTTCGACGGGGCCGGGGCAGGGGCCGCGACCACCGTCCGCTGCGACATGACCACCGACGACGGCGGCTGGACCCTGGTCTTCGACTCCGGGACCTCCAACTTCAACCAGGACGGCGTCGGGTGGACTCGGGCGGACGTCGCCGCGGCGCTGGTGAACCCCGGGCTCGCGACCACCACGCTGGTCGCCTTCCGGGACTCGTCCTTCGCGCCGCTGCCGTCGCTCTACTGGGTGCGCTTCGCCATCCCCGCGGGGTGGCGCACCGCGGCGCCGCTCAGCGTCAACAACGTCGACGAGCCCGCGATGGTCTCCTTCAACGGCGCCGCTCCGCTGGCCCGCATCGTCCGCTACGGCTACGGCGGCTTCCTCGACAACTGCGGCGGCGGCTGGAGCAGCGGCAGCAGCTTCGGGCGCTTCTGCATCAATCCCTCCCCGGCGCCCTTCTACACGGCCTTCGGCGTCGGCACCCCGGACCGCTGCGTCACCAGCGACGTGTCCTGGAACGCCCTCGGCGCCGCCGGCGAGTGCGGCGCCAGCCGACGCTTCACCATCTACGTCCGCTGACGCGCGAGCGACGACTCGCCTCGACGCCTCGGTCGATCGGTGTTACCCCAGCGCCGCATCTGCCATGGGCTGGATCGACCTGCACTGCCACCCCCTCCCGGGCATCGACGACGGCGCCCGTACAGCGGAAGACGGCGCGGCGCTGCTGGCGGGTCTCTACGGCCTCGGCTTCGAGACGGTGGTCGCCACGCCCCACGTCCGAAGCGGCGTCTGGGACAACCGCCTCGAGAGCCGCGCCGCGGCGCACGAGGTCCTCGCGGCGATGATGGCCGAGGCCCACCGTCGTGGGGAGACCCTGCCGACCCTGCTGCTGGCGGGCGAGCACATGTTCGATGACGTCTTCCACGACCTCCTGCGCAAGGGCGAGGCGCTGACCTATCCGGGCGGCGGCGCGGCGCTGGTGGAGTTCCCCTACGACAACATCCCGATGCGGGTGGAGCTGCAGCTCTGGCGCATGGCCAAGACGGTGCGACCGGTGCTCGCCCACCCGGAGCGCTACACGCCGGTGCAGCAGTCCGACGACAAGCTCGACGAGCTCGTCGGCGCCGGCGCCTGGCTGCTGCTCGACCTCATGTCGCTCGTGGGCGCGTACGGTCGCCGGGCGCAGGCCGCGGCCGAGCGCATCCTCGCGTCGGGCCGGTACACCGCCGCGTGCTCGGACGCGCACAAGGCCTCGGATGTCCCGGTGGTGGCGCAGGGCATCGCGGCGCTGAGGGCGGCGAGGGGAGAGGCGGAGGTGCGTCGCCTGCTGGTCGATGGCCCCGCGAAGATCCTGGCGGCGGCGGGGCGGGCGTAGAGGGGCACGAGCGAACGAGTGAGCGAACCTTCCACGCCGAGCCCCGAGGCTCCGATCCACCACCGCCCATGGCGCATGCGCCTGTTCGTGTCCCTGCTGGTCGCGGGCGCGTTCCTGCTGTTCATGCAGCGAGGGGGGGTCCCGGTGCTCCCCGACCGCGACGCCCTCAAATACGTTCGCTGGTGGACCGTGCCGACGTATTTCGCGTCGCTCCTGGTCGTCCACTGGTTTCGCGCCTGGCGCTGGACCTACCTGCTCCGCCCCGTCGCGAAGGTCTCCACCTCGCGCATCATCGCCTACGCCTGGGTCGGCTTCTTCGCCATCATGATGCTCCCGCTGCGCATGGGCGAGGTGGTGCGCCCCATCCTGCTGCGCCGCGAGGGACGCATCTCCGGCTCCGCCGCCATGGGCACCATCGCCGCCGAGCGCGTGCTCGACGGGCTCTTCGTGGCGCTGCTCCTGGCCGCCACGCTCTGGCTGGTGCCGCGCCTGCCCTTACACGGCGTGGTATTCGGCGGCTTCCCGGTCGAGCAGGTCGTCCACTACGGCTACCTCACCGTCGCGGTGTTCTCCTCGGCGCTCGCGGTGCTCGCGTTCTTCCTCGCGGCGCGCAGGCTCGCCGAGCGGCTCACCGCCGCCATCGTGGGGGTCGTCAGCAAGCGCCTCGCGAGCCGCCTCTCTCGCATGGTGGGCGACCTGGCCGACGGCCTGCGCTCGCTGCCCGACCCGTCGCTCATGGGGCCCTTCATGCTCCAGACCACGGTGTACTGGACCGTCAACGCGCTCGGCATGTGGCTGCTCGGCTATGGCTGCGGGCTCCCGATGACCCCGTCGCAGGGCTTCGCCGTGATGGGCGTGCTCGCCATGGGCATCCTGCTCCCCGCGGGCCCCGGGCTCTTCGGACCGTTCCAGTACTCGATCTACCTCGCGCTGCGGATGTTCTACCCGGAGTCCGAGGTGCTCTCGAAGGGTAGCGTCTACGTCTTCCTGATGTACGCGTGCCAGTTCACCTTCACCACCATCACGGGCCTCGGATCGCTCTGGTGGGCGCGCATCGACCCGCGCACCGCCCTCGACGAGGCCCCGGCCTCCGAGCCTCCGCCCTCTCCCTGATCCCCTCAGGGGCTCCCCGACAGGAACTTGCACTTTCGCGAGCGATCCCGTCAGGGTCGTGGACGATGTGGCGCGCAAGGTACGGGGCTCTCGCGGCGGTGGTGCTCTCGCTGGCTTCGGCGACCGCGGAGGCCCGCACGGTGCACGACGAGCCCTACTCCATGGAGACCACCTGGAACGCCGCGGTGCGCCTGGTGCGCATCGACATGGGGATGCCCATCCTCGAGCGCGACCAGGAGATGGGCTTCTTCACCTTCACCTACCGAGAGGGCTCCCGCTCCGTGCAGGGGTCGATGGAGATGGTGCGCACCGAGGTCGACGGCCGGCCCGGCGCGAGGGTCATCGTGCAGATCCCGCAGATGCCGACCTACGTGGAGTCGCTCATCCTGACGAGGCTCGCCCGCAAGCTGCGCAGCGAGTTCGGCGAGCCGCCGCCCCCGGTGGTGCGTCGCCCCGCTCCGCCGCCGACCGAGCGCGCTCCCGACCGCCGACCGGGTGACCCGGAGCCCCCTGCGACGCAGCCGCCGAGCAACGGCACGCCGACGGCGCCGTCGGGCGGCGCGCCTCAGGAGGCGCCGAGCAATAACCGCCGAGAGCAGTCCATCAACCCCGCGGGCCCGGAGGCCTGAGCCGCGGGTCAGTGATGGCGGCGGTGGTGACGCGAGTGCGAGCCGCTGCTTCCGCTGCTGCGATGGCGTCGGCTGCCGTGCCGACCGTGTCGACCGTGGTGACGCCCGGAGTCCTCGTCCGGCTCCTCGACGGCCGCGACGGTGGTCTCGGTGACCGTGGCCGTGGGCGCGGCGGGGGGCGGCGCTTCGGCGGCGGGAGCGGGCGCCTCGAAGGCCGCCGGTGCGACGAAGGGAGCGTTCGCGACGGAGGCGGTCGCCGTCGGCAGGAGCACGGGAGTCCCGGCGCCGCCGCTGCTCTGCGCGGAGGCCGCCGGGCGCACGGCCTGCTCACCGCAGGGAACGCCGTCGGAGGTGCACGCATGCATGCCGCCGCAGTCGGCGAGGATGAGCGCGGAGAGGGCCGCAATGGCCAGCCGGAGGACGATCACGCCGCAACGCTATCGCGCCACGGGAGGGCGACGTCAACGGCGACGCGATGTCCTCACCGCCGACGCAGAGGTCGTCACGGCTCCGAGCAGAGCCGGCGGATGTCCGCGTCGTCGCGTCCGACGGAGAGCGCGCAGGCCCGTCGCAGCCACGCCTCGTAGCTGAGCGGTAGCACCCTCACCGTCGCGTCCTCACCGGCGCTCGCGAGGCTCTGTCCGTCGGGCGCGATGGACAGCGCCCGCACGGCGCCCTCGTGCCCCGGCGCCGTCGCCAGCAGCTCGCCGGAGGGTCCGTGGAAGAGGCGCACGGTGCCGTCCTCGCCGCCGGTCACCACCACGTCTCCGTCCGGCGCGAAGGCCGCCGCGTGGATCGCTCCGGTGTGCCCCATCAGCACCGCCAGGAGGCGGGCGCTGTTGGAGTTCCAGACGCGCGCAGTGCCGTCGACGCTCGCGGTCAGGATGAGCCGCCCCTCCGCGTTGCAGACCGCCGCCGTCAGCGCGCCGCGGTGCCCGTCTCCGTGGGCGCCGAGCACGGCCAGCGATCGCCCGCCGCGCGCGTCCCAGAGCCTCGCGGTGCCGTCCGCGCTGCCGCTCAACACCCGCTCTCCGTCGGGCGTGAACGACGCCTGCGTCACGGCCTCGCGGTGCCCCGTGAAGGAGAACGCAAGACGGTGCGTGGCCACGTCCCAGACCCTGACGACCCGGTCGCCGGAGCCCGTCACGAGGCGTCGACCGTCGGGCGAGAAGCCCACCGCGAGCACCTCGCCGTTGCCCTCGGCGAGCGTGGCCAGCGCGGTGCCGTCAGCGACGCGCCAGAGCCGCGTGGTGCCCTCGTTGCCCGCGGTCGCGAGCGTCGCGCCGTCGGGCGAGAACGCCACCGCGCGCACCCAGCTCGCGTGCCCCCGAAGCGACCGGTCGAAGACGCCCGCCGAGGACCAGAGCCGCGCGTCGTGGTCCGCCGAGGCCGTCGCGATGCGCCGCCCGTCGGGAGAGAAGCGCGCCATCAGGATGCGGTCCTCGTGGCCCTCCAGCGAGCCCGCCGCGCGGCCCGTCGCGGGGTCCGAGAGGCGCGCCTCGTTGTCCCAGCCGGCGCTGAGCAGCCGCCGTCCGTCGGGCGAGAAGGTCACGTCGAGCAGGGGCTCGCGATGCTCCGCGAAGACCGAGAGAGCGCCATCGGCCCGGTCGCTCCACACGCGCGCCGCGCCGTCGTCCCCGGCGCTCACGAGCCTTCCCCTCCCCGGCAGGAACCTCACCGCGCGCACCGCCCCCGCGTGCCCACGAAAGGTCGCCACCGCCCGCCCGCCGTCGCCGCGCCAGAGGCGCACGGTGCCGTCCTCGCCCGCGGTGGCGATCTCCGATCCGTCCGCCGACCAGCGCGCGTCGAAGAGCCCGCCGCGGTGGCCGGTGAGCGTCTGGAGCAGGGCGCCCGTCCCGGCGTGCCAGATCGCCGCGGAGCCGTCCACGCTCGCCGTGAGCACGCGCTCTCCGGCGGGGTTGGCGCTCGCCCGCACCACCACCCCGCGGTGCCCCTCGAAGGCGTGCAGCGTCGCGCCCGTGGCCACGTCCCAGAGCCTCGCGCTGCGGTCGCGGGAGCCGGTGATCACCCTCGTCCCGTCGCCCACGAAGCGCGCGTCGAGCACGCCGCCCACGTGGCCGGTGAGGGTCTGCACCAGGGCTCCGTCGGAGGTGTTCCAGACGCGGGCGAGGTTGTCGCCGCCGCCGGTCACCACCCTGGCTCCGTCGGCGGAGAAGCTCGCGCACTCGATCCAGCCCGCCTGCGCCTGCAGCACCACCGGGGCGCCGCCGCCGGTCGCCGCCCAGAGCCTCGCGCTGTGGTCCCGCCCCGCGGTGAGCACTCGGCTGCCGTCCGGTGAGATCGCCACCGCGGTGACGGCGTCCTCGTGGCCTCGCAGCACGCCGAGCTCTCGCGCCCCGCTGCCCTCGATGGCCCAGGTGCGCGCGGTGTGGTCGGCGCTGCCGGTCACCGCGAGTCGGCCGTCCGTCGAGAGCGCGACCGCCGTGACCGCCGCCGAGTGGCCCCGCAGCTCTGCGACGCGAGCGCCCGCGGTCGACCAGAGCACCGTGGTGCCGTCGGCGTACCCGACCAGCGCTCGGCTCCCGTCCGCGGACACGGCCACGTCCGCCGCGGCGCCCGCCGTGGACGCGAGCGTTCGCACCCGGTCGGCGGCGACCACCGCCGAGGTGAGCCCCTCGAAGATCGTCGGCGAGCGAGCGAGGGAGGTGCGCGACGGAGCCTTCGCGGCGGTGATCGCCGAGCGCAGCGCCTCGGCCTCCCAGCCGGGCTGCTGCGCGAGGCGAGACGCTCGCCCCCCGCGCTCGACCGAGGAGAGGTCGGCGGAGAGACGACGGGCGCCGCGCTCGACGTCCCAGGAGCGCATCGCGACGATGATGGCGACGACGGAGACGCAGCCGGTGAGTCCGAGGAGGAGGACGGTCGAGCCCTTGGGCTGCTGACTTGCGGGAGGGCGGGGCATTGGAGTGCGCGGATCCTTGCGGCCACTTCGGCCGCGAGACAACACCGGTCGGCGCTACTCGTGGCGCAGCGCGGTGATGGGGTCGAGCTGCGCCGCGCGGCGCGCGGGGAAGAACCCGAATACCACCCCGATGCCCCCGGAGGTCGCGAAGGCGACGAGCGCGGCGGTCGGGGAGAAGCGCACCGACCACTCCATCGCTCGGCCCAGCACCGTGCCCGCTCCGACGCCCAGCGCGAGGCCCGCGACGCCGCCGACGGTCGAGAGCGTCACGGCCTCGACGAGAAACTGCGCGAGGATGTCCGCCGAGCGGGCGCCGATGGCGAGGCGGATGCCGATCTCGCGGGTGCGCTCGGAGACGCTCACCAGCATGATGTTCATGACGCCGATGCCGCCGACCAGGAGGGCGATGCACGCGATCGCGAGCAGCAGCGTGGAGAGCGTCGAGCGGGTGCGCTCGAGCGTCGCCATCAGGTCCTGGAGGTTGCGGACCATGAAGTCGTTCTCCTCCCCTTCGGCCACGCGGTGGCGCTGCCGGAGGAGGGAGGTGAGCTGCTCCTGGGCGCGGCTCATGAGGTCCTGCTCGCGCACGGACACCATGATCTGGTCGACCTCGCGCCCGGGCGTGTGCCGCAGCCTCGCGCGCACCGCGGTGATGGGCATGACCACCGTGTCGTCGTAGTCCTGCCCGAAGCTCCCCTGGCCCTTCGGCGCGAGGAGCGCGACCACGGTGCACGGCATCCGCCCGATGCGGATGGTCTGCCCGATCGGGTCCGCCTGGTCGAAGAGGGCGTTGCGCACCGTCTCGCCGATCATGCAGGTGCGCGCCGACAGGCGGAGGTCGGCGTCGGTGAAGGCGCTCCCTCGGGAGAGGGACCACGCGCGCACACGGAGGTAGTCCGGCGTCGTGCCGGTGATGCGCGTCGCGTAGTTGCGCGCCCCCACCACGACCTGAGCGCTCGCGGTGATCACCGGCGCCACCGCCTGCACGGTGAACAGCTCGCGCGCGATGGCCTCGCCGTCGTCTTCCGAGAGCGTCGGTCGGCTGCCCACCTCGCCACGCGCCCCGCTCGACGTGTTCGACCCCGGGAACACCCACAGAAGGTTCACCCCGAGCGCCCCCATCTGGTTCTGGATGCTGGCGCTCGCGCCGTCGCCGAGCGCGGTCATCGCCACCACCGCCGCCACGCCGATGAGAATACCCAGCACGGTAAGCGACGCCCGCAGCTTGTTGCGCGTGAGCGAGCGCAGCGCGAGGCGCAGGGCCATCCACCACATCGCCATGGGTCCTCCCTACGCTCCCCCCGCGAGAAGCGGGTTGTCCGAGCCGGTGTTGAGCTCCGCGCGCCGCGGCGTCGGGTTGGGCGCGTCGCTGCCGATGAGCCCGTCGCGCACCACGATGATTCGGTCGGCGCAGGCCGCCACGTCGGGCTCGTGCGTGACCATCACGATGGTGAGCCCGTGCTCGCGGTGGAGCCGCTGCAGCAGCGCGAGGACGTCCTCCGTGGTGCGCGAGTCGAGGTTGCCCGTGGGCTCGTCGGCGAGGAGCACCTTCGGGTCCGTGACCAGCGCCCTCGCGATGGCCACGCGCTGCTGCTGTCCGCCGGAGAGCTGCGCCGGGGTGTTGTCGAGCTTGTCACCGAGGCCCACCAGGGCGAGCGACTCGATGGCCCGTCGGCGACGCTCCTTCGACCCGACGCCGCGGTAGGCGAGCGGGAGCTCCACGTTCTCCAGCGCCGAGGTGCGCGCCAGCAGGTTGAAGCCCTGGAACACGAAGCCGATCAGTCGGTTGCGCGCGAAGGCCCTCGCGTCGGCGTCGAGGCCGGAGACGTCATGGCCCGCGAGCAGGTAGCGCCCCGCGCTCGGCCGGTCGAGGCAGCCGATGAGGTTCATGAGGGTGCTCTTGCCGCTGCCCGACGGGCCGCCGATGGCCACGAACTCCCCGCCCTCGATGTCGAGCGTGATGCCCCGCAGCGCGTGGAAGATCAGCTCCCCGGTGCGGTAGACCTTCTCGACGCGCTCCATCTTGATGACCGTGGCGCTCCCGCTCACGGCCGACTACCTCCGCCTCCCGCCCATGCCGGGCGCAGCCCCCGAGGGGCCCGTCGAGGCGCGCTGCTCGATCTCGTCGGTCACCACCGGCACGCCCGCGGCGATGCCCGGACCCGAGACCTCCGTGCGCCGGTCGTCGTGCAGGCCGAGCGTGACCGGCACCGCCACCGGCCGGCGGTTGCGCAGCACGTAGAGCGTCCCGTGGTGCGGATCGGGCTCCGCCGCGGGGGAGGCAACGCCCCCATCGGGCGTCGCGCTCGCGGGGCGGAAGCGCAGCGCGGCGTTGGGGACGAAGAGCACGTCCGGGTGCCGCGCGGCGACGACGGTCACCGTGGCGGTCATCCCGGGGCGGAGCTTCATGTCGGGGTTGGCGACGGAGATCACCGCGGGGTAGGTGACCACGCCGCTGGTGGTCTGCGAGCCGTAGCGCAGCTCGATGAGCTCGCCGCGGAAGGTCTCGCCCGGGAAGGCGTCGACGCGCGCGGTGGCCATCAGGTGCTCCCGCATCTGCGCGACGTCGGCCTCGTCGACGTTGGCGATGATGCGCATGCGGGTGAGGTCCGCGGCGATCTGGAAGAGCGTCGGCGCCTGGAAGCTGGCCGCCACGGTCTGCCCCTCGTCGATCGAGCGCTGGATCACCACGCCGTCGATGGGGGCGGTGATGCGGGTGAAGGCGAGGTTGGTCTCGGCGCTGTTCAGCGAGGCGCGGGCGCGGGCGATCTCCGCGCGGGCGGCGGCGACGTCGGCGAGCGCGAGGTCGCGGGCGCCTCGGGTGCTGTCCACGTCGGCGGTCGCGTTGAGGCCGCGGGCGCGCAGGTCCGTGGCGCGGGCGAGGTTGGTCTCGCCGACGCGCACGTTCACCTGCGCCCGCTGCAGCTGCGCCTCCGCCCCGAGCACCGCGGCGCGGGCCTGAGCGACGGCCGCGCGGAAGGGCGTGGCGTCGATCTCCGCGAGGAGCTGGCCTCGGGTGACGCGCGCGTTGAAGTCCACCAGCACCCTCGCCATGCGGCCGCTCACCTGGCTGCCGACCTGCACCTGCACGTCCGGCTGGAGCGAGCCGCTGGTCTCGACGGAGGCGACGATCTCCCCGCGGCCGACCGCGGCGGTGAGGTAGCGTGGCCCCGTCGGAGCGCTCCGTCGGCGCGCGTAGACGACCGCTCCGGCGGCGACGATCGCGAGCAGGACGACGACGACGATCCACCGGCGGCTCCGCCGGGCGTGCAACTGATCGAAGGGATCCTGACTCACCGGTCTCCGCGAGGCTCCATTGAGGGGCGGCCGGAGGATTCATCTCCGGGCTACGATGTGCAACCAGTGAATCTTGGCCGCGGATGATGCCTGAAGCGCTTCTCGAGACCGGGCCGGCGGAGGACGTGCTGACCGCGCGGGGTCTGCGTCGCGGGGTCTCCGCGTGGGGCGGCGCGGTCGGACCGATCGATCTCTCGGCGCGCCCGGGCGAGCTGCTCGGCATCCTCGGCCCCAACGGCGCGGGCAAGACCACGCTGCTGCGAGCGCTCGCGGGCCTGATCCCCATCGACGAGGGCGAGGTGCGCCTCCACGGCCGCCTCCTCGGGAGCTGGGAGGGCCGAGAGCGCGCGAGGGCGCTCGGATACGTGCCGCAGCGCGAGCCCACGCCCGAGGGCTGGAGCGTCCGCGCGTGGGTCTCGCAGGCCCGCGCGCCGCACACGAGCTGGACCGGAGCGCTGCGCCAGAGCGACGAGCGGGCGGTGGACGCCGCGCTCTCCGAGTGGGCCCTGCTCCCGCTGGCGGGCCGGGATGTCTCCACGCTCTCCGGGGGCGAGCTCCGACGGTGCGCGCTGGCCCGCTCCTTCGCCCAGGGGGCGAGGGTGCTGCTGCTCGACGAGCCGCTCGCGGCGCTCGACCTCGGCCAGCAGGTCGCGTGCTGCCGGCGGCTGCGCGCCTGGGTGCGCGGCGGCGGGACGGCGGTGGCGGTGCTCCACGACCTGACCGCGGCGTCGCGCTGGTGCGACCGCGTGGCGCTGCTGCGCGGCGGGTCGCTCGTGGCCGTCGGTTTACCCTCCGAGGTATTCACCGAGGCCGCGATCGAGGCCGCCTTCGGGGTGCCGGTGCGGGTGAGCGTCGACGCGGAGACGGGCTCTCGGATGGTGGTCCCCTCCGACGAGGGGGACTGAGCGGTGAGGGTCGTCGCGGTCGAGCTCCCCGCGAGGCACGGCGCCCCGGAGGCGCAACTCCTCGCGCTCGACCGGGCGCTCGCGTCGCTCCCTCCCGGCGGGCCCACGCTCGCGGTGCTGCCGGAGCTCGCGCTCACGGGCTACGTCTCGGCGCGCGGCGACTTCGACGTGTCCCGCGATGCCGAGGCCCTCGACGGTCCGCTCCTCCGGCGGGTGGCCGCGATCGCGGTGGCCCGGCAGGTCGCGCTGCTGGCCTCGTGGGTAGAGCGCGACGGCGCCCGGTGCTTCAACAGCGCGGCGCTGATCGACGAGTCCGGCGCGGCGGCGCTGCACTACCGCAAGCGGCACCCGTGGTACCCGGAGGCCTGGGCCACGGCAGGCGACCTCGGCACCCCGGTGGCCACGCTGCACGGCCGCCGGGTCGCGGTGGCGGTGTGCTTCGACGTGCACTTCGTGTCCGAGGACGCGGGCGAGGCGCTCGACTCGGTCGACGCGCTGCTCTTCCCGAGCGCCTGGGTCGACGAGGACGAGGTCGACGCCCGGGGAGAGATCCTCCCTGCGCTGGCGGCTCGTCACGGGTGCGCCGTGGTCAACGCCAACTGGGGCCGCGGGGTGCCGAGCGTGCCGGGGCAGGGCGGGTCTCGCATCGTCCTGGGCGACGGCGTGACGGCGGGGCGAGCGCCCGAGCGCGAGGGCGTGGCCGTGGTGATGGCGTCGCTTCCTGCGCGAAGGCCCTTGCCTGGGGCCTCCGCCGCGGTGAAACGTCCCGGGTCGTGAAGCATCGAGCGCGACTCTGGGATGGCATCACCGACGTCGAGGTCGTCCACCTCGCGCAGCGCGACCACGCCGACCCGCACCGCGTCCTCGGGGCGCACCCGGTCGACGGCGGAACGGTCCTGCGAGCGTGGCGTCCCGGCGCCGAGTCGGTGTCCGTCCGGCTCTCCAGGGGCCCGGCGCTGCCGATGGAGCGCATCCACGACGCCGGCCTCTGGGCGGTCTGGATGCCCGCCCTCGTGACCGACGGGCGGTACCGAATCGAGGCCACCCTCGACGGCGTCTCCTGGTCGGTGCGCGAGCCCTGGAACTTCCTCCCCACGATCGGCCCGCTCGACGAGCACCTCTTCGGCGAGGGCCGTCACTGGAACCTCCACCACCGACTCGGCGCCCACCCCCGCGAGCTCGACGGCGTGTCCGGCGTGGCCTTCGCGGTGTGGGCCCCCAACGCCCGCGCGGTCAGCGTCGTCGGCGACTGGAACCTCTGGAACCCCGCCACGCACCCGCTCCGTCGCATCGGCGGCCTCGGGCTCTGGGAGGTCTTCATCCCCGATGTCCCCATCGGCGCCCGCTACAAGTTCGACCTGGTCACCGCGTCGGGCGAGTGGCTCCGCAAGTCCGACCCCTACGCCTCCTACGCCGAGCTTCGCCCCGGTCAGGCCTCGGTGGTCTTCGCCTCTCGCCACGTCTGGCGCGACGACGCCTGGATCGCCTCGCGCGCCTCCCGCTCGGCGCAGTCCGCGCCGATGTCCATCTACGAGGTTCACGCCGGCTCGTGGCGTCGCGCGGAGGACGACCGCTGGCTCACCTGGCGCGAGCTCGCGCCGCTGCTCGCCGACCACGTCACCTCGCTCGGCTTCACGCACGTCGAGCTCCTGCCCGTAGGGGAGCACCCCCTCGACGCGTCCTGGGGCTATCAGGTCACGGGGTATTTCTCGCCCACGGCGCGCTTCGGCGACCCGGACGACCTGCGCGCCTTCGTCGAGCACCTGCACGGCCGCGGCATCGGGGTGATCGTCGACTGGGTGCCCGCGCACTTCCCCAAGGACACCTTCGCCCTCGGTCGCTTCGACGGCACCGCGCTCTTCGAGCACCTCGACCCGCGCCAGGGCGAGCACCCCGACTGGGGGACCTTCGTCTTCAACTTCGGCCGCCGAGAGGTGCGCAACTTCCTCCTGGCGAGCGCCCGCGCATGGATCGCCGACTTCCACTTCGACGGCCTGCGCGTCGACGCGGTCGCCTCGATGCTCTACCTGGACTACTCGCGCACTCAGGACGGCTGGGTCCCCAACCCCCACGGCGGGCGAGAGAACCTCGACGCGGTGTCGCTCCTGCACGAGCTCAACACGCTGCTCCACGGGGAGTTCCCCGGGGTGTCGGTGATCGCCGAGGAGAGCACCGCCTGGCCCTCGGTGACGCGCCCCGTCTACGACGGCGGCCTCGGCTTCACCCTCAAGTGGAACATGGGCTGGATGCACGACACCCTGCGGTACTTCGAGCACGACCCGGTGCACCGAAGGCACCACCACCACGAGCTCACCTTCGGGCTGCTGTACGCCTTCAGCGAGCACTTCGTGCTGCCGCTCTCCCACGACGAGGTCGTGCACGGGAAGGGCTCGATGCTCTCCAAGATGCCCGGCGACCGCTGGCAGCGCTTCGCCAACCTGCGCGCCCTCTACGGCTGGATGTGGTGCCACCCTGGTCGCAAGCTGCTCTTCATGGGCTCGGAGTTCGCCGCTCCGTCGGAGTGGAGCGAGGAGCGTGACCTCGACTGGTCCCTGCTCGACGACCCGATGCACCGTGGCGTGTCCGCGCTGCTCGGCGACCTCAACCGGCTCTACCGCACGACGGGCGCGCTCTGGCGACTCGACGACTCCAACGAGGGCTTCCGCTGGGTCGACGCGAACGACGAGCCGCAGAGCGTGTTCTCCTTCGTGCGCCACGGCGCTCCGGGTGAGCCGCCGGCGCTCTGCGTCCTCAACGCGACGCCCGTGGTGCGCGAGCGCTACCGGCTCGGGGTGCCGCTCGCGGGGCGCTGGCGCGAGGCGATCAACACCGACTCGGCGATCTACGGCGGCAGCGACGTGGGCAACGCCGGCGCGGTGCAGAGCGTCGAGGTCTCGAGCCACGGCCACGCGCACTCGGTGACGCTCCGGCTTCCGCCGCTCGGCACGCTGGTGCTGGTGCACGAGTCGACGCCGCAGGCGCTGCGCGCTGGACGCTAAGGCCGAGAAGGGGCTAAAGCATGGCCCTGCCCCGTTCGGGGACGGCGGGTGGGCCTCGCCGCGATGGTTCAGGTCCGAAGTCCAGAGGAGGAAGTCAGATGACGTCGAAGTGGATCCTGCGTGGCGTGGCCATCGCAAGCGTGCTGGTTTCGTACAACTGCCGAAGCCGCAATCGCAACAACGACAACACCAACACCACCACGCCGACGACCGCGCCGACGGTGCAGCCGCCCGTGGCCCAGCCCGGGATGCAGCCTGGAATGCAGCCTGGGATGCAGCCCGGAATGCAGCAGCCGGGCATGCAGCAGCCCGGAATGCAGCAGCCGGGCATGCAGCAGCCGGGGATGGACCCCTCCGCGCAGCCTGGGATGCAGCCGATGCAGGTCCCGCAGCCGGGCATGCAGCAAGGCGGTGACTTCATCGCCACGCAGATGCAGATGCGCCAGGCGCAGTTCGCCGCGGGCATGAACCCCGTCCTCCCGATCGCTCGCGGCACGCTGGCCACCAGCGGCACGCAGAACTACGCGGTCAACATGCTGCCTGGCCATTGCTACAAGATCATCGGCGTCGGCGCCCCGAGCGTGACCGACCTCGACCTCAAGCTCTACGCCCCGGCCAACCCCGACGGCACCCCGAGCGCGGTGGTCGATCAGGACATCGCGACGGACAACTTCCCGGTGATCGGACTCCAGCGTCAGCTCTGTCCCACCGCCGCCGGTCAGTACCGCCTCGAGGTCACGATGTACGCCGGCACCGGCGAGTTCGGCGTCCAGGTCTTCGGCAACTGAGCGCCCGGCCCCTTCACTCCGCCCGCTCCAACATCGCCCACGGGCCCCGCCTCAGCACGGGCTGAAACCCCCGCCTCCTCAGCGCCTCCTCGAACTCCCAGCTGCTCGTCACCGCCCCTCGGGCCGCGGCGCACCGCTCCGCGCGCACCGACGGCTCGTCCGGCGACGCGCCGAATACCCGATCGGGTATGACCCGCCTCGAGGCCCCGCTCCGCCACTGGACCCAGAGCGCGTCCTGCCGTTGCAGCTCCAGGCACCAGCGGCCCCGGGACCATCTCCCCGCCACCTCCGCGCCCACCGTCGAGGCCTCGCGGGCGCCCATCTCCCGCAGCTCCGCGGGCCGCGGCGCGCTCCACGCCGCGCACGCCAGCGCGCCCGCGAGGATCCACGCCGAGCGCCCTCGCCGGATCATCCCGTCGAGCGCCGACGCGAGCGCCGGGACCAGCAGCCACGCCACCGGGAGCAGCGTGCGGGCGCCGTGATGGGTCGCGCCGCCGCCGCGCGCCGCCTCCATCGTGAGCCCGGCCAGCACCGCGAGGGCCATGGCTGCGCCGAGGCCCACCACCCCCGGACGCCGACGGGTGCTCGCGAGCGCGGCGAGGCCTGGCGCGATCCACGGAAGCTCGGTGAGCAGCGCCCTCGGCGCCTCGGTCCAGCGGGACCACCAGGGAGCGAGGTGCAGGGTCACCGCCTGACGATGGGCGGCCACCCGGTGGAGGAAGTCGAGCGCGTCGCCCCGATGGAGTCGGTTGATGAGCAGCCACGAGAGCGGCACGAGGGCCGCGAGCCCGAGGGCGGCGGGCGCCTGCCAGCGAGGTCGATCGCGCTCCTTCGCAGCGAAGGCGAAGCCCGCGATGGCGAACCACGCCTCGTAGCGGAAGCCCGCGGCGAGCGAGAGCGCGAGGCCCGCCTGCCACCACGATCCTCGCGAGCGAGAGCACCACCGCTCCAGCGCGACGCACAGCAGGGCGACCGCGGGCATCTCGGGCACGGCGCCCGCTGCGGCGGAGAACAGGCTCCAGCGCCAGCAGGCCACCAGCGTCAGGGCGATGGACGCGGCCTCCACCCCGATCGCCTCTCGTCGGAGCGCGCGGGCGAGGGCGCTCACGGCCACGAGCGCGGAGCCCAGCGACAGGGCGAAGGGGACGATCCTCGGGTCGCGAGCGAGGGCCATCAGCGCGGCGAGCAGGAGGCTATGGAGCGGGAGCCAGCTCGATCGGGTGGGGTCGATCGAGGGAGAGCGCGCGGTGTCCCACGCGATGAGGGCGCGCGCGGGGTCGTCGTTGGAGATGCCGAGAAAGCCGCTGGACCAGAGCAGGACGCAGCCGACGACGAGGACCGTCGGCGCAAGCACGCGCAGGAGGCGCGAGCTGGATGGGGTCAGGGGGCCTGGGCGGGCGCAGCCGGAGCAGCGGGGGCGGC